>NZ_FQZM01000024.1 GCF_900142025.1 Desulfofundulus thermosubterraneus DSM 16057 | reverse complement strand
ACAGCTTTTTAGAGCATCAATGAAAAATATTGAGATAGGAAGATTATCCTATAAACCCGGGGATTGTGCCAGGTGGGTAGGGTTTGACGCTTACAAAGAAAAAACCGGGCTGGAATCATCAGGTGTTCCAGCCCGGTTTGCTTTAGAAGCTTTACAGGGTCATGGTGACGGCCTGGCTGTTCGGATCCCAATCCACGTTGGCACCCAGAGCCTGGGCAACCCAACGGAAGGGCAGCATGGTCCGGCCGTTGGTCACTTCAGCTTTAACGTCCATGGTCACGGCCACGCCGTTGATCAGCATGACGTTGCTGCCGATGGTGAACTGGACGACCTTGTCGCCCTTGATCAGGGTCACCTTGCCGCCGCTGTAGAGGATGTTCTCAGGAGCCACACCCACGGCCTGGGCGGAGTACCGCACGGGAACGTAGGTCCGGCCGTTCTTCACGTACGGGGCCACATCCATGGTCTGCTCCACACCGTTCACGGTGAACTTGGTGTCGCTGACCTTGAACACTACGGTAGCAGTCTTCTCGCCGGGAGCGGGAGTGACAACGTTGGCAACTACAACTTTCGCGCAACTGCTTTGATCAAATTCACCTTCATCCAGAGCAGTGGCAGAACCATCACTACCTGGGTTAGAGGTACCAAACAACCAACCTTGCTTGCTCTTATCGTTGGCTACAACAGCATCACCTTTAATGGAAGCTTCAACGGTCCCCTCAGGAATGGTACGGTCGAGGTCAACCTTCGCTCCAGAGATCTTGATCTTGCTAGGCTTAGTACTGGCATTGTCAATGGGGATGGTCAAAACATTATCATTCGTGTC
The DNA here is from genome assembly GCF_900142025.1 of Desulfofundulus thermosubterraneus DSM 16057. Classification (GTDB taxonomy): domain Bacteria; phylum Bacillota; class Desulfotomaculia; order Desulfotomaculales; family Desulfovirgulaceae; genus Desulfofundulus; species Desulfofundulus thermosubterraneus. The sequence continues at coordinate 52,251 of NZ_FQZM01000024.1, read as the reverse complement.
GATCCCGTCGGTATCGATGTCAACATTACCTTCAATAACCTCAACAACAGGATCGCTAGACCACTCTACACCATCCGGAAGCTCCACAATTAAATTACCTTCAGCTAAAGCTTCTTTCTTCGTTTCAGTAATGATAATGTCTCCAATCGGCTGTCCCTTTACGCCTACCTTGATGTCCTTAGCTTCGGATGTGACAGTCACGGGAGTTAGTGCCTTACCGACAAGGACTTCGCCTTCAACGCCGCCACGACCGGAAACCTTTGCTACGATGTCACCGCTGGCATTAGCTTTAATTGAGACGGTAAACTTGAGCTTAAACTCAGTCTTCCCATTACCATCAGGAATTACAAACTCTACTTCGTTGCTGGTACCATCGATGTCAGCCTTAATGACATCCTCGAAAGAATTTTCCGCACTCTTACCGTCGCCAGTGTTGGGATCGCTGATGTTTTTAGCGTCAGTTACATCAACATCAGTAATCTTAACCCAGTTCGGAAACTCAATCTTGGTCTTACGGTTGGCGATAAGAGAATTGTCTACGTTCTCTTTGATATAAATTTTAGTTAACTCAGAATCAAATTGACCGGCAAGTACCTCTTCTGGATCTCCATCAGCCTTGACCGTGACACCAAAGTCTACATATTTAGCAATTACCAGGTCAGCATCATCAATCTTGTCCCCGGAAATGCTTACTTCGACATCGCCATAATTGGCACCGTCCTCCGCCACGATCCAGGGATCAATCTGAATGATACCCCGCTGAGCCCTCGAGTCTACGGGATCAAACGTGAACTCGAAGGTACGACCATCAACTTTGGTCGCAGTGACAACAGAGCCACTTAGCCCGCCTAAGAAGCTAATCTCACTGCTGTCCATTCTGCTATCCCACTTGAATTTGGCCGGAAGCTTAATGGTGATTTTCTGCACACCATTACCGATAGCGCCAACAGCATTCTCGGTAATCCGAATGGCACCGCCCTGACCACTCTCGCCGATAGTTTTCACTTCAATTGCGGTAGCGGTCGTATCACCGCCGGCCACTCGTCCTAAAACGAACTTGCCGCCAGTAATGCCGGAATCAAAGCCTTCTACAGTGACCTCGATGTCGCCGCCAGCGAATCCGTCAATGTCAACAATCGGGCGAATCTGAATGGCATCCACATTATCGTTGATACCAGAAGGAAGAGTTATGTCAACAGTATAGTCGCCAGTCTTCTTTACATTCGCAACATTAAGTTCGGTGTAAGCACCACCACTGTTACCACTGTTAGACCAATATACAAAATTTTGCACTGTGTCAAATGTATTTTTAATTTTTACGCCAGAGGGAAACGTAATAGTAAAGGTCCTACCAGCCACCAAATCGCTGGGGAAATCACTATCTTCTTTAAAAGTCAAAACTCCGAGTGGCTGATTTTTAGCGTCGTCGGCTATAACAGGAACCGTCGAAACACGGTTTTCTGTCGCCGCGCTCGCCGGTCCCACCATCGGCACCAGCAGGGTCGCCAGCAGGGCCAAGGTGGCCAGGATGGCAATCAGTTTCCTGGATTTACGCATCCAGTTTTAACCTCCTTTAAAATGTATTTTGCCGATTTGCTTTCAATCGTCGTACCTGGCAAGGGCTTTTCCTGCCGCCCATCCCCCCTTTTCCGTTTTCCCGTCTCCTGGTTCGTCCGGGCTGCGTTGCGTGCTGCCACTTTGTTCCTCCGGGTGCAGTAGCACCCTCGTTAACCAGCAAGCCACCGAGGTAGGGATATTCTACATCACCCTCCAGAATTCCTCCTTGCCTGGACGGGCTTTCCTCGGTTACCTGGTTAGTTAGACAACTGGAAGGGCGAAAAAGTTCCACCCGGAAGAAAAAAATTTTTTCGAGAGCCGCCGGCACAATGCAAACAGCGGTTGCCAAATGGTCTACGTCAAGGGATATGTTTTTAAAGTTCGTCGCAGCAACACTCTGTTTGGTGTGTAATCAGAGCAGGAGGTGGTTTTCATGACCCGTGAAGTCCTTGCAGATGAGCTACTCAAGCTCCCGCCCGGTGAGCTGAAGCAGGTCCTGGATGTGCTTGTCGAAAAGCTTGTTGTCAGGCAGGATCTGGAACTGGCCAGGGAGATCATTGAGCAGTACAGGCCGGCTCTGGAGGAGCTGGCTTCCAGATGAAGTGGGTAACCCCACAGGCTGTGGAAATGATACGCGAAGAGGTTATCAGGATATTACTGGTGGTCTTGATGGTATCCGCAACCGCGATCCGGGTTGCGCGCCCTTCTTTCCTATTGTTTACCGTATGAATTCATGCTAGACTATAGTAAGAAAACCACCAAAGGAGAGATGCATGTGGAGTTCGTATCTCCAACTCCTAAAGGTCAGGTGACAATTCCCAAACCCATCCGCGATGCCCTGGGTCTAACGCCCAAAACCAAACTGCGGGTGTATGCTGATAGGGGCAGGGTGGTTCTGGAACCCGTGTCTCCCCTGGATAGCCTTCTGGAGGAGCTGGAAGCCGAAGCCCGCCAGAAAGGATATACCAGAGAAGACCTGGAGCGGGAGGTCGAGGCCGTGCGGGAACAACTGATCAAGAAACTTTATCCGGCGGGAGATTAACTGTGCGAGTAATGCTTGATACCAACGTGCTCATCTCTGGCATGGTTTTTTCTGGGCCGGAGCGACGCTTGCTGGAAGTCATTCGAGAAGATCATGTTCTCGTGGTTGACGATTTCCTCCTGGCGGAAACCCGGGAAGTGCTGACGCGCAAGTTCCCAGGCAGAGAACAGCTTATTAACATCATGTTGCAATCCTTCAAGGTTGAAAAACATCCAATGCCCCCTACGGAGAAAATTTGGGAGGCGGCAAGGTACCTTCGCGACCCGAAAGACGCTGCTGTCCTGGCCTCGGTACTGCTCGCGAATCCGGACATCTTCGTCAGCGGGGACAAGGACCTGCATACTCCGGACGTACGGGCCCTGACCCGTGTATGCACAACAAGACAAGCATTAATGCTGCTGGAAAAGGGATGAAGCTGCTGCTCACGCATTGTTTCTTGCCGGGTGTATTTTGAACTCTTACTTTGATTGTTACGTCTCGTTTGTCCTGGCCGCATCCAGAAACGTAAAGCCGGTCACGGGCGACCGCCGCCTGTTCAACGCAGCCGGCGCGCATCTTCCCTGGATCGTCTGGATTCAAGAATGGCAAAGGGAATAGAGAGGCGGGGAGTGATTTCAGTGACCGAGGCAGCACCCAGGGAATCTTCCCTCCGGGGTACACTGACTTACGGCGATTACCTGCAAATCGACGACGGGCGGCGGTACGAATTGATCGAGGGGGAACTGATTTTGACACCTTCGCCCGGTTTTTTGCACCAGTACATAGCGGCCAACGTCGGCGGGCTATTACGGGCCTACGTGGATAAGCACAACATGGGGCTGGTATTATTTGCGCCTTTCGATGTGGTGCTGGCCGACAACCTGGTTCTGCAGCCGGACGTCCTCTACCTTTCCCGGGAGCGCTTTGACCTGCTCACTGAAAATTGCTTGAAAGGCGCGCCGGATCTGGTGGTGGAAGTTCTCTCACCGGCCTCGGGGCGCCGCGACCGGCTGGAAAAAAGCAGGCTCTACCTGAAACACGGCGTGAAGGAGTACTGGGTGGTGGATCCTTTCGCCCAGACCGTGGAAATATTCAGTGCGGGGGAAAAGGGGTGGCTTCTGGCCGGCGCGTACGGCCCGGAAGATACACTTAGCTCTCCCCTTCTTCCCGGTTTCTCCGCCAACGGGGAAGAAATATTCCGCCTGCCTGAAGGGCTGGTGCTGTAATCCCCGGGCTTTTTTCTTGACCTGTAAATAATGATGCGATTTTACGCAGGTGCCCTTTACAGGTATTCCTCCAGCTCGGAAAGGCTGTTGATTTCAAAGATGTTGTCCAGAATCATGCCCAGGGCATATTCATCCAGCGTCCTTATTTTTTCTACATACGGAGCGGGGAGTTTTTTAAACTTCCGGTAGAGAAGCCTTAAAACATTCTCCCTGAGCGTTTCCCGCCTCCCCTTTTCCATGCCTTTTTCTATGCCTTTTTCTATACCTTTTTCTATGCCCTTATTAAAAATCCTGCGGTAACCGGCAGACTGTTCCAGATCGAGCATGTTTTCCACCTCCCGGAAAATCATTCCATGTGCACTGCAGCGGGTCCCTTTTCTGTCCGGCATTCCAGGATCAAATCGCTTCTCTTTTTCTCCACCAGGGGAAATTTGATATTCAATTGCCGGATCACCTGCATTTCTATCTGGCAGAAAAAGCGGATCAGGTCCTCTTCGCTGTCTGTAAAGAGTTCCTTCATAGTGGTGTCATATTTATCCTTTGGCATGTCGTCGGTCATCTATATCACCATCTTCATTTTACCAGGTAGTGGTCCGGGAAGCAATTAAAAAGGCCGTAAATCCAATCCCGGTACTGATACCGGTTAACGGCCCGGAGCGATTGGTGATATAATATTGTTTCAAGAGGTGTTTTATGGTGACTGCCGAACTCCTTGTACTGGAATCCCGCATCCGCCTGGAGTTACAGCAACTGGAACGGCTGAGCGAGGAACTGCAAAAGACGCTAAAGCCCTATAAAAACAGACCGGTAAAAAACACCATCATCCTGCGCGCCCTCGGCTCTATTCTGCACGATTTTTATTCCGGGTGCGAAAAGATTTTTTTGCATATCGCCAAGGAAATAGACAGGACCGCTCCCAAAAGTGAAAGCTGGCACCGGCTGTTACTGGAGCAAATGACCCTGCCTTTGAAGGGGATTCGCCCCCCGGTAATAACCAGCGAACTGGCCGGTGAGCTGGCCCCTTTTTTGAGCTTCCGCCACCGTTTTCGCCACCGTTACGGTTTTGATCTGGAGTGGGAGCGCATGGAATCCCTGGTTAAAGCCATGCCGGATACGGTGGAACATTTTCAGCGGACAATCAATTCCTTTTTGGATATGCTAGCGGAGGCGGACGACAGGGAACAAAACGGTGGTGATCACCATGGCCTACAGTGAGCAGGATCTGGCTGAAATGCGGGCCGGGCTTTTAAAAAGGCGGGAGCAGCGTAAAAAGGAACTGGCTCAAAGAAAAGAGCTGGCCCTGGCCGCCGCCAAACGGGCCGCCGGTGTAGTCCGCCGGCATGGCGGCTGCCGGGTCTGGCTTTTCGGTTCTCTGGCCGGAGGCGGCCGGTTTGACGAGCATTCGGACATCGACCTGGCTGTGGCGGGCCTGCCCCGGGAGGCGGATTTCTGGCGGCTCTATGCCGATGTACTGGCGGCAGCGGAACCTTTTTCCGTGGACCTGGTGTTGATGGAAGCGGCCGGGCCGGAACTGAGGGAAAACATCCGCCGGCATGGCGTGGAAATTTAGCTGCCCGGCTGCCTTTTCGATGATGCCAGCGCGCTGAGCTTTTTAGCCACCGTACTCAAAGGCAACACATCCTTTCAAGGGGGGTGCCTCCATTAAATTAAAGTTGCCCGCACTGTTATAATTTAATCTTATCATGAGAGAACACCTGCCACAACCACCGGAACACAGTAATTATAGAAATTTTTGGGGGCGGAAAAACCGCCCCTTTTCCTTACAGTTCGGTTGATTCGGCGTTGATCACCCGCAGGACCGGTCCGCGCATGTAGATGTTGGGTCCCGGGACGAGGTAACCCTTCACCCGTATATTCCGGCCCAGGTGGGCATCGAGCCACAGGGAGAGGGCCTGATCCGAACGGTCTGCGATTAAAACGTAGTTCCCGTCTCCCGCGAGCAGCTCGTAGTGCGGACGCTCAACGGTGCTCATCACGAGCCTGCCTTCCAGGGTGACGGCTTCCTCGAAGAGTCCCAGCCGGTCGCCCAGGCGGGCCAGAAGCGTTGCACACTGCGCTCTGGTCACCACGGACGAGGGTGCAAACAGCCGGTCATCCACACCCCGCATCAGGCCGCGGGCGTAAGCGACGGCCACCGCCTGCCGCGCCCAGGGAGCGATTTCCCGCTCGTCGGCAAAGCTTACCGTTTGAGAACTGCCGGTCAGTCCGGCCAGGCGTACCGCCACGGCGGCCATCTCCTGCCGGGTGAGGGTGGCGTCCGGCCGGAAGTTGCGCCCGTCACCCGCAAGCAGCCCGGCCCAGGCCGCTGCTTCCACTACCCCATAGTACCAGGCAGACGGTTTAACGTCGGCAAAGGTGGGGGCCTGCGGACGCATTTCGGAGAGGCCCAGGAGTTTCACCAACAACGCGGCCAGTTCGGCCCGGGTTACCGGTTTCTCGGGCCGGAAAGTGCCGTCCTCATAGCCGCCAATGATCCCCCGGGCGGCCATAAGCTCGATGTCCTTCTGCGCCCAGTGGGCACCAACGTCATTAAAGGTCTTTTTGAGAGCAAAGATGGCGTAGCTGGAAAAATGGCTCAGTTCTACCACCACGGTGCCCTTTTCCCGGTTAAGCCTGCCGCCCACCGCCGCCCAGGTTCCGTCGTCGTTCTGCCGGAAAACCTGAAGCGTCCGCGGGTCCAGGCTTCCCAGCCTGGATGCATCGTATTTGATGCCGACCTTCACCGGTTTGGCCAGGGGAGTAGAAGTTTGGAAGCTCAGTACCGGGCTTGCCGCTACGGCCCCCGCAGGGGAACTGGCCGGAGTTTCCGCGGCCACCGCAATGGTCAGACTGGCATCTTTGGGCAAAGCACCGGCGGGAACATCTATGGCCACCAGGCCGTTTAACACTTCCACCTTTTGTGCTTCACCCGTGGCCTTCAGTTCAGCGGTACCCGGGGCTGGTTCAACGCCGGGCGCCGGGGCCGGTGCACTACCGCCGCCTCCACCACCGCCGCTGCCGCCAGTGCCACCAGTGCTGCCGGGCTTTGGCAGGGCGTTGACGTGGTCCAGGGCCTGCTTCAGGTTCAGCGTGCCGCCAGAAGTCACCCCGGCCTTCAGGCTGTCCAGGGAAGTAACACTTTGTTTCAATATACTGATTAACTGGCCGGGAGCAAGTTCAACCCCCAGGGTCCGGACCCGCGAAAGGGCCAGCGCCGCCCCGCCGGATACAAAGGGCGCGGCCATGGAGGTTCCGTCCCAGGAAGCGTAAGGCCGGGGAAGTAATGCAATTTTCGCATGCGAAGCCGGCAGGAAAAGCGAGAAGTATGCGGGAGCCGTAAATTCATAAGAAACTCCCCGGTACGGTTCCTCCAGGCCGTCGGCTGCCAGCAGGTTGTACGATTGACCGGTCATCTGGGCATGAAGATAATCCTTCACAAAATCCCCTGCGCCGGCAGCTGCAGCCCACCCGCTTAAGAAAAGCCTGCCCCCGTTTTCCAGGTAGTTGGCCAGGTAAACCTGGTCGTTCACCGTCAGGTTCGGGCTGTCAACAACCAATCCAGAGCTTCCATCCCAGTGCCAGGCGCTCCCCGGCGCCAGGCCGGTGAACCAGAGCACGCCCGCATAGACCGCCGCATCCACCGGAGGGCAATCTCCACCGGAAGCTACCTGGCAGGTTGTGTAAACGTAGCCTGCCGTGGAGAGGGCGTTAAGATACAAGTTACTTACATCGGGCAGAGTTAAAGACCCGTATGGTGTATCTATTTCTTCACCCGACTGGTCGTCGTCCACCACCAGCAGGGGCCTGTCCATTGTTTCCTCAGGGGTTATGTCCAGGAAGTTGTATACAGCCCGCACCACACTGTCATAAACCGCACCGGCTGTACTCAGTGCCTCCGCGCCGAAACCCCACAGCACCGCCCTGCCCCCATAGACGGCGTCGTAAACCGCCAGGGCCACTCCGGCGTCACCAAAGGTGGGCACGGTGCTCAAGATGCCCTCTCCCGGCGCGGCTAAAGCTACGGACTTTAACCCGTAGTTCGAGAAGTAAGCCAGGCCTCCCCTATTGGAACCGGACGGATCCGCCAGAGCCGCCACGCTGATGATGTTGGGCAGAGCCGGATATGTAACGCCGTCTATCACGTTATCCATAGAGAAGCCGGCGGGATAATGCGGGTTGGCATCGTTATCCCGCCCTTCGTTTCCGGCAGCAGCAACAAAAAGTATGTCCGGGTGATTTTTGATGGCATTGTACATGGACTGGTCAAATTGCGGGGTCTCAAAGCTCATGTTCACCACATTTGCCCCATTTTTTGCGGCATAGTCGATAGCCGCCACAATGGCCCCGGTGGTAAGAACGCCGCTGTCATCCGCCGCCTTGAGGGCCATGATTTTCACCCCGGGAGCCACTCCGGCAACGCCCCGGCCATTGCCGGCCACGGCAGCGATGATCCCGGCCACATGGGTGCCGTGGCCGAAATGATCCATGGGATCGTTATCTGGCTTGGAATTTAGATAGTCACTGCCAATGAAATCATATCCTACCGTATCATCAACGTAACCGTTGCCGTCGTCGTCCATGCCGTTATCAGCCTCTTCCCCGGTATTGCGCCAGATGTTATCCTTCAAATCAGGATGGTTATAGTCAACCCCGGTGTCGATGACGGCCACAATGATGCCCTCTCCTGTTGCATCATTCCATACCCGGGGAGCCTTTGTGCCATAGACTTCATCCACCAGGCCCCATTGCAAGTTGTAGAGAGGGTCGTTAACGTTTACCTCACAAACGCGGTAGATATAGTTCGGCTGCACATATTCCACCCGGGGGTCTTTTTTCAGGACCTCTATAGCCTCTTGTATGTCCTCATTTGTTTGAAAAAGTGAAACCCCATTTGGCAGGGTTTTTTTATCCGCCAGGCCCAGGCCCCGGTGGGCGGCAAACAGCCGGCTTTTGGCTTCTGACGTCTTAACCCCTGGCTTGAACTTGACGATCACCTCACCGGGCACATAGGGCGCCGGGACCGCCTCCTTGCCGCCCTTCACACCGGACAACAAGGGCAGAGGTCGCGCGGACGCCGGCCCTGCTACCACAGCCGCCAGCAGCACGGCGGTCAAGATGATGGCCACGACCTTGCGAAACTTCAACACATTCATCTCCTTCCCCCAAAATCGTTTGCTGGAAGATATATTTCGATTGTTTCTATGATTTTCCTCCGTTACTAATCCGGATATTTTTCTTGATGCGCGGTAACTGGAAACCGGAAGGTTACAGGCGAGAAATGCAGGAATTAATCATATTTATTGTTTCAATGGTTAACCAATTGCCCGGCGGGAGGGAACATGGTATTATATATGAAATAAAACCGTATGGTGCCCGGTTTGGAGGTAATTTCCTGCAACATTCCGCTAATCAATGGCGGGAGAATTACCTCTAAAAATAATCCGGCATTGCGTACAGGAATTAATGAAAAATTTTTTGCCCCAACCCTTTGCGGGCCGGAACTTTTGTCCGTAAAAAGGTGTCTAACAGGTAAGACGAGGTTTGGGGCATCTGGCAGGAGTGGCTTCCCCTTGGATGCCGTCAAACACCTGATACAGCGTTCCCGGGAACAAAACCTGGTAGCTTTCGAGCAGCTGGTGCAGATGTACCAGCAAAGGGTATACAGCCTGAGCTACCAGTTAACCGGCAATCATGCCGATGCCCAGGATCTGGCCCAGGAGGTTTTTATCCGGGCATTCCGCTCACTTGGCAGCTTCCGTTTTGAGGCGGATTTCGGCACCTGGTTGCACCGCATTGCCGTCAACCTCTGGTTGAACATGAAACGGCGGCGCGGCAATATGAACCTCATTTCACTGGACGAGCCGGTACATACCGATGACGGAGAGGTTACGCGGGAGGTAGCGGCCGCTACCGGCAACCCGGAGGAGGAACTGGAGGAAAAGGAATTCCGGGGCCTAGTGGGCCGGGCCTTGAAGGAACTGTCTGACGAACAGCGGGCCGTGCTCATCCTGCGCGAAGTGGAAGGCTACAGCTATGACGAAATAGCCCGGATGCTCGGTCTTTCCCTGGGAACGGTAAAGTCCCGGCTGAACCGGGCGCGGGACGCCTTAAAGAAAAAAGTATTAGCCCTGACCGCCGAAGATGTATCCGGTGGGAAAAACAGGCCCGGGGCGGCGGTAGTCTTAAAGGAAGGGGCCGGCGCAGGCCGGACCAGGTGAGTTGCCCTTCCGGGGCATGTGGATGCGCGACAAGAAGGTGAAACACCATGAAATGCCGGGAAGCGAGACAACTTTTTTACTCCTGGCTGGACGGGGAACTGGTAAAAGAAGAAGCCCGCCGGCTCCAGGAACACGTGCAGGAGTGCCCGGCCTGCGCCGGAGAACTGGCCGAATGGCAGTCCATAACTCGGGCGTTGAAGGGCCTGTCCAAGCAGGTGGCACCGCCGGAAGGGTTCAGTGCGCAGGTAATGTCCCGGCTGAAGGAATCCTTATCTGCCCGGGAGGTTTATAGCGCGAACGAAGGCTCTGCCGGGCCGGAAGTGCCTGTACGGCACGTTCATAAAGCGGCAAAACCGGCAGCCGCCGGTGGAATGCCCGGAGCGGAGATTCTTCCTGCCGCTCAGACGGGCGATTTCGGACGAAAAAAAGTCCATACCGCGCGGATATGGGCGCCCGGACGCTGGTGGCAGGGGCTGTCAGGCGCCTGGCGCAGGGGCGTGGCGGCAGCGGCCGCCGTGGTCATATTGCTGGCGGGTTCCGCCAGCTTTGCCGCCCGCTACTGGTGGTCCCCGGCGGGGATGAACGGTTCGCCCGTGGTGTTGGATAACTCCGGACAAATCGAACAGACCCCGGGCAACGGTAGCACAATAGTAAACACGGATAAGCCGGGTCAGGATGTGCCGGCAAGTTTAAACAACGGGACCCGGGAAACCCAGGCCCCCGGTGGGCAGGAAAACGCGCCCGCCGGACCCCGCGACAGGGTCGATAAGGCAAATAAGGAAAGCGACCGTTCCAATGAGCCGGCCGCTCCCGGCCAGGCTGTAAACGGGGGAGTACAAAAGAGCCGGCCTGAACAGCCCCGGCAAAGTGACAACAAACAGGGCGTCGCCATAGCGGCAAACACCGGGCAATCTGGAAGCAACAGGGGTGGCAGCGGTGGCGCCATTGAACCACGTGAATTCCTGAACCAGGCCCGCACCATTGAGAGCACGCTGTTAAAAGTGCAGGTGGCCGACCTGCAGGCGGCGAAAAAGACACTGCTGGCTGCAGCGGGAGGTAGCAGCTACCAGAGCTACGGCCAGCAGCGGGTGGATGGGCATACGGTGGAAATCATGCGCTTTGTGGTTCCGGTGGAGCGGGCCACGTCCTTCACCGCCACGGCCTCCGGCCTGGGGCGGGTGGTGGACCGGCAGCAGCAGAGCCAGGACATTTCCCAGCAGTTCGCCTCCGCCCTGGACCGCTACCAGGCCCTCATAGCCAAACGCAACCAAATGACCGAAGAAGCCGATATCGCCGCCCTGGACCGGGAGATCAAGTCCCTCGAACAGCAGCTGGCCGCGTGGGATCAGGAAGCCGGCCAGCAGGTAGTGGTGGTATGGCTGCAGGAGTAGTCATTGAATTTTAAACCGGGTTCAGCTTAATGTTGAGCCCGGCTTTTTGTTGACTTTCAAAGCTGGAGAAGTTTAAAATATATGTAAGGAAATCTTACCATGAAAGGAGTGCTTCCATGTCCGAATATTTTGAAGTGGTCAAGGTAACTTCAAAGGGACAGATGACAATTCCTGTTCGGGCCAGAAAATTAATAGGTATAAAGGAAGGTGATCACCTGGCCGTTTATATCAACGGTGACGAAATTATCATGCGCAAGTTTACACCATTCAAACAGGCATCTGCCAGGGATGCTATTTTTAAACTGATTGGTAAGGGTAAGGGACCGGTAGACCTGGCCGAAAAACATGACTACTACCTGACAGAAAACTTTTGACCGGCATTTCAAGCAGTACGGTTTTGAAACTGTTGGCATCTAATCTTTAAACCCCCGGCTTGCGAGAATTATTCCATGAAAATACTTTTCAGTTCAATTTCCAGCCCGGGCAGCAAGGGGGAAACCAGCGTTTCCCCTTCGTCGTAAATCCCGCTGCGGTTCCAATCCTTCTCCCCCCGCACAAACACTTCCACAAGCTGCAGGGACGGGTCCACCAGCCAGTATTCCTGCACACCGCCGGCGTAATAAAGCTGGCTTTTTTCCTTGCGGTCGTATTTGGCCGTGGAGGGCGATAGAACTTCCACCACCAGGTCCGGGGCGCCGCTGATATTGGTTTCCTGGACAATGGAAAGCCGGTCTTTTAAAATAACCACCAGGTCGGGGGAAACCACCTGGTCACCGAAAAGCACGTCAACGTCCAAATACAGTTCCCCTGCACGATTTTGCCGCAAGTAACCCTCCAGCACAGTAACCAGGCGGGAGACAATTTTCTGGTGACGCGGTCTGGGCCTGGGTACCATAACCAGTTTCCCCCCGACAACTTCGTAATCACGGCCATCATCCAGCTTCAGGTAATCCTCATAGGTGTAACGGCGGTCCGTCAAGATGGTTAAGCCTTCCATTCTTATCACCCCTTTTAACCCGGCGTTTGTGCCATTGCGTCCATGGTACACTCCTTTTGAGCAAACTTTCCCTTTTACGAATTTTAACATTGGAACAAAAAAAAGAAAAGCCTCAGCCGGAGGCAGTTATCAGTGCACGCAAACGCCAGGCAATGACCGCCGCCTGGGCGCGGGTGAGTGGTTGGGCCGGGCCGAAGCGCCCGCCGGGATACCCAACCATCAGCCGCGCTTCCGTCACCAGGGTTACGGAAGGGCGCGCCCAGCCCGGGACGGCGTTCCAGTCCCGGTAAGGGGATGAAGAGCCTGTCCCTGCTATAGCCTGACCGCCCGAAGCGGCCGGCTGCCGGGGCTGCACACCGTCACCGGCATCCGACATTGCCAGGCCGGTCACCTGCAGCACCCGGGCCAGGATGGCCGCCGCTTCCACCCGGCTCACCGGGTGATCAGGCTTGAAGGTTCCGTCCGGGTATCCGGAAACGATGCCCCGGAGGAGGGCCTCCCGGATTCCTTTTTCGGCCCAGGACGGCAGGTCGGAGGGTATGGAAACCCCGGACCCCTCCCGGGCGCCGGAATCCTGGCCTTTTCCGGGAACGTCGCCGCCGGAGTCCGGAGCCGCCGGCCCCCTGCCGCTGCTGCCGCCCCACCCCAGCACCCGCACCAGCATCAGGGTGAACTCCGCCCGGGTGGCCGCTTTTTCCGGACAAAACTTTCCGCCGGGATAACCGCCGGCCAGGCCCAGTTGAGCCAGTTCCCCGATTTCCTTCCCGGCCCAGTGGCCCTGCAGGTCGCTGAACAGGGCCTCCAGGGGTACGGTCAGGTATTCACCCGTTACACCCCCGCTTCGCGAGTCAACCGCCACCAGCTGCAGGATATCGCCGGTATTCCGGGGCAGATTGATTTCAAAGTAGCCCCGGGCGAGCGTTACCGGCAGGCAATCACCCTCCTGCGTATATAGATAAATCTTTGTGGCCGAGGTTTTGCCTTTTATTATAAAACCATTACCTGCCGGCCGGCAGGTGGCCTGCAGGGAGGGAGCAGGCACCCCGCTCCGGGAATGGGCCTTGATGGCCGCCACCACCCCCGTTTTCCCCTGGAGGCCGGACAGAATGGTGAATTCCACCTCTTCCCCGGGCAGGAGGTCATCCGCGCCCACGGGAAAGCCGTTTTTGGTGATCAGGGTACGCGAGGAAAGGCGCCCTTCCCGGTCCCCGGAAAAATTAATCGTTCCGCGGACCGGGTCCAGCCCGTCCAGCCGGGCGCTGCCGCTGGAGGCCACTTCGGCCACATCCACCCGCAGGGCGCCGCTCATACCTTTGGCCAGAGTTATGCGTACCCATTCTCCGGGCAGCAATGTGGAAGGCTCATTGGGCCGGCCCCATCGGAAAAAGAGGGTGTCGGGGGTAATGGTCAGGGAGTGCATTTTATTCCGGCTGTCCACTAGAAGAAGGGACTTGCTTTCTTCCTTATAAAAGATCACCTGCCCGTAGATCACCTGCCGGTGGGCGTCTATGGATATGGCCTGGTCGCCCGCCAAAAGCAGGCAAACATGGTCTCCCGGGGCGATATCACCGGGGGAGGCGGACTTCCCGTCCAGGGTTGCCGGAAGGCCGGGCATGAGCCGGTAACGCCCCGCCCCCTGCAGCTTCAACCAGCTCCGGCCGGGATCCATCTCCTCCACCGTGCCCACGGCCAGGGTGCGCTGTACCGCCAGGTAGACCACTTCGTCCTGGCCCGGGGAAAGCATCAGCCTTACTTTCATCCCCGGGGCCAGTTGAGACGGGTCCCCGGTTACCGGGTAACCGTAGGGCAAATCCTCCGGGCTGGCGGCTGCCAGCTGGTCGTCAAAGGCGCAGCTGGCGCCGGCGGCCAACCGGTAGGGTTGCTGCTGCCCCAGCAGGTAAACTTGCCCGTGCTCCAGATCCACCCGGTCAATAATTCCCTCCTCTTCCCGGAACCAAACCCAGGCCCGCCAGGCCATCTGGGTGGTGGGATTTATGGAAGCCCACAGCCGCACACCGGGAGGAATATCCCGCACACCGGCCGGGCTGTCGTTGACCCACAGGGGGCTTTCCGCCCGCCGGTCCAGGTAAAAGCCCCCTTCCCGCACCCGGGAGCTGGCTTCCTGGAGCAGGGTGCCCGCCGCCAGGGGCAGCAGTTCCACCGCGTTTTGCCGCCAGACGCTGCCCACTATGTAAAGAATGCGGTTCCCTTCATCCACATAGGCCTCCGCTCCGGGCAGGGCGTGGTCTATAGTCCAGGGCGGGGTTTTGCCGCCCAGGGCAATGCGCCCCTGCCCGGGGAAGGAAGCCGTGACGCCGTCGGTGAAACGCACCTGGCGGCTTTTTTCATCCGCAGCGGCAATAACTTTTTTACCCAGAGGCTGGCCATAAACCAGGGCGAAATCCTGCCCGGGCGGTGAGGCGGGTTTAGCGCCCCGGCGCACGTCCGTGCCCCGCACGATAACCGTATACGTACCCCTGGCGGGGTGTGGTATCAACACCTGTTCCACATTATTGTGGTCGTCCCGCCCGCCCCCGCCCTTATCGTTACCCAGGTATTCCCTGCCGTCCGGGCCGACCACCACCAGGTCCAGGTCGTTGACCAGCGCCCGGTCCGCTCCCGGCTCGGCGGGAGGGTCGGTCCAGGCCAGGGTGGCCTTGAAGGGGCGGGAGGTATCTTCCACCGTGAAGCGGTAGGTCTTACTTTCCCCAGCGGCCAGGGGAGCGGATTCATCGGCGTAAAGGAAGGTCTTTTCCGCGAGCCCCAGCACCGTGGCGGTTAGATCCAGGCGGCCGAACCCCGCCCCTTCCGCGTCCATAGGGGCGGCTCCGTTGATCAGGGCCGCTTTGAGCAGGGCCGCCGAAGGCGCTTTTAATCCCTCCTGCTGGAAGTACTGCCGCAAAAGGGCGGCCGCCCCGCCGGTGACGGCTGCGGCCATGCTGGTTCCCTGTAGACGGGTGTACTGCGGGTTGGCCGGGAAATTCCCCTTTACCAGGGGGGAACGGGCCGAAACAATACCAGTCCCCGGCGCCACCAGGTCGGGGCGAATACGCCCGTCTTTGGCCGGCCCACGGCTGGAAAAGGAGGCCACTTCCCCCGCGTTGTCGCTGGCTGGCCCGAAGGCAGGACGCACACTTTCGCTTGCCCCCACCACCAGGGCGTTTTTACTGTTGGCTTCGGCGGTGAGGGTCCCGGCACCGGGCCCGGAGTTGCCCGCACCGAAGATGACCAGAAAGTCCGGGTTTTGCCGCACAAAGGCGTCGGTCTGGGCGGCACTGCTCAGGTAGGCATTCACGGGAATGCCCCAGCCGTCCACGTGAATGCGGGCGGCCGCCGCGTAGGCCGGGCGGAACAGGGCCGTCAGGTCCGCCGGGGGGTCGATCCTCCCCTCTTTATTGAGGATGCCCTGAAAATAAAGGCTGGCCCCCGGGGCCAGGCCGGCAAACTGCCCCCCGGAAGCGGCACCGGTTCCCGATATGGTGGCCGCCATGTGGGTGCCGTGCCCCACCGGGTCATCGGCCTTAACACGGCCGGACCAGGACTTGAGCATGATTACCTTTGGTTTTTGCCCCGGTGTATCTTTTAAGTCGGGGTGCAGGTTCTCCAGGTCCCCGTTTCCCAGGCCGCTGTCGGCCAGGGCCACCACCTGCCCGGCGCCGTTTAAACCGCCGGGAGCGACAAACCCCGGGGCCTGCAGGGGGGTCGCACCCACTATACCCGCCGCCCGGTCGTTTAAGAAACGCGGGTCGGCGTACGGTTCGATGCGCAGCACCAGGGGCGAGGAGGCCAGCTCAGGCAGTTCCTTTCGGGGCAGGCGCGCCCGCAGCACGACTCCCTCTTCATCCAGCCCCCGCAACACTTCTCCCCCGCTGGCTTTCACCAACACGGCCAGATCATCCTTGTCCCGGGAGTGAAAGACCACCAGGTTGACGGTAATCCCGTCATCCCCGGAAGCACCGTCGTTCGGTGCGGGAGCACCCCCTGGCGGTTTCGCCGCATCTCTGGCTAAGTGTTCTACAGATTCCTTTTCCTTAGCGTACAAACCGGCCTCTACCAGGGTCTTCAACTTTTCCTCCGGTGCGTAGGGTTTTACTTCCTTAATAAAGCCCAGTGGCACCAGGTCCTTGACCAGTTTTGCGGAACAGCGCACGATAAGCGTTTCCCCGCCGGTGTAATCGCCCACTTCGGCCAGCCGGCGCAGATGCTCCAGCTCAGCCGGCTGCAGGTGCCGGGAAAGGTTTAGAGAATACAGGCCCCGGTCATCCGGGCCGGCGTCGATGACCTGTTTATCCCTGCCGCCGGGAGGGGTACCAGGCGCTCCGGCATCAGCCCGGTTTTTGGCCTTTTCCAGACCCGGCAGGGCACAGGCAAAAAGCAAACCAATTCCCGCTGCCAGAAAAAGCAAAACCGCCGGCAAACGGTAGCGCTGAAACCATTTACGCATAATCCGGTCTCCTTAAAAAGAACAGGGCTCATTTCCTGTTCCTGGCTGAAATGATAGTTCGACACAGAAAATGGACTTTCCTGCCGGTAAGATAAAATACTTAAGTTTTTTAACTATCAACCACCCTTCCCCCTTCTTCTGGCTTCCACCATTAAGACGTTTTTTTGGGGTAAAAAGTTTCACCGGGAAGGGTTGGGAGCAAAAAATTTTTACACATTGGTTCTTGATTGATAAGAAAGGTCATGATATCCTACAAGCAAGAATGTATTACCAAGGGGATGATTATTATGAGCGAGCTTTACATCGCCCGGATAACCACAAAAGGACAGGTAACCCTTCCCCTGGAGTTGAGGAAATTCCTGAACATCAAAAAAGGGGACTACATTCTTTTTGAGAAGAAGGGCTCCCGCGTGGAAATAAAGAAAATGGTGCCGCCCAATGATTTCGATGATTTTGCCAGACCGATCAGGGAAAGGTTCAAAAGGGAAGGTATAACCCCCGATGATGTCGAGGCGGCCATCAAATGGGCGCGAGGCGTCACAGAATGAGGATAACGGTGGATACCAATGTCCTCATTTCAGCCCTGGGCTGGAAGGGTGCAGAGGCCGCCGTTGTCGAGATGGTGTTGGAGTCAAAATTGGAGCTCTGCCTTTCCGCGCAGATTTTAAGCGAGTTTTACCGTGTAACCCAATATCCCAAGTTTGGTTTTAAGGATGAGGAAATTGACGGGTTTATCGGTAGGTTATTGCCGGTAATTGTCTTTGTCCGGCCGGTACAAAAGGTGGATATTATTACAGCGGATTCGGACGATAACATGGTTCTCGAATGCGCTATAGCCGGAAGGGCCAGTTATATTGTCACCGGTGACAAGCATCTCTTACAGTTAGGAGAGTATGCTGGAATAAAAATAGTAAGGGCGTCTGAATTATTGCAGGATATTTTGAAAACATAGGCCGTCATTTTCCGTGGAATATGACGGCCTTTTCACGCCCAGACCTTCTCCAGTTCCACCACCAGGCCGGGAAACAGCTCCGGGGTAAATTGAGCGTTTTGCTCCCAGCGGCGCACCGGCATGTAAATTCCCCGCTTCAGGCGAAATTCGTCTACCGTTTTTCCCTCCGGGTCCACCACCCAGTAGTAGGGTACGCCGTAGCGCGCGTAGACCTGGGCTTTCGTAACCTGATCAACGCCTGATGCGGATGGGGAGAGAATCTCCCCTACCAGATCGGGGGCGCCGGTAATATTTTTTTCAGTGATCACATTTTGCCTTTCCCTGGAAACATAAAGGAGATCGGGTTGGGTAACGCTGATGTTGCTGAAAACCACGTCCAGCGGGGCGAAAAAAACCTCTCCCAGGTTATTTTCCGTAACATGGGCATGTAAAATGAAATGCAGGTTGCGGGAGACCCGCTGGTGGCGGGTGGTGGGCGAGGGCGTCACATGCAGCACCCCTTCCAGGATCTCGTAGCGTTTCCCGTCGTCGGGCAGCTGCAGGTAATCATCGTAAGTGAGGATTATCTCCCCCGCCGGAGGTACGGGCAGGCTCACGGCGATCCCTCCTTCCGGCAGCCGTTTATAAAAATCCGCCCCTGAAAACCTACCTCCTTGTGGGGTAGGATGAAAGGGGCGTCGCCCGTTAGGGCGACAAATACTTCCCAAACATATATTCCCATGGTATAATATACCTGTGCTCTTTGACAATCGGTATGGGGTTGCAGCGGGTCAATGGGCCGCTGCGTAAAACTGATTCCCGAAAGAGATTGGTGCTTTGAAGTAAGCACGTATCTACGTAGCCGCATGGCGAAGTAGTAGACGCCTATGGACCGGGCCTGGTTGCGGTGACGCGGCCATGTAGCTCACAAGGAAAGCGTAAGACCTGCGGTTTTGCGGGCGGCTTTCCGACGACATGACCCAGCACTCAACACCCATCGCAACACTTGACTTCTAAGTGAGAACTTAATTTGGGTGTTGAGTGCTGGGGGGACGAAGCCCCCGGGCTTGTCCCGAGGGAGGTTCACCCTGCGATTGCCCGCCTAACCTATCTTCTTCATGCTCAATAGCCGCTTTTTGCGTTGAGAGTTGGCTTTGAGAACGTTTAGCATGGAGAGCGCCCGGCCCGTTCCCAGAGCCACGCAGGAGAGGGGGTCTTCAGCTATATGTACCGGGACGCCCGTCTCCCGGCTCAACAGGGTATCGATGCCGTGCAGCAGCGCCCCGCCCCCCGTGAGGACGATGCCCTTGTCCACTATATCAGCGGCCAGTTCCGGTGGAGTGTGCTCCAGCACTTCCTTAACCGCCCCCACCACCGCCTCCAGGCTTTCGGAAATGGCCTCGTGAACCTGGTGGGTGTTGATGACCACCGCCCGGGGCAGGCCGGATATCAGATCCCGCCCGCGGACTTCCATTTCCCGCCGGGGTGCATTCGCCGGGTCGGCACTGCCGACATTGATCTTGATCTCCTCGCCGCTGCGCTCCCCAATGGCCAGGTTGAACACCCGGCGCACGTAGCGCACGATGGCCTCGTCGAACCTGTCTCCACCCAGCCGCAGGGACCGGCTGCATACCACCCCGCCCAGCGAGAGGACGGCCACATCGGTGGTGCCGCCGCCGATATCCACCACCATGGTCCCGGTAGGTTCTGAAATGTCCAGCCCGGCCCCCAGGGCCGCCGCCAGCGGCTCCTCGATAACGTAGGCCTGCCGGGCACCGGCCTGGATGGCCGCCTGGCGCACGGCCCGTTCTTCCACACTGGTCACGCCGGAGGGGATACAGACCATTACCCGGGGGCGGAAAAGGCCTTTTTTTCCGCCGGCCCGGCTGAGAAAGTAGCGCAGCATTTTTTCCGTCACGTCATAGTCGGCAATGACGCCGTCCCGCAAAGGTCGCATGGCCACAATGTTGCCGGGGGTGCGGCCTAGCATGCGCCTGGCCTCGGAACCCACCGCGATGACCCGGGCATTTTCTTTGTTTATAGCCACCACAGAAGGTTCCCGCAGGACAATGCCCTTTCCCTTTACATAAACCAGCACATTTGCAGTACCCAGATCTATACCGATGTCGTTATTCAAGCCGAGCATTGGGATGGTCTCCTTTCCTACTTCAACCACGTAACCGGTTAATTAGGGCCCGCCCGGCCTGTCCCCTTGCAGTACGGGCCGGGGATAGGGTCATTATTTCCGAAAGGCATGATTGGTAGGTTTCTACATTATCAGCCAAATTCCTCTAGCCCGGCTTTAAAATTTTCTACGCTTCCTTGTACTTTTTCCGCGTTGCTTCCCCTCCCCTTAAATGCCGCTCGGCTTTATTCTGCTCCAGGATGGCCCTTACTTCCCGGGCCAGCTTTTTATTCAAAGAAGGCAGCCGTTCGGTCATATCCTTGTGCACAGTGCTCTTGCTCACCTGAAACACCTGCGCCGCCTGGCGCACGGTGGCCCTGGTCTCCAGGATATAGGCGCAAATGTCCAGTACCCTTTTCTGGATGTATTCCTGCATTGCCCTACCTCCCCGGCATGGTACCTGATAGAATATATATGCGCCGGGAGCGGGAAAATTGCCAAAACATCGCGGGCCTAAACTAATACCCGGATTGCCACCGGTGAATGTTTTCCACCAGGTACCCGGCTGGGTCCCGGGCAGCGCCGTCTTTAAGCAGGGTAAATTCCAGCACTTTCTCCGACCGGGGCAGGGTGCCCAGGGGTGCCCGGGCGCTCAGGTGCTGCCCAGCCTTCACCTGCACTTCCCCCAACCCCCTGTAGACGGTCTGCCAGCCGTAACCGTGATCTATGGTGACTTTATAGTTCAGGGGAACCTGGTTGCTCGAAGTTCTTGAAGTTTCTTCAATTTTTTCGCCAAACTGCCCGACGGCCGCCCCCGGCTCCACCGCCCTGACCGTTCCGGGAGCCGCCGCTGTTACCAGGGCACCGGCACCAGCTCCAAAGGCAACCGATTGGTTGAATCGAAAGTCACCGTAGACTTCGGAATAGCCCCACCCGTATGCCTGAACGATCTGGCCGTCCACCGGGGCGTAAATCTCAAACCGGCCGCTGTCATCCCCGGCCAATGTTTTTCCGTCAGCTGGCTGGGTTGCTTTTGCAGGCCGGGAGTGCATCAACTGCACCCCCCGGTCCTTACCCGGAGCCGGTACGGGAACCGAACCTGTGGGCTGCCAGGTGTTTAGCATAGCCCAGATCAAAATCATCACCAAAGTAACAACAACGGTGCTTACCACCGCATAGCGCAGCCAGTTGCCCAGCAGCCACCGGCGCAGCCAACGGCGGTATTTTTCCACCGGATCCTGTTCGGAAAGGCGTTTGCCAAAGGGCCACAATTTAATCACTCCCGACAAGCTTGTAAAAGCTTTTAGGAGTATTGTGACCATTTGGTGATCAATTTATTCGGGTGATCTCCACCCCGGTGTAGTAATGTTTCAGGATGCGGTCAAAAGTGTAACCGTGCTCGGCCAGACCCTTTGCTCCGTACTGGCACATACCCACGGCATGACCGTAGCCCCGGGTGGTAATCTCCACACGATCACCCTTCAAGGTCATGGTAAAATCGGTGGAACGCAGGCCCAGGCGGTCCCGCACCAGCGTAGCCGCCATCTTCTTTTCCCCAATGCGTACGGTTTTGGGCCGGCCCGCGGGAGTCCGTTCCAGGACCTCCAGGAGGCTTTTTACCCCACCGGTACGGCCAGCGGCGGCAACAGGCACGGCTTCCACGCTCACTCCCAGGGCCCGGTCCACCTGGGTCACGGGGAGACTCACTGTGCGCACGGGTTCCGGATCGGCGTCGTGGGGGCAGGGCACACCCACCAGGTAGGGCAGGTCCGCCGCCCACACTGCGGAGGCACTCTCCGTGCCACGTCCGCCGCAGGAGGCATGGTAAGCGGCTTCTATCAACTGTCCATTGTAAGTTAAAACCATGCCCCGGGTTTCATCGACCGCCTTTTTAATCTTGTAGTAGTACTCGTAATAACGGAGGGTGCCCCACCGCCGGCGCATCTCCTCCCGGGAAATCCAGGCCTGCCCGTGGGTATGGTCATCGCATACGTCGGCCCCGGGGTGGTCGTTATTTATTACCCCGCCGGCGTTCAGCCGGCGCACGATATAGGTGCGGGCTGCCACCGCCTGGGCCTTCAAGGCCTCCACGGGGAAGGCCGCCGGCATTTCGGCGGCCACCACCCCGGTGACGTATTCTTCCAGGGGGATTTCCTCGATCCGTCCGGTGCTGTGGACGTAAAGGCGTACCCGGGTTTCCCTTTCCTGAATCCGGACAGGCGAAAGGTAGTTCACCAGCACGGGCAGACCCATGGTGAGGGACAGCATAATACAGATCAAGCCCAGCAGCAGCCTGCGCACCATCTCCACCTCCCCTGTCCACCTGTTGAAATTTATATGCTCCGGGCGCGGCGGACATGCCTTCAGGGTCCGGGCCGTACTTATCCCACATTGTTGCCCAAAAGTTTCCTGTTCATACAGGCGAGCAAAAACTAAAAGGTGGCAGAACTAACTGCCACCTTAATCTACTCCTCAATTACGATATCGCCTTCAACCGGGCCAGGGCTCGCTTCAAGGCCAGCTCGGCCCTGACCACGTCAATGTCCGGCGTTCTGGCAGCCAGCCGTTGTTCGGCCCTGGCTTTGGCCGCTTCGGCCCGCTCCCGGTCGATTTCGTTGTCCCGCTCTGCGGTGCGGGCCAGAACGGTGACCCGGCTGTTCCGCACCTCCACAAATCCCCCGCTTATCGCCACCTTGAAGGTCCTGCCATCCTCCTGGACCTTCATCACGCCGATTTTTAAGGCGCTGACCAGGGGAGCGTGATCCGGCAGGAAGCCCAGTTCGCCTTCCACGCCCGGCACCACCACAAAGCGGACATCGCCGCTGTAAACCTTGCGCTCGGGAGTGACAATTTCCAGGCGTTGGGTTTTTTCCGCCATTTTACGCACTTCCCTCTGCTAAGCTTTTCGCCTTGGCCACCGCGTCGTCGATAGTACCCACCATGTAGAAGGCTTCTTCCGGCAGGTCGTCGTGCTTGCCCTCCAGGATCTCCTTGAACCCGCGGATGGTTTCCTTGAGCGGCACGTACACGCCCGGCCGGCCGGTGAACTGCTCGGCCACGTGGAAGGGCTGGGACAGGAAGCGCTGCAGCTTCCGGGCCCGGGCCACGATCAGTTTGTCCTCGTCGGATAGTTCTTCCATACCCAGGATGGCGATGATATCTTGCAGCTCCTTGTAGCGCTGCAGAACCTTTTGCACGCCCCGGGCCACCTCGTAGTGCTCCTGGCCCACCACGTTGGGGTCGAGGATGCGGGAGGTGGAATCCAGGGGGTCCACCGCCGGGTAAATACCCAGCTCGGCAATTTGCCGGGACAGCACCACGGTGGCGTCCAGGTGGGCAAAGGTGGTCGCCGGCGCCGGGTCGGTCAGGTCGTCGGCGGGCACGTACACGGCCTGCACTGAAGTAACCGAACCCTTCATGGTGGAAGTAATCCGCTCCTGCAGCTGGCCCATTTCCGTGGCCAGGGTGGGCTGGTAACCCACGGCCGAAGGCATCCGGCCCAGGAGGGCGGAAACCTCGGAACCGGCCTGGGTGAAACGGAAGATGTTGTCGATAAACAGGAGCACGTCGGCCCCTTCTTCATCCCGGAAGTACTCGGCCATGCACAGCCCGGTCAAGCCTACCCGGAGGCGGCACCCCGGCGGTTCGTTCATCTGGCCGAACACCATGATGGTCTTGTCAAGCACGCCCGCCTCGGTCATCTCCCGGTAGAGATCGTTGCCCTCGCGGGTGCGCTCACCCACGCCGGCAAACACGGAGATACCGCCGTGCTGCTTGGCAATGTTGTTGATCAGCTCCATCACGATAACCGTCTTGCCCACGCCGGCGCCCCCGAACATGGCGATCTTGCCGCCCTTCAGGAAGGGCACCAGCAGGTCGACCACCTTCAGGCCGGTCTCCAGCTGCTCGGCCCGGGTGGACTGCTCGGCCAGGGGCGGTGCCGGCCGGTGAATGGGATAATAGAAGTCGCTCTTAATGGGGCCTTTGCCGTCAATGGGCTCGCCCAGCACGTCCACCAGGCGGCCCAGGACGGCCCGCCCCACGGGAACGGTGATCGGCTTGCCGGTATCAATCACTTCCATGCCCCGCACCAGACCGTCGGTGGAGGACATGGCCACAGTGCGCACGATGTTGTTGCCCAGGTGCTGCGCCACCTCCAGGGTCAGGTCCTCCTGCCCTTCGCGGCGGATCTTCAGGGCATTATAGATATCAGGCACCTGGCCCGGTGGGAAGCGGACGTCCACCACCACGCCAATGACCTGCACTACATGACCAACATTCATCAGCTACTCCGTACCTCCTTCGCGCGAAGCTTGTGTTAGCCAGGGGAACGGTAACGTTTATTCCAGGGCCGCCGCTCCGCCGACAATTTCGGAAATTTCCTTGGTAATGGCGGCCTGGCGGGCCCGGTTCATGGACAGGGTCAGCCTGTCGATCATATCGCCAGCGTTCTTGGTGGCGTTGTCCATGGCGGTCATGCGGGCGCTGTGCTCGCTGGCCTTTGATTCTAGAAGGCCGTGAAAGACCATGTTCTCCACGTACATGGGCAACAGCTCGGACAATACGCTTTCTGCCGAGGGCTCAAAGATATACTCCACCCTGCCGGGCTTTCCTTCGCCGTTTTCCTGCCCCTCGGGAGGTTCCACGGGGAGAAGTTTGACCACCTTGGGCCGCTGCACCAGCACGTTGACAAATTCGCTGTAGATGAGGTAGACGGCATCAAATTCCCCCGCCGCATATTTATCCATAACGTAGCGGGCAACCTCCTGGGCGTGGCTCAATTTAATGGTTTCGCCCAGGCCCACGTACTGCTGGGCGATATTGTAACCCCGGCGGCGGAAATAGTCGCGGCCTTTGCGCCCAACGCAGACCAGGCTCAGTTCAGCGTTGATGTTTTTTGTCTCCTGAACGGTCCTGCGGATCAGGTTGGCGTTAAAGCCGCCGCACAACCCCCTGTCCGCCGTGATAAGAACATAAGCCACCCTCCTGGGCTCCCGTACCTCCAAAAGGGGGTGCTTAACCCCGGCCGCGGCGGTGGCAACCCGCCCCAGCACGTCTTTCATCCGCCGGGCGTAGGGCCTGGCCGAGAGAACCTGCTCCTGGGCCCGGCGCATCTTGGCGGCGGAAACCGCCTTCATGGCCTTGGTGATCTGCTGGGTGCTCTTGATACTTTTAATACGCCGCCGCAAGTCCCGTAAACTTGGCACTCTTTTTCACCACCTCGCGTCGCTACTACCGGAAGACCGGGAAGCGTTGATCAGGCCGTCCGGGCCACAAAGCCCTTCTTGAATTCGATAATGGCCGCTTTCAGTTTTTCTTCCGTTTCCTTGGACAGCTCACCGGTCTTGGCAATGGCTTCGCCCACTTCCGGATGGCTTGTGTGCATGTAGTTCAAGAACTCCTCTTCAAAAGGCAGAACCTTATCCACCGGCAGGTCGTCCAGGTAGCCGTTTACACCGGCGTAAATGACCATAACCTGGTCTTCCACCGCCATGGGGGCGTATTGCTTCTGTTTGAGCAGTTCCACCATGCGCTGGCCGCGGATCAAACGGGCCTGGGTGGCCTTGTCCAGGTCGGAACCGAACTGGGCGAAGGCAGCCAGCTCGCGGTACTGGGCCAGGTCCAGGCGCAGCCGTCCGGCCACTTGCTTCATGGCCTTGATCTGGGCGGCGCCACCCACCCGGGATACCGAAAGGCCCACGTTGATGGCCGGGCGGACGCCGGCATAGAACAGGTCGGGTTCCAGGTAAATCTGGCCGTCGGTAATGGAAATCACGTTGGTGGGAATGTAGGCCGAAACGTCACCGGCCTGGGTTTCAATGATGGGTAGCGCAGTTATGGAACCGCCCCCCAGGTCGTCATTCAGCTTACAGGCCCGCTCCAGCAGGCGGGAGTGCAGGTTGAACACGTCACCGGGATAGGCTTCACGGCCGGGGGGACGCCGCAGGAGCAGGGAAAGCTCGCGATAGGCTACGGCTTGCTTGGAAAGGTCGTCGTAGATAATGAGCACGTGTTTGCCCTGCTCTAAAAACTCCTCGCCCATGGCGCAGCCGGCATAGGGGGCAATGAACAGAAGCGGTGCCGGGTCGGAGGCGGTGGCCGAAACCACGATGGTGTAATCCATGGCGCCGAAATCCCGCAGTCGCTGCACCACGTTGGCTACCGTGGAGGCTTTCTGGCCGATGGCCACATAGATACAGATGACGTCCTTGCCTTTCTGGTTGATGATAGCGTCCACGGCAATGGCTGTCTTACCGGTTTGCCGGTCGCCGAGGATCAATTCCCGCTGGCCTCTGCCGATGGGGATCATGGAGTCGATGGCTTTTAAACCGGTTTGCAGGGGCTGGTGCACGGGTTTACGGGTGATTACGCCGGGGGCTATACGCTCAATGGGACGGAACTTGTCGCTCTTGATGGGGCCCTTGCCGTCCAGGGGGCGTCCCAGGGGGTTGACCACCCGGCCGATCAGGGCATCGCCCACGGGTACGGAGGCAATACGTCCCGTACGTTTAACGGTGTCCCCTTCTTTGATGTGGGTGTAAGCACCGAGCAACACACAACCAATGTTGTCCTCTTCCAGGTTGAGGGCCATACCCAGGGTGGGTTCAGCGCCTTCTTCGGGTGCCGGAAATTCCAGCAGTTCCATGGCCATGCAGTCTTCCAGGCCGTAGACGCGGGCAATACCGTCGCCGACCTGGATTACGGTACCCACGTCGCGCATTTCAATTTGCGCCTGGTATTTTTCAATCTGCTGCCGAATGATCGAACTGATCTCTTCCGGTCGCAAATTCATGCTCCTAATTTCACCCCTATCGCCTTAACTTATTTGCCTGAGGTGCTCTCTTAAGGTTGCCAGCCGGGTACGCAGGCTGCCGTCGATAACCCGGTCGCCAATACGCACCACCACCCCGCCAATTAGCGCGGGGTCCACGCTGTATGCGGTCTGCACTTTCTTGCGGGTAATTTTGTTCAAAACTTCCCCCAGTTTTTTCTTTTCTTCTTTAGTAAGTTCGATGGCACTGGTTACTTCAGCTTTCACGATATTGCGGGCCCGGTCGGCCAGGCTGGAATAATGGGCCACAATATCACTTAAGAAGGCTTCCCGGTGCCTGTCTACCAGTAAAAAGAGAAAATTCTCGGTAACTGGGGAAATCTTGCCGGAGAAGATATTTTTCAGCACATCTTTCTTTTCCTGTGCAGTAATGCGGGGATGATAGAGCACCTTTTGGAATTCACGGGAATCAGCTATGACCTGATCTACCGCCCTTAGCTCTTGTTCCACCTGATCCACCAGGCCTTGCGCTTCCGCCAGGTCATAAAGGGCCTGGGCATAACGCTGCGCTACGGCCCCCTTTAACATGGCAGATCCCCCGTTTCTTTAATGAATTCCTGGACCAGGCTGTGTTGAATTTCGGGGGTGATGGTCTGGTTGATGATCTTTTGAGCCACCAGGATGGACAATGAAGCCACCTGGTCGCGCAATTCTGCAACCGCCTTCTCCTTCTCCCGGGCAATTTCCTCAAGGGCGCTCTCCTTGATCCGTTGCGCCTCGGCCCTGGCTGCTTCAACAATCTCCTGGGCCTTTTCTTCACCGGCCTTGGTGGCCTGCTGGATGATGGCCTGGGCCTCTTCCCTCGCTTTTTGCATTTCGGCCAGGTATTGCTGGCGCAGCGCCTCGGCCTGTTTCCGCTCTTCTTCGGCGGCGGCCACGTTATTGGCTATATATTGCTGGCGTTGTTCCAGAATATTGACGATGGGCTTGTAGACAACCAGACGAAGGAATATGAGCAAAATGACAAAGTTAATGATCTGGGCCAGCAGGGTATGATTAATTCCCAGCGCTTCCACCGGTTCCCCTCCTTCCTTACTACCCGTTGCCGGGGACAAAAGGGAGGCAATAGCAGGTAATGCAAAACCCGCTATGCCACCTTTTGCCCACCGTTACCTGCTTTAACCACCGATTTTACCAAACAGCATGAAGGCAATAACTACCGCGATAATGGGCAGGGCCTCGATCAGACCCACGGAGATGAACATTGTGGTCAGCAGGTTACCTCTTAATTCGGGTTGGCGGGCCATCGCCTCCACCGTGCGGCCGGTAACCAGACCGTCACCGATACCGGCACCCAGAGCGGCCAGACCTACGGCTAAAGAGGTACCGAGGGCAGCAGCAGCTCCCACATCCATCACTTTCCCCTCCTTTCTCCCAAAATTCCCATTTGCTAAAGCCATGTCTCTATATATAGAGATGGGAAAAACTTAATGTTCGTGTTCTTTAACCACCTGAGAAATGTAGGCAATGGTGAGCATGGTAAAGATAAAGGCCTGGATAAACCCTACAAAGATACTGAAGGCCAGCCACACCACCGAAGGGATAAACCCGCCAAAGACAAAGGTGTTCAGGCCTAAAAGCCCCAGGAGAACCGCAATGAGAACCTCGCCGCCGTAGATGTTCCCGTAAAGACGGAAGGCCAGGGTTACCGGTTTAGCCAGTTCTTCGACAATGGTAAGCGGCAGGAAGAAGGGAAATGGTTCCAGGAAGTGCTTGAAATGCCCGGCCCCTTTGTAGCGGATCCCCATGAATTGGACGAGGAAGAAAACCATTATGGCCATCCCGGCGGTGGTATTCACATCTGCGGTGGGCGACATCATGGTGGGAACCAGGCCCCAGAGGTTGCTGAAGAGAAGGAAGATGAAGAGTGTAAAGATCAGGGACATCAGGCCCGCGCCTTTTTTGGGGTCCATATTTTCGTAAACCAGGCCCCGCAAAAACTGGAAGATCTCCTCCACCACCAATTGGAGTTTACCCGGCCGCTTCATATTCATATTGCGGGTAGCCGAAACGGTGAAGAGGATCACCAGCAGCATGACGATCCAGGTCATCACCAGTGTCTTGGGATTCAGGACAATATGGGTGTTGCCCACGGTAAATTCCCAAGGATGGTGGGGGAAACCCCATACGTTTAGTTCCTCGTGAACTTGTTCCAGGCTTTTCACCAATTATCACCTCCCCCTTTTTAAATTTTTTCTTCTACCTTTGAAAACACCCCTCCTTCGGAACGGCTCAGACGAGCCGCCCTGAGGGCCGCGTCCACGGCGGTGATACAGGGAACAGCCAGAAGGCCCGCCCCCAGCCAGTACACATTTACATGGGCTACCCGGCCGGCCAGCAAAACTACTACCGCCACCAGCGCCAGGCGCATGATCAAACCCTGGCGCATGTAGCTGCGGGCGCCGCTCCTGTCCTGTGAGCCCAGGCGCTTGATCCGCAAGGCCAGGGAAATGGTGTTGTACAGCCCGGTGGCCAGGCCGAGAAAAAGGCCCCAGGCCAGGGAATCTCCCGGGTTGGCCGCAATGGCCAGGAGCACCAGAGTCATTAACCCCCCGGTGATGCGGGTCGTGCGCTTTAACTGGTTATCCAGTTCGGGAACGGGTGGCAAGGAAGGCACAGGGCTCTACCCCCAATTTTTGAAAAAACGTGACACGGTTTGGATGACCCCCCAGATGCCCGCGGCTACCCCCAAAAGGATGCCCGCCGTCATCAGCCAGGGCCCGGTATGTAACTGGTGATCCAGCCACCGGCCGGTGTAAAACCCGGCGGTAACCATGATGGCCATTTCCATGCCGATGGTGGTGGTAAGGGCCAGGGCCGACAGGATGCGGCCCCCCACCCGGCGCTCGCCCATGGTATGTCACCTTTCCTGGTGCGGGTGCGGCAACCTGTCACTTTTTGTCAGAAAAAATGTCGGCTGCGTTACACCCGTCACAAAGTTATTGTTCTACATAAACTCGTTGATTCCTTCACCGCCTGAAGACTTTTTTCGTGAGAAATGCCTGCGTTCTATTTAAAGGCTACAAAAGGGTAAATGTTCAGTCAACCTGCTTAAGGCACGGCGTTGTCCCGCTCACTCATGTGCTCCGCGCCGACAGCACCACGGTTCGCTTCGGGCCGGCTCTGGCTCTCTGCGGATTGCCATCGATACTGTTTTTATGCTGTTTCACTTTTTCTACCCGATGTGGTTCTTCCACATTTCTTTCGCTTGGTTTCGTTGGCGTCCTCGAGAGCCGAGCCGGCAACCTCGCTTCACCGGGTGCTGTTACCGGCGCTCCGCAAAATCGCTCGCTCTGGACAACGCCGTGCCTTTGTAGTTAACAGAGCGGTTCTACTGAACATTTACTCAAAAGGCTCCGGCGGTTCGTCACTCAGGCCGAAGTGGTACAGAATGGCCTGGCTGATGCGCCGGGAAGCCCGGCCGTCCCCGTAGGGGTTCACCGCTTCGGCCATCTGCCGGTAGCGGGCTGCGTCGTCCAGCAGGAGCCGGGTTTCGTTGAAAACCGCCTCCCGGGTTGTACCCACCAGGCGCACGGTACCGGCCCGTATGGCTTCGGGACGTTCGGTGGTGTTGCGTAGCACCAGTACCGGCTTGCCCAGGGCCGGGGCCTCTTCCTGCAAACCGCCCGAGTCCGTAAGCACCAGGTAGCACCGGTTCATCAAATTAACGAAGGGCTGGTAGGAAAGGGGCTCGATGAGGTGCACCCGGGGCAACTCCCCCAGCACCTCCTGCACCACCCCCCGCACCGCCGGGTTTTTGTGCACGGGAAAAACTACCTCCACATCGGGATAAAGGGCAACGATATCCCGCAGGGCCAGGTAAATTTCCTGCATGGGTTCGCCCAGGTTCTCCCGACGGTGGGTGGTCACCAGCAGCACCCGCCGGCGCCGGTAGTCTATGCCGGCCAGTCCGGCATCGCCGAACCGGTAATGGGGGTCCACCGTAGCCAGCAGGGCGTCGATGACAGTATTTCCCGTGACAAAGATCTTTTCCGGGGCCACCCCTTCCCGCAGCAGGTTATCCCGGGCGGTGGCGGTAGGAGCAAAGTGCAAGTCCGTCACCACCGCCGTGAGGTGGCGGTTGATTTCCTCGGGAAAGGGGGAATATTTATCCCCCGTGCGCAGGCCCGCCTCCACGTGGCCCACCGGTATTTGAAAGTAGAAGGCGGCTAGAGCAGCCACAAAGGTGGTGGTGGTATCGCCGTGCACCAGCACCAGGTCCGGCTTTTCTCTTGCCATGACCTGCTCCAGGCCGTCCAGTGCCCGGCGGGTGATGTCGAAGAGGCTCTGGCCGGGCCTCATGATGTCCAGGTCGTGGTCGGGAACAATCTGAAAAAGATGTAACACCTGATCCAGCATTTCCCTGTGCTGGGCGGTGACGGCCACCCGGCAGAGGAGCCGGTCCGGGTGCCTCTGCAGTTCCTTGATCAGGGGGGCCATCTTGATGGCCTCCGGCCGGGTGCCGAAAACAGTGAGAACCTTGAGCATAGTTTGTCTCCTTGGACTGGTAATTAAACGACAAATCCCCGCGGATTAACTATATGCAGCTTATCCTTGAAATATAAGGGAGTAAATTCCATCCCCTCATCCTTTGCGGAAGTGCCCCCGGGGACCACCCACATTGTAAAAGGCGGAATTAAAGTTGCGGTACAGGGATTTATACCCGGCAATGCGGTGCCACTTTTTGATGAATCCCGGCGGCAGGTCCTCCCGCAAAACCACCTGGGACCAGCCACCGGGCAGGGGATAGGCGTAATAGGGCTTGTCCTTCGGCACGCCCCGGATAAAGATTACCTGGGGAACGATCCATTCCAGGCGGGCCAGGTAGACCCGGTGCATGCCGTCGCAGATGATGTTGAATACCGATCCGTCGGCCTCAACCGATTCCTCAATGACCGGCGGCAGGAGGTCCACCGGCTCGTCGTAACCGGCCAGGTAAAGGGTGACATACCCGTCGAGATGGAAAAGGTCGCACCCGTGGCGGGCCAGTTCCCACTTAAGCTCCCGCACCTTTTGCAGTTCACCGGTGAGCACATATGATTGGGCCGGCGCCAGGTAATTGGTGTGAATTTTTTCCAGGGAGATGAAGACGTCCCGGTAGATGTAACAGTCCGGGTCGGTGAGCATAGTAACCCGGCGCAGTTTGTCCACAAGTTCCCCGGGTGTATGGCGTACCACTTTGGTTATTTCCATGTACAAGTACCTCTCCTCTTTTGTTCAAGTTCGTCCAGGACCCGGGCAAGCCGGCTCGTATCCGGCACAATGATATCCGGCCGGGGCCACTCACCCCATAACACCCGGGCCATGGCCGGGTACTCCCGCTCGGGGCGGGAAAGGACCCAGATGGTGGCCAGCCCCAGGTTTATGGCCGGCAGGATATCCTTTTCATAGGTGTCCCCGATCATGACAGAACGCCGGGGGTCGGCATCCAGGGCCTCCAGGGCCGCCCGGTAGAGCTCTTCCGCAGGCTTTTTCCTGCCCAGGCGAAAACTTAAAGCAGCGTAATCCACCAGGGGAGCGATATCCGGGCAGGCACGCAAAAAAGCCTGGTAGTAGGGAACCCAGATGTCTGAAACCAGGCCCACAGCAAAGCCCAGCTCCCGGGCCCGCGCTACCGCCCGGGCCGCGCCCGGTATTTCCACCGCGGCCACCTCCTGGTCGGCCCAGAGGCGCGAGAGGGCCTCCTCATGCTGCCGACTCAGGGAGGCCACTTCAGCCAGGGCGGCGCAGACCTCCCGGGGGCCAGCAAACTCCCGGCACATAATTACATCCCCCACCAGCCGGTCCTGCTCCGGGGGCAACCCCAGCAGCCGGGCAATTTGTTTGGTTGGAGACACTTCCGGTCCGGTGATCAGGGTGGCTCCGATATCGAAAAGGGCTGCCTTTCGTCTGGCGATGGCCGGTCACTCCCACAGGTCCACCTGCACGCCGTGGCGGCGCAGGAACTCTATGCCCTCCTCGGTGCCCCGGTAATCCCGGCGCACCACCACCCGGGACAGGGCGCAGGAGACAATGAGCTTGGCGCAGGTCAAGCAGATGTCGGCGTTCACATAAAGCGTGCCGCCGCCCACGGCCAGGCCCCGCTTGGCACAGAGGCAGATGGCGTTTTGCTCGGCGTGAACGCAGGGCTTGTAGTCTTCCCGGCCGGCCAGATCCTTCAGGCACTGGCCGGTATCAATGCAGTGCTCCGCTCCGCTGACCACCCCGTTGTAACCGTGGGAAATAATGCGCCGGTCCACCACAATTACAGCTCCCACCTTTTTGCGCAGGCAGGTGGAGCGCCGGGCAATAACGTCGACCACTTCCATATAAATCTCATCAAATGAAGGTCTTTTAACCAGGGCCGCTCACCTCCGGTCTCCGGGAACGGCAGTGCGCCGGTCCTTTGTTCTCTTAGTGCCCCGCCTAATACAGCGGGTACCGGCGGCACAGCCCGGCCACCATTTCACGCACCCGGTTCAGCTTGTCTGGATTATCCCGGAAGCTCAAAGCCAGGTGGATGATTTCGGCCACCGTCTCCATATCCGCTTCCTTTAGACCGCGGGTGGTCACAGCCGGCGTGCCGATGCGTATTCCGCTGGACACCGCCGGGGGCTGCGGGTCATAGGGGATGGCATTTTTGTTTACCGTTACGCCGACGGAATCCAGGATGGCTTCCGCCTCGCGGCCGGTAACCCCCTTGTTGCGCAAATCCACCAGCATCAGGTGGTTATCGGTGCCGCCGCTGACCAGTTCAAAACCCCGGTCCATCAGGAACCGGGCCAGAGCGCGGGCGTTTTTGACGATCTGCCGCTGGTATTCCTTGAATTCCGGCTGCTGCGCCTCTTTAAGAGCTACAGCTTTGGCGGCAATGACGTGCATCAGGGGCCCGCCCTGGATACCCGGGAAGACCGCCTTGTCAATAGTCGGGGCATATTTAGCCCGGCATAAAATCATGCCGCCCCGGGGGCCGCGCAGGGTTTTATGGGTGGTGGTGGTCACCACATCGGCGTAGGGCACCGGGTTCATGTGCTCACCGGCGGCCACCAGCCCGGCAATGTGGGCCATGTCCACCATCAGGTAGGCCCCCACTTCTTCGGCGATTTCCTTAAACTTATAAAAGTCAATGGCCCGGGGGTAGGCGCTGGCCCCGGCCACGATGATCTTCGGCTTATGTTCAAAGGCGGCGGCAAAAACCTTCTCGTAGTTGATCAGGCCCGTATCCTTTTCTACCCCGTAAAAAGCCACACGAAAATATTTTCCGGACATATTCAAGGGGCTGCCGTGGGTGAGATGGCCGCCGTGGGCCAGGTTCATGCCCAGGATGGTATCTCCCGGTTCCAGCAGGGCGAAGTAAACCGCCATGTTGGCCTGGGCACCGGAGTGGGGCTGCACATTGACATGCTCGGCACCAAACAGCTCCTTGGCCCGGTTTATAGCCAGTTCCTCCGCAATATCTACGAACTGGCAGCCACCGTAATAACGCCGCCCGGGATAACCTTCGGCGTACTTGTTGGTGAGCACCGAACCCTGGGCCTCCATTACCGCCCGGCTGGCGGCATTTTCGGAGGCGATCAGTTCCAGGGTATCGCGCTGGCGGCCCAACTCCAGCTCAATTGCCCGGGCAATTTCAGGGTCCACTGCAGCTAAAGGTCTGTTCATATCCATTATGTCGGTTCCTCCCCCACGACGTGCTTTTGCGGCTAACGGCCGTTGCCACCACCTATTTCTGAGCTTCAAGCTCCTCTTTGTACCGTTTAATCACACCGTAGACGAACGCGTAGTTTGCGTTCAGCTCCTTTGCTATCTGAGCAACGGTCATTCCTTGATCGAACATTCTGCGCATGATGTCGCTTTTCGTTTCTCTTTTGCCGTATTTCTTTTCAATTTCGGCGATCTTGGCCACCCGCCGGGCGTGACGCCCGCCGGCAAATTGAGAAGCCAGCCACACCCGCACAATCTCCCGGGCCAGCCCGGGGCCGATTACCCGCTGGCCCATGGTCAGGATGTTGGCATCGTTGTGCTCCCGGGAGGCCCGGGCGGAAAAAGTATCGTGACAAAGAGCGGCCCGGATACCCGGCACCTTGTTGGCCGCAATGGCCACCCCGATGCCCGTACCGCAGCAAAGGATGCCCAGCTGGTATTCCCCGCTGCGCACGGCCTCGGCAACCGGGAGAGCAAAATCGGGGTAATCTACTGCTTCTTCCGAATAGGTGCCGAAATCATGGTAGGCAATTCCGTTCTCCTGCAAAAAAGAAATAACCTCTTCTTTTAAACGAAAGCCACCGTGGTCGGCGGCCAGGGCAATCCGCACGAACCAACTTCACCCCTTTTCTCAAGAGAAGAAATACAACCAGTTTCTTTCTACAAAAAACGCTATTTTCCTGCTTCAATTTATGCGGGCCCCGGCTGCCCGGGTTATGCCTTTTGACCATTGCCTGGCGGAGCCGCTCCCGGGTCGCTACCTGCTTCCCCCTGGTCGCCGGAAGGCGGGGCCGCCCCGGAATCCGTGCTTGCTTGTGCCGGTCCGGCCATTTCGGCGGCCAGCCTGTCCAGCACCAGGGAGATGAGATAACGCAGCTCGCCAGCGCACTGGCGGTAAACATCCACCGGCCCACCGAAGGGATCGGGGACATCGCCGCCCCTGCCGGCATATTCAGCCAGGGTGAAAATTTTCCCCCCCAGATCCGGTACCTGTTCCTGGATCAGCTTCTTGTGGCTTTGAGTCATGGTAAGCACCAGGTCGGCCTCTTCCACATCCCGCCGGGTAAGCAGGGTGGCTCGGTGGGACTTCAAATCCAGGCCCATTTCCTCCATCACCGCCACAGCCTGCGGCGATGCCTCGCTACCGGGCAGGGCGGCTATCCCCGCGGAAACGACTTCAATCTCCCCCTGCAAACCCTTTCTGGCCAGCATGTCCCTGGCCAGAGCCTCCGCCATACTGCTCCTGCAGGTGTTGCCGGTGCACACAAAAAGCACTTTCTTCGCCATAAATCATGCCTCCCGGTATACCGCACTCATAAAAAGAGCTTAACCCCGATACCCACCAGGATCAGCCCGCCCAAAAGCCGCGCCCGTTCCCCCACCACATGCCCCAGGTAGCGGCCCAGCACCAGCCCGGAAAAGGTCATCAGGCCGGCTACCAGCCCGAAGGTGATTACGGTAAAAAGTAGCTGCGTCCGCAGGGTACCAAGGGTAAAACCTACGCTCAAAGCATCCATGCTTACGCTGGCCCCCAAAAGAAACAACCCCCAGTTGTTTAGAAGAACAACGCGCGGTTCTTCCTCGCTAAAGGCTTCCCTGATCATGCGCAGCCCCAGGTAAAGGAGCAGCACT
Source organism: Desulfofundulus thermosubterraneus DSM 16057 (assembly GCF_900142025.1). GTDB lineage: Bacteria > Bacillota > Desulfotomaculia > Desulfotomaculales > Desulfovirgulaceae > Desulfofundulus > Desulfofundulus thermosubterraneus. The sequence continues at coordinate 16,194 of NZ_FQZM01000024.1, read as the reverse complement.
GCTCCCGCTATGGTGGCCGCGCGACCCAGGAGGCCCCCCACCAGTTCCCCTGCTTGAAAGCCCACAAGGGGCATGGCAATATGAAAAAGAAGCACGGTCAAAGTAATAAGCAATATTTGCAGGCGTTTGACCCCTGTCATCCCAATGCCCAGGCACAGGGAAAAGGCATCGGTGCCCAGAGCCACCGCCAGCAAAAGCAAGGTTGGAATACTCACCGCTGCTGCCTCCAGAAAACACCTTCTATGCTGAGTTATCCCCACTTTCCAACCTGGCCTGTTTTGGCTCTCGCTCGCTCCGGTGAGCCTCACACCCGCTCAATGCGGTTGCCCGCGGCCCGCCGCAGGCGGTTCATTACGGCCAGTCCTAAACCCCGGGGCTCAATACCCTCGGCTAGAATAACGTCCACCCCCAGCTCATCAAGCTGCCGCAGGGCGGCAAAAAGACGGGAAGCAATGGCGGCAGGGTCCTGCCGCGGGCCGGCCACCACCACCCGGTTCCCGTTGTATTCCCCGGCCGTCTCGGCGGTGGCCAGGACCCCCACCCGCAGACCCCGGGACCGGTAAATTCCGGCCAGTTCCTTCAAGCGGGCCGCCACCCGTTCCGGCTCACCCTCCACCAGCACCAGGGGAGCCCGGGGGGCGTAATGCCGGTACTTCATGCCCGGCGAACGGGGGCGGAACTCTCCGCCGGGCCGTCCATCAACGCCCGGGTCTACCCGCACTTCACCAATAACCTTTTCCAGTTCCTCGCGAGTTATACCCCCCGGACGGAGAATCACGGGTACATCCCCGGTAAGATCCAGCACTGTCGACTCAAGACCCACCCCCGCTGGACCGGCGTCCAGGATGACTTCAATGCGACCGTTCAGGTCTTGTAGAACGTGCCCGGCGGTGGTGGGGCTGGGGCGGCCGGAAAGGTTGGCGCTGGGCGCCGCTACCGGCACGCCCGCAACCGCAATCAGGGCCAGGGCCACTGGATGATCGGGCATGCGTATGCCCACGCTGTCCAGCCCCGCCGTGACCTGGCGGGGAACAACAGGTGCCGCGGGCAGCACCAGGGTGAGGGGCCCCGGCCAGAAGGCGTCCATCAGCTTGCCCGCACCGGCGGGCACCCTGCGGACCAACCGGCACGCCGTTTCCCGGTCGGCCACGTGGACAATCAGGGGATTGTCCTGGGGACGTCCTTTGACTTCAAAGATGCGGGCTACGGCGAGGCCATCCAGGGCATTGGCTCCCAGGCCGTAAACCGTTTCGGTGGGAAAGGCCACGAGCCCTCCCCGACGCAAAATTAACCCGGCCCGGGCCATGATCCCGGGATCGGGTCTGGTAGGATCCACCCGCCAGTACGCTGTCCGCTGCTCCATGGTAACACCTTCGACTTGTAAACTTTGCCTGTTAGTATACCACAAAAAGTATACCACAAAATGGCGCCAAAAAGATACAACCACGGGGAATTGCCCCATGGTAGGGAAGCCTTTTTTGTTATAGAATAAAGTTTGAAGCGGGCGACAACATTCACCGGAGAGACGAGGATGGATGTCATAGTTGCGGAAAAGCTAACCAAGGAATACAACGGTAAAGTGGCGGTACGCGGCATCGACTTTCGCGTGCGCCACCGGGAGTGCTTCGGCTTTCTCGGCCCCAACGGGGCGGGAAAAACCACCACCGTGAATATGATCTACTGTTTGTCCCCCGTTACTTCCGGGAGGCTCACCGTCCTGGGCATGGAAGTACAAAAAAAGCCCCGGGAAATAAAAAGCCGCCTGGGGGTGGTGCCCCAGGAAAACAATCTGGACCCGGATTTAAAGGTACTGCAAAACCTGCTGGTTTACGCTAATTATTTCCGCATCCCGACCGCCACCGCCCGTACCAGGGCCATGGAACTGCTGGAATTCTTCGACCTGGCCGACCGGGCCGACGACAGGGTGGACCGCCTCTCCGGGGGCATGAAACGCCGCCTGACCATTGCCCGGGCACTGATCAACAACCCCGACCTGGTGATCCTTGACGAACCAACCACGGGGCTCGACCCCCAGGCCCGCCACCTGGTTTGGCAGCGCCTGCGCCGCCTGAAAGAACGGGGGGTGACCCTGCTGCTGACCACCCACTACCTGGAAGAGGCCAGCCAGCTTTGCGACCGGCTGGTGATCATGGACCGGGGCGAAATTCTGGAGGAAGGCGATCCCCAGGGACTGGTGGCCAAACACATCGGCCGGGAAGTGGTGGAGGTGGGCCTGGGCCGGGTGGAGTGCACCGGGCAGTTCCAGCCGGCCGCGGACTGCGGTGATACAACGGCAATGATTGTGGGGCGAACAAATCACCTGCTCCGAGGACACCTGGCGGTAGGGGACAGCCTCTTCCTTTTCCCCCGGGATAACGGTCAGACCGTCCTCCAGGCCCTGCAGGGCATGCCCGTGCGTTTCTCCCACCTGTTGCTGCGCCCCGCCACTCTGGAAGACGTGTTTTTAAAGCTCACCGGAAGGGGGTTGCGGGCATGAAATCCCTGGACGTTTCCCCGCTGGTATGGCAGGTTCTGCGCCGCCATCTGATTGTCTTCAGCCGTAACTGGAAAACCAACCTTTCCTTTAACTTTTTTGAACCCCTCCTGTACATTGCAGCGCTGGGACTGGGCCTGGGCGCTTACGTGCAACCCATGGAAGGATTGCCCTACCTGAACTACCTGGCTCCCGGGCTGGTGGCCTCTTCGGCCATGTTCGCCACCAGTTACGAATGCACCTACGGGACTTTCGTGCGCATGGAGTACCAGAAAACCTTCTACGCCATGGTGGCCACCCCGGTGAGCATAGACGATGTAATTGTGGCCGAAATACTGTACGGCACCTTTAAAAGTGTCCTCTACGGCTCGGTGATCCTGGTGGTCATCCTGGCCCTGGGCCTGGTGGCCTCGCCCTGGGCGTTGCTGGTGCCCCCGGTGCTGGCCGTGGGGGGGTTCTTGTTTGCCGTTCTTTCCATGATCTGGACGGGGCTCGTGCCCAACATAGAAAATTTCAATTATTTCTTCTCCCTGATCATGACGCCCCTTTTTCTCTTTTCCGGCGTCTTTTTCCCCTTGAGCGGCCTGCCCCGGATAATACAAACGCTGGCCTGGGCCAGCCCCCTTTGTCACGTGGTCAACCTGGTACGCGGCCTGGTGCTGGGCCGGGTGCATGCCGCGTTGATCTGGGATTTTATGTGGCTGGTGACATTAACCGCCGTGTTGTTTCCCCTGCCCCTCTATCTGATGCGCCGGCTGGTGATTAAATAGTTGCCTGTTCTTCCTTTCTGTGGTAGAATCTGGCCGGTGATCCGCTCCACCGACAAATCAACTGCGCTTGATAACAGGCAATCTTAAAGGAGGGGTCGTCCCAGATGCTGGAAAGCCCCGTTTCCCAACTGAAGACTTTTTCGGCCCACCACCGGCAGTATATTATCGCCGTGCTAAAGGAGATCCTTGATTACTATGGCGATTGCCTGCTGGGATGCGCCATTTTTGGTTCTTACGCCCGGGGAGACAACCGTAAAAATTCCGATCTTGATGTGCTGATTATTTTGAAAAAAGCCCCCGGTTTCAGCCGGCGGTTGAAGGAATTCGTGGAAAATATAGAAATGAAACACGAATCCCTGGCCCAGGAGTTATATGAACAGGAAGACATCCTTTGCGAACTTTCTCCTTACATCCTGACCAGGGAGGAAGCGTTAAAGTTACACCCGATATATTACGATCTGGTTGGGCATCATTTAATTATTTATGACCCCGCCGGTTTAATTGCCCGCATTATCAGTGCTACGGCAAACATACTGGCGCAATCAGGTGCACGTAAAGTGCGGCGCAGTAACACATGGGAATGGCAGGCGGAAAATTTAGGTTTCCCGGGAGGGATAGACCTTTGAAAACAGATGAACTTTCCGCAGCATACCTGAAGAAGGCCCGGGTGCGTTTTAAAGCACTCAATTTTTACAAAGAAAATGAGGCCTACTCCGATGTGGTGCGAGAGGCCCAGGAATTAGTGGAACTGTTGCTAAAAGCCGTGTTAAGGGCAATTGGCGTGGAAGTCCCCAAAATACACGATGTGGGGCGCACGCTGGAAAAACACCGCCATTTACTTCCTCCAGCCCTGAACGAACGCCTGGATGAGGTCAAAAAAATTTCCAAGCGCCTGCGCAAGGAAAGGGAATTAAGCTTTTACGGCGCCGAGGATTTCATCCCTACCGAGGAATATGGCCTGGAAGACGCCGATATGGCCATCAGGGACGCGGAATTTGTTTTAAAAGCTGTGGAAGAAGCTTTCGAACAGTAATCATTCCTGAAAGAGATAAGGCCTGCATATTTTTTAGGAACTCTCATCTAACCACCTGGCGCCGGTCGCTCCCCGTCGCTCCGTACTACGATCCGGACACCCGCTCCCCCAGTTTCACCAGGGGGAGTTTTTCTTCCGCGCCATTGGCCAGGTGGCGGCGCTGCCAGGCACGCCGGGCAGCCGTACCGAGCTGGACCAGCGCGAAAACCGCCGCCGCCAGCAGGACGATGGAGCCGCCGGGAGCCGTGCCCAAATGGTAGGAGAGGATCAGACCCCAGAAGCAAACCGTTATACCCAGGACCTGGGAAAGCCAGAAGAGGCGCCGGAAGCTGCCGGAGAACAACTGGGCGGTAAGCACCGGGATGACCATCAGGGCGCTGACCAGCAAAATCCCTACCACTCTGGTGGCTACAGTTACAGTCAGGGCCACCAGCAGGATGAAGAGCACATTCAGGCGGTCCACCGGCAAACCGGCCACCCGGGCGCATTCCTCATCGAAGGAGATAAAAAACAACTCTTTGTAAAAAAAGGACAGCATCACCAGGACTACAGCTCCCACCGCCAGGATCAGAAGCAAGTCCCCAGAGCCGACGGTGAGAATACTGCCGAACAGGTAGCCCATAATGTCCACGTTAAAACCCCGGGCCAGGCTGATCAGGACCACGGCCAGGGCCAGCCCGCTGCTCATCATCAGGGCCAGGACAGCCTCCCCGTGCAGCCGCCCGGTGGCCCGCAGGCGCTCGACGCCAACCGCCGCCGCCAGGGTCACCCCCAGGGTGGTCAGGGATGGGAAAACACCCAGGATCATGCCCAGGGCCACCCCGGCCAGAGAGACGTGGGCCAGGGTGTCGGCCATGAAGGCATAACGGCGCATAACCAGAAACACGCCCACCGCCGGGCAGAGGACGCCCACCACCAGCCCGGCCAGCAGCGCCCGGACCATAAAATCATACGCGAAAATTTCCCCCATACATGAGTCCCCTTCTTTAACTGGTAAATGTTCAGTGAACCCGCTTTGGTGCCGCCTAGCACTCACCAAAACACGGCTCTGCTTCTGTCTAGTGGCTGTGTACCACCCGCCGGACCGGCGCCCCGTAGAGGCGGGCCAGGTTGGCGGTTGTCAACACCTGGGACGGGGTGCCGTGGCAAATTAAACGCTTGTTGATGCAGGCCACCTTGCCCACCCGCCGGGCCACGGCGCCGGTGTCATGGGTTACGGTGATCAGAGTAATGCCCATATCCCTGTTCAGGTGCTCGAGCAAGGAATAAAAGGAGTCAAGCGCCCGGCTGTCCAAACCCACCACCGGCTCGTCCAGCACCAGCAGTTCGGGCTTGCCCACCAGCGCCCGGGCAATGAACACCCGCTGCTGCTGTCCGCCGGAAAGGCGGCCTATTATTCGGTGGCCTGCGTCGCCCATTCCTACCAGTTCCAGGGCTTCCTCCACTGCCCGGCGGTCTTCCCTCCCCGGCCGGCGCCCCGGACCCAGGAGGCCGAAACGGCCGGACAGGACCACCTCCTCCACCGTGGCCGGAAACCGGACATCAAAACTGGTGGCCTTCTGGGGCACATAGCCAACCCGGTGCCACCGGTGAAAACGCTGTACCGGGACGCCAAACAACCTTACCTCTCCGGAAAGGGGTTTCAAAAGACCCAGGATCAACTTTACCAGGGTAGTCTTACCCGAACCGTTGGGGCCCATCAGAGCGAAAAAATCCCCCCTGGCCACGGTTAGGTTAATCCGCTCCAGGGCCATTTCCTCACCGTAGCTAAAGAATAAATCCCGTACTTCCACTACCGGATTCATGATTTCTCCCCCAGGGCAATCTTCAAGTTGACCAGGTTTTGCCTCATGATGGAAAGGTAATTTTCCCCCCGGCTTTCCTCCTCCGGGGTTATGTTCCCCCCGGGGTTGAGCACCAGTGTTTGGGCCCCCACTTCCCGGGCCAGGGCCTGGGATATTTTGGGGCTAACCAGGGTTTCAAAGAAAATATACTTGACGTTGTGTTTCCGGCAAAAGGCCACAATCTCGCGCATATGGGCCGGATCGGGTTCGCTCTCGGGAGAAAGACCCATTACCGGCACCTGGCGCAGCCCGTAACGCCGGGCCAGGTATCCAAAGGCCGCGTGGGAGGTAACGATCTCCTGCCTCTTGAAGCTTTGCGCGGCTTGCCGGTACTCCCGGTCAAGGTCCCGGAGTTCGGCTATGTACTCTTCGGCCCGGGATTTGTAGTAGGATGCGTGGTCCGGGTCCACGGCCATAAAGGCATCCCGTATATTCTTTACCATTTCCTGCGCCAGTACCGGGTCCAGCCAGACATGAGGGTCCACACCTGCGATTTCTTCCCTTGCCTTTCCCTCGTTGTGTTCATGGCGGTGCTCCGGGCTACCGGTAATAAGATCCACACCCCGGCTGGCCTCGACCACTTTTACCCCCTTTTCTTCAAGCATGCCCAACTGCCGCTGGACCCAGGGTTCCATACCGGCGCCGTTATAGATGAAGACCTTTGCCCGGGTAAGAGCAGCCATATCTCTGGGCGTCGGTTCCCAGGTGTGGGGCTCCGCGCCGGCAGGCAGGAGCCTGGTCACCTCCACCCTGTCCCCCCCCACCTGGCGGGCAAAATCGTAAAGGGGATAGATTGTGGCCACCACCGCTATTTTCCCATCCGCCGGCGGGCCGGATGCAGTAGTGGTGCCGCATCCGGGTATATTGAACAACAGCAGGGCTACAACAAGCAAAAAAAGCACCCTTTTTTTCAAGTTCTTACACCCCCACACGTATTATGCCAGAACCAAAACAGGCAAGGGCGGATGTCGTCCCGGAGAAACGATTGAAACCACGAAAACCGGAAAGGAAAACAGCAGGCACCATAATTTGTATCTTGCCGCTTGTTTTTAAAGCAGAATTAGCTAGAGCGGCCTCTTGAATGTTCTATCTGTACTTACTGACATCTTTGGCAATATCCGTAGATTTTAAACGCGTGGCCGGTAATTTTGAACCCCGGCCTTTCGACCTGCACCCGGGCCAGGCAGTCTTCGGGGCAAAAGGCGAGTTCCTCGGCCCGGCCGCACTTCAGGCAAACCAGGTGGTGGTGGTGCCCGTTACCGGCAAACTCGAAACGCCGGCAGCCGTCGGAGAAATCCAGTTCGCTGGCCAGACCGCAACGGATCAACAGGTTTAAAGTGCGGTAAATGGTATCAAAACTGACGCTGGCGTAACGTTTCTGGACCAGGCGCCAGATTTCCTCGGCGCTGAGGTGCTCCTCCCCATCCGTCTCCTCGATCAAAATGCGTAGCACTTCCTGACGCTGCGGCGTCAGGCGCACACCCTGCGCTTTTAGCTTGTGCAGCGCCTCCTCCAGTTTCATAGTTATGCCTCCTAGATCAGAATCATTCCAATGTGCTAACATTTATTATTTAATCAAATAACCCATCTTTTGTCAAGAACCGCCGTTCTAAAAAATGGCACCGGGGTAATATGCTGTAGTGTCCTCTTCAGTCATACTGGCAGCATAAACGGGGGAATTTTTGCGGTCGGGGTGAGGGGTTTGAGTTTCGGCATTACCTATTTATCGGCCTTCAGCCTGGGGGTTTTGCACGCCCTGGAACCAGGACACGGCAAGGGCATCATGGGGGCCTACCTGGTCCTTTCCCGGGGACGGGCTGTAGACGCGCTGCTTTTAGGGCTGATCACGGCGGCCACCCATACCCTGGTGGTGCTGGTCCTGGCCATGGGCACCCGCTGGGTCACCTGGCTCACCGTAGCGGCGGCGGGAGTACCCAGGCAGGAACTGGAAGTGTGGTTGCAGCTGATCTCGGGCGTCCTCATTGCTTTTATCGGCCTGCGGCTGCTTTTTACGCGGGGTGGCTGCTGCCCCCACTGCGGCCGGCCGGGACACCTGCCCGTGGGAACCGGGGTGCGCCGGGACCGCTGGGGGCTGTTACTGGTGGGAGTCACAAACGGTCTGGTCCCCTGTCCGGGGGCTTTAACGGTAATGCTGCTCTCCATCGGCAGCGGCACACCCCTGGTGGGCCTGAGCCTGGTGGTAGCCTTTGGCCTGGGAGGGGCGCTGGCCCTGGTGGGGGTAGGGCTTTTGTTCGTGAAGCTTTCCCACCTGGCCCAGAACATGCTGGGTCAGCGCAGCTGGCGCTGGCTCACGGTGACCAGCGGCCTCTTAATTTTTTTCACCGGTGTACTCACCGCGTGGACGGCTTTTTAGTACATTACCCCGGAAGGGTTCTCCCGGGGGGAGAAGAAGCCATACGCTGTGCTACCACCAACCGCTCCCGGCTGGCCAGGTCCCGCCGCACCTGGTAGCACCAGGTGCCTTCCGGAAGCAACCGGGCCATGAGAGGGGCCTGGGAGGGGTCGATCTCCATGAGCAGGTATCCACCCGGCGCCAGCAACTCCCGGGCCTGGGGAACCAGGCGCCGGTAGAGCTCCAGGCCGTCACAACCGCCGTCCAAAGCCAGGTGCGGCTCATAGCGGGCCACATCCGGCATTAGCCGGCCAACGGCAGCCGAGGGTATATAGGGCAAGTTGGCGGCCACCAGGGACAGGCTGCCGGGTGGAAGGACTTTTTGCAGCGGGGACAGCAAGTCCCCGGCTAAAAAAATAATGTGGCCGGCTACCCGGTGCCGCCGGGCATTTTCGGTGGCCACCGCCAGGGCCGCCGGAGAAATGTCGGTGGCATAGATGGTGCCCTTGCCCAGGTAGTGGGCCAGGCTCACGGCAATGGCCCCGCTGCCCGTGCCCACGTCGGCAAGCAAAAGCTCCCGTGCGCCGTCCCCGCGGCCTAGAAGCTCCAGGGCCGTCTCCACCAAAAGCTCCGTTTCCGGGCGGGGAATGAGTACATCCCGGGTGACCCGGAAGGAAAGCCCCATAAACTCCCGGCAACCCGTCAGGTAGGCCACCGGTTCCCCGGCAGCGCGCCGCTGCAAAAGTTCCTGGAATTTTTCTTCCTCCTCCCGGGTGAGGAGGCGGCCGGCCTCCCGGTATAAACCCACCCGGTCCATGCCGGTAACATGAGCCAGGAGCACCTCCGCCTCCAGGGGGGCGGCGTCAATACCCTTCTGGCGCAGGAAAGCCCTGGCTCTGGCCAGGGCGGCGGCGATATTCATATAAAAACTCTCCTCGATTTATGCGTTATCCACCTGTTGCAGGCGCCGGGCCTGATCCGTGGTGACCAGAGCGTCGATAATTTCATCCAGCTCGCCCATGAGCACTTCCTCAAGGCGGTGGATGGTTAAACCGATGCGATGGTCGGTGACGCGGTTTTGCGGAAAGTTATAAGTGCGGATCCGCTCGCTGCGGTCCCCGGTACCGACCATGGAGCGGCGGGCGGAGGCAATTTTTTGCTGTTGCTCCTCCTGCAATCGGTCCAGCAAACGGGCCCGCAGGACCCGCATGGCCTTTTCCTTGTTTTTGTGCTGGCTTTTCTCATCCTGGCAGGAGACCACAATCCCCGTGGGCAGGTGGGTAACGCGCACCGCGGACTGGGTGGTGTTCACCGACTGCCCCCCCGGCCCGGTGGAGCAAAAGACATCTATGCGCAGGTCGTTGGGGTTGATCTCCACATCCACTTCCTCGGCTTCCGGCAGCACGGCCACCGTCGCGGCAGAAGTATGGATGCGGCCCCCCGACTCGGTGGTGGGCACCCGCTGCACCCGGTGCACGCCGCTTTCAAACTTCAACTTGCTGTATGCCCCCCTGCCCTCGATGAGAAAAATAACTTCCTTGATCCCGCCCAGGTCAGTGTAGCTGGTATTCATCAAATCAATTTTCCAGCCCTGGCGCTCGGCATACCGGGTGTACATCCGAAACAGGTCGGCGGCAAAAAGGGCCGCCTCCTCCCCCCCGGTACCGGCGCGTATTTCCATAATGACGTTCTTCTCGTCATTGGGGTCCCTGGGCAGCAAAAGCACTTTTAATTTGTGCTCCAGTTCCCCTTTCTTCTCCTCCTGCGCCTCAAGCTCCGTCTCCACCAGTTCCCGGAAATCCGGCTCCAGCTTTTCCCGCAAGAGTTCCTTTGCCTCCCGGATTTCCCGGCACACCTTTTTATACTCCCGGTACACGCCGACGATCTCTTCCAGTTCCGCGTGGGCCTTGACATATTGCTGCCAGCGCGACCGGTCGTTAATTACTTCCGGGTCGGCAATAAGGTTGCTTAATTCCTCATAGCGCTGCTCCAGGCTGTCCAGTTTGTCGAGCACGCCTTGCATCACCTCCTAGCACCGCTCTCAGGGCTGAGATGGCCACTTCCACCTGGTCGTTATCGGGCTCACGGGTGGTCAGACCCTGCAACCACCGGCCGGGGACGATGAAAAGCCGGCACAGGAAGAAGCCGGGGTACCTGGCCGAAAGTTTTAACAGTTCGTAGGAAACTCCCGCCAGCACGGGCAGCAATAAAATGCGGGAGGTAATCCGCCACCAGAGCACCTGCTTACCCAGCAGGGAGAAAAGAAAAATGCTTACCACCAGCACAATGAGGATAAAACTGGTGCCGCAACGGGGGTGAAAGGTGGAGTGGCGCTGTACATTGGGCACGGTAAGCTCCTCGCCGGCCTCGTAGGCATTGATCACCTTGTGTTCCGCCCCATGATACTGAAAGACCCGCCGGATATCGGGCAGCATCCCAATGGAGGCCACATAAAGGAGAAAGACGCCCAAACGAATGACTCCTTCGACAAAATTCTGGACCAGAGCCCCCCGCATAAAGCCGGCCAGGAAATGAGCGAGACCGGCGGGCAGGATCACGAACAAAAATATCCCCAGGGCCAAGGCCACGGCCAGGGTTAATACAATGTCCCGGGTGCTCAGTTCCTCCTCCTCCCCCACGGCCTGGTTGGCCGAAAAGGAGAGGGCCTCCAGGCCCATGACCAGGGATTCAATTAGTACCACCACTCCCCTGACGAAGGGCCATTTCAGCACGGGGAAACGGGCAGCCAGGGAACCCACGGGCCTGGTATCCAGAACCACGGTGGCATCGGGCCGCCGCACCGCCACGGCCCTTAATGCCGGTCCCCGCATCATAACCCCCTCAATGACGGCCTGCCCGCCGTATTGGAAATCGCCCATCATACTCTCCCCTTACGCTCACTGGAGGCGAAACCGCCCGGGCGGCGCTTACCCGCCGCAAAAAAAGCCAAACGATCTTTGTTTTTACGGGCGGCGGCATCTCCAAGCAAATAGCAGAGCCACCGCTCTGCTACCCTACTTTAAGCCGTATTTTTTGCGGAACCGGTCCGCCCTTCCCCTGGTCTCAACAGTCCGCTGGGAACCGGTAAAGAAGGGGTGGCATTTGGAACAAATTTCTACCTTGAGCTCCTTTTTGGTCGAACCGGTTTCAAAGGTGTTGCCACAGACACAAATTACCCTTGCCGGCCCGTATTTGGGGTGGATGCCTTCCTTCACTGGAAAATCACCTCACTAAAAACCTCTTGTATCTCAATTGCATACTTACTAATTATAACACAGGAGGGAAGGGGGGGCAAGACTTGTCAGTCTTGAATTGAGAGAAATTTCATGATAAGGTAATGATGTAGAGCCAGGAGCATTCATTATCAAGTCAATCAATAAACAGCCCTTTGAAGCAATTCTTTGTTTTTACAATGACTAACATCGCAGCGAGCAAACTGCCCAGGTTCTTTTGCTTTTTATAGCAGCGTCTTACCACACGCGACAGTAATACCTGTTAATATCGCTGTAATAATGCTTTCAGCATCAATGGAGGTTTTTGCTTTGCCGGGCCCTGTTTTTCACCCTCTCGTATTGCTGCTGTCCAGCAGCCGCGAAACCATCACCACCGTGGCTTCACAGCTGGATTACGAGCTGTTTAATTTGCTCATCACCACCCGGGAGGAGGAGGCCGTTGAGGCCATTCGCCGGGGCTGGTCCGATGTTCTCGTCTTTGAGCCTCCATACCCGCAGCAACATTCCGGTTGTCTCTCCACTTTTTTACAGGAGCAGGGGGAAGCCCTGCCGGTGATTCTCATCACCAGTTCCCAGAACAGCTTCCCCGAATGCCCGTGGTTACGGGTATACGAAGTGTTGCACAAGCCCATCAACAGGCTGGAATTGTCCGCGCGATTAAAATCGGTGGTTACCCTGCGCCAGCTGGAAAAGCAACTTGCCGACCAGCCCCTGGCACCCAGCAGAGCAACCCGGGTGCTCCTGGTGGAAGACAGCCCCCTGCAGCGCAAGATCCTGGCCGGATATCTGGCCGGGGAAGGCATCGAAGTAATTACTGCCGCCGACGGCGCGGAAGCGTTGCGTATAGCCGAACAACAAAGACCCGACATGATCCTCCTGGACGTCGTCCTGCCCGGTATGGACGGCTTTGAAGTTTGCCGGCACCTGAAGGAGAACCCCGGCTTGAAGGATACCCCGGTGGTATTCATCACTTCCCGCCAGGGACGGGAGGATAAAATTCGCGGCCTGGAATGCGGGGCGGACGATTTTCTATTCAAGCCGGTGGATAAAAGGGAGCTGTTGATTCGCACCCGTTCCCTGCTCCGGCGCAAGCAGTTGATGGACACCCTGGTACACCAGGCCAGCCGGGACCCCCTGACCGGCCTTTACAACAGGCGCCAGCTGGCGCTCGACCTGCAGCGGGAGCTTTCCCGGGCCAGGCGCTACTCCATCTCCCTGGCCTTAATTATGGCCGACGTGGATTTCTTTAAAAATTACAACGATACCAACGGGCACCTGGCCGGGGACGAAGTCCTGCGGCAGCTGGCCGCCTTGTTGGTTTCCAACACCCGGGACGCGGATACCGTGTACCGCTATGGCGGGGAGGAATTTATCATCCTGCTGCCCCAAACGGAGCCGGCCGGGGCGGTTACCGTGGCGGAAAAACTGCGCCGGAAGGTGGAAAAACACTCCTTCCCCCACGGCGAAAAGCAGCCGGGGGGGCGTCTGACCATTAGCCTGGGGGTGGCGGTTTACCCGGATCACGCCCGGGACGCCGAAGGTTTGATCCTGGCCGCCGACCGGGCCCTGTACCGGGCCAAAAAAGAAGGTAGAAACCGGTACGCTACGGCTACACCTCCCGGCTGAAATTTCCCACCAGAAGACCCGGCACTTTTTTTAACCGGCTGATGAGCTTTCCTATACCGGCCAGCTCCCCCCGGGCCGGGGGCAGGCGGCCGAAGAGGTAATCCGGGTCTATGTTCAAATTGCGCAACTGTACCATCTGGACCCCGGTCTCCTGGATAAAGGCCAGGAGGCTTTTTATCTCTTCCTCGCGGTCGGTCAGGCCGGGCAGAACCAGGAGGTTCAGGGAAACAAACACCCCTGCCTGCCGGGCCAGCACGATGGAACGGCGCACGTCGTGGAGATCGTAATAATGGGGCCGGTGGTAGGCACGATAAATACCGGGTCTGGCGCTGATTAAACTTACCCGTATGGAGTCAACCCCACTGGAGATGATTTTTTCCATGCCGGCAGTATGGCCGGCATTGGTGTTTATATTGATCGTCCCCCGGGATACCAGCCGCCGCACCCGGGAAATGGCCGCAGCAATGGTACCGGCGGCCAGGAGCGGCTCACCCTCGCATCCCTGGCCGAAACTGATGATGGCCCCGGGGGCGTGTCTCAAGTGCTCCTCCATTACTTCCACCACCGCTTCCACCGGGGGAGCGGATGAAATCCGCTCCTGCGGGGAGGGGCAGCATTCGGCCGGCTGACTGGAGATACACCCCAGGCAGCGGGCATTGCAACGGGGGGAAACGGGCACTCCCCCCTCCCAGCGGCGGTAAAAAATGTTCTGGGCGGTAAAGCAGGAGTACTCCCGGGCGCAACGGGCCAGCTGGACCAGGATGGGATTCACGGGATGGCGGCCCAGGCGCCCGGAAATCAAACGCTCCAGCTCCGGGGTATTGTAATGCCCGGGATCCCAGCGGTAGGGGTTGTCCGTTTGCCGGGCGGCCACCCACAAACCACCCTTATGCCAGGCCACCGCTGCATAACCGAAAAGGGGCAGGGGCTTTTCCCCCGCCGGCCGGCGGTAGGCCGGCAGGAGGGTGCGGGTGTAACCCTGGGGTAAAAGGGCGGCCACGGCAAAAACGGGGGCCCCCCGCACCCTTTCCACCAGAACAAAATTACCCCGCCGGCCCAGCCCCACCGGACTGCCGGCCGGTATGAGCACCAGGGAAGCACCCCGGGGCAGGGGCATCATCTCGGAAGGGGTTATCTCCACAAAGCGGTCCCCGGTCCGTCCAACGGCGGCCATTTCAGGATGATCGTAAAAACGCCCCCCGGCATCGGCGTAAACCAAACGATACACGCTTAAAAACCCCCGTGATATACGTTCCCCAAACCACTGTTCATAAGCTCGTGGATATAGGTACCCAAACACGATATTCATGTACCGGACCAAAATTTTGCACGTTGACCTTTAACCAGAATATGGTTATTATATTTTCAGGTCATAAAGTATAATAACAGTAAAGGAAATTATACTTTAGTACAATAAGACTAAGGCGGTGATTCGTTGAAACCGGAAGATTTCCCTCGCCCCAACGGCCGAATAATTCGTATTCAGGAAGGAGGGTGGGCATTTATACCGGACCCGCTCCCACCCGATATTAACTGGACTCCTCAGCTTATTGCTGAACTTTCCGCCGCTGACCGTGCCATAGGAGAACTTTCCGGCTTGGGTAAGATGATTCCAAATCCTCACCTATTGATCAGGCCGTTTCTCCGGCATGAAGCCGTGCTCTCTTCACGCATAGAAGGAACACAAGCATCCCTTTCTGATCTTTACGTTTACGAAGCGTCGGGCCAGCTCCGGTTGTGGAACGGGGATTTCGTCAGGAAAGATGTTCCTGAAGTGTTCAATTATGTTCGTGCTCTGGAATACGGTTTACAAAGACTCAAAGAGCTACCAGTAAGCCTTCGATTGCTAAGGGAACTACACGCCCTTTTGCTTGAAGAGGTCCGGGGCGCCGGTCGCTCGCCTGGAGAATTTCGAAAGGTCCAGAACTGGATAGGGCCGCCGGGGAGCACTCTAGCAAACGCTGTTTTCGTACCCCCTCCGGTTTCTGAGTTGCCGGCTTTACTGGATTCCTTTGAAAAGTTTCTCCACGAAGATATACAGCTACCGCCGCTTTTAAAGCTGGCGATGATTCACTACCAGTTTGAAGCTATCCACCCTTTTTTAGATGGTAACGGACGTCTTGGCCGCATGCTTATCGTATTGCTCCTATGCGCCTGGGATATCCTCCCGCAACCCTTGCTATACTTAAGTCCGTACTTTGAATCCCAGCGCGGGTCTTATTACGACTTACTGCAAGCAGTCAACACAAATAGTGCATGGGAAAGTTGGTTCTCTTTCTTCTTGCGGGGGATACGCTACCAGGCCAGGGATGCCTTAACTCGAGCGACTAAACTTCAGGAACTCCAGGCGGCATACAGGGAGCGTTTTCAACGATCAAGGATTTCTGGCGGCTTACTAGGTTTATGTGACCTTCTGTTTTCTTTCCCTGTCGTAAGCATACCCCAGGTTGCCCAAAAACTCAATGTTACCTACTCCATGGCTAAAAGGTACATGGAAATCCTGGTTAAGGATGGAGTTCTATACGAAATTACAGGCCGGAACAGGAACCGCCTCTACATGGCCAGGGAAATAATGGCGATTCTTGAGAACCCCCCTTCTTTGGCGTCCACCGGGTAAAACCATCTGAACACCACTCGGGCATGTTCCAACAATTTTACCCCCCCATTATAAGCAACGGGGGCGGGGCAGGTCAATGATAAAGCCCCGGCCCCTACCCATTTTAGCATCGAGTAGGAGGGGGCGGCTAGCCCCCGTCCTCTCACACCACCGGACATGCGGGTCCGCATCCGGCGGTTCACCAAGCTTGACGAAGACTTTGATAGCGTTCGGTTAAGCTCATC
>NZ_FQZM01000025.1 GCF_900142025.1 Desulfofundulus thermosubterraneus DSM 16057 | reverse complement strand
ACCTTACCACATGAGGGACAAAATCTGCTTTTGCAAGTAAATGGAACGATCTTTTTTTCTTTGCCCCCGCAATCTAAACACCAGTATTCAGCAAACCCGTTTTGGGGGTCCCCACATCCAAGGACCTTAGTGACAGCTTCCTTTTCGCATTCACGGATAGCCGCTGAATACTTCGCTTCAAACTCAGGCCATTTTAACTTCAGTATTTCTTTAATTTTCGACGAGTACCTCATGTCTAAATATTACCATAATATGGGCTCATTGGGTACCCCTATAAGAGCCCCCCAAAAAGTATACTTTCCTTAACAATAAAAAATGTCCCGTTTTTACGGGACGACGTTTTAACCGGGCACTACGTCTTTAGTTCCCTCACCCTAGCCATGAGCGTCAATTTTAATGATCACGTCCTTGGGAACGGCTCCGCCCAGTTCCACCTGAATGGTCTTGATGATGGCGCAGGGCACCGGGCAGTCGGGATGCTTCAGCCTTTTGCTGGCCTTCTGGTATATTACCGAATCGATCATTTTGCCGAAGACATTGCGGCTGCAGTCCACCTCGGCCAGGTCCTCATTTAGACTGCGCAGGTCCTGGCAGGCGCTGATAATCTGCACCCGCACCTTCATCTTGCCTATCTTCGTGACTTTTATCACACTGGTAAACCCACAGGCGCCAGCCATCACTTTGGCTTTGGCCATGTTGCCTACCCCTCTTCCCGGGAAAAGCGGAATTTAGCTAATTTATTATAAAATAAATACCCTGGTATGGCAACGGGGCGAGAAGACTAGTCCGTGTCAAGATTCAGCTGGTATCTCTACAAAAAAAATTTACCGTAATGAAACCTCACCGCTTAAAACATAAGCTTCACAGCGGCGGCCTTGACGCCCACTTCTTGGGTAGCTTGCCAGACGATCATAAGGTGGTGGACAACTAGTATGCTCTCTTTGGTTATCAGCGGGATTCCAATAACCCTACCGGCAAAAAAAGAATTTAGTCATTATTTTTAGGGATTTTTACTTAAGTCCTAATATTAATGTGTTTAGTATCTCGCTTTTCAGTTGGGCAAAACAAGGAGTACCGGTTAACGAAAAAGAACGAGGAAAGCCAAAAGGAACCTGTATTTCCCGAATTATCCTTCCCGGACGCCGGCTCATAATGTAGATTCGATGTGTTAAAAGCAATGCTTCTTCGACATCATGAGTAACAAATAAAACGGTTATCCTTAGCTTCTGCCAGATGTCAAGTAAAAGCTGCTCATGGTTAAACGGGACAGGGCATCAAGAGAAGCAAAAGGTTCGTCCATCAGTAACAGTCGGGGGTTCAGTACAAGCACTCGAGCCAACGCTACCCGTTGCTGCATACCGCCGGAAAGCTGGTCGGGGTAATAATATTCAAACGAATCCAATCCAACTATCTGTATATACCTCTTCACCAACCTGGCAATATTCTTCTCCCCCCTGCGCTTGAGACCGTAAGAAATGTTATCCCATACGGTGAGCCAAGGAAAAAGAACGGCTGTTTGAAAAACCACCGCCCTTTCCGGAGAAGGCTTTTGGACGTGTTTACCGCAAAAGATAACCCGACCCCGGTCCGGCGGCACAAACCCGGCAATTATGTTAAGCAATGTGGATTTTCCGCAGCCGCTGGGACCCACAATGCCTATGATTTCGCCTTCATCCGCATAAAGGTTGATTTCATCCAAAACTTTTAGCCTTTCCCGGCCAATTTGGCCGGGAAAGGTCTTGCTTACCCCATCTATAAGCAGGTAATGCCCTGTTCCGTTCTTCATGATACCGCACCACCCGCCCGCGGTTGGTATAATTTAAACATGGTAGTAAGAACCAAATCAGTCACCCGTCCCCAAATAGCTATACAAACCATGGCAACTATAATCATATCAACATGACCCAGCATGCGGGCATCCATCATTACGGCTCCCAGACCCTGGGCAACACCGGTGAGTTCACCCAGTACCAGGTAAGCCCAGGACAGCCCCATGCCCAGTCTCAGTCCAGCTACTACGGCAGGGGCTGAGGCCGGTATTATTATCGTGGTGAATAGGGATATCTTATTGGCCCCCAACATTCTTCCTGCCCATATTAGCTGTGGGGGCACCGAGGCCGCACCCTGGGCTGAGTTGACATAAATGGGAAAAAAAGCAGCCAGGGCTATAAGAAACAGAGTTGTTCTCTCTCCCACCCCAAACCAGACCATTGCCACTGGAAGCCAGCCAATTCCCGGAATGGTCCGGAAAAGATGTATCGTGGGATCAATGGTTCTCTTTACCGCAGTAATACGCCCAGTTAAAAAACCCAGGGGCAGCCCTGCAGCCGCCGCAAAGCCAAACCCGGAAAAAACTCTGGAAATGCTAGCCAGGGAGTGATCCAACATGGTGCCTGAATAGGGTGTTAGTTGCCAGTTTCCCAAGGCAAAATCAAGGGCAACTTTACCAATCTCCATTGGTCTGGGCAACAAGTAGCCGGGGATATTGCCATCGACCGTTACCAGGTGCCAAACAATTAATAATAGGGCGGGCAGGGCTAACCCTAACGGGTTAAGCCTGCCGTCAATATCTGACCAACATAAAATTTTAGTCCCCGATTCTTTAAATGACCTCATTTCCCCATATTTTTCCGTGCCTCCTCGACAAAACTTAGATCGAACAGCGCGTCCACGTCCGGTATTTGAGAAATCATTCCCAGTTCCTTCATGCGCTTGGCAAGGTTTTTTGCGCGCTGGATATACTCTTTATCCAGATCCCAGGCAAGCTCCATGTTTCCGACAGCTATATCCAAAACTTTCCGGTCCGTTCCAAATCGGGAAGCCAGATTGAGCCACTCCTCCGGGCGATTTTTCAGTTGCTCCGTAGCCATGGCGTGGGCATTTACCAGTTGCTGGATAAGCCGGCGGTTGTTTTTAATTTTGTCACGGGTGGTAATCATAACCGCGTTAATGGTCCCGACATCTTCTCCGTAATAAGGATAGGCAAGTATACGCCCGTAGCCGTTAACAACGGCCAGGGAGGGGTACGGCTCTCCACTTAAGAAAGCGTCTACAGCTCCTTGGGAAAGGGCCTGCCCCATATCGAAAAAGTCAACCCGCGTGAGATGTACGTCTTTCTCTGGATCGAGCCCCGCCCGCCTTAATACTTCCAGTAGCAGGACATGGTGCATGGTACCCGGTACATAAGCGATTTTCTTCCCTTTTAAATCCGAAGGCTTATGAATTTCTGAATCTTTTCGCACCACCAGCGCTGAACACTTGTTACAAAGACCGCAGACGGCTACCACCGGCTCACCCTTGGAAGCCGCGGTAAGGGCAAGGGCCACGGTTGAACCACACATGTCAAGACTCCCTGCCAGCAAGGCAGCCTTTTGGTCAAAAGCTACCGGAAGATTGGGAAAAGACCTACAGCTACTACCGGCCGGTGCTCCTGGAAACTCTTGTGGAAAAGGACCGATTTGCCCGGAACCTGCTACAGGGCGGCCAACTGGATATTTGTCGGCAGCACGCAGGGCCGGGGCAAGCTGGACCGGTTCAAAGAATACAAGCTTCCGGTTAAGGATATTTATCTTTACCCCCTCGTGAAAAATTTTCGAGACATTCTCCTCGGGTTATCACCCCAATAACTGGTTCACTGAATATTTACTACCTTCTGTTACTCCCGTCATTTTTAACTAAGCAGGCCATTTTCCAAAGACGATATCCCAGGAATAGAGCCAGCTGACGAAAAAATTTGGTAGTGCCAATGGTTTATTAACCCTAACCATTCTACCTATTACAAGGTCTATAAAACACGTGTTTGACTCTTAAATTTTAAATAAAACTGTCTTGATAATGGGGTCCACCTTGGGCGCGAGGGGGTCGCTAATTTTAAAAATTCCTTCAATCAGTTAGGGGCGATACAGCTTTGGGGCGAACGGGAAATGCCTCGGAAGGTCCTTCCAGAGGTGTATAACCTGCCTCTACAAGTAGTTCCTTACAATCTTCAACGGTGAAACCCCTACCTTTTGAGGTATCCTCGAGCACATCCCGAGGATTAGGTCCTGTTTCCGCGTATATCTGATTAGCTCCAGCTCGCAGAGGTAATATCCTTGCTTCGTGAACGCCCATAGCCTTTATGGAATCTCTCGCAACTATCCTTGTGACGGCAACTGTTTTGGCTAAAGTCCACTGGGATATCATACCGTATTTATAGAGAGGAGTTTGGGGAACGGGAACTCTCCACATAGCTGCAAGACTTGCAGCGAGATAATCTTTTCCTCTGAACATCTCCTCGACTAATTCCTCTAGGGAGTGCTCAGGACCAATTGGCTCAACGCAATAAGCGAGAGCGAGTCCGAAATCCCTAATCGTTTCAAGCGTGCGTAATCTGACTTTAGGATCTATTTCAGTATCCCTTCCTTCGCGCAGACGGAAGACATGGTAGGCGCCTTGAAATCCCGCTTCCAGTAATTTCTCCGCTTCTTTTGGACCGAAATCTCCGATATTGGCTACCATTGGCATATCAGGGGAAAGAACTTCACGCACTGCTTTTGCGATTTCCAAGAAGCGCTCAAATGGATAATCCGCAGTAGTCATCAGGAAGATAGCGTTTGCTCCAGCATCCTCAAATGCCTTTGCCCTGCTGACGACCTCCTCAAGGCTCAGTTCCACACGCGAGGTAAAGACGCCCCATTTCTCGCCGAAAGTGCAGAATGCGCAGCTTTTAGGACAAGGCCAAATGTTTATACCAACTTGCGCCCATACCTCGCCTTTATCCCCGAAGTGTCTCCTCGTCAGTGTGTTGGCTACCGACATAATAGCATAGAGCTCGGGTGAGTTTTCATCTACTTGCAGAAGTTTGACTGCTTCCTGACGAGTGATTTGCTCGCCTGCTAATGCCTTATCAAGGATTTTCTCAATCTCAGGGTCCAGTTTCATTTTTTAACACCTCCTGTGGGTTTTACTCATTTATGATAGGCAACAACCCTTCTTTCTTGCCATTCATACTATGGGTTCTCCGGGCACTACTCCATAATGACTGCAGAGTTCATTTCGTACCACCTCCGTAATTATCCAAATCCAATAAACCAGTCTTCCCCCATGCCTACCCTTTCGTAAAAACCTCAAAATTTTTTGCCTCACCCCCTGAACACACGGAAATTTTGTTGTATGCTTAACCCACGGGTTACTTTGAACCGCTTTCAAAGAACATTCTTTCTTTCCCATGCTTTTCTGGTCCGTGCCCTTTTCCGGATTGCCCGCTGGTCAGGGAAAAGAACCGGGAAATTCTTTCCCTGACCGAAAGAAATAGATGTTATAAATCATGCTTTATGACCGGTCTTTAGTGGTTACTTTCTTTGCTTCCGAAAGTAGCATACCTATTATACGGTGATATTCTTCCAGGGTTTCAATCCAGCGCCTTAGGCATTCCTTACCTCCTTCTGTGATACGGTAAAAGCGTTTGGCCGGTCCTGTCCGGGAGATATCCCAGCAAGAAACGATTAAGCCACGCTTTTCCATAGCCTTAAGGCAGCGGTAAACACCGGCGGGATCCGGCTCATCACCGTTGAACATTGGTGTTTCGGCCAACCTTTGAACAATTTTATAACCGTGGAGATTTGCCTCAGTGAGAATTATCAATATGGCAGGCTGAACCATTTTGTCCAGGTATTTGCCTTCACAGGGACAATTCTTAATTTCCAATATAAGACTCACTCCAATAATAGACTTAGTCATATAGTTGGCGAAAAAAAATATTACAAATAAGGGAATTGTCAACTTAGTATGGTAAGGTTTGTCCAAAAGATTTTACCGTAAACTGCTTAAAAAGCCAGCTTTACAGCGGCATCGACAACGATAAGTATTAACCGATTACCCTGATGAACCCATCCCGGGGGAGGGCCAACCCGGCGGCCACCTCGATGGCCTTCATAATGCCGGCAGGCACCAAACAGGCCGGATGGGGAATAAAGGGAGAGCTGAGGCGGTATACCTCACTCTCATGCAGCTTGCCGAACAGTTCCTTATATGCGTCGACCTTCAATTGTCCCTGCACTTTTTGCCAGTTGGGACATTCGCTTTCCACCTTCAACTCCACCATACGCCTTTGTTCTGCTGTGGCCGAAACAACGGTATTAAAACCGCAGATACCGCCAAAGATTTCTACTTTGGCCATTAAAAGAACCCCCAACCCAACTTGATAATAGGCAAACTCAATGGTAAACCCCGTATGTCCGCGCCGCTTGCATAATGGCTGCCAGGTTCAGGAGTGACCCGTTTGGCGGGAACTCACAGCCCGGTGCCAGAATAAATCCTCCATCGCAATCCTTGAAGGTTTCAATCTCGCGGCGGCATTCTTCAATAACCTGCTCCGGAGTCATGATCAGGCCCAATTCAGACGGAACCAAATAGCCCATGGTTACCACTTTCTTCCCCCATTTGGCCGCATGTTCGGCCCAATCCTTGCAATCATCCGCCGGGTAGGCGTGGGAAATGGCCTGCGGATTCAGCCATTTGATCTGGGCATCGAAATAGGTGGCCCCACCGCAGTTGTGCAACGCCAAGGTAATGCCTGCATCCCGGATTACGTCGCACAACTTTTTAGCGTATGGCCCCTCTATATTCTCCCACATTTTCTTACTCATGATGGTTTTGCAGGCATAAAGGGTATCAACGGCAATCGCATGTACCCCGGTCTCAATCATGGCCCGGGCGTAATCACACAATACTTCGGTAACCACTTCCAGTCCCGCTTTCACAGCCTCAGGCCGTTTCAAGCAGTCTTTAAACAAGCGCTCATGGCCGCGTAGCTGAGAGAGCACACCCAGTGGGCCATATATAAAACCACAAACAACCTTTTCCTTGCCCCGTGCTTTAACCACCCGCGCCATGGTTTCCAGAACCATTTTCATGCGGGGTGTTTCCCGGGGATTGATCTTTTCCAAACGGTAATAATCCTCTTCATTTTTAATAAACGGCTTGTTGGTATCGGTGTAGGGTGTGCTGTGCGGTGGGAAAACCGTTGCCTGGCCCCAATCGGCCGATTCCACAGATAGGTCAACGAGCCCCACAATAACATCATAATCAAACAGATCCACAGACTGGATATAGGCTTCAGCACAGGCCTCAGCATCGGTGGCCCATTTGGGATAGGTAACGCCGTTAACCCGACGGGCAGCACCGCATAAGAGCGGAGCTACCGGTACACGGTCGGGTTTTTGGTAATTTAAAGCCGCGACCACCCGTTCTACTGAGGTCATCTCTTCGCCCTTGTGTTTGAGCAACATCATAGCAAACCCCTCCTAATTTATTACCATAATTTGTGATAGTATCTCATGAACTTACTTGATTTGAATCCTTTGAGCCAAACCCCGTGCAATCACCGATTGCACCGCCGGTTTACATCAACGGCCGGCAGGGTTTCTGGTCAGGCATTCTTTACCCGTATTCGCACCGGTATGACGCTGGATGTCGGCGAGAGACGAACAACACCCTTTTTCAATGTGGGCCAGGATCTCCCCGTCGGTCACTCCGCGGCAGTAGCAAACAGGTACGGGTCCAGCATGCCTTTTGAACCATACCGGCACCTTTAAATCTTTTTCTTCAAGTACATTACCGCTACCTTCGAAATAAACCACGGAGCATTCCGGCGAGGCACATAAATGGTAGGAATCTCCTGTTATCCGGGACAGTTTTTCATCGACCACCAGACTGGATACGGTGATCACGTTTACAGGCAAGCCGGGGGTTCCGCAACGGGGGCAGGGTTTTCCCGGGCGGACGGATAAACCGGCCCCACAGATATTGTTTTGCATAAGATGTTCCTCCCCTGTTAAACGGTCAACTTTTTATAAATTAATGGCAATTTTTCCGGCAACATGGTCACATCGTCAATTACCACATACCCGCCAGGTCCAAAAATTTCCTCCAGATATTCCTTTCCCTTACGATCCACCGTAATGCAAAAGGGCGTTATGCATTTCATTCGTGCTTCCCGAAGAGCCATGCGGCAGTCTTCCCGTGCATAAAGCGTATAGTCTGCACTTAACCAAGAGCGCAGATCGCTGTTGCCTTTCGCAGCGCAGTAATCCACATCGTAGGGTCGCCCATCGCTCAAGATCAGCAGCAGTTTTACCGCTGCCTCTACCGATTGCAGCTTGTTGGTGGCATGCCGGATGGCCGCCCCCAGACGGGTGAGGCCATCACTGACCATACCCCCGAACTTTTGCTGGACCTGCTGCCCGTATGGCTCGTTAAACTCTTTAACGATGTAAAAATTAACCTTCTGTCTCCCTTCCCCGTTAAACCCGTAGAGGGCGTAGCGGTCACCAATCACCTCCAGTGCTTCGGCCATGATAATAACCGCTTCTTTTTCAATATCCAGAATGGTCTTTCCGTTGTCCAAAACCTGGTTCGTGGAGCCGCTAAGGTCCAATAAAAAGGCCACTGTCACATCCCGCAAACGCTTATCCCGGCGGATCATGAAACCGGTAGCCGGCGCCCCCACGGCTCGCTCGGCCCAGGCCTCAACAATGGCGTCAATATCCTCCTGTTCCCCCTCCTCCTGGCGGCGGTAGCGCCGGAAGCGGTCGGGGCGCAACATGGCGAAATATCTTTTCAGAGTGCTGATCAAGCCGTAATAATCCCTTAACGTTTGTTCCACAAACCGCCGGGTGCTGGGCTGCAAAACAACTTCACCCACCCGGCACCAGTCAGGCTTGTATCCGGTCACCGTAACGTCCCACTCATCGTAATAGTAAACGTTGCGGTAGGCTGTGTATTCTTCCTGGAAAAAGCCCTGCAAAAGGCTTTTTAAGGCACCGTAAAATTTGCCCGTCCGGTAGGCAGTGGCCGTACCCGGCGGACCCGGCCTAACCCGAAGGCAGCTTTCAGCCCTCTGCCGGCTCTTTACCGGCGAGGATTCAGCTTCCACCTCGGCATTGACGGCAACAAGGTCCGGCCGTAACCGGCCCCGGTAGAGGGCCTGGGGGTAACGGGCTTCCCCTCCGGCAGCAGGCTTATCTGCTAGAAAACGGTACCAGGCGGCGGCCACTTCCAGGCTTTCCTTCACGGTAGCCGACCGGTTGGCAAGTATTTTTTGCTGGAGAAGAAGACCCGGCTCGATGGCCATATCTTCCGGGGCCGGCTGCCCCAAAGACAACCTGGCCAGGGAAGCCAGCCCGGCCTCCCGGGTACCGGAGGGAAAGGACACCGGCGCCAGCCTGCCAAACTCATGGTATTCCCGGACCAGTCCCGGATATCTCACCCGGGTAAGATGATCAACCCGGGCGTCTTCCACCAGTTCAAAGACGGTACGCATCAGGGCATAGTCCGGGAAAAGGTCCAGCCACTCTTCCAGACAGGATACTTCTCCCCGTTGCGCCTCCGGTAAACCAGTGCGCCGGGCCGCCTCCGCCAGTTCGGCTGCGGTTAACCGGTAAGTGCCTTCCGCCAGATGAGCCATTTCGTGCACCAGCATTAATCTTAACAGGGCCTGATTCTTTTCCCGGACCGGAAAAACATTCACGTTTTCCGGCAGGTAAACCCGCCGGCCATCGGTGGTGGCAAACAGGCGATCTCCTCCGGTTATTTCTACGGGGAGAATGTTACTGGGTTTTAAAACTACCGGCCGCTCAAAGAGGGCTGCCCCGTATGTAACCAGGCTGCGCTCCTCCTCCGCCAATGTGATCCCCTGGCGTAAACCGGCCAGCAGGGCCATGCTTTCACGAGTGGCCAAAGCCATCATTTCGGCCAGCTTTTCCGCGTTTTCCCCACACTTCCGGACCGCCCGTTCAACCCAGGCGCGTACCTCCGGCCAGGTGGCCTGCTGCAAGGCCCGGTGGGTCATTTCAAAAAAGGACCGGGCCACTTTTTGATCACGGGTTAAAAGTTCTCGCCCGCACTCTGCCCATTCCTTAAAAGCTACCCCCGTACCTGAACCCAGCACCCCCGGGCTGCTGTTCAGAAAGGCGATTGCCGTTTCGACATCCTGTTCGGCCAGGAGTCTGGCCCAGTCGGCCCACTCTGCCAGGAAGGATGTGGAAAATTGTTCGCCCAGGGCACCAGCCAGCACCGGAGTGCTGGTGAAATAAGCCTGCGCCATAACCGGAGTAATCCGGGCCAATTCCTGGCCCCAGGTAACCCAGGGAACAAAAAGGTCGCTGAAAGAAGCCTTTTGCCAAAGGCTATGGGCTGCGAAATAAGCCCGCCCCATTTCCACATCCTGTCCCGCCAGGGCTAGACCCGCCTGCACCCATCTCTTCACGGCGCCTTTATCAGACCACTGGGCCAGCATGGGTAAACTGGCATAAAACACCGTTGCTGCCGGCCAGTTAATCCGGGCTAAAATCGCGCAGTCCTCCAGTAAGGACTGCTGTATGTCAGGGGGTATCTGTGCTAAAATCCGGCGTCCGGAGCGGATCAACCCCACCGCCTCGGCGGGAGCATACCGGGCCACCAGGGCGCTGCAACGGGCCCATGGAACCAACGCAACTGGAGTAACGATACCGAGGGTGCCAGGGCTGCGGTGTAACCATTCCCAGATTACTTCCCAGGATGCTGCCATGAGCTCCCCCGTCCCTGCCAGCCAGTGCTGGTAAAATTCTTCATCCCCGGCCGTCTCCAGAATAGCCACGGCTTGCTGCCAGGCCTCACGCAGGACGGGGTTCATTTTACCGTCCAGGACACCCTCCAGGGTGCTTTTATCTACAGCCCAAACATGTTTTGCCCGATCCTTTATTTCGGACATTACCTCAATCCTCCGGTCTAGCCCTCCGCCAGCAGGGTGGCGGCAATCTCCTCCAGACTCTTTTGAATTACCTGATCGTCGGTAATAGGTTTAATCATGGCTGTTTTTATTGCTTCTAGCATCTCAATACCATGTTTAACCAGGGTGGCGGCATAAATCACCAGGCGGGTGCTTACTCCTTCTTCCAGACCCCGGTTTTTAAGTGTGCGCATCTTCCCCGCCACTTTAACCAGCTTGGCGGCCACATCGGAGTTTATTCCCGCCTCCCTGCGCACGATTTCTGTCTCGTAATCGGCCGGTGGAAAATCAAATTCCAGCGCCACAAACCTTTGCTTGGTGCTCTGTTTGAGGTCCTTTAAAATTGTCTGGTAACCCGGATTATATGAAATTACAAGCATAAAGGTGTCCGGCGCCTTAATTACTTCCCCCTTTTTTTCCAGTGGAAGAAAGCGCCGGTCGTCAGTGAGGGGGTGAATGACCACGATGGTATCCTTGCGGGCTTCCACCACCTCGTCCAGGTAACAGATGGCACCGCGTTTTACAGCCGTGGTAAGCGGTCCGTCGACCCAAACTGTTTCTTCACCCTTTAAAAGATATCGCCCCACCAGGTCGGCAGTGGTTAAATCTTCGTGACATGCCACGGTAACCAGGGGACGGCGTAACCGGTAGGCCATATATTCCAGAAACCTGGTCTTCCCGCATCCCGTGGGTCCCTTGAGCATCACCGGCAGCCGCCCCGCCGCCGCGGCTTCAAATAACTGTATTTCCTCTCCCACCGGGAGATAAAAGGGTTCCTTTTGAGTCCAAACGTCCCCGATTTTCCATTCTACAACGGCGCCCATGCCGGGTAATCTCTCCTTCCCCGGGTTTTATGTCCTGGCCCGGGCCAGGCTTTCCTCAACCGCCTTTTTATCAAAACCTTTGCCGATAAAAATAAACTTATTGCCACTCCCACCCTTTAGTTTCTTAAAATTGATCTGGCCGTGGACCAGGTCAAAGTTGTAGTAACCCTCCCCGGTTTGAAAAATTCCTTTAGCACGATAGATATGACCAAATTTCTCTTCTTTTGCGTCTCGCAGGACCTGTTCAATGCCATCCCGCCGGAAAATGCCTCCCGGAGTAATGGCGAGGGAGTCAAATTCATGATCAAAGTGTAAATGTAGATAATCAATTCCTTCATGTTTTTCCAGTGCCGGGATTTCGGCCCGGCAGTTTACAGTATGGAGGATGATCGCCGACTGGTTATACTTGCGAATTTCTTCCTCTACCTTCTGGAGCATTTCCGGCGAAACCAAATCGACCTTGTTGATCAGAATAATATCGGAATTGGCCAACTGGTCGGTATAGAAATCACCAAATAGGCCGGACTCAAGGTTGGGCAAAAAACCGTCGGCATCTATGATACCGATGATCGCTTCAATCTCCAAACCCAATTTTTCCTTTACTGGTTCCAGAGCCTCCAGGATACCCGAAGGTACCGCCAGGCCTGATGGTTCAATAATCAGACGCTCCGGGTTGACCCTGGTTTTTATTTCCTCTACCGCCTGTACGAGATCATTTCTCAGAGTGCAACAAATACAGCCACTGGGGAGCTCAACCATATCCACCGCATCTCCCCGCTGGATCAGTTCAGCATCAATGCCGATATCACCGAACTCATTTACCAGCACGCCGGTGATACCTTCCCTCTTCTCCAGCATGTTACAAATACAGGTGGTTTTCCCAGACCCCAAAAAGCCGCTTACTATCCTGATTTTCACTTCTAATCCTTTCCTTTCAAAAATTTCAATGACTTTCATAATTTTTTGATTATTAATTTTATTTTTTTAATTATTTTTAATTAATTCATTATCCACTGGTGCCGCTAAAAGCGGCATGGGGGTCTTATAAAAAACTAATTTAAAAAACTAATTAATTCCTGGGTAATCCCTAAAACCAGTATCCGCTTACCGCAGGAGATAAATTATGTGTTTTCACCTTAAAACCCACCGGAGGTCCCGTGCTTCCTGGAGGTTGGCCTGACCCCGGGGGCAGGCCAGAATACAGAGGCCGCAAATATCTTCCCCCACCTGCTGCCGGTTTTGCTCCAACTGGCGGCGGCAGGCCTCCACATCGATATGGGGCACCAGCCCTTCATCCCGCACCCACTCCCGGTCGGCAATGGCTCCCGCAGGGCAGGTTTCCACACAGCGGCGGCATTTGCCGCAGCGGCCGGAAACATAAGGAGTGGCAGAAACCTCCAGGGGGGCATTGGTCAGCACCGTGGCCCAGCTCAAGCGGGGGCCGTAGGTTTCGTTTACCAGAAGGCCGTTCTTGCCGATCCAGCCCAGGCCGGCGCAGGTGGCCGCCGTCTTGTGGGGAAAGAGGGGGTACAGGCGGGCCACAAACCTGGTGTCATGCCGGTGGGAATCGGGAGGTATGGCCAGGCATTTAAACCCGTGGCTTTTCAGCAAGGAGACCAGGCGTTTCTGCAATTGTTCCAGTTTTAAATCGATCTGCTGGTAGCGGTTAGAATAAATTGGTCCCCGGGTGGTATGGATGAGGTTTCGCCCGGGGGAGGGATGCCGGATGGCCAGGGAAATGGCTACCGGCAGGTGCCGTAATTCCCCGGCCAGGCCCTCGCTTACATCGCCAAAACCTACCAGGGTGGCCCCCAGTTCCAGCAGGTATTTTCTTATTTCAAAGGAAGTAAATGCATGTTTAAGTGCTCTTTCCATGGCCATCCTGCAACCCCCGTTCTAACAACCCCCATAGCCCACGCTACCCTTCAAGGCGGGGCGGGGGAAAAACACCGGTGTTTTCCCCCCGCCGGGCATAAGAGGTGCGCATTTACCTGTTCTTGCGAGCCCACTTTTCCGCACCGTATTTTTTGACGGTGTCCACCATGGCGCGCAGGTTCTCCAGGGGAGCGGTGGGCCAGATGTCGCAGGACGGCCAGACGGCGTCCACTCCCCCTTCGATACTGGCCAGGACCGCTTTCTCCACGTCTTCCGGCGTACCATTGCAGAGCACATTGTACCCGTCCACATGGCCGAAAAGCAGCGGTTCAGAACCGATGGTGGCCCGGCTCTTGGCCAGGTCGTTTTTGGTCTCCACGCTGATGGCGTCGGCACCGCACTCGTTCATCAATCCGATAATCAGGTTGGTATCCCCGCAGATGTGCAGGATTTTTGGCGACGGAATGTTTTTAAAGATCTTTTCTAGATGCGGTTTGATGACCTGGCGGAAGCTCCGCGGGCTGAGCACGTCGGTGGGGGCGCCCATTTCCCGGATGGTGATATAATCCGCCCCGGCCTCCCGGTATTTGGCGGCCATGGTTATAATCAGGTCGGCCAACCTGTCCAGTAAAATATTCACTTCATTGGGTTTTTTAAAGACCAGCTTGAACAGGTCGTTCAAGTCCATCAACTGGCCGGCCAGGGTAAAGGGACCCAAAAACCAGGAACCAATGGCCACTTCGTCACCGATGTCTTTTTTGAGCAGGGAAATGGCCTCCATCACCAGGGGGAAACGTCCCCGCCCGGCTATATTGTCCGGAATGGTTACCTTGGTCATTTCGTCGGGGGAGTGGATCAGCTTCTCCTTGATGGTCGGATACAACAGGTGCGCCACGTCCTCATAGGCGTTCATGACGCAGCCCATGGCCTCTGCTTCCACGCACATATCATAGGGAACGACGGCACACTCATAACCAAACAGCTTGTAGGAAGTGGCCGCCGAATTGGCCATTTTCACCGGATCCGTGTGCACTTCGGCAAACTTGTAACCCAGCTGCTCCAGGCCTGCCGTGGTCACGTTGCCCATACCACTGTAGCAGGCCATGCGGTCTACTTCTTTTCCTTCAAAAAGACCCAGAACCCTATCCCGCGGTTTCATGGACATGGGGTAACCTCCTTAACAAATTTTTTCACCCGGGTTGCGCACAGACAGATCATAAATTTCTTCCACGATAATTTTGACCGCTGCCTTCGGCTTGGGCAGGCCCATTTGAGCAAATTTTTCGGCAAAACGGTCATAAAGTGGCCCTTCGGAGAGCAGCTCAGCCCGGCCCATGAACCGGTAGCCTTTCAGCGCCTGGCGGTCGGTAACCACCACCGCCACCTTAGGGTTTTCCAGCAAGTTGCGGTAGGTCTGTTTGCCTACCAGTTCCCCGTAGGCCAGTGTTTGCTCATCAAGCACCAGCATGGAGCCTTTGGGGGCAGCGGAAGGCTGCCCCGTCTTATCGGCGGTTACAATAAAACACTGCTCCTTTTCAACTATATTCCTCATTTCTTCAGTAATTTTAGGCATAGCCGATTGTGCCTCCTTTTCTTTTGACAACCGGCACCCGGTACAACCTGATCACTGCAGTTGCTTCACAAAGTCTGCAAAGAATTTGTACAGGGGGTGATCCTGGTTAGACGGCAATTTACCCGTCTCGTCGTAAACCAGGGTTGCCAGCATCAGACTGGCGGTGGTGACGGCAGGAATAATTTTCGGAATATTAACGATGGGGCCGCTGAAAAGTAGATCGCTCCAGAGCAGGGCGGCAATGGCCTGGCCGGCGGCATTCATAGCGTTGAAACCTTCGCTTCCCCACATTTCCCGGGCCGCCTTCCACATGTAGGTGCCGTTGGAGGAAGCCACCCCGGCGGGCCAGCCAAACTCCTCCTTAACCAGCCGACTGGCAATACAGGAGAAAGAGGTGGAGGGCAGGTTCATTACCGCAGTATCCACCAGGATGGTGTCAAAGGTATCTTCCCCAATGATGTCCAGCATCTTTTTGAGCCCGGTTACCCGCCCCCTGGGGGTCTGGTCTTCCTGGTTGAAGGCCTGGACCACCACGTGCTTGATGCCCAGTTCCTTCAGGCGGGCCACCTGGCCGGGGATGTCCTTGTCCCAGGGGGTGATGCTGTTGTACAGCACCCGGTCCTGGATACCCAACTGCGCAATGTATTCCGCCACTTCCAGCCGCGTTTTCTCCACCCACATGTCGATCCCGAAGGGCTGGTCGCTGATGCTCAGGAAAAAGTCAATGTAGGTCTTCATCTCGTCCAAAGAGGTGGCCACCATGGCCACCAGGGCCGGTACGCCCGTTTGAGCCGAAAGTTCTTCCTGCCGCTTTACGTATTCCGTGGCCTTTTCCCGGTTAAATTTCCTCTCCTTGCGGGATTCCAGAATTTTATCGCCGTTATGAAACATGGAGGAAATCAGCAGGGGCGGGTTTTCCCCGGGCTGCCCGCCGATGTTCCACCGGCCGATGCGGCACACCCGCTGGGGGCGGCTTAGTTTAAACATGCAAAACTCCTCCTTTTACCGTTTGGGAATGGCATCCAGGATGTGCTGGATATGCGGGAACTTATCCGTTGAGTGCGGTAACGCCATGGCGGCGGCAAAACGGGTCTGGAAGTCCGGCTCAATGGCCGTTTCCACAAATTCCACCCGCCGGGCAATCCAGGCCGCTTCTTCCCGCTTGCCCACGTCCAGCAGGGCCAGCTTGGCGCCGTCCCCGGCAGCGTTGCCCACGGCCTGCACGTTTTCCAGATCACAGTCCGGGAACATACCGATGACCATGGCGCTTTCCCGGTCGATGTAACTGCCAAAGGCGCCGGCCAGAGTTACGCTGTCCACCTTATCTACACCTAGCTTCTCCATCAAGTATTTGGCTCCCACATACAGGGCCGCTTTGGCCAGCTGTACCGCCCGCACATCGGCCTGGGTGAAGGTGATATCCTTGCCGATGGCCGTTTCCTCGGCCCAGGCCACCACAAACTCCGGTTTCCCGTCGGCACCGCGGCGGACCCGGGGGTGGTTGATCTTCATGTTAAACCGCCCGCTGCGGTCGATGACGCCGGAACGGAACAGCTGGGCCACCATATCGATAATCCCGGAGCCGCAGATCCCCTTGGCCTCCGTCTTTTGGATTTCCGGATACCACTGCTCCTGTCCGATGACCTTGTAGGAAACCTCCAGGGTTTCGGGGTTGATGCGTATCTTTTCAATGGCTCCCGGTGCGGCACGCATGCCGAACTTGATCTGGGCCCCTTCCAGGGCCGGGCCGGTGGCGCAGGAAGTGCAGAGCAGGCGCTTTTCGTTGCCCAGGTCGATTTCACCATTGGTGCCAATGTCGATAATTAGCCGGATTTTTTCCGGCTCCCGGTACGGCTCCTCGGCAATGAGCACGGCCACGTTGTCCGGACCCACAAAGCCCGATTCTACGGGAAGGGTATGGATGATGGCGGCGCGGCAGATGTTAACGCCCAGATCGCGGGCCTTGATGTTCCTTGATTGCTTGGTCCCCGGAGCAAAAGGAGAACGACCGAGGAATTTGGGATCAATACAGAGAGCGATATGCTGCATGGCGGTGTTAAAGACCAGGGTCATGTCTACGATGTCGGTGGGCAAAAGGCCGATTTTTTCGGTCATGCGCTGGGCCAGAGTGTTCAGCCCCTCGATAATGGCCTGGTGCATTTTCTCCAGGCCGTCCTCATTCATCATGGAGTAGGTAATCCGGGAGAGCACATCTTCGCCGTAACGCACCTGGGGGTTCATCATGGAGTCCACCACCAGCACCTGGCCGGTGCGTAAATCGCAGAGATAGGCAGCCACCGTGGTGGTGCCGATGTCCACCGCCAGGCCGACCAGGGTATCCTTTAAGCCCGGTTCCACCCGGATGATTTCCCTGTCGCACCAGACGGTCGCCGTGACCTTCCACTGGCTTTCCCGGACCGCATTGGGCAGGTCCCGCAACACAAAATAGTCGATTTCCAGGTCCTGCGGCAGGCCGTGCTGCTCGTGGAGGGCTTCCCGCAGGCGCTCGAAATCCCCCCGGTGGTCCTCCAGGGTAGCCGGTGACATTTCCACATAATATTTGCGTACGGCGGGGTTCAGGTTGAACTTTCTTTCCTTGCCCGTCTCCAGCACTACCTGCTTGGCTCCCCGGCTTTCTTCGGGCACGAAGACCAGCACATCCCCCAGCACTTCGCAGCAGCAGGCCAAACGGTAGTTGTCCGCCAGTTCTGCTTCGGTAAGGCAATCCCTTTCTTCCTCCTGCAGTGGGGAAAGATGAGCCATGCTGGAGTCGATGCCGAATTTTTCAAAAAAACCCTCTTCGATTTTTACCTTGCATTTGCCGCAGACCTTGGCGCCGCCACAGAGGTTTTCAATGTCCACGCCCAGCTCCCTGGCCGCTTCCAGCAGGGTGATGCCGCGCTCCACCATTCCCCGGCGGCCTGAAGGCTGAAAGATTACCTGGTGCTGCACTTTTGCTTCATCCTCCCTCTACAACTCTCTCAAAGAAGCGATCATGTTTATAGCTTCCTTCAGGGCGTTGCTGGCATCTTTGGCATAACCATCCGCGCCGAAACGGTCGGCAATCTCATCGGTTACCGGAGCGCCACCAATCATAATTTTGGCCTTGGGGTTCTTCTCCTTAATTGCTTTAATAATATCTTTCATGCCCACCATGGTGGTGGTCATCATGGCCGAGAGAGCTACAATCTCCGAGTCGGTTCTCAGTTGTTCCTCCACAAACTTTTCCAAAGGCACGTCTTTGCCCAGGTCGTGCACCTCAAAACCGGAAGCTTCAAACATAATCTTCACCAGGTTTTTGCCGATATCGTGCACGTCTCCCTGCACTACTCCCATGACCACCTGGCCTTTTACCCCACCGTCTCCTTTTGCCGATTGCATATGGGGGCGTAGTATTTCCAAACCGGCGTAAAGAGCGTCGGCACACATGAGAAGCTCGGGGACAAAGTACTCTTGCTGCTCATACAGGTCGCCGGCCTTCTTCATTCCTTCTACCAGTCCTTCGAATACGGCCTTATTGGCGTCCATGCCCTCATCCAGTGCCTCCTGGGCCGCCTGGCGCACCATTTCCTCATCATAATTGAGTACACCCTCGGCCAGTCTCCCCAGAATGTCCTTTTCCCTTTCAGGTGTCATTTCCCATTCTCCTTTCTTTTAACAATTGTTTTCTTAACCAAACGGTTAAAACTTACACTTTGGTCAACCTGCAATGTCAGTAACAAGCCACTGTTAAAGTCTCTAAAAAGTTAAACTTTTTAGTAATCTCCTGCGTTAAGACCCCAAAGCCACTGCTGGAAATTTGCCTCTCCTTTTCGTCCGGTCGCTCTACCCCCCCTCTTTTTTTATAAAATTTAAATTATACTTGCGTGATTACGACGTTGATGCTTATTGCTCTGCTACTAAACATTTATCTATAGCAAACATAACTAACATTTTTTCAGAATTGTAAAATGGTTGCCGCCCCAGCGCAAGATTCTTTTCTTCAACGGGCAAAACAGCCCCGTGAATTGTTTATTTTAGCCGGTTAGCGGACGAGAACTTTTTGCAGCAGTTGGGCCACCCTCTCCATCCCGTCGAATAGGCGTGGTCCGGGCCGGCACAACCAGTGGCAGGGAACGGCATGGACGCACTTCTTCTCTACCGCGTCAACCCCCGTCAACAGGGGGTGGTTCAGCATGTCTGCCACATCCCGTACGCAGGGGCGTTCTGGCCGGTCGCAGCCCGGGCACCTCTTTTTTGGCGGTTCACCGGAAACCCGACCGCAGGCCAAAATTACCTCCGGGTTAAAGCGACGTACCCCGTCCCGGGAAAGCAAA
This sequence comes from Desulfofundulus thermosubterraneus DSM 16057, assembly GCF_900142025.1. Classification (GTDB taxonomy): domain Bacteria; phylum Bacillota; class Desulfotomaculia; order Desulfotomaculales; family Desulfovirgulaceae; genus Desulfofundulus; species Desulfofundulus thermosubterraneus. The sequence continues at coordinate 30,347 of NZ_FQZM01000025.1, read as the reverse complement.
ATGGCAGGTTCGTGCGCGGGAGCAAAAAGTTCCGCCCCGGCCACTCTCAGGGCGTCATACTGGCAGGAAGCCGGTCCGGGCGTAACCAGGGTCTTCTCACCCATGACAAAAAGAACCCTGATACGGGAACGGCGTGCCACCTTTTCGCGGAGCCCGGCTACTCTGGCCCCGAACGTGGCCACCGCCGAACGGCCCGCTTCACCGGCCCGTGTAATGCGCACTATCTCTTCCATTCCCTCCAGCAGTTCCGCAACCCGGCGGGGTGCAAAGTCAAAAACCGTTATTCCCGCCCGGCGCAACTCCTCTACGCAACCCCGGTGTATAGCTCCCCCGGCCAGGACCAGGTCGGGCCGCAACGAGATAATCCTATCTACGTCCGGACGGTTAAAAAGACCAACCTGTTCTTTACCCGTTGCCTGTGGTGGGTAATCACAGTGGGCGGTAACCCCCACCACCTGCTCGCCAAGCCCCAGGGCGAAAAGGGTTTCCGTATGACCGGGTACGAGCGAGACAATTCGCATAATTACCTCCTGCAAACTACCGCTTTTGAAAAAATTCCTGGCGGTTGATTTCCCCCGTTTTCACAAAGTTAAAATCGCCCATGAGCTTTTCCACTGCCGGCATGATTTGCGGCGGGGCAATAAAGACCAGCACATTGATCTGATTCTCCTTCACCGGCACATCTTGCATTTCAATGGTGCACTGGCCCATCACATAGTTGTACAGGTGAAGCCGGCCCTCTATTTGCACAAAGCCCTTTACCCGGAGCACTTCCCGGGGTAACCGGGCCGTCATTTCCCGGAGATCGGATGGCGTGCCTCCCTTCCAGAAAAAGGATGCAGACATTAGCAGGTCGGGGGGCGTAAGGGATTCATGAATATCGGACAACAGCTCTTCCACGTACCGTTCCAATTCCTCTTCGCTCATTGGCCGCCCCGGTTCATACCTAGCACCTTCAAGCGGCTGCTCCAAAGATAAAAGCTCGGCCACGTTTATATCGGCATATGTTGCCTCGTAAAAGTGGGGATCGGGGTGGTACTTTTTTACGAGATTTTTTATTTCTTCAACCCGCTCCCGGGAAGCCAAGTCGATCTTGTTGATAATAAATATGGTGGAGGAGGATATCTGCTTTTCCACCGAAGCATAGACCTGGAAGGCATCCAGGAAGTTGGCCGCATCGATAATGCAAAACTGCTCTTTAAACTGAAAACGGCCCTTAAATATGGGCAGGTTCAGGTCCTTTTTGAGGTCAACGGGATTGGCCACACCGGTAGATTCAATCAACAAAATGTCCGGCTTGATTTTTTGGGCAATCTCGTAAAGGCCCTTGATAAAATCCGTTTTCACGCAGGCGCAAAAGATGGACCCCTTGCTGATTTCCAGGATATCCAGGTCTTCACCAGCCACCAGCGTGCCGTCAACGCCAATTTCACCAAACTCATTCATTAATATCATCAATTTCCGGTCCCTGGGGAACTGGCGGATGAGACGGTTCAAAAAAGTGGTTTTGCCGCTGCCCAAAAACCCGGTAACGAGATAAACGTCTGTGAAGTCAGCCATGGTTTTCCCCCCCTGGCTACCATTCATACAATGGTATTGCTTTTTTAGCCTCGCCCTGCAACTGCATAATGTTATGGCAAAATTTGCACACGGCCAGGACGTCTTTAGGCTGCAATTCACCCCATATCCTGCGGTAGAGATCCATATTTATCCGACCCAGATCTTCTTCGTTCAGTTCCTCCGGAGGTTCCAGGGACCTGATGCGGTCGTTTTTGCCGCAATAGGGGCAGACAATCCCAAACAAAACCATGTCCGTCCTGGGAAGCCCCAACTTAAGGACCAAATTCCTGAATTGTTCGATGGTCTCCAGTTCCATGCAACTCGCCCCTTTTAACAACAACATTGGTAAGCCCTTAAGATACGTTCATCCATGTCAAAGTAGAACTTCGCGTAGGAGGTACCGTCCCTGCGGGCGCGAATCCCGTGCAGGGTATCGGCCAGCTCAATGGTGCTTCGCAAGTGAGTGATCATGATCAGCTGCCTATTCCGGGCCAGCTTCTTGAATAACTGCTGCATATGGTGGTGATATATCCAATCCAGGGCTGGCTCCACTTCGTCCAACAGGTAAAAGGGGCTCTGCAATTCCTCAAAAAGGGCCAGATTGGCGGCCAGCGAACAGATAGTTTTCTCACCGCCGGAAAGAAGGAGCGGGTTCTTTCTTCCTTTTCCAGGAAAAACGACTTCAACGGCCAGGCCGGGTTCACCACTGGTATCAACCAGGAACAGCTCGCCCCCTCCCTCCGGAACAAGTATGCTCAAGAAATTCTTGAAATGGGCGTTAATCCTGCCGATTAGATCTCCATCCATCTTTTCATTGAACAGTGCTTTAACATGTCTAAGCCGATCCGCGGGTCCCAGCTGCAGAAAGCTTTCCACCTGCCCCTGCCGGATCACTGTTTTTGTAACATTTTCCAGTCCCAGTTCGGTTAATTTCTGGTAATAACCTGCGGCCGTCAGCTCAACCCCGTCACAGAAGAATTCTTCCGTTCCATGGCGACGGGCCTGCCGGGTCAGCTTAACCTGCGGGGCTTTTTTATCCTCACCCAGCTTAATGGTCAGAGCCACCCTGGCCGTTTCCGACGGAGGGTATTCCTGCGACCCGCTAAAAAACAGGTCCCCATATTGCTGGCAGCGCAACCGCTGCAGATCGCTCTCGCCCACGGCCCAGGCAATGGCATCCAGTACATTTGTTTTGCCCACGCCATTATTACCGATGATTACTCCAATGCCGGACTTAAAATTAACCACCGTTTCCGTGGCGTAGGATTTAAAACCGGTTAAGGTGACTTCCTGCAGATACACCGGGCTCCCCCCTGCATCTCCCCATTGAAAATTATCTTTGCATTTTAAAATGGCGGCAATCAACTCATCCTGGGGAGGAATGGTGGACTCATAAACCACTTCGTTGTTCAGAGCAATGGCAGGTATGACCCTGACTCCCAGTTCCAGTTTGCGTTTGATTCCCTCCAGGGTCTTAACATTCCAGATAAACATTTCAATGCCGTCCTGTATTTCCTGCGGTAAGGCTCTTACCGCTTCGGCCATATACGGCCCGGATGCTCACTGGTCGGTGAGCAATACCTCCACAAAAACCTTTGACATAATTTTCCTCCACCCCCGCGCTAGAACTAACCGGCATATCTTGCTTTAATGGCCGCGATCAAATCCTCCTGCGGCGGAATAACGGCTTCAAAGACCAGTTCGTTGTCCAGGGCAATGCTGGGTAGGGATTTCGCCTTTAACTCCAGGAAACGTTTTATTCCTTCCCGCGTCCTCATGTCCCACTCGTGGACCTCGATTATGTCCTTAATTTCCTGCGGTAAAGCCTTTACCGCTTCCGCCATGTAGACGCAGGCCGCTCATTGCCGGAAATCGGTCAGCAATACATCCACCAGTACCCGGCGCACGTCCCTTCCCTCCCCGCTATGCCTTCACCGTTTCAAAGGAAACTTGTAATTCTTCCCTCGCCCACCCCAGCAAGGCGTATTTAAACTGGCCGCCCTCTTTTACAGGACCCACGTTAATGAAGTCCACTTTACCCAGGCGTACATGTTTCCACTCATTGGTAGAAGCAAAGAGGACCACATCGACGGAAAACTGTTCGGTCATGGTTTCCAGGGCGGAAAAGACGCTCTCATTGCGCAAGTAGTCGGATAGATTGCTCACCATGAGCAATTCCAGGGAATAAGGGGCAAAATCCGAAAAGCCGCTTAATTCCTGGATAAAACCGCTGTAAAACCCCAGGACACGGCACCGGCCCAGTTGAAACCGCAGATAGAGGGGTGCCCGCCGGAGAAATTCTCGATTCTCCGGTTTGGTACAGGAGAGAGTACGGTCAAATGGACCCTGTACAAAAACCAACTTCTTCCTTCGCGCCAGTTCAACCACCCCGTCGTTGTCCCCTGCCGGACCGGTAAGGTTACCCAGGCAGAAAACGGTTTCAACAGGCTGGCGCAAAGCTACCTGCAATGCCTCAACATTTCCGTTTACATCGGCAATCACCGCTACCCTTTGATAGGACGCTGGAGTTTCATAAACGGTGATCGGCTCCTCTTCCCTGAGCTTCCCCTCCCGGGCCAACTGGATGGCCTGGTATAGCTGGTCGGGGCAGGATGTGTCATTCCGGCATTGAATTCCTTTCAGGAGGGGGAGCACTTCACTTAGCTCCCGGCCCTCCAGCAGGCGGCTGATGAGCTGGGCGTTGCCCCGGCAGCCCCCGCCCACAAACCTCACGCCGGTCAGGATATTTCCCGCCAGTTGAAAGTGGATTTCGGGCGGACAAATCCCCTTGGTCTTGTATATATACATGACCTATTCACCCGCCTGTAAGAGCCCCTGCAGGGTCTGTTTTAGCTCTTCCACCGGCGGTGTGGTGCTGAAATACAACCTTCCGTTAATGAAAATGGACGGGATGGGAGCCGGCCCGCCCAGCCCTTCCGACAGCTCCTTGTAACGACGGCCGCCCGTTTCCTGCCGGAGGTAGACCAGTTCCAGCTTCACCCTGTCCCCCATATCGCCTATGGCCTCTTCCACTGTTTCAAGCATGTAAACACAAGGGATACAGTGGTCGCCTTCATAGATGATTTCGATAAGGATGGGTCTCACCTTTCCCACTCCCGGACCTGCCTTTACAGCGCACGCGGCAGGTTTTTATATCATACCGCATTCCCGCAGGGCGGCCACAACCGTTTCCCTGTCGGGACATACGCCCATGATTCTGACCAGGTCGCCCACAATTATAGCTGGGGTGGCGGATATTTTCAGTTCCTCCAGGCGAGGGGTCGGCCCCCTGTGAATAGTAATGGCCACCTTTTCGCCAAATTCCCTCTGGATACCCTCCAGCAACCGGGACAGGGCAATGCCACCGGAACAGGGTGGGACGGACAAAAAGGCCTCAATGCTTACTTTAGACATAATCCACCCTCCCTCAATGCGTTCAAAAGGGTAAAACGGGTGGGAACAACCCCTTCGATTTTAATATAACCGTTGATCACCACCGCCGGAACGCAGAACATGTTGTATTCGTTAAACTTCTCCAGCCCCTCTTCACCCACATACTTTTTAAAATCTATTTCCCCTCCGTATTCGCCGGCCACTGCCTCACAAAGTTTGATCATCTCCAGGCACCCGGGACAGGGAGGATTACCGCTGAAGACCTCCATTTTAACGGGCACGTCAATCCCCCCTCTCTTTCTTGATCAGCTCCACCAGTTCCGGTTCCGTAAGCAACCTGCCGGCAGCCACCATCCTGCCGTTTATCACCACGGCGGGAGTGATCATGACCCCGTATTTTTGTCCTGTTTCCGAAAAGGCGTCCTGTTTTTCCACCGTCACCTCTCCCGGAGGAAATTGAGCCGCCGCCTGCCGGGCCTCCCTTTCGGCCTGCAGGCATTTCTGGCATGGAGGTGAGGTGCCAAAGACCAGTATGCTCACCCTGTTTCCCATTTTCATCTTCCTTTCCGGCGTTGCTTTCTTAATATCACCCGGATTACACCCGTACCATGCTACAGGGAAAAATGATCCTTGCAACTGCAAGCGCCGTGCTTACCGCGCATCAAGGGCTCCAGCAGCTTGTGGAACAACAGGGATGCCAAAGAACCGCCTACCAAAGGGGCAAGTATATATATGGTGAAAAAACCACCCCGGGGACCGGGAATGGCCACCTTCCCCCAACCGGCCAGAAAGGCAAACAACCTGGGGCCGAAATCCCGGGCCGGGTTGAATCCAGCCATGGTCAGGGGAGCAAAAATGCTGATCAGAACAGTTATGGTCAGTCCGATTAAAATGGGCGCTACGTCGCTGGAAGGCCGACCCACATTGCATCCTTCAGTCAGGGCGAAAATAATTAACACCAGCCAGAAGGTACCCAGAGCTTCCACCGCAAAAGCACCTGCTGGAGAAACAGAACAGAGCACGGGGGAAGACGGATTGGGATAATATTCGCCGAAAAGCATGGCGGTTAGCACGGATTCGGGAGCACCGCGCACAATATGCCGGGCAGCTTCCACAACGGCCATGGAAGGGGAAAAAATGGCATAAACGGCAGCACCGGCCAGAAAACCACCAGTTAACTGGGCCACCCAGTATACGGGCAGTTTTCTCACGTCCATACGACCGGCAATGACCATGGCCAGACTGACGGCCGGATTTAAATGGGCGCATGAAAGATGCCGGGTGGCATATATGGCCAGAGTCACACTAATCCCCCAGACCACGGCCACTTGAAAAAGTCCTGTATAGGCCGAAAAAAGCACTGTTACAGCCACCGTGCTGCACCCGAAAAACACCAGCATAAAGGTGCCCAGCAATTCACCGGCGAAACTGTGCCCGTAATCCCCCGTCATTTTCCGTTCCCCCCGCGGTAAATGAAATCTTCGATGCTCTGCGCCAGTTCCTCCACCGACGGTATGCGATCAAATACCATCTCACCGTTAATAAAAATCGACGGGATGGGTGCGTGACAGTGTAGCTTTCTTACATCCTCCTCCCCGTACAGCGAAACGGAGAGCTCGTAAAACCTCCGGGCGCCTTCTTTTTGCCTGATATATACCTTTTCCCACTCAAGCAAGTTGGGGAAAAAGGGGACCACAGCCTCCACCACCTTTGCGGCATAGTAGCATGAAAGGTTGTGATCCCCCGCGTAGATTAGCTCCAGGCGCAACGACTTCATTCGACTGTAGAATCCCTTCTGGTATGAAGACCGGCGCCCGCTTTTTCCAGGTTCTCTTTAATCCGGTCGAAATCAAAGCCTTTATCACGTAAGGACAGTATCCGCTCGCGCATCTCGGGAGTTGGAGCCCTTTTCGCCAGTTCATCAATCAGCTCTTCATATTGGGGAATAACGCTCTCGAAAACCAGATCGCCTTCAATGCAAATTGTAGGCAGTACCCGGCCATTGAGCTCCAGGAACTTCTGAATGCCGGCCTGGTTTTTAATGGACCATTCCTTGTATTCAATCATCTCCTGCACATCGGGGGGCATGGCCGCAATGGACTCCATCATGTAGCCACAGGCGGCACACTGCACGCTGTCCAGGGTAAGCACGTCAATCTTGATTTTCTGCTCGGACATATTTTACCCCCCTTTTTACCAGGACTCGGGATACTTGGCATAGTACTTTTCAAACCATTCCCTGGCTTCCAGAATCTGCTCCATGTGTTCCAACGGAACATCATAGGGCATATCTCATCCAGGGGCGAATACATAACCGTGCGTACCACCGGCAGCCAGGCTGACAATGGCATCCTCCCGCGGTGAAACAATCCCCAAGGACATGGCCAGGGTAAGCTTCAGGTTGCCGCCAAAACCAACCCCGTATTTCCTGGCCAGGTCCCGCACAAATGTCAGGTTTAACTGCTCGTCAATAGCAAATCCGTGGGTACCAATCTGACAAACGGACTCCAGCACCTTTGTGGCGTCGCCGCAAATAAAGAAGCTGGATGTCTTTCCTCTTTCATGAATGACGGCGATGGCATCCTGGCAATAGGGGTGAACAAACTCCTTAAATGTTTCGTTCCGGATCTGTGAGGCTACCGGGTCTACGATGGCGATAATATCACAGTCCATGTCGCAATACATTTCCACCGACTTCTTGACAACTTGAGCACAGAACTTTAATACATGATGTGCCTTTTCCTTGTTCTTGACCACATCAGTAAAGATGCGCACACCAGCTAAGTGGCTTGCCAGGGTGAGCGGCCCGCAGGCAAGGCCCATTAAGGCACAATCCAGTTCGTCCAACTGGGGCTTGGCAATCCTGGCAGCCTCGAAAAGCACCGGCCAGCGGCCGTCGTTGGGACCCGGAACCTTCAGGCCGGCCTCTTCTACAGTCTTATCCGATAAAGGGTGAGACTGCACAGACGGCACGTTATCCTTCCAGTACTTAATTTCTAATCCCATGGATTCCGACTCTACGGAAAGATCGAAAACCAGAGGAATCCCATCGGCCTTATACTTCCTGGCCGTTTCCACCACGCCTTTGGCAAGCAGTTGCGGGTCCTTTAGAAATTTATCCGCCGGTTCACCAATCACAAAGGCACAGTGGACACCGGCATAAGGAACCCACGGTGCCCTCGGGGTTCTCTTCCCCCGGATGGCATCAATTAACATTTGCTTCGCCACATTTTACCCCCCCACGCATAATTTCCATTTAATTCTGCAAAGGTTTTAGGCAATTACGAATTTTATAAATTCTCCACCTCCTTACTGTTTTAATGCTTGCCGCAAAAAAGCAGCGTCACCACCTCTTTTGGCCGGCTAGCTAACAAAAACGGGAGTTTAAGGATGTTTAACTGAAATGCTCTTTGGCTAAACAAAGGGCAAAAGAAAGCGTTTGTATTATTTTACTAAGCCCGGCGCTGAATGTAAATTTTTCTGCCATTAAATGCAATCAATGCCCGGCAAAAGGTCGGTTTTCAGCCCCCAACGGTTGCCAGGCATTTCTTTTTGAACGTCCAGCCTTTGTGGAGCGAAGGTGCTTTTGCAGCCCCCAGGATCATCCTGCAGTACACCCGGCAAGGTGGTTTCTTACCGCCACCAGCAGGTCAATGGCCGCTTTTAAAGCCCGGGGGGCATTGGGAGCGTAACCGTGGGCTCCCCAGCGGGCAGCTACGTGTTCGGTTACCGGCGCCCCGCCCACCATAATGCGCACCTGCGGATTTTCTTCTTTTAGCCTGGCAATCAGAGGCTTCATTCTGAGCATGGTGGTGGTCATCATAGCCGAAAGACACACCAGATCCGGTTTTAGCCTTCTGTATTCCCGGACAAAAGTTTCCAGGGGCACATCCCTCCCCAGATCATAAACCTCGAAAGAGGAAACCTCAAACATCATCTTCACGATGTTCTTGCCGATGTCATGAATATCCCCTTCCACCACCCCGATGAGTACCCTTCCCCTGACACCCACGTCTTTTTTGACCACATGCTCCCGGAGCAGCGCCAGGCCCCGGTAGAGGGCATCGGCACATAAAAGCATTTCGGGGATAAAATATACCTCTTCTTCATAAAGACGGCCCACCTCTTCAATTCCCGGCACCAGCCCTTCAAAAATGGCCCTGGTAGCATCCATCCCCAGCTCTATGCACTCGCGGGCCGCCTGTACCACAGCATCCTCATCAAAACTGATTACCCCTTCCCGCAGGCGACTGAGAAGTTCCCTCTCCTTTTGCGAACACAGCACGCGCCATCTACCCCCCTACTCAAGATTTTTAATTCCAGAGCTATAAGGAACCGGTTAACCAGAATATTTTGAAATCATTGGCCACCCGTCACGGTAATTCCCCGGCCCCGCTATGACTCATGACAACTGTCTTTCACCGAAAGCATAATTTCCACTGCCTTTTTTAAAGCCTGGTGGGCGTTGGGGGCATAGCCGCTGGCTCCCCAGCGCCTGGCTATACAATCGCTTAATGGGGCACCCCCGACCATGATCTTCACCCGGGGGTTGCGTTCCCGCAGTTCCTTGATCACTTTTTTCATTTCGGCCAGGGTGGTGGTCATCATGGTGGAAAGACAAACAATGTCGGGGCACACTTTACGGTGTTCGGTCAGAAACCGGTGCAGGGGCACGTCCCGCCCCAGGTCGATTACTTCAAAACCGGCCCCCTCCAGCATCATCTTTACCAGGTTCTTGCCGATGTCATGGATATCCCCTTCCACTACCCCGATAATTACCGTACCTTTTATGCCCAGATCTCTCTTCTCGACATGTTCTTTAAAAACGGCCAGCCCCCGGTATAACACCTCGGCGCAGAGGAGCAACTCGGGAATATAGTAAATTCCTTCCTCGTAGAGCCGGCTGACCTCCTCCATGCCGGGAACCAGTCCCTCGAAGATGGCCTTGCGGGCATCCAGACCTTCACAGAAGGCGTCTTCAATGGCGGCAAGCAGTTCTTCCTCATTGTGTTCTACCACCGCCTTTTTCAGCCTGATCAATAAATATAATTCCGGTTCTTGCCATTCCCGTTCCGGCTCCAGCACCCACCCCCACCTCCGGACCTTTTAATTCTTATCCTAAAGGGGAAAGCTGGAACTGACAACAGCCAATCCATGAATCGTCCTATTTTGCCCTTGAAAGGTTCCCCGGCAAGAAGATCAGAGCAGGTGACGGTTTTGTTTAAAGAACTGGATGAAATTAAGAATGTATTTGATCTCACTGGCGTCAAAATCCCGCACCGCCCGCAAAACTGCCTGAACGTTGGGGTCCCCCAGCGTTTCTAAAATATCTGAATTCAATGTGGCCAGGAGATCCTCCACATCCTCCTGTTTCATCAGAAAGTAACTAACTGAGGTATTGAGCACCCTGGCAATTTTTTCAAGGGTATCCAACAGAGGAGTGGTTTGTCCGTTTTCAATCTGACTTAACAAGCCCGGGGAAACTCCCGCCTTCTCGGCCAGGGCGGCCACCGTCAGTCCCTGCTTTTGCCGAAGCTTGCGCAGGCGGTAGCCCAGGCTATCGGGACGATCCGTCTGGTCAAGGAAATAGCGCAGGGTTACATTCAGGGCCTCGGAAAGTTTTTTTAAATCCTCTAAATCCGGAGTAGCCTGCCCGTTTTCAAACTTTTCCAGCATGGATGCGGGCAGTTCGCTGATTTCGGCCAGGTCTTCGAGGGAAAGACCACGGCTTTCCCGCATAAAACGCAGCTTTTCCCCGGTGATTGTATCGTCGGTATCGCCTACCAGGTAACTCACTGAAACGTTGAGAGCCTCGCTAATCCTCTTTAACATGGGGATGGACGGCTTGCGGATTTCCCGTTCCACCGCACTGAGGTAAGAAGGGGATATTTTTAACTGGTTGGCCAGTTCGGTCAGCGTAATGCCCCTTTCCTTGCGAAAGTCCCTGATTTTTTGCCCCAAACTCATCCCGTCCACCCTTTCATCCCGTTAAAATCTATGGCTTCACACCGGTGACTTTGATCGAAATCATAGCACAGGCTGCCCGGAGATTCAAGCAGACTTTCATAACTGGAGAAATAAAACCCCCGGCGAGGGGATTTTTTACGAGCTCAATTCCTTTTTGTCATAGCCCAACCTGAGTACTGTATAGCAGCAAGCCTCCAGGGAATTCTAACTCAATTCCTTTTTGTCATGGCCCAACCGGAAGGGGGAACCTGCATAATCGCCCGGTGCAGTGCAAGCCTGGGAACGCAGGCGGTTTAAGCCGGTCGGACGGGAAACCCTGCGCCGCCGGTCACCACCATTTTCATAGAAACCCTGCGGCTCTTTGTGAAGACAATCCAGAAGGGCGGCGGTAAGCTTACCGGCGGCCAGGGTAGAACCAATAACCAGCACCTTGCTCTCGTCAAAGCGGCCCGTCACAGGTTCAAGGGAAACGCCGGAAGGGAGAAAATCCAGGCGCATCCACCCTTCTTCGCAGCAAAAGATGCCCTTGGCCCTTACCACTTCGCCAATACATGATCCGGATAGGTTTTCAAATAACCTGGTGAGCCGTGTTCTGGAAAAGGTGCCCTGAAACTTGCGTGAGAAACTGTAATAACTGGGGATATCCACGGCACTCTGGGGCCTCCGGCAAACCTTCCTCTCCCTGGGAGAGGAAAACCCGGTTTGAGAGGCCACTTGCAAATCCGCCGGACTTACCTGTCCATGGTGCGTAGAAACAAAGCGTGCCCGGGAATTAAGCTCCTTGATTTTTCTCGCCAACGATTGCACCTTTTTCTCCGGGACCAGGTCACACTTGTTCAACACCAGCACATTGGCCCGGCAAATTTGGGATTCGGCAAAAAGCGGGGACCGGGCGTAGAGTTCGTCAAAGGAACAGGCGTCAATAACGTGAATGATGCTGAAACGGTGGTCCATTAAATGCAGACCCATTACCTTTGCCGCCGCCAGCAACCCCTGAACTGCTGCCACACCGGGGTATTCTATGATCAACCTGTCCGGCGAGAGGGAACCTGCCACATAGGGAATCTGCCTGGCCAGGTCGGCGCTCAAGGTGCAATAAATGCATTCACAGCCCAATTCCAGCACATCGGGTGCATCCTGGGCCAAAAGGGCACCGTCAATTCCTATCTCTCCAAACTCTCCTACCAAAACAGCTACCCGTTCCCCGGGGGTCAGCTGCCTTACCAGATGCTGGATAAGAGCGGTTTTCCCACTGCCAAGGTAGCCTGTTACAATATTCACGATCATGGTCAACGCACCTTGTTTCTACGGTAACAAAAAGTTTGCTTTTTATTTTACTTTAAAGTCTTCCTATCTGTAAAGCGATTTTCCGCAAACCGTCAATTTTTTCACCAACGATCAAAAGAAAACCCACCGCCTTAATGGGGTGGGTGCAAGAGAAACTAAAACTCGATCCCCCGCTGGGCTTTAATCCCCTTTTTATAGTGGTGCTTGATTTCCTTCATTTCCGTGACCAGGTCCGCCCGGTCGATAATTTCCGGGGGAGCGTCCCGGCCGGTAAGCGCTATGTGCAGGCGGGGTGGCTTTTTGTCCAGCAGGGCTAAAACCTCTTCCCGGGTGATCAGGCCGAATTTCAGGGCGTACAAAATTTCATCCAGGATGATCAGGTCAAAGTTGCCGGCGGTTATTTCTTTATTGGCTTCTTCCAGGGCGTGCCTGGCCGCTTCCCGGTGGTCTTCCAGGGTTTTACCGTTATCCACCCGGGTGAAACCCTCCCCCCGCTGGCGAATTTCAAAACGGTCACCCAGCCTGGCGGGGGCGTTCAGCTCACCATACCGCCAGCCCCCTTTAATAAACTGCAGCACCAGCACCTTCATCCCCTGGCCCCAGGCCCGCAGACCCATGCCCAGGGCGGCGGTGGTTTTGCCCTTGCCGTTGCCGGTGAAAACCAGGATCAGCCCGTTTGTTTCGCTCATTTTTCCCCTCTCCCCCCACGTATAGTCCGCAACCGCAATGTATCCCCCTGTACGTTTGATTTCGGGGCAAGCTGTCAACATCCTCTATTTTTGATTTCATTAACAGCCTTATACTATCCTCCCACCGGACCGGAGCTTTCCAGGGCTATAGAGGCGGAATGTCACGGGCCGGCGGCTTTGATGCGCAGCCGGCTTGTGCAACGGCTTCGGGCAGTCCAAACAGGCGCCGGGCATTGGCCGTGGTCGCCCGGGCCAGCTCTTCCAGGGTCACGCCCTTTAAGGCGGCTATTTCCTCCGCCACATAGCGAACATAGGCCGGCTCGTTGCGCTTCCCCCGCCGGGCCTGGGGGGTGAGGTAAGGAGCGTCGGTTTCCACCAGCAGGCGCGAAAGATCCACCCGGGCGGCCACCTCTTTGGACCGGCGGGCATTGGGATAGGTCACCGGCCCGGCAAAGGAGATGTAAAGGCCCATGGCCATACATTCCCTGGCCATTTCCCAGCTGCCAGCAAAACAGTGCATTACTCCCCCGGCCGGCCCAACACCGTCCCTGCGCAGGATGTCCAAAATATCCCCGTGGGCGTCCCGGTCGTGGATGATCACCGGCAGGCCCACTTCCCGGGCCAGGGCCAGCTGCTCCCGGAAAACCCTTTGCTGCACGTCCCGCGGGCTCAAGTCCCGGTAATAGTCCAGGCCGATTTCCCCGATGGCCACCACACCCCGCCGGCGGCACATTTCCCGCAGCTGGGCCAGGTAATCCTCCGGGACCCCCCCGGCATCGTGGGGATGGATGCCCACGGCGGCAAATATAAAGGGATATTTGGCAGCTAGATCTATGGACCGGGCGGAGGAAGGCAGATCGTAACCGGCATTGATTATCTGCACCACGCCGGCCTTTTGGGCCCGGTCCAGCATTTCTTCCCGGTCGGCTTCAAATTTGCGGTCGTCCAGGTGGGCGTGGCTGTCAATCAGGTTAATCATGCTAACCCCCTACTTATCCTTTTCCAGGGTCTTCAGATCAATGCGCGGGAAGAGGGCTTCGCCCCGCCGCACCTTGATTCCCGCCGGCAGGCGTCCCCAGCTCAAGGACTCCCAGGTATGGAGCCCGGGTTGGTCGGCAATGCCCAGCTGGGACCAGATCCGGCCGGGAGTATTGGGCATAAAGGCGGTGATCAACACGCCGATAAAGCGCACGCTTTCCGCCAGGTTGTAGAGTACGGTGTTCAGGCGTTCCCGGCGGACGGGATCCCGGTTCAAAACCCAGGGTTCAGTTTCGTCGACGTACTTATTGGCCCGATTGACCAGCTTCCAAATAGCGCCCAGGGCGCTGGACAGCTCCCGGCGGTCTATCAGCTCCTCCACCGCCGCGGGGGTTTGTTCGGCCAGTTCAATTAGTTCCCGGTCCACGCCTTCCACCGACCCGGGCTGTGGCAGCACGCCGCCGGAATATTTTTCGATCATACCCAGGGTGCGGCTGACCAGGTTCCCCAGGTCGTTGGCCAGGTCGATGTTAATGCGCTGTACCAGGGATTCCTCGGAGTAATAGGCATCGGCACCAAACGGCATCTCCCGAAGCAGGTAGTAGCGGATGGCATCCACCCCGTACTTGTCAATCAGGACCAGGGGGTCCACCACGTTGCCCTTGGATTTGCTCATCTTTCCGCTCTCCAGCAGGAGCCACCCGTGTCCCACCACCTGCCGGGGCAAATCTATGCCGGCGGCCATAAGGATAATGGGCCAGATGATGCTATGGAAGCGTACGATGTCCTTGCCCACCAGGTGGACGTCGGCCGGCCAGAACTTGCGGAAAAGGCTGTCGTCCTCGCTGCCGTAGCCCAGGGCTGAGATGTAGTTGGTCAGGGCGTCCACCCAGACGTAGATCACGTGCTTGGGATCGAAGGGTACCGGGATGCCCCAGTCGAAGGTTGTGCGGGAAACGCACAAATCTTCCAGACCACTTTTGATAAAGCTGATCATTTCGTTGCGCCGGGAGACGGGCTGGATGAAATGGGGATTTTCCTCGATGTACTGCAGCAGCCGGCCGGCATACCTGGACAGGCGGAAGAAGTAGCTCTCCTCCCGCACCAGTTCCACCGGGCGGCCGCAGTCCGGGCAGTTGCCCTCCTCCAGCCGGCTTTCCGTCCAGAAGGTTTCGCAGGGAGTGCAGTACCAGCCCTCGTAGCTGGCCTTGTAAATATCCCCCTGGTCGTAAAGCTTCTGGAAAATGGCCTGGACCACCCGCTTGTGCCTTTCCTCGGTGGTGCGGATGAAGTCGTCATAGCTGATGTCCAGTTTTTGCCACAGATGTTTGAACCCGGCCACAATCCTGTCCACATATTCCTGGGGAGTCATACCTTTTGCCCGGGCAGTGCGCTCAATTTTCTGACCGTGCTCGTCGGAGCCGGTTAAAAACCTGACGTCGTAGCCGGTGAGGCGTTTGAACCGGGCCATGGCATCGGCGGCCACGGTGGTGTAGGCATGGCCGATATGCAGGTTGTCACTGGGGTAGTAAATTGGCGTAGTGATATAAAACGTTTTGCGCAAAAACTGATCCCTCCTTTGCTGCCATAAAAAAACCCCGTCCTTCTTTCCGGGACGGAGATCTTTCCGTGGTACCACCCAGATTCACCCCGGCCTCACGGTCCGGAGCCTCGGTCAGTACGGCCGCAAGGGCACAACCTTTGCGGCAATACTGCAAGCGTGGATAACGGGTGCTCAACCCCGGCCCCACCTACTGACCCTTCACTAAAAAGTGTACCCCTTTGGGCCTTGCAGGCGTTCAGCGGGCAGCTCCGGGGCCATGTTCAAACTGTCCTCCCCGGCGGGCTTTCACCTGACCCCCGCTCTCTGTACGGGTACCGGCAGTCCTACTCTTCCCCTTCATCACCTGTTCCCAACACCTAGATTGTATTGAAAAAAGCCTTGACTTGTCAAGTTTTCCCTTCACACGAAAAATTTATACAAAAAAAGCCAAAAACATATTGACTTTAACTGGGTATCTTGGTACCATTTACTTGTATGATAAACTAGTTTCTTGTCGATCTATGTAAATTTTAAGGGGAGGGAAAGACTTTGAAATCAACAGGTGTTGTCAGGAAGGTGGACGAGCTGGGAAGGGTGGTTATTCCCATTGAACTGCGGCGGACTCTGGGGATTGATGAAAAGGACGCCCTGGAGATCTACGTGGACAACGAAAAGATCATCCTCAAGAAGTACGAGCCCGGCTGCGTCTTCTGCGGCAATGCGGCGGAGGTACAGCTTTACCGCGGCAAGCTGGTATGCCGGAACTGTGCTGTGGAAATGTTTGAAAATGCCAAGGCCATGTAGGGAATCATAAAATTTAATCATGACCTTTAATGACCATGGCGAAGGGCCGGGGGGAGGAAATTTTTTCACCAACCGGCCCTTAAGAATTTCCTTCACCGTCCCGAACCACCCGGTTGTAAACGTCCCGCCGGGACATTCCCCGCAGCCGGGCCACTTCACGGATAGCTGCCTTTTTATCCAAACCCTGCACCTGGAGGAAAGCAACGTGCTCCTGTAGTGAAAGCCCCCGCCAGGGTTCATCCCGTGTACCCTCTGCCTCCCCTTCCCGGGCGCCGGCCACCACCAGCGTAAACTCACCCCGTGGAGAATGGAGGCGAAAGTGTTCCACCGCCTGGGGTAGCGTCCCCCGCCAGATTTCTTCATATTTTTTGGTCAGCTCCCTAGCTACGGCAATCTGCCGCTCTCCGAAAATATCCGCCATATCGGAAAGGCTTTCCAAAAGGCGGTGGGGGGCTTCGTAAAAAATAATGGTCCGCCTCTCTCCCTTTAACTCCTGGAGTTTGCGGCGCCGGGCACCGGCTGCCGCCGGAAGGAAACCCTCAAAACAAAAAGAAGAGGTGGGCAGACCAGAGGCCACCAGGGCGGCCAGGGCCGCGTTGGGTCCGGGCAGGGGCACCACTGGAATACCCTGGCTTATGGACAGGGAAACCAGTTCCTCCCCGGGGTCGGATATACCAGGCATGCCGGCATCGGAAACCAGGGCGATCCTATGGCCGGCCATCAGGAGGTTTAAAAGATGCCGGCCCATTTGCCGGCGGTTTTGTTCGCGGTAGCTGACCACTGGTTTGTGTATATCGTAATGGGCCAGGAGCTTTCTGGTGTGGCGAGTATCCTCGGCTGCAATCAAGTCCACTTCCCGCAGCACCCGTAAGACCCGCAGGGTAATATCCTCCAGGTTGCCAATGGGGGTGGCGCAGAGAAAGAGGACTCCCTGCTGGCTCACCTTCCCCCCTCCCGCTCCCTGTCCCAAAATGCTTCACAAAACAGACATTCCGTCGTCCGGATGCGGCCAAAGTGTACGTTGCAAATATGAAAACCCTGCTGGTAGAGGTCCCACAGGTTTTTCAGTCCTTCCCTGGCAGGGGTGCTGTCGCCTGCCTGCCCGTAGGCCCTGGCTAACTCCTCCCGCAATTTGTCATTTTCCTCCATCAAAAGGCGGATCTGCTTTTTGATTTTCTGCATGTCGCTCCCCAGTGCCTGGATCCTGGCTTCCATTTCCTTGAGCATTGCGGTCAGAGCTTGCACACTGGTCACCTCTCGTCTTGGTGATTACCTCGCTAAAAGAATACTCCTTGTTAAGCCTGGTTTCCTTTAATTCCACCGTCACGGTTTTGCGAAAAATGTTTACAGCCGTAACCCTGCCCTCTCCCTGGGGAGTCAACACGCGGGCGCCAATTTCGGGATGTTCCTCCTTGGCCTGCTCGTAAATCTCGTTTTCATACTTGAGGCAGCACATCAACCTCCCGCAAATGCCGGAAATCTTGGTCGGATTCAGGGAAAGATTCTGGTCCTTGGCCATGCGGATGGAAACGGAGGCAAAGTCGCACAACCAGGTGCTGCAGCATAATTCCCGCCCGCAGCAACCCAGGCCGCCCATCATCTTGGCTTCATCCCGCACTCCAATTTGCCGCAGTTCGATGCGGGTGCGGAAAACCGCGGCCAGATCCCTCACCAATTCCCGGAAATCAACCCGCCCCTCGGCGGTAAAGTAAAAAATGATCTTGTTTCCGTCATAGGTCTGCTCCACGTCCACAAGCTTCATAGGCAAACCGTGGGCGGCAATCTTTTCCAGGCAGATTTGAAAAGCCCGTTTTTCCTTTTGTTTGTTCGCGGCAATCTTCTCCAGATCTTCCCCGGTGGCCGGCCGGATGACCTTTTTTAAAGGTGCCACCACTTCTTCGTCCGGCACTTCGGTGGGCCCGATTACCACCTGCCCGTTTTCTATACCGCGGGCCGTTTCTACAATGACCGTATCGCCGGGTTTAAGCTGGTATTCCCCCGGGTCAAAGTAGTAGATTTTACCCGCCCGCCTGAACCTGACCCCTACAACCCGGTAGGGCATGTTTCCCCCTCCATTCAACCTCCTGGCCTGGGCGCCTCCTTGTTAAATCAGGCGGCACCAGCCAGACGCATAAAAAGCATTTCCAGTGCCAGTCTGGTATTAACGTTTGCCAAAAGGGAATCCCTGGTTCCTTCAATTTCCTTGATAATGTCCAGGAGCCGGGTGCGGCTGTACAAACGGGCCTCCCGGTCTATCAGGGAAAGGTGATCCTGGTTGAAAAGCAACCCGGGTGCCCCGGTTTCCCTCCACACCAGCAAATCCCGGTACCACAGCAGGAAAAGCTCCAGGTAAGCTAAAGCCAGCTCTTTATCTTCAGCCACCATAGCTGCCAGCCGGAAGGCCTCCGCAACGGAAGCACGACCCAACCCGGTGGCCAGATCCACCACCTTTTGCCGGAAGCCAAAATAGCCGCCATTCATACCGGCCAGCCGCACGACCCGTCCGGGGCATCCCCCGATAAGCCGGGCCAGCAGCTCCAACTCTTCCCGGGAAACGTCCGTTTCCCTTTTCAGGATACCGGCCACCTGTTCCGGAGGCAGCGGGTGAAAGGTGAAGATCTGGCAGCGGGAAAGGATTGTAGGCAGCAAAGCCTGGGGGCGGTCGGAAATTAAAATAAGCACCGTACCGGCCGGTGGTTCTTCCAGGGTCTTTAAAAGGCAGTTGGCCGCCTCCTGGGTCATCAGGTCAGCCTGTTCCACGAGAAAAATCTGCCGCTGCCCCTGGTAGGGGGACAAGGTAATGCGGCGCAACATCTCCCGTATTTGCCCGATCTTGATGGACGCCCCCTGGGGAGCAATCCGGTGCAGGTCGGGGTGGTTTTGTCCGGCTGCCTGCCGGCAATCCCGGCACTGACCGCAGGCATCCCCAAAGTCAGGCTGCCGGCACAGCAGGGCGGCCCCGAAGGCCAGGGCCGTGGTGGTTTTGCCCACGCCTTCCGGCCCGGCAAATAAATAGGCATGGCTGACCCTGTTTTGTTCCACCGCCCGGCACAGGGCGCGGATTATTTCGCCGTGTCCGATAATGTTCGACAGTTTCACCTAAAGCCTCTCCTCCACAGCCTTTAAGATCTGCCGGTGGAGTTCCTGGCAGTCCAGGCGTCCGTCCAGCACCAGGTAACGCTCGGGGGCCCTTTTTACGAGCTGGAGGTATCCCTGCCGCACACGATCAAAAAATTCCAGCCGCTCCCGCTCGATGCGATCCGCCCTGCCCGCCAGCCGGGCCAAAGCCCCGGCAGCCGGCATGTCCAGCAACACCGTCAGGTTCGCCACAAGCCTTCCCGTGGCCAGGGCGTTAAGCTGTTCCAATTCCTTTAAGTCGAGGCAACGCCCGTAGCCCTGATAAGCCAGGCTGGAATCCACAAAGCGATCGCTGATCACCACCCGGCCCCGGGCTAAAGCGGGGCGGATGGTGCGGGCCACCAGCTCGGCCCGGGCACCGGCGTAAAGCAGGGCCTCGGCCAGGGGGTTTAAACCGGCCAGTATCGGATCGAGCAAAAGGCTGCGAATCTTTTCCCCCACCGGAGTCCCCCCTGGTTCCCGGGTGAGCACCACCGGGTGCCCCCGCCGGGTCAGGGCCGCCGCTAAAAGCCGGGCCTGAGTAGTTTTGCCGGCACCGTCAATGCCTTCAAAAACGATAAAAAAACCTTTCAACAGACCACCACCCGCAAGCTCGCCAGCCCGGGATCTTCAGGGCCCTGTACGAGAAGTGACAGTTTCCTCACCCATTGTAGATATTCGACCATCTCCGGGCCAATCTCCTCCCCGGGGTAGAGCAGGGGAATGCCCGGCGGGGATACGTTCACCCATTCGGCACAGATGTGGCCGGCGCACTCCTCCAACGGCAGGGGGCGGCTGGGAGCCAACCAGGCCTGGCGGGGGGTAAGTCGCGCCAGTGGAAGCGGCGGCCGTTCGGGGCAGGCTCCAAGAGGTTGCCTCCCTCCCTCCCGGTGAACCATTTCCTGCAAACCGCGGACGAGGAGATCGCAGTCCCGGCGGGTGGTACCTATGCCAACCACCACCACCAGGTTATAGTAATCGGCCATTTCCACCTGTACCCGGTAATCCCGGGCCAGGATGCGGGCCGCCTGGTATCCCGTCAAACCCAGGAACCGTACGGAAACCACCAGCCGGGTGGGATCCAGGCCGTGTGCTCCCGGCCGGCCCAGGTGTTCTTCCCCCAGCAGGGTAATGCCGGGCAAGCGGGAGAGGATCTGCCTCACCTCCCGGGCCAGACCCACCGCCCGTTCCAGCATTTCCCTGCCCTTTGTGGCCAGCTGCCTGCGGGCGCCGTCCAGGGAGGCCAGCAGAAGATAAGAAGGGCTGCTGCTCTGCAAAAGGCTCAAAGCCCAGGCTGTTTTCCGGACATCCACCCGGTTTCCTTTGAGATGCAACAACGAGGATTGGGTAAGGGAACCACCCATCTTGTGCATACTCTGCACTGCGGCGTCCACGCCGCACTGCAACGCCGGCGGCGGCAGCCCCTCATAAAAAGGGAAGTGCACCCCGTGGGCCTCATCGGCCACTACAGGCTTGTTCACCCTGTGGGCCAGCCCCACCAGCCGCGGCAGGTCGCCCGTAATTCCATAATAGGTGGGGTGGATAACCAAAAGCCCCTTCGCCAGCGGGTGCTCTTCCAGGGCTCCGGCAACTGCCCGGGGAGTCAACCCGGCAGCTATACCGAACTCCTCCAGTATTACAGGTTCAAGGAAGACGGGCCTGGCCCCGGAAAAAATCAACCCCCCCAGCACGGCCCGGTGGGCGTTGCGGGGAAGCAGGACTTCCTCCCCCGGGCGGCACAGGGCCAGCAACAGCGCCGTTATACCCACCGTGCTCCCGTTAACCAGAAAAAAGGTTTGCCCGGCACCAAAAAGCTCTGCCGCCAGGGCCTGGGCCCGGGCAATCACCCCTTCGGGACGGTGCAGGTCATCCAGACCGGGCAACTCGGTAAGATCCAGCTGGAGGATTTCTTTGACCCCCTGCCACTCGGGAAAAACGGCTTCTCCCTGGCGGTGTGCGGGCACGTGCAGGTGGGCGTAATCCCGGGCACAATGGGCATAGAGTGCGGCCAACAGGGGCGCTTCCCGCTGGTTCATAAACCGTTTTCACCTTTTAACAAGTCAAAATTTTGGTTTAACAGCTTTATTTTAACATGAGTGCCCTTCGTCATAAAGCATTGCCATTACTTTAATCTTATATCCGGTCAAGGCGGCGGTCAAAATAAGTTTAAAGACAAAGAGAAAGGAGAGGCAACGGATGAGGGGTGATAAAATTGACGAAAAAAGCCTTTCCCGCAAGTATAAAACCAATGTTTCCCGCCTGATCCGGGCCTGGAAAAGGGGCCTTTCGGATATGGAAATTGCCGCCAGCACGGGTATCGACCCCGCTACCTTAAACAGAATCCGGGGCGATATCGAAATGGCCCACCGCCGCCTGCGCCTGGCCCGGAAAAAGGAATTAAACCGTCTGGTCTATCTTTAACCGTATCACCAAAACCCCATCCAGAACCATTGCCTGTATTCCTTCATAGTGTATAGCAACTTTTACTTGTTCAGATGTCCAAGGTATCCTTAAAAATTTTTTGACCAGCCCCGCCGTAAGGCGGTGCTGTTAAGATAAAGGCCCTTTCCCCATGGGGAAAGGGCCCTTGATTATTAACCGGCTTTTCTTTCTTCTTTCTTCTTGGTCACGTTAATGGCACAGTCAGGGCAAACTGTCTGGCAGATGCCGCAGGCAATGCACTCATCGTTTGGTTCAACCGAAGGAGTACCGTAAACTCCCAGGACATCCGACCAGGAAAGGCACTTCTTGGGGCACTTTTGCATACACAACCCACAGCCTTTGCACAGGCCGGGGAAGATCGTCCAGAAGCTTTTGGTGGTTTCTATGGTCCGGGCCTTAAAGTGCTGTGTCATTGCTTACCCCCCCTTAGATGGCTTGGGCCACAAGCTCCATGCCCCGCTCCAGGGCACGGAAGTTTAGTTCCCGCAACTTGGGGTTCTTTTCAAACTTGTAGCCAAGTTTTTTCTCAATGGCCTTTTTAGCCTCTTCTACGGAAATTACCCCGGTAGCCTTGATTACCGCTCCCATGATGACAATGTTGAATACCCGGGGGTGCAGTTCCTTCTTGGAAACATCTATGGCCGGGATAGGTAAAATCTTCCTCGCCTGGGTGGGCAGGGCATCGTCCACACCTTCAATGCTGGAATCGTAAACAAAGAGGGTCTGGGGGCCTACATACTGCCGGGTCCGGTGCACGGCCCGGTCGCTCAAGGCAATGACAATGTCCCCGGTCTGGAACTTGGGTGCGCCAATGGGTTCATCCCCGATTTGCAAATAGGCAATGGAAACGCCCCCGCGTTGCTCCACGCCGAAGTTAGGGATGTACAGGGCCTCGCGGCCTTCCTCGTTGGCCGCCTCGGCAATGATTTCCGCTACTGATTGGACCCCCTGACCACCTTCCCCGGCCAGAAGAATCTTCACCGCCTTAGCCATTTGCCTCACCCTCCTTCTGGCCGCCGGGCACTTTAATTTCGCCCACCTTGAAGTACTTGGGAAGTTCCTGTTCCACCATTTTCCAGGTCTCCTCGGCGTTGGTCCGCCAGTTTGTGGGGCAGGTGGAGAGGACCTCCACAAAGGAAAAACCGTTGCCCGCCATCTGATTTTCCAGGGCCTTTTTCAGGTAATTCTTTAACTGCCGCAGGTTGGCCACGGTACCCCGGGCCACATAGGCTCCCTCCCGGGTAATGGCGGCCACCATTTCCGGACCCTGGGTGGGATAACCGGTTTTTTCCGGATCCCGGCCGTAGGGTGTGGTTTCGGTCTTCTGGCCGGGCAGGGTGGTGGGCGCCATCTGGCCGCCGGTCATGCCGTACTGGGTATTGTTGACCAGAATCACGGTGATCTTTTCATTCCTTGCCGCAGCATTTACCAGGTGCTGCGAGCCAATGGCATAGCCGCCGCCGTCACCCATGTAAGCGATGCCGATGAGGTTGGGATTGGCCCGCTTTAAACCGGTGATCACCGGCGTGGTCCGGCCGTGATGGGTTTGTATGGTATCCACGTTGAAGAAGTCCCAGGCAAGCAAGGAACAGCCAATATCACAGCCAAAAACGGCCCGGTCCTGGATCCCCAATTCGTCAATGGCCTGACCCAGCGCCTTCAGCACCAGGCCGTGGCCGCAACCGGGACAAAATTTGTGGGGCTTGGTATCTACACGCCAGCTCTTGGGCATGGCAGGTTGCACAGACATCAAATATGGCCTCCTTTCCTTGTTTCGCCATTAACCGACAATCTCTTTCACGCGGCTGACCACATCTTCGGCAGTGATGCCTACACCGGGCTTGAAAAGATCCAGCATTTCCACGGGACATCCGAAAGCCGCTTCCTTCAAAAGCCTGGCCAACTGCCCCTGGGCCGATTCAACAACCAGGAATTGCCTGGCCTTGCTGGCCGTTTCCCGGATGGCTTCCACCGGAAGGGGACGCAGGGTGATAGGACGGAAGTAGCCAACCTTGATACCCGCTTCCCGCAGCTCTTTCACGGCGGCCTTACATGCCCGGGATACAACACCGTGGGAAACCACCACCAGGTCGGAATCCTCAAGACCAAAGGCTTCGTGCTCCGCTACTTCCGGGGCGATTTTCTGATAGTCCCTGAAGTACCCTTCCAACACCTCGTAGAGTTCTTCTTCTACGTTGTAGGTATTGCGCAGCTGTGTGGGAGGCCTGTCCACCCCGGGAACACCGGGCTTGCCAAAGTAAGGCTCGGCTTCTACCAGCTCAATGCCCCGGCTGGCGGGGTCGTAGATGGTCAGGGATTCCCTCATTTTCGCCTGGTAGCCGTCACCCAGAACAAAGGTGGGGAAACGATATTTCCAGGCCGTATTAAAGGCCTTGATGGTATAATCAAAGAGCTCCTGGTGGTTGGCAGTGGAGTAGACGATACGCAAGCCTTCGCCGTTGCCGCCCAGGGTGGTCATGGTCACTTCCTGCTGGGAGTAAATTACGGTGGCCGTGGAAGGACCGCCCCGCTGCTGGATTACCACTACCGTGGGCAGGCGCATGGCCTCAGCCATGGACATGGGTTCCTGCATCAAGGTGTTACCCGGTCCTGCCGTGGCCGTGAAGGCTTTGCGTCCCGCCAGCACTCCGCCGACGGTGGTAAAACCGGCGGAAAGCTCATCCTCCGTTTGCAGGAACTCGCGGCCATATTTGGGCGCCAGGCGGGTCCAGTAGTGCATGATTTCATTCTGAGGGGTAATCGGGTAACCGTACATGATCTCGGCGCCGGCCACCAGCGCAGCCCAGGCAACCACCTCATTACCGGTCATAAAGACCCGCTTTTCACCCTCAATTGGTTTATCAGGCATAAGAACCTACACCTCCTGAAAATCTCATCCCGTAAATGTTCAGTGAACCCGCTTGGGTGCGGCGCTGTCCTTGCTCACTCCAGTGCTTCGCGTAAGATGCGCACCACGGTTCGCTTCGGCCGCCCAGCACTCACTGAAAAAGCTGTACGAGGAAGACCAAATCTTCTCCTGCCTGTTGCATTAGCCTTGAAATGAGCATTTTTTGCCGGTGAGTGCCGGGTTCACCGGGTGCTGTTACCGGCGCTTCGCAAGTCGTTCGCTCCGGACAGTGCCGCACCCTCGTCAGTACGGTTTTGCTGAACATTCACTCTTGCCCTTAAGAAAAGCGCAAAAAGAGCTTTTCTTTTTCACCACAGGGTTTTGGTCATATAACGCTTGATGGGCCTCACCGGGTGGCCTGCCGCATCATGGGTGCCGATGACCCGGGCCAGCTCTTCCAGGACGGTAGTGGCCACCACGGGAATGCCCAGTTGCCTGGCAGCGTCGTTCACAATCCTTGCCCCTTCCTGGACAAATTCCACGGTAGTTTCATCACCCAGGTGGCTGTTGTTGATCAGGCCATCCACTCTTCCCAGGGACCGGACATATTCCACAATTTCTTCCACCGTACCGGTCATGGGCCGGCCTACGTTTACCACCGCGAAAATTTTTAAGTCAGGGTCGGTAGCCGCACCCTCCACAAGGTTTAAGGTTTTGGCTCCTTCCACGCCGTAGCCGATATCAAGGATTACGTCCCCGGGAAGCCTTAGGGCCCAACGATTGGCGGGGTGAAGAATGCTTCCCGTTTCTCCCAAACCCATCATTTCCCTGGTTTCCCAGGCCACTACATTCATCCCCATAGCAGTTAATTTTTTCTTGATCGGCCGCAGGGTATAGCAGGGCTCCACGATGTCCAGATCAACCAGGTTAACCCGCCGGCCACTGGAGGCTAGAAAAATAGCCCGGTTGACTGCCACTTCACTCTTGCCACTGGCATACTCTCCAATATAGGCTTCTACTATCCGGCCGGAAATACATCTCACCTCCGCCAAGTCGACGCGAAAATAAAAAATTTTAAAAACCCATATTTATTTTCTAAAAAGACTACAACAACATAAGAACGAAAACCGGGACAGTTGGGCCTACTGTCCCTAATTTTATTCATCTTTATTAATTTTATTTGTTTTATCACGACCCTTCAATCCGTATTTAGTATATTGCAAAAAGGACTCCACGTCAACACAAGTCAAAAATTGCAAAATTTACGCTTATCTAAAGTAAACTTTCTAAATAAAAAAGTAGTGCAACAGGATTAACAGGAGCACCCCGGGCACCTGGAGCAATCCGGCGGTGAGGAGAGTAACCGGGTTAACAGCGATCCTTAAGCCCAACTGTCCGAAGAAAATATTGAACATAAGCAATATAACTCCCCCCAGCAGGATATGGAGGATCAACTGTATGCTAAATTTAAAAACCTTGAACAAAACACCACCCATGAGAAATAAGCCCAGAAGCCCGAGGCCTATTAAAAAAATTAATCTTAATTCCATCAGCCCCACCCCTTTTGGCGGCAATCTTGTCCCACAGCATGTATATGGGGTGGGATGGAAAAATATGCTCACCTATTATAATTCCCGCCGGCCTTCCAGAGCCATGGCCAGGGTCATCTCGTCGGCATATTCCAGATGGGCGCCCACGGGCAAACCGTGGGCGATGCGGGTAACCTTTAAACCCAGGGGTTTGATTAGCTGGGCCAGGTAAAGGGCGGTTGCATCACCTTCAACGTCCGGATTGGTGGCCAGAATTACTTCTTTGATCTTTCCTTCGCCCAATCTGGCCAGAAGTTGCTTGATGGTCAGGTCGTCCGGACCCACCCCGGCCAGGGGGGAGATGGCTCCCTGCAGAACGTGGTAGAGCCCCCGGTAGCCCCGGGTTTTTTCCATGGCCACCACGTCCCGCGGTTCCTGGACCACGCAGACAAGGGTGGGGTCCCGCTCCGGGTCGGAGCAAATCTGGCAGACTTCCCGGTCGGTGAGGTTGGCGCAGACCGAACAATAGCGGACGTTATCGCGGGCGAAAACCAGGGCCCGGGCCAGGTTGTGGGCTACTTCCGGCGGAGCGTTCAAAAGGTGGAAGGCCAGGCGCTGGGCCGTTTTAGGACCGATGCCTGGTAGCTTGGCGAGCTCCTCAATCAGGCGGTTTGCCGGGCCGGAAAGATACCTCACCGGAGCTCACCCCTAAAAGAGGCCGGGGAGGTTTAGTCCGCCGGTCAACTTGCCCATTTCCCTGGTCACCATTTCCCGGGATTGATTGAGGGCGCTGTTTACGGCCGTGAGAACAAGCTCCGTCAACATTTCCACATCTTCCGGGTCCACTGCCTCGGGCTTTATTTCCAGAGCCACCAGTTCCTGCTTCCCGTTCACCACGGCCTTTACGGCTCCCCCTCCGGCAGTGGCCTCCACCGTCCGGTTGCCCAGTTCCTCCTGCAGGCGCATCATTTCTGCCTGCATTTTCTGGACCTGCTTTAGCATTTTGTTCATATTGGGACCCATCATGATTTGATCTCTCCTTTTGATTAATTGTTTTCTTCTATCTCTTCTCCCCCGAACAGCTGGATGGCCGTGGCGGCGTCAAGGTGCTCATTCGGCTCGTCCGGTTTCCTTTCTTCCGGGGGAGCGTTCCCGTACACTATGTTTACCCGCCAGGTTCCCGGGAATAAAACGGCCAGCGCCTCTTCCAGCACCCGGCGGTTTACCGCCGTGTCCAGCAAATTCTTGAACATGTCATCGAGGCCGAAGGCTATGGTTAAGCAACCCTCCTCAACCTGTTCCGGCCAGCTGTGGGTAAGATAATTGTATACTGGAACGCTCTTGCTGCGGACCAGATCCAGCACCTGCTGCCAGCGCTGCCTGATTTTGTCCAGAGTGATCCCGCCGTTGGCGCAAGCATTCCCGCTTTCGAGGGGAGCTTTTACGGCCTGAGTTGGCTGAACTTCTTCTGTGGCGGCTTGTTTTTTCCCCCGCCCTCCCGCAGCGGTGTTTTTTCTTGCCTGGGACCGTTCTGTGCTTGTGTCGCCCGTGTTGCCAGCCTTTAGTTCTTCCTCTGGCGGTCGGACATCTTTTGCAACAACATCTTTTTCCTCAACGAAACCATTCACGCAACCGGCTATCATCTGTTCCAGGCGCAACTCCAGCTGTTCCACCCGCCGGGCAAGGGCGGCCGGGGAACTGCCGCTTTCGGGACGGGTGGCTTCCACCAGGGCCACCTCCAGTAATATGCGGGGCTGGCTGGCCCATTTCATATCCTGCTCCACCCGGGTCAGCACCTGTAAAATGTGCAGCAATTGTTCCCGGGTGAATTCAGCGGCCCGTTCCAGCAAACGCTCCCTTTCCCCGGGAGCCAGAGCCAGCTCTTGCTGGGGGGAAACCCGGAGCAGCATGAGGTTGCGCAAATAAGCCGCCAGCCCCTGGACAAAGAGGCGCAGGTCTTTTCCTTCTGCTACCAGGGCGGCCACCAGGTGCAGCAGGCGGTCGGCCCGGCCGGCCGCCAGAGCCCGGGCTGCCTCATCCAGCAGGTCGTCCCGGACGGTACCCATAATCCGGTGCACATGGTCTACGGTGACAACCATGTTGCCATAGGCCGCCGCCTGATCCAGGATGCCCAGAGCGTCCCGCAGGCCGCCATCGGCAGCCCGGGCAATCAGGTATAAAGCCTCCTCTTCCACTTTAAAACCTGCACCGGCAGCTACCTCCCGCAAGCGGGCCAGCATATCCTCAAGGCCAATGGGATAAAAATCAAAACGCTGGCACCGGGATAAGATGGTCAGGGGAACTTTATGGGGCTCGGTGGTAGCCAGAACAAAAACCACATGGGCTGGCGGCTCCTCTAAAGTTTTCAACAGGGCATTAAAGGCTTCACTGGTCAGCATATGCACTTCGTCGATAATATAAACCCGGTAGCCGGCCATTGCCGGCGAAAATCTCACTTTTTCCCGCAGCTCCCGGATTTCATCGATGCCCCGGTGGGAGGCGGCATCTATTTCCACCACGTCCATGGACGTGCCCGCGCTAATCTCCCGGCAAACGGCACATTCGTTGCAGGGTTCGGACCCCTGGCGGGCAAGGCAATTCAATGCCTTGGCCAACACCTTGGCTGTGGTTGTTTTGCCCGTGCCCCGGGGACCGCAAAAAAGGTAGGCGTGGGCAACTCTCCCGGCCAGCAGGGCATTTTGCAACGTAAGGGTAACATGTTCCTGGCCGACTATTTCTTGAAAACGCCGGGGGCGCCACTTGCGGTAAAGGGCCTGGTAAGACATGGTAATTCACTCCACGGTGCTCATTTAAATTGCCATACGGCATGGCAGTAAGCATTTAATGAATCCGGTTATTGGATGCGCACACGCTTGGTGCATAAGCCTTACTACAAATTCGTCACCTTTTAATTAATTTCCTCTTTATAGAAAAAAAGAACTGCTTTTACGCAGTTCGCGAATTCTTGTTGGCCGTGCACCTGTCGTTGAATGGTGACTTCCGGGCGTTACCCCTGCAGGTAGCTCGGGTCAGGCACCCTTGCGGCACCCGGAGGGGCTTCCTTAGTGCTGCTTCCGCCAGGACCTGACACGGTTCAGAAGTCTCCGTCGCGCAAGACCCAACCGTCGTCACCCCTTACAGGGGCCAGACCCCACAAGCCACACCCGCGGACAGGAATTCGACCCCGCTACAGCGGTTTGCGGGTACAGGGCACCGCTACCTCCCCGTCTAGCACGGCCAATGCTTCCACAGGCCGTCGGCCGGCCCTGCCAAACCTGCGGCCAAAAACTTGACACTGGCGGAGAGAGTGGGATTCGAACCCACGAGACAGGCTTTGTACCCGTCTACTCGCTCTCCAGGCGAGCGCCTTCAACCACTCAGCCATCTCTCCACGCCATGACCGTGGCCTACTGCCGCTGGTACGCTATTCTTCTGTATAATTTATTATATTCATGCCGCACAAAAAACTCAAGAGGGGGGTACCTGGCAAAGGGTTTAAGGGTGCTAGCCGCCCGCTCTCCGCTTTTATATTTTACAACTATGGGCGGGTTTTTGCAAGCATTTTGCCGCCCCGGCTATAAGCAAAAAACAGTAAGAAAAACTCCAACGTCTGTTACCCGTTGTTTTCCTGATATAGTCCACAATTCTAACACCTTCTTGACAGTCTTTATCAAATTGGATATACTTTACTTACTATGAAAGCCAAAGAAGTAATGGAATTATTACGTATCAGCCGGAGCACCCTCAACAGGTTGCGGTGGGAAAATAAAATCAAAGTAAACAAACTACCCAACGGCTACTACGACTACGACGAAAAATCCGTTTATGAATACCTGCTAAAGACCACCGGCAAGCCTGTCAAGAGGAAAACCGTGCTCTACGCCAGGGTGTCCACAAATAAGCAAAAGAGAGATTTAGAAAATCAGCTAGAATTGTTGAAACAGTTCTGCCTCAACAACGGTTGGACAATTGATGGGATTTACAAAGACATTGCTTCCGCTTTAGATTTTGACAACCGGAAAGATTTTAACGAATTACTTAAAGAGATCCTCAACTACCGGATTGAAAAGGTCATCATCACTTACAAAGACAGGTTGACCAGGACCGGCTTCAATTTCTTCGAGAAGCTGTTCAGATCTTACGGCACGGAAATAATCGTCATCAACAACTACACCAACGAAAAATCCGAT
>NZ_FQZM01000038.1 GCF_900142025.1 Desulfofundulus thermosubterraneus DSM 16057 | reverse complement strand
GTAAAAGGAGGTGCGGAAAGCCCGCACCTCCTGATATTTTCTTAGACCCACCCTTACCGACCCCCCGCCTTTTCAGCGGGTACGGCATACAGGCGGGTACTATTCACTTTGAGCATTTGCCGGTGCCTCACCCGCCGCCTGGTTGTCGCCGGCTCTGCGTACCACAATCTGACCGTCTTCGCCGTCTACCACCACCCGGTCACCCTTGTGGAAGGTGCCCTTCAGGAGCTCTTCCGAAAGGCGGTCTTCCACCAGGCGCTGGATGGCCCGGCGCAAGGGCCTGGCACCGTAGGTTTCGTCGAAACCTTCCCTGGCCAGGATTTCTCTGGCCGCTTCGGTAAACTCCACTTCCACATCGTGTTCCTTCATCCGCTCAGCTACTTCCTTGAGCATCAGGCCCACAATTTCCTTAATGTGCTCGGCGGTCAGGGAGTGGAAGACGATGATTTCGTCGATGCGGTTTAAGAACTCCGGCCGGAAGGTGCGTTTTAACTCTTCGGTCACTCGCTCCTTCATGCGCTCGTAGCTGGCTTCCTTTTCCTGTTCGGTACGGAAGCCCAGGGTTCCTTCCTTGCGCAGGGTATGCACCCCTACGTTGGAGGTCATGATGATCACCGTATTGCGGAAGTCCACCGTCCGGCCCTTGGCATCGGTCAAACGGCCGTCTTCCAGGACCTGCAGCAGGATGTTGAACACATCCGGGTGGGCCTTTTCAATCTCGTCCAGCAGTACCACGGTGTAGGGCTTGCGCCGCACCGCTTCGGTCAGCTGGCCCCCCTCTTCGTAACCCACGTAGCCCGGAGGCGCGCCCACCAAACGGGAGACGGCAAACCGCTCCATGTATTCGCTCATGTCCAGGCGCACCAGGGCGTCCTCGTCGCCAAAGAGGGCTTCCGCCAGCGCCCGGGCCAGCTCGGTTTTACCCACGCCGGTGGGGCCGAGGAAGATGAAGGAGCCGATGGGCCGCTTGGGATCCTTAAGCCCGGCCCGCGCCCGACGCACCGAACGGGCTACGGCCCGCACCGCCTCGTCCTGGCCCACCACCCGCTGGTGCAGGATTTCTTCCAGGCGCAGCAGGCGCTCGGTTTCCTCTTCGGCCAGCTTTTTCACCGGGATGCCGGTCCAGCTGCTGACAATCTGGGCGATGTCTTCCTCCGTAACAACCAGTTCCTCCTTGCCCCTGGCCGCCTGCCAGTCCTGCCGCCTGGCTTCCAGCTCTTTTTTCAACTGCTGCTCCTGATCCCGCAGCTGGGCGGCTTTTTCAAACTCCTGGTTGTTGACGGCAGCTTCCTTTTCCTTTTGAATTTCCTCAATCCGCTTCTCCAGGTCCTTGAGGTTGGGCGGGGCGGTAAAAGCCCGCAGGCGCACGCGGGAACTGGCCTCATCCACCAGGTCGATGGCCTTGTCCGGCAGGAACCGGTCGGTGATGTAGCGGTCCGACAGCCTGGCCGCCGCTTCCAGGGCCTCGTCGGTTATGCGCACCCGGTGATGGGCTTCGTACTTATCCCGCAGCCCCTTTAAAATGGCTATGGTTTCTTCCACCGTCGGTTCTTCCACCATAATGGGCTGGAAGCGCCGCTCCAGGGCGGGGTCCCGCTCAATGTGCTTGCGGTACTCGTCCAGGGTGGTGGCCCCGATGCACTGGAGCTCGCCCCGGGCCAGGGCCGGCTTCAGGATGTTCGCCGCATCAATGGCACCTTCCGCCGCCCCGGCACCAATCAAAGTGTGCAGCTCATCAATGAAAACGATGATGTTGCCGGCCTTGATAATTTCGTCAATAACCTTCTTGATGCGCTCCTCAAACTCGCCCCGGTACTTGGTGCCGGCCACCATGGAGGCCAGGTCCAGGGTAACCACCCGCTTGTTGAGCAGCACCTCAGGTACATTACCCTGCACGATCCGCTGGGCCAGCCCTTCGGCAATGGCGGTTTTACCCACCCCTGGCTCACCGATGAGCACCGGATTGTTCTTGGTGCGCCGGCTCAAGATCTGGATGACCCGCTCAATTTCCTTCTCCCGGCCCACCACGGGATCCAGCTTGTCATCCCGGGCCAGGGCCGTGAGATCCCGGCCGAACTGATCCAGGGTGGGGGTGTTGGAGGCCTGTGGTCTGGCCGCACCCGGTTGCCCCGTAGCGGGGCCCCCTGCCGCACCGCCGAGCATCTGTATGATCACACTGCGCACCTTGTTAAGATCCGCCCCCAAGGATGTCAGAGCCCGGGCAGCCACACCTTCGCCTTCCCGGATCAACCCCAGGAGAAGGTGCTCCGTCCCCACATAGTTGTGGCCCATGCGCCGGGCCTCATCCACGGCCAGTTCCAGCACCCGCTTGGCCCGCGGGGTTAAAGGTATCTCCTGCGGCATGGGGCCGGATACCTTTTCCACCATCTGCTCGACCGTAGCCCGCACCTTATCGGCGTCAATGCCCAGGCTGGCCAGGGCTTTGGCGGCTACACCCTCCCCTTCCCGGATTAACCCGAGCAACAGGTGTTCCGTGCCTACATAAGGATAGTTGAGCCTTCTGGCTTCTTCTTGCGCTAAAAACAATACTTTTTGTGCCCTTTGCGTAAAACGACCGAATAACATCGTAAGACACACCTCCTGTTTTATTTTTTTTAAGACTGTTGAGCTGCCGATAGCTTTTTGCGAATTAACTGGGCGCGGTATATATCCCGCTCCACCGGGCTTAAATCCTTACCGGTGACCTTCACCAGGAAGGCCGGCCTGGTGAGCACCATCAATTCGATGATCAGTGGTGCCGGAATATTTTTGATAATACCCATATCGATACCCAGGCGCAGGTCGGAAAAGAGGCTCATGGCTTCGTCCGAGGTCATCACCCGGGCATGCTTCAACAAGCCGTAAGCCCGCCCCACCCGGTCCTCCAGCTGCTCCCGGCGCTCCCGGTAGAGGGCCTCCCGGGCCGCCCTTTCCTGCCCCAGAAGCTGGCGGGTCACCGAAATGAGGTTGGCAATTATATCTTCCTCCGCCTGCCCCAGGGTAACCTGGTTGGACACCTGGAACAGGTTGCCTTTAGCCTCGGTACCCTCGCCGTAAAGTCCGCGCACGGTCAGCCCCAGTTTGGTAATGGTACCCAGTACCCCCTTGATCTGATTGACCATTACCAGCCCGGGCAGGTGCAGCATCACCGAAGCGCGCAGTCCCGTGCCCACGTTGGTGGGGCAGGCCGTCAGGTAGCCCAGCTTCTCGTCAAAGGCATAGTCCAGGGTGGCTTCCAGGCCGTCGTCAAGGCGGCTGACCAGTTCCCAGGCCCTGTTCAGCTGCAGACCGGGTAAGAGGCACTGGAGACGCAGGTGGTCCTCTTCATTGACCATTACACTGAACACCTCGTCGTCCCGCAGCACCACCGCCTTGCGCTCAAAACCCTCCAGCAAGTCAGGACTGATCAGGTGTTTTTCTACTAGTATCTGCCTTTCTACAGGGGTCAATTCGTTCATGCGTGTTAATTCCATTTTCCCCACTTTTTCCCGGAAAACCCTGTTTTCTATTGCCGTTTGTACGGCATGGATCACCTCTTCGGCCTTTTCCCGGGACAAAAGATGGGGGAAGGGCAAATGGGCCAGATTCCGGGCCACCCGCACCCTGCTGCTGATCACGATATCCGACTCGGGACCCGTTCCATCCATCCAGTGACTGTGGGGATTGTTTACGGTTTCTCTGATGGACATCACCTTATCCCTCCTGCAGCTCCTTTTCCAGTTCCCGGATGGTATCCCGCAATTCGGCTGCCCGCTCGAACTCTTCCCGGCTGATGGCCTCCCGCAATTGCGCCTTCAACCGCTCAATGCGGTTAATGACCCGTACTTTGCCGCCGGTACGTTCCGGCACCTTGCCCGTATGGCAGGTATTGCCGTGAATACGCCGGAACACGGGCTCGAGCCTGGGACCAAAATAGCGGTAGCATTCTCCGCATCCCAGCAATCCCTGGCGGGCGAACTGGGCCTCCGTCAGCCCGCAAGCTTCACAGCGGGCCCCCGCCGGGGCTACCGTGGGACCGGTGGTGGGAAAGCCAAACTCGTTGTGTAAAAGCCCGGCCAGGAAATTATGCAGGTTTATCTGAGGGAAAAAGCCCATGGCCTGGGCCTGCAACTCCCGGGCACACTGCTCGCACAGGCGCATGGTCCGCTTTTCATTGTTGATGATTTCCGTCAAGTGGACCGTGGCCGGCCTCTGGTGGCAACGCTCGCATTCCATATTGTATCCCTCCTGTTGGCTGGCTGGCATTGGCAGAAGCATTCTCCGAAAATCTGTTTTACTCACCCTTTTTGCCCAACAAACCCAGGATCATCGCGCGCAAGATCAATGCCCGCAATTGATCACGGGCCGGTAAACCCACGCGCAGCACTTCCCGGTCAACGGCCGCCCGCATCATCCGGGACTCGCGGTCGGTAATCAGCTTTTCCTCCCACAGGCGCTCAATGATCGCCTGCGCCCGCTGCTGGGATATTTCCCCGCCCACCAGGTTTAACAGCTGGTTGATCGAATCCAGCCTTTTATCCCGGGGCAATTGCATTATGCGTACGTATCCCCCGCCTCCCCGCCGGCTCTCCACCAGAAAGCCGTGTTCCAAGGTAAAACGGGTGGCAAGAACATAATTGATCTGGGAGGGGACACAATTAAACTGTTCGGCCAGTTCATTGCGCCGGATCTCGATCATCCCGCGGGCGCTGGCGGCCAGCAATTCCTTTAAATAGCGTTCAATAAGGTCTGAGATGTTTGACAACCACCACCACCCTCCCTGACCTTGATCTTGACTGACTTTCACCTTTATTATAAACAAAATCGCCTAAAAATATACAAGCGCCGGAAGAACCTTTCACTGAAAAATATTGCCATCCGTGACCAGCCTGCAATATTTAGATTCCCCGGACGCTTTATTTTCCGTTTTTTTATGCTTTTTGGGGTTTTATTTATGGGATAAAACGATACGAAAATAAAAATGACATACCTGTAATCCACCAGGTATGTCTTGCTTACAACTGGCTCCCCGAGTAGGATTCGAACCTACAACCCTCCGGTTAACAGCCGGATGCTCTACCGTTGAGCTATCGGGGAATAACCTCAACACCAGAGATTATTATACTATAACCCCCTTCGCCCGTCAAGCCCTTTTTCGCCGGCCTCGCCGGCCGGGTTTAGCAGTTCTGGCCCGGGCGGCAGGCCTATCCTCCTGCCACCACCGGGAAGATGGTAACAGTGTCGTCCTGATGCAACCGGTCCAGCATCCTAGCTTTCTGGCCGTTAATCAAAACTAGCCCCACGTACTTTTCCGTTAAATGAACTTTTTCCAGCACATTCTTTACGGTAGAGCCAGGCGGAATCTCCAAACTAAACCGCCCGTTTACGGCATCCGGGGGTGCGTAGCGGGAAAAGTAGCCCCGTAGTTCGACCCTTATCTCGATGGTCCAAACACCTCCTGAAATCCTGCCCGGGTATAATCCCCTATTCCAATATTATATAAGAATTCTGCTCTGAGAGACAGGATTATTACCAGTTAGCGCCGGGCACTGTTGCGAGCGGCATCCAGTCTTACGCCAGGCCAAGCTGGGCCAGCTTTTCGGGCTTCGGCCTGCCGTTTTCGTCCCAACCACGCAAGGTGTAATATTCGGCAAGCATGCGCCTGAACTCCTCCTCGGGAAGGGTCTTGCCGGCGGTGGTACCGGTGGTCAGCGGTTGAGTAAATATCCTCGCGGGCAGCACGTCATCCTTGCCGTTAAAGCCTTCCCGGATATTGTACAGCCTAGCCAGATTGAAAATCCTCTCCCCGGCCAGTTCCAGCTCCGCCGCCGTCACCTCCCGCCCCAAAAGCGGGGACAGCATCCGGGCCATTACCTCAAAAGACAGGGCCCAGAAATCACACAGGATCAGGGAAAACTTAGCCGCATTATAGTGCTGCAGGTCCCTCACCAGCTGCGCTTTACCCTCGATGGTGAAGGGGTCCCTCTCCCCGTACGCCTCTTCAGCCACGGGCCAAGCGCTCATGTGGCAGGCCCCCCTGGGCGCCGTGGCATACGCCAGACCCATGCCCCACGACCCCCTGGGATCGTAACCGGGAAACTCCAGGCCTTTGACCTGCATTGCAAACTCCCTGCCGCCGTAAGTATCCGAAAGAGACTTGACGCCCCCGGCCAGTTCGGCACCTATACCCTCCCGGCTTGCAATCAACCGGGGCACCTGGAGGTATTTCTCCACGTCACCGAAGCGTAACCCGAAATCGTGGATGCCCTTTTCCGTCAATTCCATGGCGAAGGCGGTCACACCGCCCGCCGATATGGTGTCCAGGCCCAGGTCGTCGCAGAGCCTGTTAAACCTGATGATGGCATCCAGGTCACCGATACCGCAGTTGGACCCCGCTACGGACAGCGTTTCGTATTCGGGGCCTTCCAATACCTCTTCACCTGACCGGACAAAATTTCCGCAACCCAGGCCGCAGGCGGTACATGCTTTTTTGGCCACCCTTACCCCGTTCACCGCTTCGGATTTTATTCTTTCAAAATGGTCGAAGGTACCTTGCTGGAAGTTATTTGTGGGCAAGATACCAGTGCTGTGGGAAAGTTCCACGATCATGGGCGTGCCGGCGGTATAGGCCCAGAGGTTCGTATCGGTAAGCAGGTCGTTTTTAAAAGCCTCAAGGGCCACATCCATAAGCCTGCGTATATCCGCCGCGCGTACTTCTCCGGTTCCCCTGACCACCAACGCCTTCAAGTTTTTGCTCCCCATCACGGCTCCAACGCCGCCCCGGCCGGCCTGCCGGTAGAAGTCGGAAGTGATACAGGCAAAGGGCACCAGGTTTTCACCGGCCGGGCCAATGGAAAGCACGCTGCAGTCATCGCCATGTTCGCTTTTAAGTCTGCCTTCCGTTTCATGGGTCCCCAGCCCCCGGTAGTCCCGGGCGTCCCTG
Organism: Desulfofundulus thermosubterraneus DSM 16057; assembly: GCF_900142025.1. Classification (GTDB taxonomy): domain Bacteria; phylum Bacillota; class Desulfotomaculia; order Desulfotomaculales; family Desulfovirgulaceae; genus Desulfofundulus; species Desulfofundulus thermosubterraneus. The sequence goes on along the minus strand of NZ_FQZM01000038.1, from coordinate 30,502 downwards.
ATCTCCACCCGGTCATCATCAACCAGTATATAAACAAGGTCCGGTGCCTTGCCCTCGATGATTATGGCGTCGTACCCGGCCCGTTTGATACCTACAGCCGCAGAACCGCCTATGGAACAATCCAGTATGGTGCCCGTGGCCGGTGATTTGGTTACAATGGAAAGTTTGCCCGAGCAGGGCACCACGGTTCCGGTGAACGGTCCGGTCATGAAGATGATTTTATTGCCGGGTGAAAGGGCATTTATTCCAGGCCCGACTTCTTCATAAATGTACTTGATACCCAGACCCTTGCCGCCCAGGTAGTCCCTCGCCCACTCCCGGTTTAATTCTTCCGCAAAGACCTTATGACTGGTCAGGTCAACCCGCAACACCCGCCCCTGATAACCGGCCATCTATTCCACCTCCTTCAAGGACAGTGCTTCGTGGGGGCACCACTTAACGCAGTAAGGTTCGCCCTGGCAGTAGTCACACAGGAGAGGAAAGCCCCGCCCATCCGGCCGTAAAACTGCAGTGGGGCAAACTTCAATACACGCGCCGCATTGCACGCAATCATCCAATACCAGGGAGAGCGGGCCCCGGTCATATACTATGGCCCTGTTGGAACAGGCGTCGGCACACTTGAAACACTTTTCACAAAGCCGCGCTTCATTGACCAGGTTGTCCCCCTTGTACCCGGAACTCACCTGCAACCTGGCCAGGGCCGGGTTAAAAACCCCCTCTTTATACCCGGAGCAGGCCAGTTCGCAGAGGTGACAACCGGTACATTTTTCCGGCTGGTAGTGCAGTATCACTTCACAGCCCCCTTTTGCCATGCTATTTTCCGTTTTTTCGCCATGTTTTCGTCCGACCTCTTTTTCAGGCCAGCCTGTTGACTTCCTCCAGGGTGGCGGCAAGCCGTTCGATGACCCGGTCCTGCTGATCGCGGGATATGGTGAGAGGTGGTTCAATGCGAATGGATTTGGCGTTAATCAGGGTTCCGGCCACCAGCACGCCCCGGGCAAACAACCCCTTGGCCACTTCATATCCCAGTTCGTTGCTTACAAATTCAATCCCGATCATAAGTCCCTTTCCTCTTACTTCCAGCACCACGGCGGGATATTTCGCCGCCAGTTCCCGGAGCCTCCTCAGCATGTAAGCACCCGACTCCGCCGCCCGCTGGGGCAGGTTTTCTTCCAGCAGCACGTTGATATTGGCGATGGCGGCGGCACAACACACCGGGTTACCGCCAAAGGTGGTGGTATGAAGGAATGGATTTTCGATTAGCTTTTCCCAGATGGGTTTGCGGGCCACCGTGGCGCCGATGGGCATAACCCCTCCACCGAAGGCCTTGGCCAGGCATAGAATGTCGGGCACCACGCCACAGTGTTCGCAGGCAAACATCTTACCCGTGCGCCCCATGCCCGTCTGTACTTCGTCCAGTATCAACAGGGCTCCGTACTGATCACACAGTTTCCGCAATTTGGGCAGGTAATCATCCGGCGGTACGATCACACCACCCTCGCCCTGGATGGGCTCCACAATTACCGCCGCCACGTCTTCTCCCACGAAAGCACAGCTTTCTAGCATCATGGCCACAGCTTCGGCGTTCCCATAAGGTACATGATGGAAGCCCGGAATCAGGGGCAAGAACGGCTTTCTGAAAACGGCCTTGGCCGTGGCGCTCAAGGAACCCAGCGACTTGCCGTGGAACGCCCGGGTGGTGGAAATAAAGCTGCGCCTGCCGGTATACATCCTGGCAAATTTAATGGCCGCCTCTACGGACTCGGTGCCGCTGTTGACAAAGAACACGTACTGCAGGTCCCCGGGAGTAATGGCAGCCACCAGCTTGGCCAGCAGGGCACGTAAAGGATCCAGCAGCTCCTGGCTGTGGAGGGCCTGGCGCTTCAACTGGTTGATCACGGCCGCCAGAACTTTGGGGTGCCGGTGCCCTACATTGTAAATGCCGTACCCCCCCAGGCAGTCGATAAACTCTTTACCGTAAACATCGGTAAAAGTAGCACCGCCATCTTTCCATTCCACGGAAGTATAGTCGGTGGAAACCGACTTGCGGTACTCCAAAAAGCCCGGGTTCACATGATCCCGGAAGGCCTCTACGGTTTCCTTAACCAGGGCATCCTTTTCGGCCATGGTCAGTTCTTCTTTGGCAATCATGTCCAGGTAACGCTGCGACTCGGCTATGATGTGACTATAATCCAGCGACACAATAAAACCCCCCCGACAGCATGGTGTTGTTGACCGAATAGTTTGCAAATCATGTACCCACCGGTAACTCGTTCTTTTTCAGCCGGTGGCGGCCGGCTATGTTTCAAGAGTGAAACATAAGGTTTGAATATTTAACCCGCCGGGAAAACCGGGTGGAACCTGGCTTCAAAATCTATTGTTTAACCGTATGACCAAACAACTCGGTGAACATATTAACGGGAGCCATTTTGGACTGCATTTTCCTTCCCCAAATCCGGTACCAGGCCATGGGCAGGAGGAGCATTGGAATACCCACATAGAGGGAAGTGCGCAGGTCCGGGTTAAAGGCCATGACCGCCACGCAGGCCAGCTGGGACCAGATGGCAAAGTGGGTCAGGTAAGGGAATAAAGGAGTTTTGTATTTGAGCCGGCTGATATCATAGCCCTGCTTTTCCAGCTTGCGCCGGAAAGCCAGCTGGGACCAGCAGATGGAAACCCAGGCCATCACACCCGTAAATCCGGACAACGCCAAAAGGTATGTATAAAGGGTCTCACTGGTATCCAGGGTGTAGGCAATAATGCCGATCCAGCAGGGAATGATGGTCATCAAAATGGCATTTTTAGGAGCGCCCTTCTTATTCACCTTCCCCAGCCATTTTGGAGCCAGGCCGGCTCTGGACAATCCGTACAGCGCGCGGGCTGTACCGTAAATACCGCTGTTGGCGCAGGAAAGGGCGGCTGTAAGCACCACCACGGAGAAGAGGGAACCGGCCCAGTTGAGACCATAGGCGTTCAGGGCGGCGGCAAACACGCTTTCCTCAAGTCCGGCCTTTTCCCAGGGGAAAATGGTTACCAACAAAAACAAGGGGATCACATATAAAGCGATGATCCGCCAGGTAACGTTGCGAATGGCCACGGGTATGCTTTTCTCCGGGTGCTGGCTTTCTCCGGCCGCCAGGCCAATCAGCTCCGACCCCTGGAAATTGACCAGAATAATTACCATGGTTAGAAGCACCGCCGGAATGCCTTTGGGAAACATGCCTCCCTGGCCGGTTAAATAAGTGGCACCTAAAAAGCCTTGTTCACCAATCACACCCAGGAAAATCAGCACCGCAAAGACGCAAAAAGCAATAATGGCGATGATCTTAATTAGGGCCAGCCAGAATTCCAGTTCGCCGAACGTTCCCACATAGGCCAGGTTTATAAAAGTAAGAACCAAACCAAACAGAATGGCCCAATAGACCGGTTCTATACCGGGGAAAAAGTTATGCATAATGATCCCTGCAGCGATCATTTCCGAAGGGACATAAGTTACCCAGGTGCTCCAGTACGACCAGCCCACACCGCAAGCCCAGGTAGGTGAAATCAAATCGTGGGCGTAGGACACAAAAGAACCGGAAACGGGGATGGCTACCGCCAGTTCCCCCAGGCAGGCCATGACCATAAAAATAATGGCCCCGCCCAGGGCATAAGCCAGCCAGGCACCCGGGCCGGCGGAATCGATCACATACCCGCTCCCCAAAAAATAACAGCTGCCGATAATGCCCCCCAGCGCAATTAATTGCAGGTGACGGGGTTTGAGCCCCCGCCGCAAACCCTGCTGCTCTTCCGGCAAACATTCCGTGGTGGAAGCAGCTTTTACAGATTCCATTACCAACCCCCCTATAAATTTGCTCTTTAATACTCCCGTTAAAAACCAAACTTTTTAGTCAAACAGCTACATCGTAAGCCCTTTTCCCACCAAAAGCTAGTATCACCTCCGTAAGCGGGATTAATTTTTTATTCAGCATTTTTATACAGCAAACCCCATGCCATATCTTCTGATTATTTTGAATTGATACAAAGTATCCGCGTACAGCAAGTACCTTAATCGCGTCGACTGCCGGGAAATGGCAGGCCGCTTAAAAAAAAGAGCAAGGGTATTGCCCTTGCTCCATTGCAATGGGTTGAATCAGCAGGTTCCACTATGGTTATGTGGAGTAGCAATTTTCGTACCGCAATTAATACACCTTTCAGCGAGAATGTAATAAACCCCATACCTGGTATTTATTAAATGATTTTTGGCTGATTCTGGCCGCCTTTGTTTCATCAGTGAAACATCGTGTTACACCGGCGAAACATCACCGCATTATTCTCTCCGGGGCTTTACAGCAACTTTGCCGCAAATAAGACCCTTAACACCGGCCAAAACGTGCTCGCCCCGCAGGTCCACCCCCATGGCAGGACACCCATCAGGCACACGCACCGTCCCTTTTCCTGGCATACCACCGGTAAAATAGCCCGGGCGTCAATCTTTCCCAAAAAAGTTGCCGGGCATAATACACCCGGCTTTATATGGAGGATGGGACAATATGTCAAGCCGGCAGGGCCTCGGCCCGCGGTGCAGTCATGCGGGCCGCCCTGCCCAGCCAGCCGCGCACTTCCATAGCCTCGGCCACCCTCTTAACCGCCACCATGTAGGCAGCCAGGCGCATATCCACATCCCTGCCCAGCTTGCGCATGGTCACCACTTCATGAAAACCGCGCACCATGATTTCCTCAAGACGGCGGTTTACCTCTTCCTCAGTCCAGTAATATCCCATGTTGTTTTGCACCCATTCAAAGTAGGAGACCGTAACCCCTCCCGCACTCGCCAGGATATCAGGTATAACAAAAATTCCCTTTTGATTCAATATCCGGTCGCCTTCCGGTGTAGTGGGGCCGTTGGCCGCCTCGGCCACAATCTTTGCCCTGACCTGCCCGGCCACACTGGCGGTAATCTGGTTTTCCAGCGCCGCCGGAACGAGAATATCGCAGTCCAGGGTGAGCAGTTCCGCGGAGGAAATTGGTTTGCTGCCGGGGAAACCCTTTACAGAACCGGTTTTTGTCTTATGGTCACGCAATTTTACCGGGTCCATGCCGGCGGTATCACAGGCCCCGCCGGTTGAATCCACAACGGCGACAATGCGGCAACCCATTTCGTGCAGCAGCCGGGCCACAATGCTGCCGGCGTTTCCGAAACCCTGTACGGCCACCGTAGCCCCGGCCAGGGGTATACCCAGCATCTTGGCCGCCTCCCGCACCACAATGGCACACCCCCGGGCGGTGGCTTCATTGCGGCCCGCCGATCCGCCCACGATCAGCGGCTTGCCGGTAATAACACCAAACTCGTTAAATCCTTTATAGCGGCTGAATTCATCCATCATCCAGGCCATGATCCGGGGATTGGTATACACATCCGGTGCCGGGACATCTTTCTCAGGACCTAAAATCTCGGCAACAGCCCGCACGTAGCCCCGGCTCAACCTCTCCAGTTCGCCGGGCGAGAGTTCTTTGGGATTGCATATCACCCCGCCTTTACCCCCACCGTAAGGCAGGCCCACCACCGCACATTTGAAGGTCATCCACATGGCCAGCGCCTTCACTTCTTCCAGGGTAACGTCAGGATGAAAACGTATGCCACCCTTTGCCGGCCCCAGGGCGCTGTTATGCTGGACCCGGTAGCCGGTAAAAACTTGGATGGTCCCATCGTCCATTTCCACCGGAATGACCACGGTGAGCACCTTTAAAGGCTGCTTTAAAATTTCATATACCGCCGGGTGCAGACCCAAACGACTCACCGCCCGCTTGATCTCCTGCTGCGCGCTGGCAAAGGGATTTACCTCGGCCATTTTTTCGACCTCCTTATTCTGGCACACGAAATAACAACCGTATACTGTATACAATTTATAATTTGTTGCTAGCAATAATCATGCCAAGTATATAATCAGCTAAACAAGCCGCTTTAAAGGCCATTTCACCTTACTAATGATGATGAAAAAACGACCGGCGCAACAGACACCCCCATGTTACATTAAAGAAATATTGTATCGTTAATGTAACGCCAGGAGGTTTTGGAATAGGTTTGTCTAATAATACAAATGCAAAAAATATTCGGACAGCTGCAGCTTCATGAATGGGGCGCTTTTTAAGGATTAATTCCTCAATGCAAAGGAAATTTTATCCGGAATTTAGCCGGACACCGGATTTAGAGCCGGCCACATTTCACAGCTATTCGCAACAAATTGAGATATCAATCTGGGATCTAGACACGCCTGGGGTGAGGAGTATGCTTTCACTGGGGGCCATTGGCAATACCGCCCAGCAGGTTGCCGAGGCCATATCGGCAGTACTGGAGGTAGAAACGGAAATCCTGGCCGACGATCTCACCATCGTAGCCGGCACGGGCAAGTACCGGGAACTCATCGGTTCCCGGGATGAAGAGGTTAACTACCCGGACGATTCCTACCTGTATACCCGGGTTTTGAGGACCGGGCAAACCTTTGTCGTGGAAGACCCGGTAAAGGATCCCTATTACAGCCCCGTATACCTGGGGGAAACCGGGGAAATTTGCTGCCCCATTCGCAAGGACAACCGGATCATAGGCATTATCGCCCTGGTAGCCTTTGACGTACAACAACGGGAAAGGCTTTTGCAAAAGAGGGATCAGTTGCAAACTTTTCTCCAGCACATGGCCTTTTTACTGGCCTCCCGGGTATCGGAAATGGAAAGCTACAGCAAGCTGGAGCTCACCTCCAACAAGCTAAGCGCCGTGCTGGAGTCCGTACACTACGGTATCATCGCCGTGGACCAGGATAAAATGATCACCCACTGCAATAAAGCCGCGGAAAAACTGTTAGGCAAACCCAGGGAGGAAATCCTTGGTTCCAACATTGAGGATCTGTGGCCCGGCTCGCCCTTGAGCGATGTACTTCTCACAGGTAACGGTTACCGGGACAAGGAGGGATTTTACGGCCAGCCGCCGGAACAAATGCACCTGCTAGTTACCGCCACCCCCATCATGCAAAACAGCCGTCCGGCCGGCGCGGTGGTTTCCTTCCGCAATATGGCCGAAATGCGTACCCTGGCCTACCAGCTTACGGTGGAACACCGGAAGCTGGAATTTGAGCACATCAAGGGAATCAGCAAAAAGCTGGCAGAGGTAAAAAAACGGGCCGCCAAAGTGGCTCAAGGGACATCCACCGTTCTTATCCGAGGTGAAAGCGGCACCGGCAAGGAATTGTTTGCCCGGGCCATCCACCACGCCGGTCCCCGGCGGGATAAACCCTTTGTCATCGTCAACTGCGGGGCCATTCCGGAAACACTCCTGGAAAGCGAACTTTTTGGCTACGAGGAGGGCGCTTTTACCGGCGCCCGTAAGGGGGGCCGGGCGGGGAAATTCGAACTGGCAGACGGGGGCACGATTTTTTTAGACGAAATCGGCGACCTCCCCTTGCACCTTCAGGTGAAATTGCTCCACGTCTTGCAGCGACGACAGGTGGAGCGGGTGGGCGGCAACAAAGTGATATCCGTCAATGTGCGGGTAATTGCCGCCACCAACCGGAACCTTGAAGAGATGTGCGCCCGGGGGGAATTCAGGGAAGACCTCTACTACCGCCTGAACGTGATCCCCCTGGAAATACCCCCGCTGCGGGAGCGCCGGGAAGACATTGAAATACTCATGGAGCATTTTTTAGCTAAATACTGCACCTTACTGGAAAAAAACATCCTGGGTTTCAGCCAGGACGTAAAGCAAGCCTTTATCAACTACCACTGGCCCGGGAATGTGCGGGAACTGGAAAATGCGGTGGAATACGCCGTGAACATGGAAGCAGGTGAAGTAATCACCCTGGACAGCGTACCAGCCAGGATCCGGGATTTCTGGTTGAACGATGAAGGCGCCGATTCCACCTTGAAATCCCAGCTTGTCAACGTAGAAAAGGACATTCTGGCCGCCTACGTTAAAAAAATTGAGGAAGGCACCATGAGCAAAGGCCAGCTGGCCAAATTGCTGGGCATCAGCCGCATCACCCTTTACCGCAAGCTGAAACAGTACGGGCTGTAGAAGATAGAAGGGGGCGAACCAACCCCCTTTCTTCATAATCATAAATGAATGTTCAATAAGCAAGACCATGGAATTGCGCAAGCAATCCTCGAAAATTTATTCTTGGTGGCTTTTGCGTGGTTGACTTCCGAAAAAATTTTTACATTGCGGGAACCTTTTTTCATTGTTTACCGTCATAATTAATAAGTCAAGCGTTGAAATATTAAAAACATTAAATAGTTTAAATGAAAGAGGGAAGACGGATGATGTTGTCTAGAGCTAAGCCCGGGTTTAAGTTATTTATCTTCTTACTGCTGGCGATAACCGCAATAATTTTCCTGGTTGCGGGAACGGCCTTTGCCGAAAAGGCCGTCAGGCTCGTGGTAGACGGTAAGGAAATCAGCCCGGACGTCCCGCCCCAGCTAATTGACGGGCGTGCCGTGGCGCCGGTCAGGGATGTTGCCGAAGCCCTGGGGGCGAAGGTAGCCTGGGATGCCGGAAGCCGGACCGTAAAAGTGGTTGCCGGCGATTGGCTTGGGCAGTTGGCCGGGTCCCTTGCCCGGGCCGGAGACGAGTTCAAGCCCGCGCCGGACGTGAAAGGAGAAGTGAAAAAGCTCTGGCGGGTGGGCGAGCACCGTTTTTTACTGGAGCACGTCTGGAATATGGATTACAGTTACTTCCTTTGCGACGCAGAGACGGGCGAAAAAGATTTGATCGTTGGTTTTCTGGAAAGCGCGCGACTCAAAGAAGCCGGGGATGACGAACTTGTCTTCGTCGCCAAAGGAGGCGGTGATTGCGGCGATTACAGCTTCCCCTACCTTTTGCGCTACGATGTGAAAAACAAAAAATTATCTCGGGAAGAGTTATACCTTACGCGCTCCGTCGCTTTCGGGGCGAGCGGAGCCTGGGAGCACGTTTTTAAAGGCGTAAGCTTAAAAGACGAAGCGGTTGCCTTGGAGCTGGCCGTTGCCCCGGAGCAGGTGCTGGCCGGAGGGCATAAAAGGCCTTTTACTGTCGTTGACCGCCGGTGTACCGGTTTAACCGTCCGCATCTACGGCGTGCGTTGTCCAAAAAGCAGCGAGGGCGAGCTCAAACCTGATCACCCGCTAATTGAAAGGATTTCCTGGCGGGCGCTGCCGGCTCAAGAACCGGTCGCAAATGAGGACCTTTTGAAGGAAGATTTTCCCTACGGGGCCGCCCTGAAAAGCGCTGCCATCCAGGGACCCTCCCTATTGGTTGAGATAGACACAAGAGGTGAGCCGGCCTACAACATTGTTACCAACAGCACCCGGGACCTCAAGCTGATCTATACCGTAAAATTTAAATAGCAGTCCGGTGACGGGAGCGATCTTAAGCCAGTTGTGCCCGAGCTTAGCCCTGGCTCCGGTGCAGATTGTGATTGGTCGGCCGGATTGTTTATCGGCTGGCACACTGTAATTGCCTCCTTCGTGTTCGCGGTGATTGGCATGCTTAAAAGGCGAGCGCTGTGGGTAATTGCCGCCGCTTTTCTCTATACTCCTCTTGCCTGGTATCTCGGGATGACCCCCAGGTTTAGATATTACGCCTGGTTGCTGCCCCTGTTGCCGGTTGGTGCGGCAGTTGCCGTCAGGCTGGGGGTAGTTAAATTGGCGTGGATTTTTCTTTGCGTGTTATTTGCTTTTACTTTCTGGCTTGCTCTGGTCATTTTTTTGGGGACATAAACTGAGCGCGCCTTTGGTGCTTTGGTATACAATTTTTTTATTACTTGTGAGGACGGGCGATTTCATGAGGAGAAGGCAAAACTCGTTAAACCAGTGGCTGCTGGCGGCGATCCTTTGCCTGGCGTTCTTGAGTGGGTGTCGAGCCGGCGGCGGGCAGCAGGATGCAGGCGTGCCCGGTCCTAAGGAAGTCAGTCCGAAAGGCATTTACCTCGTTGCTTCGCCCCTAGTGGTCAAGCCGGGTGACAAGGTTTCCGTCGCTTTGAAAAGCGACCGCCTGCACGAAATCAAGGCGGAACTGGCGCTGGGTTTGTCCTGCCCGGGGATCGGCCTGGTGAAAAACTACGGCCGGCTGAAAGATAATCACGCCCGGGTAAAAATTCCCCCTGATCTGCCGGCGGGAAACTATTATTTTCTCGCCGCCGACCCGAAGTTTCGCGTCAACAGCGGGGTGGGTACTTACGCTTACATTCACGTGGTGAACCCGGACGTTCTCCCTGCTGATCCCGGGAAAGCGCCCCGACGGCTGGTTGCCATGGCTGCTCCGTTGTACAGCCGGCCCGAAGCTGCCGCGCCCCCGTACCATACTTTATCTCCGGGGGCGGTGGTGAGGGTGCTGGCGGTAAAAGAGGCGGCCGGGGAACAGTGGTACTGGGCGCAGGTTAACGTTTACGAAACCGGGCGGGAAAGAGCCGGCTGGCTAAGGGCCGCCGCCACCGTGCCGGTTACCCCGGAAAATTACCGCACTGCGCGGGAGGTAAAGCTGCGCCCGGGTGCAAAGTACTACGAGCACGAACGTTTTCACCGGGGAGACCTGGGTGCTCCCGGAGAGTGGTACCTGGCGGACGAAGTGCTGTGGATAGTGGAGAGGCGGGAGAAGATGGTGCGCCTCCGGCCGTCCGAGGACATTGTGCTGGCCGTGGACGGAGACATCTGGGCCGCGGAAGCGGATCTGGTCTACTTCCGGGGCGATCTTCGCGAAGAGGAGGAGCACTGATGGGAAAGCCCGTCCTCCTTACTGGCCAAAGGAGAACGGGCTTTCTTGCTGCGCATTTTCATTGTCACGTACAATAGCAGCCGTATTTGGGTATAATTATCGCCCTATCGGGCGATGCCCCGCTCCATCCACAGCACGGGGCTACAGGTCTTCAGGGGCGGTTTTCCACAAATTTAGTTTTACCACCGTGGTCTGGCTGGGTAAATTACTTCTGTCCACCACCAGTTCTTCCTGTTCACCGTAGCCGGAAAACATCTTCAGAAAATCAGTAACCGGCGCTATGGGGAAATCGATATAAGCGGTCTTGTAATGCATGGGCAGAACATAAGGCGGTGACAATTGCCTGAGGTCAATTTTCCCTAAACAAAGCTAAGCAAATTTTGACTTTGCATAGCCTTGCCCAGGTACTCATTGTGCAGGCACCGGGATTTAAATCCTGATGCCGACGGCTACCTCCGTCACCGTCTGGCCGGCCCGGCACCCCTTTTAAGGGGAGGCCCTCATCTCCCCGGCTTCAGGCCCATGGCTGCCGGGTGGCTCCCCGGCGTTTCCGGGAGACTTTCACCTCCCGTACTCCGTCCCCGCGGTCATCCTCGGAGGCGCATACCGGGTGGGGGTGTGACCCCGCCTGCCCGCCGTCCCCTTACCCCACCTCCCGGTGTTGCCGGAGCCCCGGGCACCCCGGCAGGGAAGAACAGCAGGCTTCAAGAGAAAAACCTCAGCCCCCTCCCGCGAAGATGTACTCCAGCCAGGTAGAAGAAGTAAAGGCTGACGTAGAGTAGTAGCGGGAGAGTTTTGCTTTTGCCGCCTTGAACTTGCCGAAAAGTTTACCCCAGGAAGCTTTTGAGCGCTGCCGTCCTTCCTTTGGCGACAGCAACTCCAAAAACTCCCTGGGCAGTTTTTCGGCGAAGCCTAAAGCACGGCGGGCCACAACAAAAGCCGCCGCCTGGTGGCTGTTGAGCCCGTAAGTCTCCGCATACTTGAAGAAGCCGATGAATGAGGTGAAACGGGCGGATACCGTAAACACGGCGATGCAGCGCTTCCTTAACATTACAAGCGCTATCCCACCCCGGAACTGGTAAAAGAAGCTACCGTTCCGGAGATAGCCGCTTTTCTGAAAAAGTATAAACATCCCCGGCCCAATCAAACGGCCATCTCCATCTGGCAGGAGGCGCAAGAGCCGCAGCTTCAGGCCAGCGCTCCCACCGTGCGGGCAAAGTGCCGCTTAATGCTCGCCCTGGTGAGACAGCTGGAGGTAGTACAGGAGCAAATCGCTGCTTACGACGAGGAGATCAACCGCCTTTTTCAGCAGCACTCCGACAGCAGAATCTTCGCTAGCCTGCCAGGGGCGGCCGGGCGGCTTGCGCCAAGACTGCTGGCGGAGTGGGGGGACGACCGGGAACGCTACGAAAAGGCGACCGTGGTCCAGGCTTTAGCGGGTACCTCGCCGGTTCTCTTTCAAAGCGGCAAGTATCGCTTTACCAGGCAGCGCAGATCCTGCGTAAAACCTTTCCGACGAGCTATGCACCTGTTCGCCTTCCAGAGCATCAGGCAGGTTTCCTGGGCAGAGGAATATTACGACACCAAGAGAAGCCAGGGTAAAACCCACCATGAGGCTTTGCGGGCATTGGCAAATATCTGGGTACGAATAATCTTTGCCATGTGGAAAAACCGTACTTGCTACGACGAAGCCACATTTCTCACAGCCCGCGCTAGGCATCTTAGTCGGGTAGCATAATGTTAGATATTCGATTTTCAATGTTTTCTTTAGCCGCCGGCGATGGCTGGATTTTAATCTGGCCTTTGCCGGGCGGAATGGTGAAGCCCGTCCTTTTTAAAGACCACGAACATTTGTACTGCCTAAAATTTTTTGGAGCCAATTGCGATGTTCTGAAATAAAGATGAGTAGGTCGTTTTAGGGCAGTTGCAAAAATAATTTACCCCGGCACGATCTAGGTTTTATGCGAGCTGCAGGCATGGGCAGACGGCATTTTGGCAAAATTGACCCCAAAGAAGAAAAACGAAGGAACGGCGAAGAAGAATGAGAAATAAGCGACTTTTTGGGTGGCGGGAAATTGACGAACTAGGTGATTTGGAACGCATGTTACTGGTTTTCGAGTATCTACCCGACGAGGAACTGATGCAAAAGCTGGAGCGAGAACGTGGGCACGGGCGCAATGATTACCCGGTACGGGCGGTCTGGAACTCAATCCTGGTCAGGGTCGTATTTCAGCACACGTCTGTTGAGAGCCTGCGGCGGGAACTGAAACGGAATGCCCAGTTGCGGGAACTTTGTGGGTTTGATCCAGCTCGGGAGCGGATGCCGTTCCACCTATGTATACAGCCGCTTCTTGTTGATTGACATCCGCAATATGTGCGTTGTGCACTGGCCCTGATGGTGATGCTGGCGATGGCCGTGGGTCGGCTACGACAAAAACAAGGAATAAATTTGAGGAGCCTGGTCAAGGCAGCCTGACAAGGACCAATCGGAGAAGTTATACTGCCAAAAAGGGCGCCCCAAGGGGTGTTAGGATAAGTATGCCCTTTGACAGGGGTGGTAAAGGATATATAAGCCATTTATCCCAATATTAGGTTAATCTCCCTGTCCTATGGCTTGGAAAACGTCCATGTCTGGTATGGGCGTTAGCCTCCCAGGGGGCAAAAATGTTTAACGCAAATAGCTCTTTTGACAAACCTATTGACATAGAAGGTCTTTCGGGATGAAAACCAAAACAGTTCGTTTAAAAAGGGACCGGTGACCGCAGGAGGAAAATGATTACCAGTATCGTAACTAGAAGTAGCATGGCAGCCAGCAAAATGTCGGCAGTAAGCGAGTGCCGGTACGTACCCTGGTTAATCTGGTAGCGCGTCTGCCGGTAACGGACGGCAGCCAAGATGACCACCAGCCCGGCCATGATACTAGAACCTATCCCCAGGTAGGCAACCGATCCCTTCGACGGCGCAGATACCATGCCCGCCTGCCATTCAAGCACTCGTAAATAGAACGAAAATTTTTCAACGACAAAACCAAAAGCCAGAATGGCCACGGCTGTACGGATCCAGGACAGGAAGGTGCGCTCGTTGGCTAGGTGTTCCTGGATGTGTTGCCGGTCGCCGATACGGTCGCTTTCTTGCTCTTCTTTTTCCCTGCCTTTTCCGTTCAACTCTAGCTCCCCTTTGTAACCATTCCCTGGTATATTTGCCGGCACAACGAATGCAGGCAAATTTTCTATCCCGCACACTGGCCCGAGTCTTTAACACCGGTTTTCTGCAGAAGGCACCGGTTACTGCCCAGGATATCCTTATTGCGTTCAAGGTCAATACCTGTCAAGGTAGACCCCATCATCAAGACAAAGACAAAAAACCAATATTCCCCCAGGTGCATTATCTTCCACTGAAAAAAGTGCTCCAGGGAATTAAATCCCTTCACCTGTATTAAAAGATGGTAAGTGTTAAAACTTTTTTGTCAGTAAAAGAATGCCAGTAGAAAGATGATTGGGGCAAACCGTCCCGAAAGCTAGCAAGGGACGGCTTTTTTCAGGCAACATTTTTCAACATCTGCCTTTTAAACGGCTGGTCATTTTTGGTACACACACTCTCCTCCCCTCCCCTGCGAATTAGCCCATACCCCCGGTTTTCTAAATCCCGAACACTTCTTCAGCATTGTACCTTGCAATCCGCGCAATGATTTCCGGAGGAGCCCCGTTCAGCTCCAGATACCGCACAGCCTTTGGAACGCTCAGGGGATCGTTAGGTTTGAGGTTACTGTAATCGCTGTTCAGCACTCCCCGCTGGAAACGTTCCAGGTGGTTCAGCAATAGATGGGGAGTAAGCCCTTCTTGGCGAATAGTGAGCCCGGGAATGGCCCCAAAGTCCTCGATTAGGTCAATAATGTCCAAATCAGCGTGGTCGATGATTACTTTTCCGGGTTCCATCCCGACGGCAGCGGCAATTTCAATCGTCTTATTGGTTATTTCCATCCTATCCCGTGGCGGGGTATGAATGATTACCGGCACCCCGTATTCCTTGGCCACTTTCAATTGCTCCCTGAGGACGTTCTGTTCACGTTGACTCCCCTCATGCAGGCCGATTTCTCCTAAGCCAATGACATCACTCATCTTCAGATAATCTGGAAGGGCGTCGATCACCCTGGGCCAGTCTACCGGTGTCCCCATGGGGTGAATGCCGACAGCGACGAAAAGCCTGATGCCATTTTGGGCAGCATTTTTCACCGAAAGGGTTAACATTTGGTGGAAATGATCGAAGAGTGTTTCCGCATGTTTGGCCCCGAAAAATATAGAACAGCCGATAATCTTCTTCACCCCGGCCAGGGCCATGTTTTCCAGCCCTTCGTACGGAAGCAACGAAACATGTGTATGAGAATCTACAATTCCTTCCATAACGATTTCACCCCCCTATTGTGCTGGACCGGGTCCCTTCTTTTTGTTGCCGTGTATTGAAGGGGAAGTTACTCACTTCCCCTTCACGCAGACACATGGTCAGGGCTTGATGTAAGCATACCCTTCAGTTTGCTTTCTGGCAATTTCTGTTATGCCAGCTGGCACAACTGTCACAAAGTTAGGGAGGTTCTCTTCGTCGATAGACTGAGCTTTGAGGGCGTTTCGACACGCTACAAAGCTTACTCCTATCTCCGACAAGTTCTTCATCTGGTCAACCAGCGATCCGCTAGCTGTTCCGCAGCACTCACCGCCAACCCCGGTCAGCAGGCACCTGGTCCTGAAAACAGAAACCGCCTCACCGTTGGCCACTACTTCGATGTCAGCATTTCCTTGCCCAACATCATTCAAAAAGTTGGTGATGTTGACGAGTGCCCTTTGCCATCTGTCAGATTCATTAACATGGAAAAGGACTTTAATCTTTTTCACCTCAACACCCCCATCTTTCTGGTGAACTCAAAGCAGGTACTTCACCTCATGGTTGTTGTACCTTACTATCATCTTTTTTTTAGACGTTTTAGTAAGTTGCTATTTTAACGCTACACTTCGTGCCGCTGGTTTAAGCGATCAGCCACACCTACCGTACTAATCCATGACTGTAATGTAACATAGAAAAGGTTGCTTGTCCAATCATTTTATCTTATGTGTTATATATATGACGTGTAATATAAAAAACATCAAACCTGTGCATTTTCATTTTTACTCAACCCGGCTTCCTTCAAGCTCTTAACCAGCTTTTCCCTCCAGACATTCACTTGTAGCCGGTCCTTGAACCCGCCCCGTGATATATTCTCACAACCTGGTCATCGCCCGTGCGTGCGGGCGCACAAAAAAAGCATACCCGGTATTGTCCAGGCATGCTTTATTTCCCATGGCTCCCCGAGCAAGAATTCGAACCTGCAAACCGGTTAACAGCCGGATGCTCTACCGTTAAGCTATCGGGGAAAGGTCCAGCACTGAGTAATGTATTATTACCATCAGCCGGCTCCGTCAAGACCCTTTCCACCTTTTGTATATGAGAAATATATCACTTAAGCACACGATTGACGGGAATGAAAAGAGAGGATGACTCCTTGGCCAGGGATAAATCCAAACACCCGCATCTTGCCAGTTATCTACCGTAAGGGTAGATATACGAGATCGCTTGAAAGGAAAAATACAGCTGATTATCCCGGTATTGGCAGGCCTGGTTATGGGAATTATTTTCTATGCCGTTCCCTTATCTTTCGGTCGGGGCACCCAGGGCATTAACATGGTGCTTAACGGTGAATTGACGGAACCGTGGTTGATGGTTCTGCTGCTGGTTTTAAAACTTTTCAATGTTGCCTTGACCATGGGGGCATGGTCTACCGGCGCCGGCTACAGGGCCGGACTGTTTGTTGGTGCTATGCTGGGCGGTACATATGGCATTGCCATTCATTACCTGGTGCCGGAATCCATTTCTCCGTCAGCCACCTTTGCTCTCGTGGGCATGGCTGGAGTTTTCAGTGGCTTCGCACAGGCACCCCTGACAGCAATGGTAATGATGTCAGAAATGACCAGGAACTTCCAGCTTATCATTCCACTGGCCATTACCTGCGTGGTATCTGCTTATATCTCCCGAGTGCTGAGCACCGAAACCCTGTACACGGCCAGGCTCATCCAGCGCGGCCTGGACGTGATTAACGCACGGCGACCCGATATTTTAAGAAACCTGTACGTGCGTGAGGCCATGACCACTCCTGTAGAAAGCCTTCCCAGCGATATGACCGTCCGTGAGGCCTATGTGGTCACAAAGCACAAACCTTACGGCGGCTTCCCGGTAACTGCAAAAAACGGAGTTTTAATAGGCATAATCACCATCGATGATATCATCCAGTTCCTCGGTGAAGGCAAGGTCAAAACCAGGTTGAGCGAAGTAGCAGTGCGGCATCCGGTAACCCTGAATCCAGGGAATTCCTTGCAGGATGCAGCCTGCAAGCTGGCCCGTTACGGGATTAATCACCTGCCGGTGGTGGACGAAAACAATCGCCCTGTAGGTATGGTTACGCGCAAAGATATCATCCGCGCCTACAACAAAGACATCGAACGAGCGGCCAGTACTGTACAGGCCGGCAAGAGCAGAACTCTTCTCTCGGGGAAGCTAACCGATCACAACAGCAGTGCTACGGAAGTGAACATGTAGTATGACCGATAAAAGGCTCTGGAGGAAGAAGAAAAGGCGGCCGACGGGCCATTCTCTCTGAAGAAGCAAAAGAAAAGAGCGCCGGCAAAGAGCGCTCTCCCACCCACTTACTCCTTCGGCCGCATTAACGGGAAGAGGATCACATCCCGGATGGACGGGGAATCGGTCAGCAGCATCACCAGCCGGTCAATGCCGATACCTAGACCGCCCGCGGGAGGCATGCCGTATTCCAGGGCGGTAATGTAATCCTCGTCCATCATGTGGGCTTCCTCGTCCCCCGCTCGGCGCTTCTCCACCTGCTTGAGGAAGCGGGCCTTTTGATCGATGGGGTCGTTGAGTTCGGAAAAGGCATTGGCCATCTCCCGGGCGTAAATGAACAGCTCAAAACGGTACGTCAGGGCCGGATCGTCCGCCTTCCGCTTGGCCAGGGGTGAAATCTCAATGGGGTAGTCCATGATAAAAACGGGCTGGATCAGCTCCGGCTCCACTTTTTCCTCGAACACCTTGTTCAGAACAGTGCCCCAGCTGTCCTTTTCCTCCACCTCCACCCCCAGCCCCCGGGCCACCTGCCGGGCTTTCTCTCCGTCGTCCCGGTACTGGTTAAAGTCCAGCCCGGTATGTTCTTTGACCGCCTCCAGCATGGTCCGCCTTTTCCATGGCGGCGCCAGGTTTATCTCGACCCCCTGGTAGTTAATGGTAGTGGTGCCCAGCACCTCCAGAGCCACCGTGGAAATCATCTCTTCGGTCAGATCCATCATGTCGTGGTAGTCGGCATAGGCCTGGTACAGCTCCAGCATGGTGAACTCCGGGTTGTGCTTGGTGGAGATGCCTTCGTTACGAAAATTACGGTTGATTTCGTAAATCTTTTCAAACCCGCCCACCAGCAGGCGCTTCAGATAAAGCTCGGGGGCTATGCGCAGGTAAAGCTTCATGTCCAGGGCGTTGTGATGGGTGACAAAGGGCCTAGCCGCCGCACCGCCGGCGATGGGGTGCATCATGGGCGTTTCTACTTCCAGGAAACCCCGCCTCTCCAGAAATTTGCGGATGGCGTGGATCACCCGGCTGCGGATGACAAAGGTGTTCTTTACCTCAGGATTGACGATCAGGTCCAGGTAACGCTGGCGGTAACGCAGGTCCACGTCTCTCAAGCCGTGCCACTTTTCCGGCAGGGGGCGCAGGGACTTGGCCAGCAGGGTCAGTTCCTCCACAGCCACCGTGATTTCACCGGTGCGGGTTTTAAAAACCTTGCCCCGCACGCCGATGATATCCCCAATATCGAGCCGCTGGAATAAATTATAAGTTTCAGCACCCACATCGTTTAGCCGCAGGTAGACCTGAATCTGCCCCGAACCGTCCCTGAGGTTGCCGAAACTGGCTTTGCCGTGGCCGCGCCGGGCCATTAAGCGGCCGGCAATACATACCTTTTGCCCCTCGCACTCCTCGTAATGCCCGGTAATCCAGGCGGCAAGGTGGGTGCGCGGGTAGCGCCCGCCATAGGGCTCGATCCCCTGTGCCTTGAGTTCCTCCAGTTTTTCCAGGCGCACGCGCAGCAATTCATGTAAATCTTCCGGCTTGACTTCTGTATTTTCCTTTTCCGACATGACATTCCTCCGGCGAATCCTGGTTAACGTATATCCACAATCTGGTATTTAAGCAGTCCTGCCGGCACGGAAACTTCAACCACGCTCCCCTTGCGCTGGCCCAGAATGGCCCTGCCGACAGGAGACTCGTTAGAAATTTTATGAGCTCCGGGATCGGCCTCCACGGAGCCAACAATGGTATATTCAACTTCGTCGCCAAACTCCAGGTCCTTGAGGCGGACGGTGGAACCGAGGCCTACTTCATCCGTTCCCGTGCGCTCGTCGTCAATAACCCTGGCGTTGCGCAGCATTTGCTCCAGCGTTAAAATACGGCCTTCAATAAAGGCTTGTTCGTTTTTGGCATCCTCGTATTCCGAGTTTTCACTAATATCTCCAAATTCAATGGCTTGCTTTATGCGGGCGGCTACTTCGCGGCGACGGACGGTTTTCAGCTCTTCCAGTTCCTTTTCGAGCTTCTTTAAGCCCTCAAGGGTTAAAATTACTTCCTTTTCCTTCATGTTCTATCGTCTCCTTTGCATTTCTCTACCCGAGCCAAGCCCTGCCAGCGGAACCTTACTCCCCCAACGACACTGAAAGCACTGCAATGACAAAAACCATTGCAGTGCTCACGGTCACCATCAACCTTGCAACCCATTATAAGGAGGGTTTTTCCCTTTGTCAAGGGGCTACCCCTACCAACTGCTGCTCCCCCGGTGCGTCAAGGCGGCTTTCGGCCCGAGCACGGATGCGCTCGATTTCGCGGGGATCAATGGCCCGCTCAAAGCTGCGCAAACCGGCCAGCTTGAAGCCGTGTTTTTTGGCCAGAGCACTGATTTCCTCCACTTGTTTAATGGTTATGTCACGCCCCAGGGAAAAATTCTCATACCTTTTTTCCAGGGCTAAAATCATGGTTTCGGACATGCAGGCGTAGGCCGTGCCGGGCGGAAAACCAAAGTTAAAGTTAAAATTAACTTCACCGGGCACCTCCACCACGCCGCCTTCGATCACCAGCACGTCATCCCTCTGTTCGGCCACCTGGCGGCTCACATTGCGGGGGCGGGAAACGTCGCACACCACGGCCCCCGGCAAAAGGTCTTCCGGCCCGATCAGGGTGTCCACCGCGCTGGTGACGGCAATTACCACCTGGGCCGTCCGCAGGGCCTTCTTCACGTCAGAGGTGATGGTCACCGCCAGGCCGGTTTCATAAAGAATTTTCGCCGCCACCTGCTCCAGCCTGGATTTATCCCGGGCCACCAGGGTCATTTTGGTGGCCTCCCGGGCCAGCATGAGGGCACAAACCTTGCCGATGGAACCGGTGGCTCCCAGCACCACAATGTGTGCCCGGCGCAAATCGTGCCCCATCAGGCGGGCCGCTTCCTTTGTCCCCTCAATGGCCGTGGCCACAGTATAGCTATTACCCGTGGTCACGGCTATATTCAGATTTTTGGCCACGGTAATACCCGCATCCCCCACCACGGAGGTAAAGGCCCCCAGGCCGACAATGCCGGCTCCAAGTTTCTCGGCCACCCGCCCCGCCTGAATGATCCGCTCCAGCACAAAATCCTCCGGCAACTCCAACATCTGCCTAGCGGTAAGGGGGCAGGCCACAAACCAGCCTTCCGCTTCCCCGTAAGGTGTTTTCACACCGGTAATACGGGACACCTTCAGGGGAGGCACCAGCCGGAAGGCGCTTTCCACCAAACGCTCAGGCAGGTAGCGTGTGAAGGGAAACTTCCTGGCCACATCCCGAACATCGAGGGGGTGAATGATAAAAGCAAATTTTTCCACAGGGCTCACCTCTAACTGTTTTCCGGCGGAATTAAAGCCTGACTACCCGGATTAGTTCCACAATTTCGTCCGGATTGACATACTTGTCTTCCTGTATGGGTGATTCACCAATTTCGTAGCCGAGGACGGGCTTATCCAGCACCGCCTCAATAATTTTAATTCTTTTGCTGGACCCGATGACCACTACCTGATCATAGGCGTGGGCCCCGGCTATTAATTCCATCAGGGTATTAACCAGCTCAAGACCGCTTTTGCTCCGCACAAAATCCCACCGTTCGGCTTCAGTCATGAGAAGCACAAAATCCACCCCTTCTTTATCCAGGGCGGATTGGAGCTCTTCCTTGTTTTTGATGGGGAAGCCAACCACGGCAATCCGCTTGCCCTTGCGGACCTCGCCCAGGCTCTCCAGGCGGCTCACCAGTGTACGGTCCACACCCAAGCGGCCGGCCACTTCCGCCTGGGACAAGCCTTGAGCCCGCAGCTCAAGTATCCTGGAAATGCACTGGTCGATGCGGCGCCGGCTGATGATCTTTTCGCCAATGCGGATGAGATCCACGGAAAACCACACCATCCATTATAACCCGGAAGGGGATAAAAAATGTGCACACTTTTGTGTACATTATTGTAGCAGGGCTTACCAGAAAAGGCAAGGCATAAAACTAAAACATTTATACACAAAAAACGGCTGGAGTGAGCGGGGACCCAGCACTCACTGGGATACTAGCTCTTCCCAAAACCTGATGTGTCAATTAAACCTGAAACACCGGAAGCAGAGTCATATTTTGGTGAGTGCTGGGCCGCATCCAACCGGGTTCACTGAATATTTACAAGTATTCTCCATTAAGGTTTCCCGTTAAAATATCCCTCATTTCCTCTACCGAACCGGCCTGATTTATTTTCTCCCGCAGCCGGGCGGCGCCCCGCAGCCCCTTGAGGTACCAGGCCGCGTGCTTGCGCATTTCCAGCACCCCGATGTACTCCCCCTTTAGCGCTACCAGGAGATCGAGGTGCCGCAGGGCGGTGCGGATTTTTTCCTCCCAGGTGGGTTCGGGCAGGAGCTCACCGGTGGCCAGGTAATGCACCGTGCGGGAAAAAATCCAGGGGTTGCCCATGGAGGCCCGCCCAATCATCACGCCGTCACAGCCCGTCTCCTCCAGCATCCGCTTGGCATCCAGGGGCGTGCGCACATCCCCGTTGCCAATCACCGGGATGCCCACCGCCTCCTTTACCCGGCGGATAATGTCCCAGTCGGCCTGCCCGCTGTAGAACTGGGCCCGGGTACGCCCGTGAACGGTTACCGCCGCAGCCCCGGCCGCTTCCACCAGGCGGGCCAGCTCAACGGCGTTAACGTGATCATCATCCCAACCCTTGCGCATTTTGACCGTGACCGGCACCTTTACCCGGGCCGCCACCCGGGACACAATCTCGGCGGCCAGTTCCGGGTTCTTCATCAGGGCCGCCCCTTCGCCGTTTTTAACGATTTTCGGCGTGGGGCAGCCCATATTGATGTCTATGATATCGGCGCCCTCGCCGGCCACAATTTCCGCCGCCCGGGCCATGTAGTCGGGGTTGGAACCGAAGATCTGCACGGCCAGGGGGCCTTTCTCGCCCCCGTGCTCGAGAATGATCCGGGTACGGGGATTGCCGTAGATTAAAGCCTGGTCGCTGATCATCTCCGTGAAGACCAGGCCGCAGCCGGCCTCCCGGGCCAGGATGCGGTAGGCCCGGTCGGTAACCCCGGCCATGGGGGCGGCAATTACCGGATTGGCCAGTTCGACATCACCGATCAATAACTTCACCGTCATCTCACCGTCGACAAATTGCGTTCGTAAATCAGACGCAGGCCCTTCAGGGTCAACAGGGGATCCACCCGGTCGATGGTGCGGGATTCCCGGGCAATAAGCTCGGCCAGGCCGCCGGTGGCCAGCACGGTGGGGTCTCCCCCCAGCTCGGCCTTCATCCGGCGCACAATTTCATCCACCTGACCCACAAAGCCAAAGATGATCCCCGCCTGCATGCTGCTGACGGTGTTCTTGCCAATTACCGCCGGCGGCCTGACCAGCTCAACCCGGGGCAGCTTGGCGGCCCGGGCGAAGAGGGCCTCGGTGGAAATGCCGATACCCGGAGCAATGGCACCGCCCAGGTATTCTCCCCTGGCCGATATGGCATCAAAGGTGGTGGCCGTGCCAAAATCAACAATGATCAACGGCCCACCGTAAAGTTCGTACCCCGCCACCGCATTGACAATGCGGTCGGCACCCACCTCCCGGGGGTTTTCATATTTAATGGCCAGGCCCGTCTTGATTCCGGGCCCCACCACCAGGGGTTTGACGCCAAAATATTTCTCGCTCATTTGTTCCAGGGCCAGCATCAAAGGCGGCACCACCGAGGATATCACCAGGGCCTTGACATCCCGGCGGGAAATGCCCGCATACTGGAAAAGGTCCCGGAGCAGCATACCGTACTCATCGGCGGTACGGTGGGGGTTGGTGGACAGCCGCCAGTGCTCCAGCAATTCCTGGCCTTTATATACCCCCAGAACAATATTTGTATTCCCCACGTCAAATACCAGGATCATCGTATCCCACTCCTTTTCAGAGTAATTCTATCAAAGGGGTACAGGCGGTGCAACAAAATGTACATTGTATAAGAGGTCCTGGAATCGATCCGGCCTTCACTGGCACTGGAGCAAAAATTATGATATTATCAGATAACAATTAAGCAAGATTTCTGGAGGTAGAGGCAATGAATGAACGCATTCCCCGCATGAAGGCGGATATATTAAAAGCCCTGGCCCACCCCACCCGGGTGAGCATTTTGGAATGCCTGCGGCAGGGGGAACGGTGCGTTTGCGAAATCATCGAAGAGCTGGATATGGAGCAGTCCAACGTATCCCAGCACCTAGCGGTACTGAAAAAGCTAGACATTGTTGATTCCCGCAAAGAAGGGCTGCGGGTGAATTACCGGGTAAAGTACCCCGAAGTATTTCAAATTCTTGACCTTCTGGACGGCGTGCTGGTGTCACAGGTGGAGGATACCATGTCGACGCTGAAGAGCCTGCGCAAAAAAAGGAGTTAAAACCTGTGGTCAACCACTAAGGGCAACACCGGTTGACAAATGGGCATTAATGGCCTTAAAATTAAGGAAAATGCCGGTTTTTGCCTTGAGGTGTCTTTAGTTGAAAGAACGAGTCCTGGAGTTGTTAAAAAAAGGTTACCCTGATTTTGTCTCCGGGGAGTCTATCTGCCAGAGCCTGGGAGTTTCCCGCACGGCGGTATGGAAACATATCCAGGCTTTACGGGCCGCGGGTTATGATATTGAAGCCGTCCCCCATGCGGGCTACCGCCTGGTAAACATCCCGGACCGTCTTTATCCCGCGGAAATAACCCGGGGGTTGCAAACTGCCTTTCTGGGACGCAACGTTTATCATTACGACCAGGTGGAGTCCACCAACCGCACGGCCAGGGAACTGGCCGCCCGGGGAGTTCCCGACGGCACCCTGGTGGTAGCCGAGGAACAAACCGGGGGTAGGGGACGAATGGGCCGGGGCTGGTTCTCCCCCCACGGCCGGGGCATCTGGTGTTCCGTGATCTTGTACCCCGCGGTAAACCCTATGGACGCCCCTCCCCTCACCATGCTGGCGGCCGTGGCCGTGGCCCGGGCACTGCGCCGGGCCGCGGGAGTTGAGGCGGGAATCAAGTGGCCCAACGACCTGCTGGTGGGGGAGAAAAAAATATGCGGCATTTTAACCGAACTCTCCGCCGAAATGGAGCGGGTCAATTATTTAATCATCGGCATGGGCATCAACGTCAATATTGACCGCCATGAGTTCCCCCTGGAGCTGCGGGAAATCGCCACCTCGGTGCAGATAGAAAGGGGGCGGCGGGTTTCCCGGGTGCATTTGTTGCAAAACCTGCTGGCCGAGCTGGAATACTGGTACAGGCTCTGGGAAAAAGAGGGGTTTGCCCCGGTGCTGGCCTGCTGGAAGGAGCTAAACGTTACCCTGCACCGGCCGGTTAGGGTGTTCACTTGGAAGGAAAGCTGGGAAGGGTGGGCCGAGGATGTGGATGCCGACGGCTCGCTGGTACTGCGCCTGCCCGGCGGCGAATATAAAAGGGTGGTCAGCGGGGAGGTGAGCCTGCGGGCCAGGTAGAACAAATGAGGCTGTCATCGTCGTCATGAAAGACGCTCCATTTGATGCTCCTTGAGAGGAAGTGTTGTGACTTTTTGGTTAACCAGCAAACATCTTGAAGTTAACTATTTCGCTCCGGGCATCCCTCCCCCGCCCCCGGTCTCGTTAAATTTGCCCGGCACTCAACAGTTTTGCAAGTGATTGTACAAAATAATGTAAGGAGGCATCATACCATGAAACTATCGCCCCGGGATATGGCTCTGGCCGCCCTCTTTGCCGCCCTGGCGGCCGTGGCGGCCATGTTGTCCCGCTTCTTCATCACGCCATATGTACCCTTTAGCCTGGTGCCCTTTGTGGTTATGCTGGCCGGTGGGCTTCTGGGCGCCCGGCTGGGGGCTTTGAGCATGTTCATCTACGTACTGCTGGGCCTGGTCGGCCTGCCGGTCTTCGAAACAGCCCCCTTTGGCGGCCCGGCCTATGTGCTGAAGCCCACCTTTGGCTTCCTCCTGGGCTTTATCGGCGGCGCCTGGGTTACGGGAGCCCTGGCCCCCAAACAAAAGGATCCGGGCGTGATACCCCTGCTTTTGGCCATGGTCGCCGGCCTGGCGGTGATCTACCTCATCGGCCTGCCTTACCTCTACGTAATACTCAATTTCTACATGGGCAAAACCTTCTCCGCCCTGCAGATTATTAAGATAGGATTCCTGCCCTTCATCGGCTTTGACCTGCTCAAGGCCGCACTGGCCGCCGTGCTGGCCCGGCTGGTTTACCGGCGGCTGCACGGCCTAACCGGTGAAAGCACCGGCCGCGTGAGGTAAAACGTCCCGCCGGGCCTCGCAGCTTCCAGGCAAAACAGCAAAACAAGGGAAACAAAAGTTATGGCCGGTCCTTCATGCGTCTGAAAACAGGGAAACAAAGACATCAACCAGCTGCGGGTCGAACTGGCTTCCCGCGCACCTTTTAAGCTCTGCCATTGCCTCCTCTTTGCTCCTGGGCTTTATGTACGGCCGCTCGCCGGTCATGGCGTCAAAGGCATCGGCAATGGACAGGATGCGGCATTCTACCGGTATCTCTTCTCCTCCCAGCCCCAGGGGGTATCCCTTCCCGTCCCACCTTTCGTGGTGCTTGAGAATCAAATCCGCCACCCCGGCGATGTCGGGGGAGGACAGGGCGATGCGGTAGCCCTTTTCGGGGTGCTGCCGCATGGCCTCCTATTCTTCCTCTGTAAGCGGGCCTTTCTTGAATAAGATGCTGTCCGGCACGGCAACTTTGCCCAGGTCATGGACCTGAGCCAAAAGGGCCAGGTCTGCCATCTGCCGGGGAGAAAGCCCCAGTTTCTCGCCCATTTTAAGGCACATTTCTTTCAGCCTTTCGGCGTGCCCCGCGGTGAGGTAATCCTTTTCTTTGAGGGCTGCCAGCAGGGCGCTCACGATCTGGTTTCGCGCGCTGGCCCTGTACACAAGCTTATGGCGGTACATGAGGTCGTCGGCCTTCTTGAAGGTGTCTTCGAGGGATTCGTCCCCGCTCCGGCACGTGGCAAAGCCTGTAGACACGTGCAGGGGCAACTCGGGGTGTTCTTTGTTGTAGTCATCGATCCGGGAGTGTATCCGGTATACAATATCTTCCCCGGTTTTTTCATCTGTTCCTGGTAAAAGGGCGGCGAATTCATCGCCCCCTATGCGGGCCAGGATATCAGAACAGCGCAGGGAATTTCTCAAAACATCTGCGCAGGCCTTCAACATTTCATCGCCCCTGGCGTGACCCAGGGTATCGTTGACCAGTTTCAGGCCGTCCAGATCGGCCACCAGGATGGTTATCGGGTATTCCCGGCTGACAGATAAGCGCCTGAGCTCTTCCTGGAAAAAGGCCCGGTTGTAAAGGCCTGTCAATGGGTCGTGCAGGCTCAAATATTTCAACTGTTCCTCGTAGCTCCTGCGCTCGGTGATATCCAGGGTTGCTTCCACGGCCCCTATGACGTTTCTCTTTTCGTCCTTAACGGGGGAGGCAGTAATACTCCAGAAGCGGCCGTCCGGCGAAGCCACCTCCCCTGTGCACACCTGGCCGGTCTCCATAGCCTGCACCACTGGGCAGCCCTGGCAGGGATCGCTCCTGCCGTGCCATATTTCGTGGCATTTCGCTCCAAAAAGGTCCCCGGGGCTCCTGCCGACGGATTGACCGGCCGCGCGGTTGGCCCAGATGATCTGCATGTCCCGGTCTATAAATACAACCAGCTCCGTAAGGCTGTCGAGAATCAGGGATTTTTCTGCCATCAACCTCTGCAGCTCTTCTTCCAGAATCCTGCGCGGGGTGATATCGGTCAAAAAATGCAGGATGGCGGGCTGCCCCTCCCACTCGACCACCACGGAGTTTGTTTCCGCCCACTTGATACTCCCGTCCCTGGCTATTACCCTGAACGGATATGCGTATAAGACGCCTTTATTCTCCAGCAATTCCCTGTAATGTTCCCATACCGCCTCCCTGTCTTCCGGGTGAATGAAATCAAGGAAATGCCTGGAAACAATCTCTTCCGCTGTGTAGCCTGTATGGACCGCAGCCGCCCGGTTGGCAAATTTGACCACACCATCCTGGACTACCACGACGGCTTCGGCGGCATTTTCCACCACCGCCCTGTATTTCTTTTCCTTGTCGCTTATCTCCCGCCGGTACTCCTCCAGCCTGTCCAGCATTTTGCCGATTTCAGCGGAAAGAAAGGCAAGCTCATCCCTTCCCCCCAGAACCGGGAACCCGGAGGAAAGGGGAAACTGGTAGCCCGTACTGGTTACGGCAGCGGTAAGCTTTGCCAGCCGGGATACGACGGCACGGTTCAACCAAAACAGGGCCAGGCTGCAGCACAGTACCGCCGCCAGCGCCAGGTAGAGGCTGAAGGCCTTTCTGGCGGACTGGAACACCCTGGCAGCGCGCCTGTCCGAATTAACCTGGAGGATTAAGGCGGTTTTCCCCTGCAGGTCTTTAATGACGGTAAAGCCGGCGCTTTCCTCAGGGGAAATTATCCTGGCGTAGCAGGGTTCCCCGTTCTCTAAAGAGCCTGCCGGCTGCAGGTCGCGGAAGTCCACGGCCCCCGGCGGGTGAAGGGTGAGGGGCAGGCGGGTAATCTCCGAGAGCTCTTTTAAATGCTTATCATTTAAGATACGGCCGAAAATCATGGTTCCCCGGGCGGGCCCGGTGTCATCGCTTTTTAAAACGGGCCTGGCGGCCACCAGCACCGCCCCTTCCGGCGTCGCCACCAGCCCTTTAAGACCGCCTGCTTTCTGGCAGGCCGGAAAAACAATTTCCCGGGGTACGGGGATATCTTCTCCCTCCTCCAGATCGTATCCCCTGGCGTACACCATTTCTCCCCCGGTATTTATAATCACTATATAGTTGATCTTAAGAACCTCAAAGGTGCTGTCGACCAGGTTCTTTTTTATGTATTCCTCGTTTCTTTCTTTCACAAATATATACGTATCATCCCATGCAGCCCAATCTTCTGTATATTTATCCAACTCCTCCACTTCCCTCTCCAGGGCTTGCAGGGCACGCTCAATATTCTGCTTAAGATTATCTCTTTCCAGCTCAGCTACAATGTTATTTGCGATCACATGAGAAACCGCGAAAAAAACAAAGGCAAGAATGGCGAAGGCGGCACAGAGAGTGAGAACTATCCTGGTTTTTAAGGACATCCCGGTATCTCCCCCAAGTCCTGGCCGGCAGCCGTGTTCTCGTCACCGCTTGAGGGTAAAGCGGTAAGCTTTCAGTGCAGCGGGGGTTATACACCCCGGCGTCTTTGGTTTATTGAGCCTGGGTAATCAGAAGGCGGTCAAATCAAGGAGGCGCTGGTCTGGCAGTTAGCCACCGGTGAATTCATCCAATGTCGCAAAAACATCGTGATGAGCGGTATCCCGGCACCGGGGTTACCCATCTGAGCATAGCCTTGGGGATAAAAGCCTGCCAAAACCGTTATACTGTCAGTGCGGAAATATTCGGTGATAATATCCTGGCCGCGGCGCTTGGTGGATCGGATCACCTTTAAGTCCTACATCCTGAACATGAACACCGAATCTTACCGCTTAAAACAACGGGAGAAGGTAAATACCAGGTAATATGCCTCCGTTAAAAAAACCCTTAAAATTGCATGCCGGCCGGGCAGGGTTATTTCCAGGTTCGTAATCATCACATCCACCTCCCACGGATTGACTTCGCTTACAATCCTGTCAACCTTTTCCCGTAGCGGCTCGGGCAGCCTGGCTTTGAATACGTGGGAAAGCCAGGCAGCAAACTGCCTGAATTCGTCCCGGCCCAGGTTCTTCAGCACGCCGGCCAGCTTCCGTAGCCGCCTGACCAGTTCTTCCGCGCTCATCTTCTGGTCCAGCGCAAATACGCTGGAAACTAGATTGGCCGCCTGGTATTGTTCTTCTACCTGATAACGGTTTACGTCAAACAGTATGTACCGGAAGTCCAATACGTGCTTCTCAAACTGCCGGTACCCGGCCAGACATACTTTTTAAAAGCCCTCCCCGGATCGTCATCCAGGATGTCCAGCAGCTGCTTTGTATGTACAAATCCACTACCCTCTCCGCGATAATCAGCGTCGCTGCTCCATTTATAATCAGCCACTCCCGCGCATAAACCAGCCCGGACAGGATTACGGTGTATGTACCTGACAACTGCCAGAAGATACCGCTCGTTTTCAATTGGGACGGCCTTATACCTGCTTTCAAAAACGTGGCCGGTCCGACCCCGCTCACGGTTGTAATACCGGCTGAAGCGGGTATTCAAGCGGTGCATTACTTTGCTCAGGGGCTCTTTATTCGTACGGACGGCCAGGTGGAAATGATTGTTCATTATTACATAAGCGAAAATTTCCAGGCCGTCCACGTTAACGGTGTGCCGCAACTGCTCAAGCAGATACTCCTTGTGCTCCGGCATAATAAATATAAACTCCCTGTTGTTGCCCCGCTGGATTACGTGGTACATTGCGCCCTCAAACTCGATTCTTGGTCTCCTACCCAAAAAATTCACCCCCTGCCACCCATTGTAACAGGGGCCCCCCAACCCTTCAACTATAAGTTAATAAGTTAGGTGCCTGGCACCGTCAATTCCTTTACTTGACAACAGATGTGTAATGTGTAATAATTAAGTGTGTAATAACTATAAGCTTAAGGTGATGCTTGTATGAGGCGCATGCAGGTGGTAGTGGAAGAGTGGCAGTACCAGTTCCTGCGTGAACTGGCCTCCCGGCAGGGCCGCTCCATATCAGCCGTTTTACGGGAACTCATTGCCAGCAAGGCAAATAAAAGCGGACAAAACGCAAAGGAACCTCTTCTCGAAGTAGCAGGGATCGCCCGTGAGCCATTACTCAAAAACTTGATCAGCGAAAGTTTAGATGAAGCTCTTTACAGGACGTGATATGTTGCGGCAGATTTTTGTGGATACCAGCTTTTTTTACGCTCACGCCTACGCAGACGACCCCCATCATTGTGAAGCGGTCCAGTTCCTGGAGAACCCCCCGCTTTCTCTTGTGACGACGAATTTTATTTTTGATGAATTGATGACCATTCTGCGATATAATTTTGGTCACCGCGTGGCGGTTACATATGGGCAGAGCCTGCGAAAAAGTAAACTTGTAAATATTTTACGCATAACGCCGGAAGACGAAGAGTCGGC
>NZ_FQZM01000069.1 GCF_900142025.1 Desulfofundulus thermosubterraneus DSM 16057 | reverse complement strand
CATCCTGGGAAACCGAGGCATGCCCCAGGATGGTGGCCAGGGGTTTTATGCCCAGTTCGTGTGCTTTTTCCCGGGACATCAGCACTAAAGCCCCCGCCCCGTCATTGACCCCCGGGGCATTGCCCGCCGTGACCGTGTTGTTGGGGTCGAAAACCGGCGGCAGGCGGCGCAGGGCCTCCAGGTTGGTATCCCGCCGGGGCGCTTCGTCCGTGTCCACCACTTTCGGGTCGCCCTTTTTCTGGGGTACGGCCACGGGCACAATTTCTTCCTTCAGCCGCCCGCCGTCCATGGCCGCGATGGCCAGCTGGTGGCTGCGCAGGGCCCATTCATCTTGTTCTTCCCGGGAGACGCCGTATTCTTTGGCCACTTCGCCGCCATGGATGGCCATGTGCCGGTTGTAAAAGGTGCACCACAGGCCGTCGTGGACCATCAGGTCGACAAACCTGGCGTCACCCATGCGCAGGCCCCAGCGGGCGTGCACAAAGTAGGGCGCGTTGCTCATGCTTTCCATGCCGCCGGCAACGATGATGTGGGCGTCGCCGGCCCGGATGATCTGGTCGCCCAGGGTTACTGCCCGCAGGCCGGAGGCGCAGACCTTGTTTATGGTTTCCGAGGGAACTTCCCAGGGCAACCCCGCCAACCGGGTGGCCTGGCGGGAGGGAATCTGGCCGCAGCCGCCCTGCAGCACCTGCCCCATGATCACGTTTTCCACCTGCTCCCCGTTGATGCCCGCCCGCTGGATGGCTTCTTTAATGACCATACCCCCCAGCTGGACGGCAGTGAGGGGTGCCAGAACCCCGCCCAGCTTTCCAAAGGGCGTTCTGGCCGCACTGACGATTACCGTTTCTCGCACTAAAAACTTCTCCTTTCCCCGCAGTAATTTTATACCAGCCCACTTGAAAAAAGTTGTTTACCGGCAGGAAGTGCCATACATCAACCGGGAAGAAGATTTTACCTAGCCCCGATTTTACCTGAACCTACTTTGCCTAAATGCATAATGCATGTAGAGCAAAAGGCATGCCAAAAAAATAGCCGATTTGTCATTCAAATAAAAAACTTTATTTTATTTGATTTTTCCATGGATTTTGACTAAAGGCTGCCGGGGGCAAGGTGTAAACATTGTAGACAGTTGTCTTTGACATGCCACTTTTTTTGACTTCATATGGCGTCCCGCCAGGGCAGTCAGCGAACTTCATTAACTTTTTGCTCATCAAAAATAAAATAAATAGCCCCCGGTATAAACCGGGAGCCATCTACCGTAATGACCACACCCAAATATTTGCTCAAAACCGCCGGGTATACCCTTCCCTACAGGAGGGCGATGGCTTCAATTTCCACCAGCACATCCTTAGGCAGGCGCGATACGGCCGCACAGGAGCGAGCGGGCGCACTCCGGGCAAAAAATTCAGCGTACACTTCGTTTAGCCCGGGAAAGTCATTCATATCGGTGATAAACACGGTAGCTTTCACCACCCGCTCTAGGGAAGTGCCTGCCGCCGCCAGCACTTCTCTTAAGTTGTTCAACACCTGCCTGGTTTGAACTTTAATGTCCCCCTCCACCACCTTACCTGTGGCCGGGTCGATGGGAATTTGGCCAGAGACGAATACAAATCCACCGGCTTTAATGGCCTGGGAATAGGGCCCTATGGCGGCCGGAGCCCTGTCGGTACGCACTACTTCCTTCTCCATTTTGAAAACCCCCCTGCATCCAGTGGTACAGTCCATATTATTTCCTTTTTGTTTGGAAACCCCTGCTGGGATCATGCCGCCCGCTGCGTGCAAAACGCAGCCATGGTGCTGAAAGCGTCACGGGTTTCTACATTAAAAGGCGCTTGAGCATTACTTCAGCGGCCACCCTTTCCAGACGGTCGTCCAGGGGAGCAAGTTCCGCGGGCAAACCCCGGCGCATGAGTGCCAGGGAGATGAGGTGATCCGTAAGCCGGGGGTTCTTGGGCAGCAGGGGGCCGTGGAGGTAGGAGCAAAAGACGTTTTTGTAACGGGCCCCCTCGGTGCCGTCCTCCCCGTTGTTGCCGTAACCCACCAGCACCCGACCCAGCGGGGAAATCTGGCCCAGGAAAGTCCGGCCGGCGTGGTTTTCAAAACCGGTTACCCGCACGTGCTCCCCTTCTATTTCCAGCTCTACCACCACGTTGCCAATCATTCTCTCCCGCCCGGCCTCCGTATAAAAGTCTAAAAGACCCAGGCCGGGAATCACGTGGCCTTCCAGGGTGCGGTAATATTTGCCCAGCAACTGGTAGCCGCCGCAGATGGCCAGCACCACCAGCCCATCCTCCACCGCCGCCTGCAAAAGCTCCCGGCGATTTTCCAGGTCTTTGGCCATCAGGTTTTGTTCCCGGTCGGAACCCCCGCCCAGGAAAAGAAAATCCATTTCCCGGAAGTCAACCGGGTCCCCCAGGTTAATGCGGTGCACCTCCACTTCAATCCCGCGCCACTGGCAGCGGCGGACATAGGCCATCACGTTACCCCGGTCACCATAGAGATTTAACAGGTCAGGATACAGATGGCAGACTTTCAACACGACTTTCCCTTTTTGCATAACCACTCAAAATCCTTTCCAGGGGCCATAAGGCCGTATAGGTAGCCAAAAGATAGGCCGTGTTGCCGGAACCATTCAAAACGTGTTCTACGGCCCGGTGCATGTTCTCGACCACAACCTTGTCAAGGGGCACCCCGGCATATTTCAGCCTGACGGCCATTTCCGCCCCCCTTTGCCCTGTGCAGACCAGGGAGTTCAAGCGGTGGTGGTGTTCCTCCAGAACCTCAAAATCCACGTCCCACAGCCAGGAAATGTCCCGCCCGTCGGCATCGTTATCATTGATGGCAATGAGCACATCCACCGTGCCGGGGAGGGAAAGCAAAGCTCCCAACCCCTCGTTAAAGCCGGTGGGGTTTTTGACCAGGTTTAAGAGCACCGGCTTATCCCGGTAAAGGAACCTTTCCATACGCCCGGTGGCCGGTGTGTAACCCGCCAGGGCGCCAATTATCACTCCCGGCTCCACGCCCAGGGAAAGGCCGGCCGAAAAAGCCGCCAGGCCGTTGTAGAGGTTATACAACCCGGGCACGGGAATAACCAGCTCATGGGAGCCGGCGGGCGAACGCAGACGGCAGGTTATCCTGTGATCTCCCTGGGAAACTTCCGTGCCCTCCACATCGGCGAGAGGCCGGGAAAAGCCACAGCCGGGACAACGGTAATTACCCAACTGGCTGTAGTGATAGTAGGCATAGAAGAGCTCCCGCCCGCAATGGGGGCAGAAGCGCCCCTCCCGGGCGGCGGCAGAAAAGGAAGCCACCTGATGGTGTTCCCCCAGGCCATAATAAAACGCCTCTTTACCGGTGGAGGTAGCCAGAGGGGCTACCAGGGGATCATCGGCATTTAATACCAGCCCGGTCCCCGGCAACTGAACTAGAGCTTCACGGATGAGGGATATGGTTTTGTCCAGTTCCCCGTAGCGATCCAGTTGGTCCCGGAAAAAGTTGGTGATCACCACGATGTTTGGATATACCTGGCGGGTAACCCGGGGAAAGGAGGCCTCGTCCACCTCCAGGAGGGCGTAATCGCAGTCCACCCGCCCGGAGAGGGATGCGGCCTTTAAAAAAGCGGTGGTTACGCCGGTAATCAGGTTGGCCCCCTCGGCGTTAACCACCACCCGGTAACCAGCCTCCCTGACAACCCGGGCAATCATGTTGTTGGTGGTGGTCTTGCCGTTGGTGCCGGTCACCATGACCACCCCCCGGGAAGCCTGCCGGGCCAGGCAGCCTAGGATGCCGGGGCAGATTTTCAAGGCCACCATACCGGGCAGGGAGGAACCTTTACCCCGTCCCAGCAAGCGAACCAGCCACATGATTGCCTTAGCAACCAGGATGGCAATAATTAAACGCAAGCGAAAAGCCAAATCTTTCCTGCACCCCTTACTATTGGAAGTTTGGAAGTCAGATGTCAGAGGTTGGAACTGCTGTTGGAATTCGTTGCGCAAATTCCTTCCTCATTTTCTGACCTCCTACTTCCGACCTCTAACCTCTATTTCCGGCATCCATGCCCTCGGGCCTGCCTTCGCTTTTCGCCTCGCTAAGTTTGGCTGCCCAGCACTCAACAGGCTTCGAATGATGAGAGACTAAACACTATCGCTTTCAAGTCTGTTGAGTGCTGGGTCAAGTCGCTCGCTACCAAGCCAAACAGGCTCAAACTGGGGACACTTCAGCCCTGTTAGAGGAAATAATACGCCACTCCGCCCTTCTTCTCCACTTTCACGCGGCCTTCTTCCACCAGTACGTCCAGGTGGGCCTGTACTTCCGAAAGTCCTAAAAAGATGTTGAATCCCTTCAAATCGGGATAGGTGATCCGGGAAAGCTCAAAAGCGGTACATGGCCCGTACTTGCGCAACAGGTCTACCAGGGCGTCGAAACGGGCCCGGTGGTGTTCCCGCACCATGGTCACCACCTGCCGGTAATCATCGATAACTTCCCCGTGCCCCGGCCACACCCGCTTTATGTCAATTGACCTCAGCCTGTCCAGCCCCTTCAGGTAGTGGCGCAGGCTGGGTGCCCGCCGTTCCGGATGAAGGGGGTCAGGCTCCAAAAAGGGGTTGGGCGTGATATGGGGCAGCAAAAAATCGCCGGAAATTAGGTTTTTCCCCGCCGGGTCGTAAAAACAAAGGTGCCCGGTGGCATGGCCCGGAAAATGGAGCGCCTTTATGCTCCCGCGCTCGAAGGGTATTTCCACGTCGTCGGTCGTGGCTATAGCGCCCTTGGGCGGCACAAAGGGCCTGGGGAGCTTATCCTCGTCCTTGAGAACTTCCGCTATGATCTCCGCCGGGGTACCGGCTTCCCGGACAAAGGGCATCCTCTCCCCAATAAAATCGTTTTTGCCGCTTAGCTTCTTTAAATCAAAGGGATGGATATATATCTTTGCCCCCGTCAGGGAGTTTATCCATTGGGCCAGGCCGCTGTGATCCGAATGGAAATGGGTGAGCAAAACCCTTTTAATTTCGGTCAGGGGAAGACCCAAACGCTTTAGTTCCCTCTGCAACACCTCCCTGGCCTCCTGGGTATCGGGCCCTGGGTCCACCAGGGTATAGGGTCGTGAAGCAATTAGATAGGCGTTGACCGGTCCCACCGCGTAAGGGGTGGGTACTACTATCCTGTATAACGGTAACAAATCAACAACTCCCCTTTAGTAGAAGTGGTCCCATGGCAATTGCCTGCCATTTGCACGCACTCTCCGGTGACCCAGCACTCACCGGATCCAGGTACCTACGTTAGGAGTTGAAGCTACACATATTTGGCAATCATCCACACCAAAGAACTCTGGTCGCAGTGAGTGCTGGGTCGCTTCAGTGCAAAATGGCGCCATTTTCATGGGGTGAAAACTAAAAAACCTTGTTTAAATCCAGCTGCAGGCCGGGAAGTACCGCGGAAACAAAAGGTTTTTCATCGTGCCGGGCGTAGAGCTCCTTTTTTTCTCCTTCCGGGGTGAAGGTGCATATTTCTATAGTCTGGGCCACCGGGTGCACATACCAGACCTCCCGCACCCCGTGGTTCCGGTAAAGCTCTTTTTTAACGGTTTGATCTATAGCCGCGGTGGAAGGGGATAGAACCTCAATTACCAGATCGGGCCCGCCTCTTATATTGGCCTCCCCGATGATGTACCGGCGCTCCTGGCTGATAAAAATGATATCCGGCTGGACCACATCCTCCTCCGTTAAGTAAACGTCAATGGGAGAGCGCAAAACGACTCCCCTTTTTTTCTCTCGAACGTGCCGGTTTAGAATATACCCCAGATTCTCCAAAACCATCTGGTGGATTACGCTGGGCGCCGGTACCATATAAAGCCTCCCTCCAATTAGTTCGTAACGCTTATCCTCGGGCAACTGGAGGTACTCACGGTAAGTCATTTTTAATTCACCCAGGGACATCCCCTTCACCTCCGAAACCTCCGAAAAGAAAACATTTACAGTTTATTATACCACAGCTTAACCGGTTGGCCATAATAATAAAAGCACCTCTTGTCTAGAGGTGCTTAGACCCGGTGTCCTGCCAAAATATCTTTCAGCAAGGCTGCCGCCTGTTCCACCGTATAGGGCACGGTTTTGAGCTGCAATTCGGGCAGGGAGCGAAAAATTTGCGCCACCAGGGGGAAGCGCAGGTTGGCCTGGCGGATTATATCCTCCTGGACCAGCAATGACGGGTCACCCTGGGCCAGGGTGCGGCCGTTTTTTATGATAATCACCCGGTCCGCCCAACTGGCCGCCATATCCACGTCGTGGGTGGCCACCAGGATGGTGGCACCCCGGCGGTGCAACCGGTCCAGAATATCCAGCAATGTATCCTTGCCCTGGGGATCCAGGTAGGCCATGGGCTCGTCCAGGACGATAATTTCCGGCCCCATGGCCAGAACCCCGGCGATGGCCACCCGCTTTTTCTGCCCGTAGCTGAGGTGGTAAGGCGGTTTGTCCCGGTATGCTTCCATCTGCACTGCCGCCAGCGCCTCCTGCACCCGCCGCTCGACCTCTGTGGCGGACAGGCCCATATTCACAGGGCCGAAGGCCACGTCCTCCCCTACGGTGGAAGAAAAAACCTGATCATCGGGATCCTGAAACACAAGGCCCACCCGGCTCTTGATCTCCCTGGCCGTGCGGGCGTTGACTTCCTGCCCCATGACCCGCACCTTTCCCCGCTGGGGCAGGTAAAGGCCGTTTAAATGCAGCAAGAAGGTGGACTTACCCGCTCCATTGGGCCCCAAAAGGGCCACCCGGCTTCCTGCGGGTATGGAAAGGGAAAGGCCCTGCAGGGCCCTGGTACCGTCCCGGTAGGTATAGTGCAGGTCCTCTACTTCAATGACAGCAGCCATAACCCTTATCACTCCTGGATTTTTAGAATATGTTTACCCTAACTTGCAAACATTTGCAAACCGGACAGGGTTTATTGCCTGGTCCGTCCAGAAACCTGCCCTCCAGTCTGTAACATGCCCTCTATGGCCTTTACTGCTTCAGCCTGGGTGTCAGGCAGGACGTGGGAGTAAGTGTCCAGGGTAATTTTAATACTGGAGTGTCCCAACCTTTCAGCTACAATTTTTGGGTGGATGCCCTTCCGCAGCAGGAAAGTGGCGTGGGTGTGTCGAATGTCGTGAAAACGAAGCGGTGTTACTTTAGCCCTGTGTGCCAGGCGGGTTAGGGCACTCCTTACTTCTGAATGGTACAGCGGCCGGCCCCGGTCCGTGCAGAACACCAAACCATGGCCCTGCCATTCGGGGCCTTTTTTCAAGTGAATTTCAATCTGTTTTTTCCTGTGTCTTTTTAATACTTCCACCGTAAAGGCGTCCAAAGGTATTTTTCTTCTGGCCGCTTGACTTTTTGGTGGCAGGAAAATCACTTTTTTTATTGCCGACCTGTCCGCCAGGGTACGTTTCACCTGTAAAAAACCCGCCTCTAAATCCACATCCTCCCATTTAAGACCCAAAAGTTCACCCAGCCTCATACCGGTGGACAGCGCCAGGACAAAGAGGGGATAATGTTTCGACCGCTTTGCCGCCACTTCCAAAAACCTGGCCGCTTCATCCTCCGTCCACACCTGCATCTCCCGTCCCTCGCCTTGCGGGGACTTTACACCCTCCGTGAGGCTTTTTGTTATCACCCCACTTCACGGCCCGCCGCAGGGCAGCTCGCAGGGCGATATACGCTCTCTTCACCGTCTCCGGGGCCAACTCCTGGAGCAGGGTTGCTATCGCCCTTTGTATGTCCAGAGGCGTCAGTTTGACCAGGGGTATCCCGGCCAGTGCGGTACGCTTCCACTGCCTTATGGCAGTGCGGTAAGAAACGGCGCTCGAAAGTTTAAGTTCCGGCCCCACCGCCTCCAGCCACCTGTCCAGGTATTCCCCCAGGGTCAGCTTGGCGGGTGCCGTACCCACGCCACCTTCATAAGATGCGTTCAGGAGCTTCGCAAGTTCCCTTTCGGCGTCTTTTTTGGTTCCCTGGACCGTGACCCACTTCTGCCTGCGCTTCCCGGTCTCCGGATCCCTGGGAAGCTCCACCACCGCCCAGGAGTTTTTCCCGCGTTTCCTGACGTGCCCTTTCACCTTTCCGACCTCCCGCATTCAGTACGGGGGCGGAGGGACGGGTTAGAAATTCGCCATCCCTCCGCCATCTTCCTGCCTGTCCGCTTTCTTCCACTCTACAAGCCGCGCCTTTGGTATCCTGATAAAACTGCCCAATCTAACACAAGGGATAATCCCCTGCCGTACATACTCATAGGCCGTGGACCGTTTCAGCCGCAGTATTCTGGCCACCTCCTCTACAGTGAGAAAGGCTGCCATAGTCTCAATTTCCCGTTCGGTAAGCAACGAAATCACCCCCATATAAGATACAGTCGCTAAACCCCAATTAAAACCAAAGCCCATTGTCCCAACCTCTGGCAAATAACAGAAACTGCCAGGCCGTTGGGAACAACTTGCGTTTAGATTATCCAATAACAGTACCTAGCTAGTATCCATTGCCACCTCATCCTCCATGTTACCAGCTATTCAGGTCAAAAAGGACAGGCCACCCCTCTACCGGTCATGCTGAAACTGTGACCGTATTGGCTGGGGATAACTTCACATTACACTTTTTATCCTTTATCTTGTTCAGAGTTATGTTCACCCATCTTTTAAGATTCACGGCCAGGGCGGTAAGAAAGGCCTGGAGGCCGACCTTT
>NZ_FQZM01000095.1 GCF_900142025.1 Desulfofundulus thermosubterraneus DSM 16057 | reverse complement strand
TAACCTTAAGGGCCTACGTAGACCGGATAGAAATATACCATGAAGGCGAGCGGGTAGCTGTACATAAGCGCTGCTATGAGCGAAATAGGACCGTTACCTGCTATACCCACTACCTGCCACTGCTCAAGCAAAAACCCAACTATGTGCTTCATACTCTGCCTTTCCGGCAGCTTAAGCTACCGGCTCCTCTGGAACAATTCATCAATCAACTGGCAGCCAGGTCTTCCCGGCCGCCTCAAGACATAGTGGCTCTATTGGAACTAATGGACCAGCAGGGAGTAGAAGCGGTGG
Organism: Desulfofundulus thermosubterraneus DSM 16057; assembly: GCF_900142025.1. Taxonomy (GTDB): domain Bacteria; phylum Bacillota; class Desulfotomaculia; order Desulfotomaculales; family Desulfovirgulaceae; genus Desulfofundulus; species Desulfofundulus thermosubterraneus. The sequence continues at coordinate 1,140 of NZ_FQZM01000095.1, read as the reverse complement.
CAGCAGCTGCCGGGCAGGCACTGCTGATGGATACGGTAAGTGTAACCGCCCTGCGGGCTCTCCTGCCCCCGCCTGCCGAAGCGAAGGTGCAAATACCACCCTATTTGGCTGACTGCAAGGTTCATATGCCCGCCCCCGCTTTATACGACCGTCTTCTGGTAGCTCACGGGGGAGGTGTTGCGTCATGATTAATGAACAGAGCGAACTGGCGGTGGTGGAAAACCTGGCGAAGACACTTAAACTGTCCACTGTGGCCGCCCAGGCCGGCCCCCTGTCCCGTGAGGCCCAGGCGCAAGGCGCCTCCTACCTGCGCTACCTGGCTGCGGTGCTGGAACAAGAGCTTCTCCACCGGGAAGAAGCATCCCTAAAACGGCGGCTTAAAGCGGCCTGTTTCCCGGTAACTAAAACGCTGGACAGCTTTGACTTTAGCGCCGTACCCAGCTTATCCAAAACTCAGGTGCTGGGTCTGGCCCGCGGAGAGTTTATCCGCCGGAAAGAAAACATAATTCTCATGGGCAGCACGGGCGTAGGTAAAACCCACCTGGCCATTGGGCTTGCCACGGCAGCCTGCCGGCAGGGCTACCGGGTGCGTTTCTTCGCCGTGCCCGAACTGGTCAACGAACTGAGAGCCGCTTACCAGGAAAATCGCTTGAACCGCTTTATACGCCAGTGGCTGAAATATGACCTTGTGGTTCAGGATGAATTAGGTTACGTTCCTTTTGACCAGTTAAGCGCCCAGCTTTTATTCCAGGTGCTTGCCGCCCGGTACGAACGGGGCAGTATAATCATTACTACAAACCTGGAATTCGGCCAGTGGGCGGAGCTTTTTGGCGATGAACGGCTAACAGCTGCGTTAATCGACCGGCTGACCCACCGGGCACACATCCTGGTACTTAACGGGGAAAGCTACCGGTTCCGGGAAAGTCTCAGGCGGCAGGGCGCAAAAGATGCTTCTTCCGTTACCGGGTAATTAGCCGACTTTCGCGTGGGTTCCCGGACGAGAACTGGAATAAATCCAGTTCCTGGCCGGCGGTTTAACGAACATAATCACCATGGGAGGTGAATTCGCTCCTTAAAAAAATTACTATATTTAGCAGAAGACAGTATTAGTTCAAGAGGATTTTTATGTCCAGGGGTGGT
>NZ_FQZM01000026.1 GCF_900142025.1 Desulfofundulus thermosubterraneus DSM 16057 | reverse complement strand
TGCCTGGCTTATCCGGCAGGCCTCCCCGGGTAAGAGCGTTAACCTTCACCCCGTGCCCGCCCCATATACTCCGCCGTCCCTTGGCAGCCTGGGATTTCGCTGTGTCACGCCAGCTCATCCGAACGGCTTAGCCTCTTATGGGGTTCTTGTTCATCGGGCCGTGGTTTTGCCTCCGGCTTCCTTCGGATTCCACCTCGCGATGGACACCCTTGCCTTTGGCTAGCAGACTCGTGCTGCCTCGCCTGCAGTGGACTTTCACCACCAAGTTAACGCCCATGCCGGGCGCACGTGAACCTCCCCCGGGACAAGCCCGGGGGCTTCGTCCCCCCAGCACTCAACACCCAAATTAAGTTCTCACTTAGAAGTCAAGTGTTGCGATGGGTGTTGAGTGCTGGGTCATGTCATCGGAATGCTGCCTGCTAAAGCGCAGGTCTTACGCTTTCCTCGTGAGCTACATCCCGGCATTTGCCGGGAAGGCCCGGTCCATGGGCGTCTACTACTCATCGTAGATACGTCAGGCTGCTTTTTGCGGCGCCAGCACTTGCGGCCGCAGGTATTCCACTTTCCCGGGCAGCCTGCGGCCCCTGGTGAAACTCCCGTCCAAAGCTTTGTCAAGGATGCCGCTGGCTCCCAGCACGTCCCGGTGAATCCCGGTAAACCCGCAGGAAGCATTGCCGCACCGGTATACGCGCCCGGTCTGTCTGGTGTACTCCCCGCATACCGGGCAGGTACCGGAGGTGCCACGCTCATCCACCGGAATCAGCTCTATGCCGTGACGCTTGAGCTTGTATGCCAGCAAATCGCGCAGCTTGCCGAAGGCCCATTGGCCCATGCGCTGGTTGTGGTGTCTGCCGCAGTCCTTTTCGCGCACACCTTCCGGGTTGCCGATGTAAACCGTTTTAACGCTCCTTTCCAGGCACCAGCGGACAGCCCGGGCGGAAACGGTATGCAGAATATGTTCTATCCGCCGCTCGATCCAGTTGAGAAACCGGTATTTTTTAGCTAGGAGTTTCCTGCGCTTCCTGGAGCCTTTCTTCGTTTTGGAAATGGCCCGTTGCAACTGCCGCAGCACCTTGTTTCTCAAACGGTTGAGCGAACGGAGCAGCCTGCCGCTGATCACCAACGCTTCTTCGCCGTCGGTGATGGTCAGGGCATGCACTTCGCCCGGGTCGATGGCCGCACAAACGTTGCCCTGAACTTTTAACAGAACCGGTTTCTCCACCGTTACGTGCAGCCAGTATTGATTACGGTGCCAGACCAGTTGCGCTTGCAGGATTGCGGTATTGGCAAGCCTTTGCGGGAGTTTAACAATCAACGGTTCTCTGCCCCAACCGTTGGAAAGTTTCAATATACGCCCTTTATGCGTAATAGCTGCTTCCTTCCAGGTAACAGTGAAAAACCTTTTCCGGCGGTAGGGGTACCTCCAGCCGGTATTGCCTCGCTCGTGCAATTCCCTGGTACGCTCGCAGCACTCGAAATAGGTTTCCACCACGGCCTGCACCGATTGGGAGTGAAGGCAGTATTTGCCTTTGAGCAGCGCTTTAATTGCACCTTCGCTCAGCCAGTAACCATACCTGCCGTATATGGTGCGGTGGATGTTACAGGCGGCGTTCCAGACTTTGGCCGCTTCCATTTGCAGGCTGCGGGCTAAAGCAGTTTGCTCCGGGTTAAGGTGCAGGGGAAACTTTTCCACCAGGATGTCTACGGCTTGCTCCGGGGAATGAGCTTTCAGTTTCTTGACCGCATTGTTTTTACAGCGGCTCACCTGGTTTCACCTCCTTCCGGAATGATTTTTGAGCTTCGATGTATTTGCGGATAGTTTCGGCGCTTACATTACCGGCTGTACCGATGTAGTAGCCTCTGCTCCACATCCCGCTGCCCCAGAAGTATTTTTTCTTAAGGCCGGGAAAGGCAGAGAATATTTTGTTGGCGGTAATGTTTTTGAGTTTCCGGACAATACCGGTAGGGGCCACCGTAAGCGGAGCCGATAGGGAAATGTGCAGGTGATCCGGCATGGTTTCCATAATCCTTATTTTGGACGAAGTTGCGGCGGTAGACCGCCAAACCAGGCCCGCGTCCACGTTTCCCGTTTCTACGTATGTTTTTACCTGCTGCACGTCTTTAGCCAGAACCAGTTTCGCGTTCACCTTATCCCACAACCCCAGGTTAACCAGCGTTTCCTTCGCCCACTCTCCTGCCGGTACGATGTCCGGATCACCAATGCTTACCTTGCCGACGCCAGGAGAAGCGAGGTCGGCAAAATCTTTCACCTTTCCACTTTCTTTCGGCGTAATGATCACCAGTTTATCGGCCAGGATCTTTCTGCGGGTGGCTTTGTCGATTAAACTTTCCTTTTCCAGGGTATCCATCTGCTTTTTGCCGGGGAAAATAACGATGTCGGCCGGCGCCCCCTGTTCAATTTGCTTCTGTAACGTCCCGGACCCGGCAAAGTTAAAGGAGATTTTGATTCCTGGGTGGCTCTGAAGGTAGAGGTTCGCCACCTCCGGAAGGGCATCCTTTAGACCCGCGCCGGCAAAAACCATGAGTTCCGGGGCAGGTGAAGTCTTTTGCTCAGCCCCGGGGGTACCACACCCGGAAACCACGCCGATCAACAAACCAGCCACTAACAGCAATATGCCACCTGGCTTCTTCACTTTCTCCGCCCTCCATTCATTTTTTAACCACAGGATACGGTAAACCAAAAAGGCGCTTTTTCGAAAAGACCGCTCTTTTCGAAAAGCGCCTTTGCCTGCTTTCCACCTTTGGATGACCTGTTGTGCATGACAAAACGGCTTTTAACGGGATCCCGTCAAAAGCGCCCCTGCCCGGTAGATACCCCCTGTACCCTTAGTTGATCACAGTATATTCGGGACGGAACCGGGCGTCAATACCCTTTTAAAGAAACCCGGGAAGAATATCACTTTTGTACAGCCGCCCTGCTCACCACTTCCGGAGCACAGGTGGTGTCGGGTGTAAACTCATCTACCCCCACTTCACCCAGGGAACCGGCCACCAGACCGGCATAAGCGGGAATACCGTGTTCGTTAATATCCAGCCCCTCCAATTCCTCGCTGGCCGATACCCGGATGCCCACGGTCTTTCTCAGAAGATAAAACACCAGCCCGGTAGCCGTAAAGGCCCACAGGGAAACTGCCAGCACTCCCAGAGCCTGCACGCCTAAAAGATGCAATCCTCCACCGTAAAAAAGGCCGCCTTTTTCCGCAAACAGGCCCACCGCCAGCGCACCCCAGGTACCGTTCACACCGTGTACGGCAATGGCCCCCACCGGATCGTCCGCCCGCACCCGGTCAAAGAAGCCCACCGCCAGTACAACCAGCACACCGGCCACACTGCCGATAATCACCGCGCTTGCCGGCGTCACGTAAGCCGTCCCAGCGGTAATGGCGGCCAAACCGGCCAGGGCACCGTTCATGGCCATACTGGGATCGGCCTTGCCGTATTTCCACATGGTAAATAACATGCCCGTCGTCCCGCCGGCTGCTGCGGCCAGGTTGGTGGTGACAGCAATACGGGCAATGTTCAAATCCAGACCGGACAGGGAACTGCCCGGGTTAAAACCAAACCAGCCAAACCAGAGGATAAAGGTGCCCAGAAAGGCCAGGTGCATGTTATGGGCCGGCAACACATTCACCGTCCCGTCGGGGTTATATTTCCCTTCGCGGGGCCCCAGGAGCAAAACCGCCGCCAGGGCACTCCAGCCACCCAGGGCATGCACCACGGCCGACCCGGCAAAATCCAGCATACCCAGCTCGCTCAACCAGCCGCCGCCCCACACCCAGTGCCCGGCCACCGGGTAAATCAACCCCGCAGCCAGGGCGGTAAAAATCAGGTAAGGACCAAACTTCATCCGTTCGGCCACCGCCCCCGAAACAATGGAGGCCATGGCTACGGCAAAGGCCGCCTGGAATAGCCAGTAGGCATACAGGGGTATACGTAACTGCAGGTGTTCAAATCCTCCACTCAACAAAAATCCGCTGCCACCGAAAAGGCCGCCTTTATCCAGTCCGTACATGACTGCAAAGCCCAGAACCCAGTAACTGAGCATGCCGATGGTGCAGTCGGTGAAAACCTTCATCACAATGTTCATGGAGTTTTTCGCCCGGATGAAGCCGGCCTCCAAAAAAGCAAATCCTGCCTCCATGAAAAAAACCAGCGCAGCGCACAAAAGTACCCAAACCGTATCCAGGCCTGTAGCCAGGATGGAAAGATTGACCTCCATAAAAACCCTCCCCCGGAACGGGCACCCTCGCTCCGGCCCGTTCCCTTTTAAAACAAAAGTGCCCCGGGGGATGACCCATCCCCACAGAGCACCATCGCTCATAAAATGTCCTTCTGCGGACATATGCAATTTTTGTTTGACCCAAATAAACGCATCAATAAAACAGGAGTGGAAAGCCCTGCTGTTTTTAACGACGGGCTTATAATGCTTCTTCCCCCTCCTCGCCGGTCCTTATGCGCAGGGCATTTTCCAGCGGGTAGATAAAAATCTTGCCGTCTCCTATTTCGCCCGTCCGGGCGGCATCAGAAATAATCCGGACCACCTCATCCACCCACCGGTCGGGAACGGCAATTTCTATTTTTACCTTGGGCAACAAGTTAATGCTATACTCATGGCCCCGGTAAATGCTCACCCGCCCCCGCTGCAGCCCGCAACCCAGCACCTGGCTGACCGTCATACCGTGAATACCAAAACGCCCCAGGGCTTCCTTGACCGCTTCCAGTTTGGCCGGTCGAATGATGGCTTCAATTTTTTTCACCAGCACAATCCCCCTCGATTGGCGCTGCATCACGGAAAAAAGAAAGCCCCAAGACGTAAAAATATACTGTCCTGGGACTTCATCGGCCCGGTTGATACAGCATTGTACCATAATTCCACCATATATTTTAAACCATTAAGGGACATATTACAAGGTGGGACAGCACGATATACAAATACTGCGCACGGACAACACCCCGCACCGTCCAACCCGGATCGGCATGTCGAATAATACCTGTGGAAAAGTCTCCTGTGGACGAAAAAGCTGTGGATAATGTGGATAAGCCTGTTAATAACCCACCGGACAACCCCTTCGGATTTGGATAACCTGTTGGTAAGCGAAAATTTTGTCGCATTGGGTTGTATTTATGCATCCTCCGGTAGACCCGCTGTCGAATTCCGCGAACAAAAAGGGGCGGCCACTGTGACCACGTAGACCGCTGCCGCACCTGATGCAAGAAGAGCTCTGGTGCATTCCCGGGCGGTTGAGCCGGTGGTGAATACGTCATCCACCAGGAGAACCACCCGCCCCGGCGGCAGAACATCAGGAACAACAGCAAAGGTACCGGATAAATTGCTCAAGCGGTCCGCGCGGGACAGGCCGGTCTGGGGAGGAGTTTCCCGCACCTTACGCAGCACCGGCACCAGAGGCCAGCCCAGTGTCAGCGAGAGCTCCCGGGCCAGGCATTCGGCCTGATTGAACCCCCGGGCGGCAAGGCGCTTCCTGGAAAGGGGCACCGGGACCACCAGGGGAAGCGTTCCAGGGGGGACCAGTTCCCGAGCTACCGCGGCCAGAAAAAGCCCCAGGGGACGGGCCAGTCCCCGCTCCCGGCGAAACTTCAGGCGCAGGATAGCTTCCTTCAACACGCCTTCGTAGGGACCGGCGGCCCGGGCTGCGTTAAAGGGAGGGCGCCCGGACTCACACCGGGGGCAAAGCAGGTGCGGGGAAGGAGCACCGCCCCGGCCGTTGGCCCGGGAAGTTGTAACAAGATCCCCACCGCGAGACCCCCCGGGCTCCTCACCAGGGGTGCCGGTTCTTTTTCCCGACGGTCTTTGAAAGCAGCCGCAAATAGTACAGCCAACCGGCATTCTATTGTCTAAAAACATCTTCCGGCACCTGGAGCAAAGCTCTCCATCTTCCGCCGCGGCACCACAGAGGGGACACCCCCGGGACGGGGGAAATAACAGGTCCAGAAAATCGCTCCACAGTTCCCGCAAGGGGATTAAAAGACGGTGCACCCCGATCAGCTCCCACTTCTCACTTCTCACTTCTCACTTCCCACTTCTCACCTCCCACTTCTCACTACCGCGGCAGTTCGGCCAACTGCTCGTACAACACCACACGATCTTTGCCTGCTTTTTTGGCCCCGTAAAGGGCCTGGTCGGCCCGCTGTACCAGAGTGCCTACATCCACCGCGTCCCGGGGACAAACGGCCACCCCCAGGCTGATCCGTACCTGCCGTGGCATGCCCTCCACCGGAAAATGGTGTTCCCGCACCAGCCGCCTCAGTTCTTCGGCCAGGGTGCCAGCCTGGGCGGGATCAAAGCCAGGCAGGAGGACGGCAAATTCTTCGCCACCGTACCGGCAAACCACCCCCGCCTCACCCACGGCATCCCGCAGGAGCCCGGCCAGTTCCACCAGCACCGCATCCCCGGCCACGTGCCCGAAGCGGTCGTTGATCAGCTTAAAATTATCCACATCCAGCATGATCAGCGCCAGGGGCAGCCCGGCATCCCGGGTGCGCCGGTACTCGACATCGGCCCGGTAAGTGAAGTAACGGTGATTGTAAATGCCCGTCAGACCGTCGGTATTGGCACTTTCCTCCAGGCGCTTCATTAAAATGGTGTTGGCAATGGCCACCGCCGCCTGGCCGCAAATGACGGAGATGGTGTGCAGGTGGTTTTCATTAAAGGCAAAGGGGCGTTTATCCCCGATAACCAGAACACCCACCCTCCTTGTGTCGGCTGAAATGGGAACAACCATTAAGGAGCGCAGTACCTGGAACAATCCCGGTTCGTGCCGGACCCGGGGATCTTCCCGCACATCGCAAATAATTTCCGGCTCACCGTTTTCTACGACCCAGCCGGTAAAACCCTCCCCGGAAAAAACCACGCTCTTGTGTAATTTATCCCTGAAAGGACCGACAGCCGCCCGGGCCTCTAAATACCGCTTTTCCTCAGACCACAAGTAAATCACCCCGCTGTGATAAGATACCACCCGGCGGGTTTCCTTAAGCACCAGATCCAATATTTCCTGCACATCAAGCCTCTGGTTCAATCCCCGGGCCACGTAGTAGAGGGCTAGCAATTCCCTGTTGGCCAGCTCCATATGCACGTACAACCGCAGAACAAACTGTATCACCAGAACGGGCAGGAATAGGAGAATCACGCCGGACAACCCTGCTTCGCGGTACATAAAGGCCATGAGCAGCCCGGTGGGAATGCTGAACAGGCAGGTAAAACCGTCCCAGCGCAGGGCATCCCACCAAGAATGCAGGGGGTGAAGGGATCTCCTGGGGGCAACATACAAAGAGACCAGCAGGTGATTCACCAGAAAGTAGGCCCCCGAAAAGGCAAGGAGGCCGGCAGCCAATTCCACCGTAAACCGGTCGCCGGCCGGGCCGGCCAACCGGTGAAAAACGTAATTTCCGGCCATCACCGCCAGCACATGCTGGGCGGCATTGAAAAAAACGGTCCGCAGGGGGTTGCCCCGGGGCAAAATGCCCTGGCTGATCAAGGTGGCCAGGGCCCCGGTCCAGGCAGCCGCCGGCGCGTCAAAAAGGATAAAGGTAGCCAGAACCAGAGCAAAACCCCCCGACATCTGGCCGTGGGGAAAGTTCACTGCCAACCACTCGGCAGCTACCCCCAGGACGATGAAAACAAGGAAATGCCTGCCGTAATCCAGGTCCAGAAAAGAAAAAAGGCGCGCCAGGACCCACGCACCCAGGCCGATGACCAGCCAGGTGTAGGCAACGTGGGTAATGCGACGCATCCCCTTCAAACTCCTCACCTCAAGAGTCTATTTCGACAAAAAGAAACGATTACCTCCTTATCGTTCTTCAGGCCGCCAGGCCCACCTGCCGCAGAACGGACGTGCGCAAAAGGCTCCGGCCCTGTAATCCCCGAGCGTCATAATACCAGAGCGGCCTTTTCCCACCAACCAGGCCGTTCCGGGGTTCCCCCGGCAGGCGAGCAAGCATGGCCGAAAGGCTGGCTTTTTCCTCACCGGCGGCCTCATCAGACCGCAGGGTACGGAAGCCCAGGTTGCGGCCAAGGATGCGGGCAATACCCAGGGTGTCGTCGCAACTGTGTTCATCCACCACCACGGCCATTTCCACCCGGGGCAACAAAAGTGCGCACCCAAAGGCCAGCCGGCGCAAAAACCCCTCGCACGCCCGCTCCTGGTTGCTCAAGAACAACACCAGCTTTCCCCGGCTCTGCCCGGCATAACGGCGGTTAACCAGAACCAGGCGGCACACCTTCACCACTACCAGCACAAGCCACAGCAGCCAGAGCGCCAGGAGAAACTGCACCAGCATGTCAATCACCCCACGTATTCGCTCCTGCTCCACCATATGCAGGACCGCGAACGGGGGTGAAAGGGGGTGAAAGGGGAAACACAATGTTCAGATACTTGCCTGCCGTTTGCACGCGCTCGCTCCGTGCAAACGGCAGGCTATTTTGAAGCATATTGCTACGCTCCCGCTTCTTTGCGCAGGATCTCGGCCTTGTCGGTGCGCTCCCAGGGGAGGTCGATGTCAGTGCGGCCGAAATGGCCGTAAGCGGCGGTGCGGCGGTAGATGGGCCGGCGCAAATCCAGGGCTTTGATGATTCCGGCCGGGCGCAGGTCAAAATGTTCCCGGATCAGCTTGACCAGAAGCTCATCACTGACCCTGCCGGTACCGAAGGTATCCACCATTATGGACACCGGACGGGCCACGCCGATGGCGTAGGCCAGCTGCACCTCGCACTTATCGGCCAGCCCGGCGGCCACGATGTTCTTGGCCACGTAGCGGGCGGCATAGCTGGCGGAACGGTCCACCTTGGTGGGGTCCTTTCCGGAAAAGCATCCGCCGCCGTGCCGGGCCATACCGCCGTAGGTATCCACAATAATTTTGCGCCCGGTCAGACCCGTATCCCCCTGGGGACCGCCGATGACAAAACGGCCGGTGGGGTTAATGAAGTAACGGGTGGTGGAATTGAGCAGTTCCGGCGGTATAATGGGCCGGACAACCTTTTCGATCAGGTCTTCCCGGATCTGGTCCAGGGGAACACGAGGGTGATGCTGGGCCGAAATGACCACCGTATCAATGCGCACCGGCCGGTCGCCTTCATATTCCACTGTCACCTGCACCTTGCCATCGGGGCGCAGGTAGGGCAGTTCCCGGGTCTTCCTGACCGTGGCCAGCCGGCGGGCCAGCCGGTGGGCCAGGGCAATGGGAAGGGGCATGAACTCTTTCGTTTCATTGGTGGCAAAACCAAACATCATGCCCTGGTCCCCGGCACCAATGGCTTCAATTTCCGAATCGCTCATCTCCCCGGAGCGGGCCTCCAGGGCCTTGTTCACACCCATGGCAATATCCGGCGATTGCTCGTCAATGGAAGTGACCACCGCACAGGTGTCGCAGTCAAAGCCGTATTTGGCCCGGGTATAGCCAATCTCCCGCACCGTTTCCCGGGCCACCCTGGGGATGTCCACATAGCATTTGGTGGTAATCTCTCCCGCGACTAGAATCAAGCCGGTGGTGACCAGCGTTTCACAGGCCACCCGGGCGTCCGGGTCCCGGGCAATAATTTCATCAAGAATGGCATCGGAAATCTGATCGGCCACCTTATCCGGGTGGCCTTCGGTAACTGATTCTGAAGTAAACAGCCTCCTGGCCATGACAACCCACCTCCATGTCCTGAGGGCAAAAACTGCCACGACTATTCTAGCAAATAGCCCTAATAGTGTCAAATTAAATCGATATTTAATCTTGAAAAACCGGCAACAGAGCAGCCCAACCATATTCTGGCATACAGGAAATGCCCCGAATAAAACTGCTCCAAAATTAGACACATGTTGACAATTTCTGGCCTTGACGGTACCCCCTGCCCGGGATATAATAAAGCCAACGCTCGAACACGTGTTCGATTAAAGCTTAAGGAGGTGTTTTACTATATGGCAGTGAGCAAGGTTCCCGGCACCACGGTCCTGCGGCTGGTGCTGCAAACCGGGGTTGACGGGGAGGGCAACCCGGTCTACCGCAACAAAAACCTGAACAACGTGCGCCCCGATGCCGCCGACCAGGATCTCTTTGATGTGGCCCAGGCCCTGGCCGGGCTCCAGGAATACCCCCTGGCCGGCGTGAACCGAATTGACAGCGCCCGCCTGGTACAGGTGTAACCGTTAGCGCATAGGGAGGCGGGGCCGGTTTGGATACAGGCCCCGCCCGTTGATCCCCCTGTCGATTTCAGAAGGCAGGTTCCCCTGGTACGGCTAAAAGCCGGCCAGAACAACAAGGAGGTGCATTTTCGTGGCCGTCACCACCACCCAGACCCTGCGCATGGTCTTTAAAAACGAAAGCGGCTCCAACTTCACCATCAGCCTGGACAACCCCCGGGACAACGTTACCGCCGCTGAAATCGAAGCCGTAATGGACCTGATCATCAGCAGGAACGTCTTTCTCACCGGCGGCGGTGCCCTGGTATCCAAGCAGGATGTGCAGATCATCGACCGCACCACCAACGACCTGTACGACCCGGCCTAAACCATCCCCTTCAACATCCCGGCCCCCGGCAACACTGCCGGGGGCCGGCCTCCCCGAGCCACAAACTTTGGAAGACGTAAGAAGGGATTCTAAGGTTGGTATTCGGCTTTAGCCGAATACCTTCTTAATCCCACTTCTCACCTCTCACTTCTCACTTTTCATATCCGGAGGTGCTGCCTTGTGGAAACCATTTTGCAGGCAGTAGGCAACCTGGGTTTTCCCATTGTGGTCACCGCCTACCTGCTGGTGCGCATTGAAACCAAGCTGGAGAACCTGGCCGCCAGCATCGCCGGGCTTGCCCAGGCGGTGAACGCCCTGCGGAAGTAGCAAGCCCGGCCAGAAAATACAGAGCCACTCACTTTTACCGTCAGCACTTCGCCATTAAGATTCCATCCCGTACAGATCAAAGCCAAACTGAATGAAATGGCGATCAAAAGCAAAAGCATTGCTTATTACCAGGCGTTCCATGACTGCAAAGGTGGTAGCGTCGGTTCGTGCCGGAATTGAGCAAAGCCGGGCTAAAGATTGCCCGGTTTGCCTTCCATAATGCTTATATTAGCAGCCCTCCTACAGCCCCAGCATGCTCCGCGCGGCCTGCTGGAGCCGGCGCAGCTCCTCTTCAGTGCTGGCCTCCACGTAAATACGGAAAAGGGGCTCGGTGCCCGAAGCCCGCACCAGCACCCAGGCGCCGTTTTCCAGCACCAGTTTGGTCCCATCCACGGCAATGCGCCGCTCCACCTTCAAACCGCCAATTTCCGGAGGATAGAAATCCTCCAACAACCCCAGGACCCTTTCCTTTTCTTCCGCTGAAGTATGTACGTCCAGACGCTCGCTGTACAGGCGGCCAAAGCGGGACCAAACCTCGGAAGCCAGGTCGCCCAGGCTTTTGCCGTGGGCGGCCACCATTTCCGCAGCCAGAAGCCCGGCCAGGATGCCGTCCTTTTCGGGAATGTGCCCGCGAATGGACAAACCTCCGCTTTCTTCGCCCCCTAAAAGGCAGTTCTTCTCCAGCAGGTGCTGGCCGATGTACTTAAAGCCTACGGGCGTCTCGTAAACTTCTTGATTAAAAGCACGGGCCAGGCGGTCCAGCAAATGAGTGGTGGCTACGGTGCGCGCTACCGGCCCCCGTTCACCCCGGGTCTGGAGCAAGTGATAGTACAGCAGGGGCAGGAACAGGTTGGGTGCGATATAGGTGCCGTCCCGGTCAATAATGCCGAAACGGTCGGCATCACCGTCCAGAGCCAGGCCCAGATGGGCATTACGCTCCAGGACCAGGGAGCGCAGCTCCCCCAGGGATTTTCCGGTTGGCTCGGGGAGGCTGCCGCCGAAAAGGGGATCCCGCCGGTTATGGATTGCTTCAACCTGGACGCTCTCATCAGCCAGAAAATCTTCTAGGTAACCGATCCCCGCCCCGTACATGGGATCCACGATAACCCTTAATCGGGCCTTTCTGATGGCGTCAAGATCAATGAGCTTTATGATATGCTGGAAGTAAGCAGGCCGGGGGTCGATCTTTTGAGCAGCGTCCCTGGAAGGTTCAGCCTGCCCGCCTTCGTGTTCCCCGGTTGCCTGCAGGCGGTGAATATTATCTTCTATCTCCCGGGTAATATGGGGAAGGGCCGGCCCGGCATATTCGGGGATAAACTTAAAACCGTTATATTCGGGCGGGTTATGGCTGGCCGTCAGCATTACGGCCCCCCCGGCCCGGTGCTCCTTAATGGCAAAGGCGGTAACCGGGGTGGGAGTGGCCCTTCCGGTAAGATAGACGGGAATACCCCGCCCGGTGAAAACACCGGCCACGGTGGCGGCCAGTTGTTCCGACAGGAAACGGTTGTCGTAACCAACCACCACACCTTGTCCGGCCAGATGGTGGGCTTCAAGGTAATCGGCCACCGCCCGGGTCACCAGGGCCACATTATCAAAGGTGAAATCCCGGGCCAAAATACCCCGCCAGCCGTCGGTACCGAAGGAAATTTTGGTTGCCAAGTTAAGTCCCCCCTCTAATTCGGACGTCGGAAGTCAGATGTCAGAGGCCGGAACTGCTGTAGGAATTCGCTGCGCGAATTCCTACCTCTTTTCCGACTTCCGACTTCCGACCTCTAACCTCCATTCCCGGCATCCATGCCCTCAGCTCCGCCTCCGCCCTCGGTCTCGCTAAGTTTGCCCAGCACTCAGCAGATTTCAAATGACGAGCGGCTAAACATAATGTCTTTCAGGTCTGTTGATTGCTGGGTTGAGTGCTGGCTCGATGTCGCTCGCTCCGTACAAAACGGCGGCCATTTTCACCCTCAGTTTGTGGCGCTGAATGCGTCATGGGTGTCTACTGGGGCATTTTGCCGGGAAGCTTGTCGGTAATATCGGTTACATGCTGCATGGTGTCCTCTTTTCTGTCCACATACAATTTGCCTTCCGAGTCCAGGCTGGCATACATGACATCCTTGACCGATTTGACGCCCTGCTTTTCCAGTTCCCGGTAGAGCCAGTCCTCGGTCAGATTGTTTTGCTTCAGGTTTTGCTGGATTACTACACCGTCCACAATCAACTCCGAGGGAATGCCCTGATACTTAGTGGGGATCTGCATATCTCCGGGGGTAAGGGGCTGCTTCTGAGTCTTCAACAGCACGCTTAGCCCTCCGTTTGGCTCGGCCACGGCAAACTCCACATCGGCAATATTGAATACATTTTTTTCCCTCAGCTGCATCATGAGGTCATCCACATTGTAAATTAACTTTTTCATGTTATTTTCCAGGATCTTGCCGTTATGGATGACTACAGTAGGTTCGCCTTCAATCAACTTGCGCAGGGGGCGGTATTTTAAAGAGGCATACTCCGAAATAACCGTTAAAAGGCCAAAAAGCAGCAGGCCGAAGGCATAATACCAGCCGTTTTCCTTTAAATCCGTAACCATGGCCGCAGCAATGGAGCCGATCACAATAGCATTGACAAAGTCTGCTACCGTAAGCTGGCCCACCTGGGTTTTACCCACCACCCGGGTGATCACCAGCACCCCCAGAAAGGCCCCGATACCCCGGATGAGAATTTGTAAATAAGGATTCATCTTCCCTTCCCTCCGTCTGTATTAATTTACAGGCCTTAGTTTACCGGGGGTCAGGGAATTTATACCTCTGTTCTAACTTCCGACTTCCGACCTCCAACTTCCATTTGAAGGCCGGGACATCCGGGAACACTTTGCAAACGGGGTATAATTCAACCATATTATGGTAACAATACCCCCTGGGAGGGTGTAATGCATGAACAGCCAAAAACTGCTTAAACAGCTTGAAAAGAGACAAAAGATGTTTGAAGAATATCTCCGGCAGGTTAGACAAAGCCGGAAAAGCAAGGCCCCGCTCAGCCACAGGAGCTCAAGAACCGCTCATAAATAGGCGCCTTTCTTTTTTATGCCACTCCACGGTTAAGTTCAAACCGGCAGCCAGGTCCGTGAGGGCCTGCCAGCCCAGGGTTTTCCGCGCCAGGTCGCAGGATAAATAGCTGTGGCGGATGTCCCCCGGGCGGGGCGGGCAGTAGCGGGCTTTTATTTTGCTCCCGGTAATTTGTTGCAGCAGCTGGAATAGATCGTTCACCGACGTGGCCCGGCCGGTGCTCACATTAAGCACCCGGCCGCTGCCTTTTTTGACGGCGGCCAGGTTGGCCGCGGCCACATCCCCCACGTAAACGAAATCCCGGGTCTGCTCGCCGTCCCCAAAGATGCAGGGAGCTTCACCCCGCAGCAGGCGGTGGACAAAAACGGCCACCACACCCCCCTCACCGGTGGCGTCCTGCCGGGGGCCGTAAACGTTGGCGTAGCGCAGCACGGTGTAATCCAGCCCATAAAGCCCCCGGTAAACTTCCAGGTAGTGTTCCACCGTATGCTTGGAAATGCCATACCCTGCCAGGGGGCGAACGGGATGTTCCTCGTCCACAGGCAGGTAGAGGGGATCCCCGTAAACAGCCGCCGAGGAGGCATAGATCACCTTTTCCACCCCGGTGCGCCGGCACGCCTCCAGCAGGTGGATGGTGCCGCCAATGTTTACTGCGGCGTCCCGGGCGGGATCGTCCAGGGAGGCCTGAACGTCCACCTGGGCCGCCTGGTGAATGACCACCCGGGGCCGGAACTGCTCCAGGGTTTCCCGCACAAACTCTTCGTCCCGGATATCTCCATGATAGAGGCTGGCCGCAGGGTGCAGGTTGGAAAGGCTCCCCCGGGAGAGATCATCCAGCACCGCAACGTCTGCTCCGCAAGCCGCCAGCTGTTCCACCACATGAGAACCAATAAAACCGGCACCGCCGGTAACCAGAACCCGCATGATTAACTCCTTTCGTCTTCAGTGAACCAAACAGGAGCCGGCCTTTGCAACTGGCTCCCGTACCTGCCGGGCCCTTAGAGGGTCCGGGCAATCTCCTTGAGATAGGCCGCAAACTCTTCACCGAGATCCGAGCGTTCCAGGGCAAATTCCACCATGGCTTTCAGGTAGCCCAGCTTATCTCCCACATCGAAGCGCCGCCCTTTGAAGGCCAGGCCGTACACAGGCTGCTCCCGGCAGAGCACCCTTAAGGCGTCGGTAAGCTGGATTTCCCCGCCCGCCCCGGGGGGTGTTTCGGCCAGTATATCAAAGATACGCGGGTCAATTATGTAACGGCCCATGATGGCCAGGCGGGAGGGGGCCTCTTCGGGGGCCGGTTTTTCCACCAGATCCCGCACCCGGTAAACGCCTTCCCTGATGGGCTCGGCGTCCAGGATCCCGTACTTGCCGACATCTTCCGGGGGCACCTCCTGCACCGCCAGGATCATGCCGGGCATTTCTTCGTAGAGGTTTAAAAGCTGTTTCAAGCACGGCGTCCTGCTGCGCACGATATCGTCGCCCAGAAGTACGGCAAAAGGCTCGTTGCCGATGAACTTCCGGGCGCAGTATACGGCATGGCCCAGGCCCCTGGGTTCCTTTTGCCGCACGTAATATATATCAACCATTTCGCTGATATCCTGAACCAGTTCTAGCAGCCCCAGCTTCTCCCTGGCCCTTAACTGCTCCTCCAGGTCTGGAGACTTGTCGAAATGATCCTCTATGGCCCGCTTATGGCGGCCGGTAATGATCAGAATATCTTCAATGCCTGAATGCACTGCCTCTTCAATGATGTACTGGATGGTGGGCTTGTCGACTATGGGCAGCATCTCCTTGGGCTGGGCCTTGGTGGCCGGCAAAAAACGTACACCCAAACCGGCCGCCGGAATGATAGCCTTGCGGATACGCATAGAGCAACACCCCCATCTGTGTAAAATAAGCGGTCCTCCAACCCGGCAGGACCGCTACTATGACACAAACTATAACCTGCTCGACATCTGTCGATCCTTCTCAGGAGCTCTACCAATCACGCCCACTTTGTTTGCCGCGGCAATGATCACAACGGCCAGGATGACCAGCAGGGCCAGGGCCTGGTCGGTAGCCACCAGGTTCAATATCACCGCGCTGGCCCCTAGCAGGGCGCTGATGCCGTAAATCACCAGGACGGCCTGCCGGTGGGAAAGTCCCAGGGCCAGCAGTTGATGATGCAGGTGCTCCTTATCCGGCTGGAAAATGGGCCGGTGCCTGTGGTAGCGGCGCAATACGGCAAAGAAGGTATCCAACAGGGGGATGCCCAGAATAACCAGGGGCACCAGCACCGAAACGGCAGTTACACTCTTGGTCAAGCCCATGATGGCCATTACGGCCAGGGTATAACCCAAAAGCATGGAGCCGGAGTCACCAAGGAAGATTTTAGCCGGATGAAAATTGTAGCGCAGGAAACCCAGCAATGCCGCAGCAAGCAGTAAGGCCAGCATGATTATTTCCCGCTGCCCCGCGGCACCAAAAACCTGCCACTGTGTCCAGCCCACCACCGCCATAGTTAAAGCGGCAATGCAGGAAACGCCGCCGGCCAAACCATCCAACCCGTCAACTAAATTGACCGCGTTGGTAACGGCCACCACCCAGAAAACGGTAACAGGAATGCTCAGCCACCCAAGGTCGATAATATGGCCGTTGAATGGGTTGGTGACAAAATATACCTGCACGCCCAGGGGCAGGAGAACCAAGGCCGCAGCCACCTGCCCGGCCAGCTTCACCCGGGGGGACAGCCCCCGGATATCATCCAGGGCACCGAGGAGCAAGGTCAACGTCATCCCCAGCAGCAGCCCGTAAAGGCTGGGGGTGGGCTGCATGGTGACCAGAACGGCCGTAACGAAACCGGCGTATACCGCCAGACCACCTAAACGTGGCATGATCCCCCTGTGCACCTTGCGGGCATTGGGCCGGTCCACCGCTCCCCAGCGAAAGGCCTGCCGCCGCACCCAGGGAGTTGTCACCAGGGTGATCCCGCCCGCCAGCAACAGGCCCAGCCACACTTTAACCAACTTCTATCCCTCCGCAACCGACAATAACCCGTAGTACCAGAGGTATTGTACCATTATGAACTATATAACTACAAACTGCGCTATATGATGCCGGAGGGTGATAAATAGGGAACGGAGGAATTTGGACAAGCTTTTTTAACTTATTGCCTGCTCAAGGAAAATTTGATTATCTTCCCTATTCTACGGCAAAAATGAGTTCCGCCTCTGCGGCCAGCTGGTCTCCCACCATGACCCGCCCCGCGGCCTTACCGATGCCCCCCCGCATTTTGAGAATCTGAACTTCAATGTACAGCTGATCGCCGGGCACAACCTGCCGGCGAAACCGGGCCTTGTCGATACCGGCAAAAAGAGCCAGCTTTCCGGCAAACTCCGGCATTTTCAGGAGAGCCACCGCCCCAACCTGGGCCATGGCTTCAATAATCAACACCCCGGGCATCACCGGGTGACCGGGGAAGTGCCCGGCAAAAAAGGGCTCGTTGATGGTTACATTTTTAATACCCACGGCCCGCTTTCCCTCTTCCACCTCCAGAATCCTGTCCACCAGCAGGAAGGGGTAGCGGTGGGGGAGAATTTTTTGTATCGACCGTACGTCTAGCATGCGCTTTCCCGGCTGTAGCCGGTGTGACACTCCTTTCCGTAAATATTTCAGTAAAATCGCTTTGACACGGATGCGGCCCAGCACTCACCAGAATACGACTCAGCTCTTGGTATTTCAGGCTTAATTGATACACGAGGTTTTTGAAGACCTGATATGCTAGTGAGTGCTGGGTCCGGAGCGAACGACTGCAAGCGGACTACGCTAAAGCTTCGAGCTTAAAACAGGAATATTATACCATAGGAGTCTTTCTCCCGACCAACCCTTTTGCCGGAAAAAATTTACGACAAGGTGGCAATGGTATGAACAACAAAACCTGGCTCTTGCATGAAAACGGTTACCGGCTGTGGCATTTTGCCGGCGACCGCTTTTTTGCATTCCTTTTGCCAATCCTTTTTCTCCTATCCCTCTTCTTGCTTGCCGCCCGGCATGACACAGGCGTAACCGGCAGGGTAGAACAATACGACATCGTGATCTACGGCGGCAGTTTTGCCGGCTGCGCCGCAGCCCGCATCGCCGCTCTGGCCGCCCCGCACAAGTCCATCCTGCTGGTGGTGCCGGACCCCGTACCGGCCCTGGGCAGTACCGGCACCACGGGCGGGCAGAACTTTTTTGACATCTGGCACTGCCGGGGGCAACTGGTGGCTGAAGGTTCTTTTGCCCGCTGGTACGGCCAGAGCGGGCAGTTTTACCACCCGGGAACCATGGCTACCCTCCTGCGGGCGGACCTGGCGGCACACGATAATATCTCTATTCTCTGGTGCCACGATATAGAAGCGGTAGATTATACCGGATACCCCCGGCGCATTGCCCGGCTAGTTCTGCGGGAAGTTTTCCCGGACCGGAACGGGGTAACCCGCTGGGGCAGCGGTGTGCGCCGGGTAAGGGGGCGGGTGTTTGTGGACGCCTCGGACGACGGCCGTCTGACGCGCCTGGCAGGGGTAACCGTCACCAGCGGGCGCTTCGACTGGCCGGCAGAATACCTCGACGAGTCGGAACGGGGCTTGCCGGGCACCGCCACCGCAGGACCGGCCCGCCAGCAGGCGGCCACCCTGATGTTCAAGGTCAGGGGCGTGAAAGTACCCCCCCCGGAAGCAGGAAGGGTGCTCAGGGTGGGGGACCTGACCTTTATCCGCGACCCCCGGGGCGGCCTGGGTATTGCCGGCGGAAGCCGCACCTTCAGGGAAAACCCGGTGGTAAGGGCCTTTAATGAACGCCACGCCCCCCGAGGCTTTGCCCTGAAGCCGTTAAATGCCGCCTCTGACGGCCGGGACAGCTCCCAGTGGTGGGTGAACGCCCTGGTGGTTTTCAACGTGGACGGCCGGGCCTGCCTGCGGGACCGGGGCACGGCGCGCTATCCCGCCGTGCGTGAAGATTACCTGGATGTGGACACCGCCCGGCTAAAAGCAAGGGAGATGCTGAAAAGCCCGGACTTTATGGAAGCGCTGCGGCAGTTTTCCGCAGTCAACCCTATCACGGGGCAACGTTATGGTTTTGCCGGAGCGGAACTGGTGCGGGACAGCCGGGGAGAGCCAGTGGTGGGGGATATTCTCTACCTGCGGGAAACCATCCACCTGCCCCTGGATGCGGAAAGGGTGGGCCATGGGACGGAGAACACAAACTATGCCCTGACGGCCAGGGCCTGCCAGGGGGCGGGGAACGGGTCCGGCCGGGCGGACACCCGGAATCGGACCGGTAAAACCGGTGCTGGAAAAATATCCACAAACCATTCCCGGATGCCCTCGCCAGCAGCAGATGCGGCCAACTACCCCACCCGCATCGGCCTGGGTTATTACGCCATGGATATCAACGCCTACACCTACCGCGATTTAAAACAAAACGGCGCGTACACCTGGCCGGTTACGGGAACCGTACGCCCCGACTGGAAGCAGCAGGGCGGAGAGCCGCAGAACCCCGTTTACCTCCCCTACCGCATGCTGGTCACCCCCCAGGTTGAGAACCTGCTGGTGCCGGGGTATGCCACCGGGGCTTCCTCCCTGGCCTGGGCGGAAATCCGGGTTATTCCCAATTTATGCGTGCTCGGGGATGCGGCGGGGGCGGCAGCGGCCCGGGCCGTCCTGTACGGCGAGGCGCCGGCCCGCTTCGGCCCCGCCCAGATTAGTTGGGTACAGCAAACTCTGCGCCGTCTGGGAGCAAGGCTGGAGAAGTGACCACCAGCACGCGGGATTTGGAGCTGGTCAGCGTCAGGGGTACGATCACCCTGGATTGGTCCACGGGAGTGACCAGCCACTGGTTCATCACGGGCAGGCCGGCCAGCGCACCCCTCCAGGACCAGGAGTTGACAACCCGGCGGTCCGGAGCCACTTCCAGCAGAGTGGAAGTGCCGGCATCGGCAATGAGCGTGTTCCCGTTGGCAAGACGCAGCACACCCGTGGGGCGCTTGAGCCTGACTGCCCGGGGAACGGTATCGACCGCCGGGGTAGTACCGGCACCTGACCCGGCCAAACCCGGAACTTCCGGTTGGCTGCTTTGCTCTTCATTACTCCCCGCTGTTCCCTGCACGGTTCCTTGTGAGGCGGGCGACGGGTTGTACGTGCCGTCCCCCACCTGCCAGATCACTTGTTTCCTGGCGTCGATTTCCAGCACCCGCCCCCCCGTAAAGCCCTGGTCCACAATCAGGGTGTGCCCGTTGGGCAGCCGGACGGCCTGCACCGGGTTGGCCAGATGACCCGGCGTGCCGGGCGGCACCGGCCTGCCCCAGCCGTAGGACCAGACCACCCTTTTATCCGGGGTCACTTCGATGATCCGGTAGGAGAGGGTGATCAGGGTGTTGCCGCCGGGCAGGCGCTGAGCATAGCGGGGTGCGGCGGCCAGTGAAGGCAACCGGTACTCCCAGACTACCTTGCCGGCAGGAGTCACTTCCACCACGCGGGGCACAAAGGGGTAGCCCGGAGCACCGGAATCGGCAATGAGGGTATTGCCGCTGGTCAGGCGCCGGGCCACAGCGGCCTGTACGCCTTGATAAGACCAGACCTCCTGCCCGGCCGGGGTGATTTCCACCACCGCCGGGGACTGGTGTCCCACCCGGGTCATGAGCAGGTTTCCGCCGGGCAGTTGCTCCACGTAGTAGGGGTGGTTAACGGTGATATCGTCCCGGTAATCCACCTCCACCGCCACTTCCTGGGCCAGGGCCGGCAGGGGAAGGAGGGTAGCGGCGGCCAGACATATGGCAATAGCGGCCGCAAGGAACTTATTTGCCCTTATGGTCATGGTGATCCTCACCTTTCATTTAATCAACAGATTTTGCCTCAATCATTACCGCTGGTGGAGCGTTTTGCCAGGTAACTACAGACCCCAGGGCCTCGCCCACAAAACGCAGGGGAACCATGGTACGTCCCTCCACCGCCCGGGCTGGAGCGTCCAGGGGCAACGTTTTGCCGTTAACAAGAGCTTCTCCCTTTCCCAGGGTCAGGCTGATCATGCGCCCTCCACGGGTGGCGGTGACGGTTTTGGTTTTTTCATCCCAGTGCACCGTGGCCCCCAGGGCCTCGAAAATCCCCCGCATGGGTACCAGGGTGCGCCCCTTATCCACTACGGGAGGCACGTCAAAGAAGAGGCGCTTGCCGTTCAGGTAAACCGGCACCTGGCGGAGCACCAGGATGGCGTTGGCCAGTCCCCGCTCCCCGCCCTCCGAAGGCCGGCTGACCAGCTGGCCCTTAACCCACAGGCCGCTGGAACCGCCCCCGTCCAGGGCCGCGGCGCGCACTGCTCCCAGCTCGGTCATCAGGTAGGCCAATTCCTCCAGGGTGACACCGGCGCTCCAACCTTTTAGCCGGCCGTCCACCTCCACCAGCAGGAGTTGACCCTTGTTGTTTATACCGATGGCCGTGCGGGGAGCCGGCTCCAGAACGCTGCCCCGGAACCCTTCCATGACGGCCTGCAGCACGGGCTGCCCTTCCTCCACCAGAAGAGGCCCGGCCGTAACCAGGTGCTTCAGTCCCTCCCAACCGGAACCCCAGTCAAACTGCAGTTCTACCGGGGTGCTCGTGGCCAGGGCGGCAGCTTCGCCAACCGCTTCACCCCGGAAAGTGAGTACATACCCGTCCCGCGGGATGGGACTGCCCCCATAACCAATTTCCGAAACTATGTACCGGTTGCTTTTTTTTGTCTCCGGGCGCACCACCACATCCAGACCGTCACCGGCGGAACCGGCGCGCTCACCCCAGGCCGGGGTATAAAGGGTAATGCTGTCTGGTGCGGGAGAAGTATTAACCCGCGCCACCGCAAGGGGCTCGGCCCCTCCGAAATGTACCGTCACCCGCGGTGCAAAGTAACCAAAATGGACCTGGTTGCGCCCGGTGATACCGATGGAGGTCCGCAAAATTTCGGAGGTGGCCAGGAGCTGGCCGTCCTGGACCAGGCTGCCGATGGGGTGTCCCCGGGAGGGATCAAAGAATCCACCGTTTACGGCGGCCACCGCCCCATGGCGGGCAGCCAGCTGGCTAAGAGTTTCCTTTTTGCCCAGGGCGTCGCCGCCCACTGCCACCCGCACCTCCAGCAGGGCCTGGCCGGGGTCTACTTCCACCACATGCCCCTTCAGGGGTTCACCCTGCCAGGTGCGGCCGGAAATGGGGTAATAGCGGACGCCCGGGGCCAGGATCTGGATCTGGCCGGCAGGCGGCCTGGCAACCAGGGGTTGCGGTGCCGGCCCGCCCACGACCGTGGCCTGTACGGCCTGGGAACCGGCGGCGGCACTATCCGCCACGACCGGTTGAATTGCAAAGGCGGCCATGCTGCCCCAGAGAAAGGCCCCCCCGAGCAGGATGGCGATTAATTTTTTCACACCAATCAACAGAATTACCTCCCAGATAAACAATGCCTCGCCTTCGTAATTTTTCCAGGGCGAAGGGGCAAAAAATTTTTCGCCCGGGGCGAATTTAACTAATCAATTGTTCTAACTTCCGAGTTCCGACCTCCAACTTCCATTAATGCGCCGGCCAGCCGGGCGGTGGCCCGGGCACGCTCCCTCAAAGGGCCCACCACCCGGGCGAGCCTGGCCCGGAACCCGGCAGGATCGGCCAGAACCTCATCCACTGCTCGCCTCAAGGCGGTGTACTCAAGGCCGGTGGCCTCTCCGGCGGGCTTGAGCCCCAGCCGGGCCAGGAAACGGTCAATCTTCGGGTCGTAGCTTATTCCCACCAGCGGCGCACCCATCACCGCCGCCAGGATCAGGGCGTGCAGCCGCATGCCGATGAGCAGCTCCAGGCAGGCAACCAGGGAAACTGCCTCACCAACGGTCAGCCCCCGGTCCAGAACGGCTGCCCGTTCCCGCATCATGGCGGCCACCTGCCGGCTCACGGTCAGATCTTCGGGGTATTGCAGGGGGATGAAAAGCACCCGGTAGCCCCGGCGGCAGAAGTCGTCGCACACCCGGGCCAGGTCCCGTTGCTGTTTCTCCCCAAAACCGGGCCATTCCCGCACCGATACTCCCACCACAGGTGCGGGTGTCCCGTAAACAGCTCCTCCTTCACCGGGAACCGTTCCTCCCTTATCCAAAGGGCGGGAGTTATCCCCCTGATCGGGAAGTTTGTCTCCCTGATCACTGCTAACCGGTGGTTCGAGAATACCCATCCTTTCCAGGATCTCCATCCCTTTCTCCCTATCCGCCCGGGCCGGGTCCAGACCCAGCACCGGGTCAGCGGTAACCTCCACCGGGGGCCGGGTTACCCCCATTTCCGCCAGGTCCCGGGCGGAATTTTCGTCCCGCACGGTGATGAGCTGGACATCGTTGGCCACCAGGCGCATCAACAGCCGGCCGGTTTTGCTTTTTACGGGGCCGATGCCCTGGGCGTAGAAAACCACAGGCTTGCCCAGGCGCCGGGCCAGCCAGACCACCCCCAAGTAGTAAACCAGGCTTTTGAGGCCGGTGACATCCTGCAACAGGCTGCCCCCGCCGCTGAGCAGCAAATCGGCTCTGGTGAGGGCGCGGTAGACTTCCCCTACCCGCCAGCGGTTTACCGCCTCTACGCCATAAAGAACACTGGTTCTTTCAGGGGCATGGGAAAGGACCACCGGGCGGACGGTGGGGTACGCCTCCCGCAGAGCCTCCAGCAGGCTGTAGAGGACCGCCTCATCCCCCAGGTTGTCGAAACCGTAGTAACCGGAGATGGCTACCACCGGCCCTTCACCAGCCGCCATAACTACACCCCCGTTTTCACCCGAGTTATTCTGCTGGAAGTATATGAAAAACCGTTATGACAAGGATGCGGTGCTGTCGGCGCGAAGCATCGGAGTGAACGAGGACCCAGCACTCACTGGGATTACTGGCTTTTCCCGAAACCTGATGTGTCAATTAAACCTGTAACGCCGGGAACAGAATCATATTTGGGTGAGTGCTGGGCCGCATCCAACCGGGGTCACTGACTATCCCCCGGGGAGAACCTGCGCCACCAGTGCTGGGCCAGGTTTACCACCAGGATGGCCGCCAGGCCCACCAGGATCCCCAGCCACAGGCCGTTGACCAGCCGCATTAGAGAAACCAGAAGCGGCGTGTGGATGTGAGCAAAGGTGTTCACCAGGGAGACCTGGCCGATGGCCCCCAGCAGCAGCAGGGGCAGGAAGCGGTTGTCACGGTAGCCGGTGTAAAACAACAGCATTAAAGCGGGGTGGCCGAGCAAAAATTCCTTGGTTCTCGGGCGCACTCCCAGGACGGCATCCAGGAATCCCCGGAACTTCAGCTCCAGGGCGGAGGTGGCCATTTGCCCTTCGTTGCCCGTACGCACGAGATAAACGGCCAGCACCGCCAGGAGCAATGCGGCCAGGGCGGCCCACTTGACCAGCACCGGCTGGTTCAACGTCCTCTCCAGGCGCTTTCCAAAGGGTTCTGCAGGGCCGGACAGGAAGAAAAACACCCCTGCCACCAGCAACAGCGGCGCCAGGTGGGCCAGCTTAACCCCGCTGAACTGGTCCAGCTTGAGCATGAACCCGGCATCCGTCAAAAGGCCCACGGTAAAAAGTGCACCCAACAGTGAAGCCAGGGTGGTACGCAAAAGCATGCCCGCACTTTCCAGGGCGGGAGCACCCCGGGCGCGCACATTGGTAATTATAGCCAGGCTGGGGAAAATAATGACCGCCGCCAAGGCCATCAGCTTGCGCGCCGGAGATGGAGCCGCCGCTAAAAGACCGGCCCAGGCCGCCACCGCCAGGAGCAAAAGCCATATTTCCCCCCGGCGCAAACCCAGGCGCCCGGCGAGCAAAAGGCCACCGGCAATAACCCCCAGGCCCATGACGAAGAGATTGGCGCGGGAGACGGGCAGGGCCGGCAGGGTGGAAGCCTGCCCCACCACCAGGCCTTCCTGCTGCAAACTCTCTTTCAGGCTGCTTATATAATCGAGGTTTTCCTGGAGCACGTCCCGGGCTCCCGCCCCTGGAAAGGGCCGCACCAGCAGTACCCGCATGTTGCGTTCGGCAGCGGCCAGCCTGTAGCGTTCCAGTGCTTCGGCAGGGGTGTAGCGGCCCATATCCCTGGGGGGAATGCTGTGCAGGCGCACCACATCCTTGTCCAGCAACAGCCCCAGTTGCTCAAGACCTTTCTGGGGGAAGAATTCAATCTGGGCCACCGGCACGCCCAGCTGATCCACCACCTGGGCCAGCGCCCGCAGTTTCTGCGGGTAGCCGGGCAGGGTGTCGTCATTAAAAGCTAGAACCGAGAGGTTGGGAATCTCTTTCAATGGCGCCAGGGCCTGCTCAATCCCCCGGGCGGTGGCCCCGGGCCAGCTGCGCACCTGAACCATGGCCAGCAACCCGGCCCGGGCGGTATCCTGCAGGGGGCCGTCCGGAAAACCGAGGCCCAGCTGTGACAACAGGCCGGGATCGGCCGGGGTGCGTACCACGTAAATCCCCGGCGCCGGCCGGTAGCCTTGAGCCCCGGATGTCTTTGCCCGGAGCTGGGCGAGCAGGTGCCGGAAGGTTTCCTCCCGGGAGGTGACCAGGTAGGTATCCTGGGTGGCTATTCCGCCCCCCCGCCGCAGCTGCCCCAGCCAGGGGGGCGACATTAATTGCAGCTCCTGGCCGGTCATCACCGCTATTTCTCCCGCACGGCGCAGCTCGTCCGCCGTGGGCTCTTTAAAGAGCACGGTGGTCAGCCCCCGTTCCCGGAAAAGGCGCATCACTTCCAGGGTATCCCGTCCCGACAGGCGGGCCAGGGTGTTGAGATCCTCGTAGGGCATGGCCACTTCCACGGTGCGAAAACCGGCCTCCACCCGGTAGCGCTGCCAGGCGGCCGCGCCGGCCGCGATCACACCCGCCAGCAACAGAAACACCAGCAACAGGGGGTACCAGCGTTGTCTCATAATATAACAGACCTCCAGCACAGGCAAATTGTTCCCCGGAGGGGGCCCTTAAGTTACGAGCCTCCTGCGTGCACTGCTGGGAGCTGCAGGAGGTGGAAAACAGCTTCTTTATCTTCTGATAATTACCTAAAACAGGTATTGCCAACCAATATTGCATGATATAAACTAATATCAGGTGATGTTCACCTTTCATTCTCCCGGGATGTTCCCGGGAAAGGGCAGGGGCTGGCCCGGTAGGAGAAAGCTCCGATGGAACGTGCGTTGGCTGGCAGTGGCGTACGCGAAGTGGGCTTTAACGATGAGGTTTCCTTTGGGGGACTGAGCACTGCCGGGTAGCCTGCACTGGGATGTACGGGAAACGGCATTCCGGTCGGCCAAACCGTTCCTGTCCTTCAGGTGGGAGCCTTCGGGCGATAAAACCACCCCGCCGTTTGGAAGCTGTCTGGCTGGATAAAGACGGTGGGCCTCTGGGTCTGCCGGATGACGTACCGGTTTGGCGGTGACTGTTTCGGGCGGGACTCCAGAAGCCCCGTGGTCCGCCTGCCCCGTCAGCCGGGCAGGTGGGGGTACCCGGCCTCTCGGAGAGCGTAAACTGCTTTTGCTATCACTTTTATCGCTGCTTGATAGAAGTTGATAGCAAAAATGAAACAGGCGTACGGAAACCTTCACGGGTAAATATTCAGTGAACCAGGTTATTAAATTTTTACCACTAACTGGTATTTCCGTTGGGTATGGGGATAATTTCTATGACCGCGCCGCTATCACCGCTCTGTTTTCCGTTATTTGGGGCAGGCGCCTTTTGTTTTTCCGCAGGTGGAGAAGAGCTGCCGCCACCGGTCTCTCCACCGTTGCCTGTACGGCCGGCGGAAGGCGTGACGTTATTCTGCCCCGGCATGCTGCCCCCGGGCGTATCGCCGATAGAACCATCCCCGGGCTGCGGCTCGCCACCCGGAGTATTCGCCTCCGGTGCAGGAGGAACCGGTGGCACAGCCGGCGCAGGCGATGCGGACCGGGTGACTGCCGGCTCACCGGCAGCAAGCTGCCCCGTCTCCGTCCTGCGCGCGGGCGGCCTGGAGGAAGGCCCCCCTTCGCTGACCGTGGACCCCTGTACCACCTGGGTCACCCGCCCCTCTTCAAAGAGGGCCAGGGCCACCTCATGAGCCTGCGCCGGGTCCACATACCAGTAGCTGACGCCCCTTAAATCCAGAAACCGCCCGGGCAGGGTCTGGGTGACGATCTCGGCCTGGTCGAAATACCGGGCCGCCTGGGCCAGGGCCAGCATCTGCTTGAAGCCCATGTTTGTTTCCACGCTCTTGTTTATTTCCGGCACCAGGCGGGGCAGTTTCACCAGGGTGGATGGTTTCATCACTTCCGCAGCCAGGGCCTTTAAGAATTTCAGCTGCCTTTCCGTGCGGCCGATGTCCCCCAGGGCGTCCCCCCGGAAACGGACATACTGCAGGGCCTTGTCGCCGTCCAGGCGCTGTACCCCCTTGCGCAGGTTGATGGCGTACTCACGCCCGTCGGAACTATCGTAGTGATACATGTTCCTTTCCACGTCGATGGTCACGCCGCCCAGAACGTCCACGATGTTCTTGAACCCTTCCCAGCGGGCCAGGGCGTAGTATTGCACAGGCATCCCGATGAGGTTGGAGACGGTCTCGCAGGTTAGCGCCGGCCCACCGTAAACGGCGGCGGCATTGATTTTATCCGTCCCGTGGCCGGGGATGTCCACCCGGGTGTCCCGGGGTATGGATAACAGGGCAATGCGCTTTTTCTCGCCATCGACGTTGGCCACAATAATACTGTCGGTCCGGCCCACCTTTTCCCCGGGCCGGGCATCGGTGCCCAGGAGCAGCACGGTAAAGGATTCCGGGGGCTGACCGGCCTGCGCCTCATTGTTCTCGGGAACTGCAGGCAACCCCGGCCAGCTCAAGCCAAGGTGGCCTGCGAGCAAATAGCCTCCCCCCGCCAGACAAAGCAATAATAAAAGCAGGAACAGGGGTTTTGGTCTCCACCTCCGCCTGCGTCTAACCATGCCAACACCCCGCTTTTTCCAGTCGGGTAATAAAGGCCGGCCTAGTTACCGGCCGCACCCCGGTACATGATGATTACGCTGGTCTGCGCACGCAAACCCCGGCCATCGGCCCTGGGAATGATATACAGGTGGTTGGGAGCCACCGCCTTCCCGGCGGTCAGATTGGTACCGGAGGTAACATCCGGTATCCCGCTGCCCGTGGGATCCACGGCCACCGCCTTACCGGAACGCAGGATAAATTCCACTCCCGCACCGCCGGTAAACTCCTGCCCGGCAGGTACGGTAGCCACCCGCCACTGGAAATCCCCGCCGCCCTGCCTTTCGCCCAGGGCTTCGCGCACGTATTTGGCCACATATTCCTCCACAAAGCTCTTGCTTACCAGGGGATCAGCCTCGGAACCGGGCTCCCCGCCCACCGCCGCCCCCGCCAGCCGGGCATACCCCCCGACCGCGAGCAGCCCGCACAATAACACGGCTGCCACCACGGCAGGCCATTTTTTTCCCATTTCAACCCCTCCAACAAGTTCATATAATTTAAGGTTCGACAAAAGCTTTCTCTTTCCTGCCTGAATCATCCCCACTTTCCAACCACCCTGTTTGGTCCCCGCTCGCTCCGGTAAACCTTAATCATTTCCCCAACCGCGCTTTTCGCCAGGCCAGCCAGGCAAAGCGGGGCAACACCAGCATACGGCGCCAGCGGCGCGGTTCCCGGAGCAGCCGGCCCAGCCATTCCAGGTGGAGGCGCTGCATCCACACCGGGGCTCTGGCCACCCGGCCGGCAATTACATCAAAGCTACCGCCCACGCCCATGGCCACAGGCACGCCCAGGGCCTGCTTGTACCGGGCGATAAATTTTTCCTGCCTAGGGGCACCCAGGGCTACAAAAAGGAGATCGGGTTTTGCGCCCCGGATTTGTTGCACCACGTCCCATTCGGTTGGGTCCTTTGGGTTTTCCGGCGGTCCACCGGCACTTTCGTTCGGAGATTTACCCGGCATATGAGCGGGCGACGTACCCACCGCTTCCCCCGAAGGTCCCTCTTCAGCCGGCCTGAAATAGCCGTGCTGCGTGCCGGCCACCACAAGCCCCGGGTGTTTTTCCTGCAGCCGGCGGGCGGCCTCCTCCGCCACCCCCGGCGCCGCCCCCAGTAAAAAGACGCGCCAGCCTTCCCGGGCGGCCCTGGCCACCAGCGCCAGCATGAGGTCGATGCCCGTCACCCGCCCGGGCACGGGGGTGCCGGCCACCTTTGCCGCCCAGACGATGCCGATGCCGTCGGCGGTGACCAGGTCGGCCCGGTTGATTAAGGCCAGCAGTTCCGGCTCCTGCTGGGCACGGTACAAAATTTCTGGGTTTAAAGTAATTACCTGGTGAGGGCGCCCCGTGGCCACAAAAGCAGCCACTTTCTCCACCGCTCCGGACAGATCCACCACATCCACCCGGGCACCCAGGAGGTTTATGTGCATGGACTCCGAACCCCTCCCACGCTAATAGACGAATTACAGCCCGTTTGGTTCCATTCAGCGACCGGCAAGCATTGTGTTAATTTCCAACACCTCGAAGCCGTCAACAAATGAAAAATGGCGCCGGTTGGTCGTTAAAACCGGTACTTTTGCTGCTAACGCCGCTGCGGCAATAATAATATCGGCCAGTTCAATGGTAAAACCCTTTTCCCGCAAGGACCGGGCCAGTTCACCCGCTTTTTCTGCCAATTCGGCATCTAGAGGGATTACTGATACCCCTTCAAAAAAGCGGCGGGTTTTGCCTTCTTCCCCCGCCTTTACTCCTTGCCAGACTTCGACCAGAGTAACCGTT
This sequence comes from Desulfofundulus thermosubterraneus DSM 16057, assembly GCF_900142025.1. Taxonomy (GTDB): domain Bacteria; phylum Bacillota; class Desulfotomaculia; order Desulfotomaculales; family Desulfovirgulaceae; genus Desulfofundulus; species Desulfofundulus thermosubterraneus. The sequence continues at coordinate 18,998 of NZ_FQZM01000026.1, read as the reverse complement.
GAAACGGCAAGCTGCCCCCGGGCATCGAGCAGTTCGAGCAAAAGTTCTTTCATCCCGGGAAAGTTGCGCAGGTGTAAAATCACCGCACTGGTATCCAGCAGGCAGCCTAATGTTCTGCACGCCGCCATGTTGATCTAACCTCACGTACATATTTTTCTACATCTACAACAGTTTGCAGTTCAGGGTGGTTTTCATCGGACCAGGCACCGGCGCTTTCTTTAATCGCCCGCCGGCTTTGTTCCCGGGAAACATATTCCCTCATTCCAGCAGCTATAAAGGAACTTATATTCGTCGTGAGGTTTTTCATCTGGTCAACAAGATCCTTGGGCAGGGTAATCGATAACTTTACAGTTTTCATACCCTTCACCTCCCACCCCATAATACTACCCCGCAACCCTACCGTCAAGCATCCCTATCCTCCCCCGCAACCTTCACTTTCTTGCCCAGAAACAGGGACAGCGGTATGGCCAGGGCTACCATAACGGCACTGACAATGAAGGTATCGGCAATGGCGCTGGCCATGGCCTGCCGCTGGGCGGCCAGGCTGATGACGGCCAGGGCGCTGTCCCCGGGCAGGGCCAGGGCCTGCTTGACCTGCTGGAGGGCTCCATAAGCGACGGGGGAGGACCAGGAAAAACCGTCGGCCAGCCAGCTGAAGTGGTTGGCCTGGCGCCTGGTCATGACGTAAGTGAGAAAGGCGATGCCCAGGGAAGCCGAAACCTGGCGCACCAGGTTGTTAAAAGCCGACGCCCGCCCGGAAAGCCTGGCCGGAACGGCCTCCATACCTGCAGTACCGATGGGCATCATGGCCAGACCCATACCGAGAGACCGGTACACCATCATCATTTGCAGCCAGTGCGTGGAAATGTCCAGATTTATTTTATGAAGCTCCCATGTCGTAAAGGCAACCACCGACAGCCCCACCAGAGCCAGCGGCTTCGCCCCAATTTTATCGTACAACCGGCCGCTGATGGGCATCATCAGGCCGCTGGCCAGTGCGGCCGGCATCAGGAGCAGGCCCGTCTGCGTCGGTGTTAAACCCAGCAGGTTTTGGGTAAAAATAGGAACCAGGAAAAGCCCGCCGAAAAGGCCGATGGTCACCACGGCGGTGGTTAAAAGGCTGGCCGCAAACACGGGGTTGGCCAGCAGCCGCACATCCAGCATGGGTTGTTCTTCCTGCAGCTCCCAGAGCACGAACAGGAGCAGGAAAAAGAAGGCCGCCGCCAACAGGGTGACAATGTACTGGGAAGTCCACCCCTTGTCCTGCCCTTCGCTCAAAGCCAGCAGAACGGCAAAGCAGCCGGCCCCGCACAGGATACAACCCACCAGGTCGAACCTGGCCTTTAAAAGCGGGGTTTCCCGCAGGAATAAAGCGGCAAAGAACATACCCAGCAAACCAACCGGCAGGTTGATTAAAAAGATCATGTGCCAGGAAAGTTCATCCACCAGGTAGCCGCCCAGGGTGGGGCCGATGGTGGGTGCCATCATGGCCGATATACCCCAGATACCCATGGCCATACCCATCTTTCCGCGGGGAACGACTTTAAAAAGCATGCCCATGCTGATGGGGACGAGCATCCCACCCCCCACGGCCTGGAACACCCTGGCCACCACCAGGGAAGTGTTGCTCCACGACAGGCCGCAGAAAAGGGAACCGAGGGTGAAAGCCGCCAGGGATAGGATGTACATGCGCCTGTACCCTAGAACGTCCCCCAGATACCCGCTGACCGGAATGACAACCCCGGAAGTAAGCAGGTAGGCGGTTAAAACCCATTGCACTTTGTCCGTGCCGACGCCAAAAACGGCCATCAGCTTGGGTACGGCCACATTGACGATGCTCCCGTCCAGTATGGCCATAAAGGGACCGATGACCAGGATGAACAATTCCCGCCAGGGAAAACCGTTTTCTTCAGAAACGGCCGGTTTAGCCTTGGACATGATCATACAACCCCCCGCCCGGTTAGCGGATATGAATCTTGACCCGGGCATTGGTGCCTACTTCCACATAATTTTCGGGATACTCGTCGAACACGATCTTCACTGGCACCCGCTGCACCACCTTGGTAAAGCTTCCCCCGGTGTTGGCGGGCAACAAGGAGAAGGTGGAAAGGGAAGCCCGCCCTATGCGGGCTACATGGCCCGTGAATTTGTGCCCCGGCAGGACATCCAGGGTGATGTCCACCTTTTGACCCGGACGCACCTTTTTCAGATCGGTCTCCTCGATATTGGCGGTGATGTAGAGGCCAGAGGGATCGACAACCATCACTACAGGCTGCCCCGGGGCGGCAATTTCACCCACATGAGCCACCTTTTTAACCACCACGCCGCTTACGGGTGACCGCACCACCGCAAGGTCAATGTTAGCCGCCGGGGAGAGGGTGGTGTCGTCCAGGCGGGCAACAATATCCCCGGCCCTGACCGCCTGCCCTTCTTCCACATTTATCTCCAGCAATTTACCCGACACCTGGGGACTCACCCGGTAAATATCCCCGTCGATTCGGGCATCTTCGGTGGTGACGTAGTAGCGGTTCATATGCCAGTAGTAAAAGGATATGGCGGCAAGGACGGCCACCATTACCGCAGCCACGGCCAGCATGGCCTTTTTGTTTTTCATCCCGCACTCTCCTCCTCTCTTTCGCAGGCAAGACGCTTTCCCGGGCCACCAACTTGCTTTTCCTAACAGGAACTGTCCTGAAAATAGTAATTGCCTGCCGTTTGCACGCGCTCGCTCCGTTCCCCAGCACTCACCCAACACTCACCGGTTCCAGCTACCTGCGCAGGGACATAAGCCGTATATAGTTCGCACTTACATTAGAGAATCCGGTTGCTGTGAGTGCTGGGCAAACTAACGCTCAACCCCGGGCTACAGCGGGGTTTCCGGCCAATTTGGAAGTCCAGAAGTCAGATGTCAGAGGTTGGAACTGCCGATGGTATCCACTATGCGAATTCCCTCCCCTTTTTTCCGACTTCCGACCTCTAACCTCTAACCTCTATTTACGGCCTCCAGGGGTACGGTCCGTCTCCCGGACCACCGGGCCTGCCAGCGCTCCCTCCAGTCGTCCAGGATGGTGTAAATCACGGGTACCAGCACCAGGGTGATCAGGGTGGAAAAGGCCAACCCGCCAGCCACCACCGTGGCCATGGGCGCCTGCCCCTCGGAGCCCTCCCCGATACCCAGGGCCATAGGCAGCATGGCCAGGATGGCCGTGAGCGCTGTCATCAGGATGGGGCGCAAGCGGGTAGGACCGGCCTTCAAAATGGCCTCCCGGCGCTCCAGACCCCTGCGGCGCAGGATGTTGACGTAATCCACAAAAACTATGGCGTTCTTCACCACTATACCCACCAGCATGATCAGGCCGATGAAGGCGGGCACGGAAAAGGCACGACCGGTAACCAGCAGGCTGAAGGTAACCCCCACCATGGTCACGGGCACGGAAAACATGATGATGAAGGGGTACAACGCCGACTCAAACTGGGCCACCATCACCAGGTAGACCAGGACTACCGCCAGCACCAGGGCCAGGCTCAGGTCGCCGAAGGTTTCGGCCATCTGCTCCTGTTCACCGCTGAATTCCACGGTGTATCCGGGAGGCAGGGAAAGGCCTTTCAACCCGGCCTGAATATCCTTAATCACGCTGCCCAGGTCCCGCCCCGCCAGCTGGGCGGTAACGGTTACCAGCCGCGTCTGGTCCTGCCGGTCAATGGCGTGGGGCCCCCGGGTTTCCACTATTTCCGCCACCTGACTTAAAGGTACGGACGCACCGGTAGGGGATAAAATGGTCAGGGTTGATAAATCGGGCAGGCGGGTCACCGCATCATCGCGAAGCTGCACCCGGATATCCACCTCTTCCCCGCCGGTGCGGTAGCGGGTGGCTACGGTGCCATCAACGGCCGTGCGCACGGTGGAGGCCACCTCCGCCGGGGACAGCCCGTAAGCCGCCGCCCGGTCCCGGTGAACCAGCACCTGCACCTCGGGGCGGCCCTCCTGGAGGCTGCTGGCCACCTCCCGGGTACCCGGCACCCGGCGCACCAGTTCCGCCACCCGGTCGCCCAGCCGGGTGAGGGTGGCCATATCATCGCCCCGCACCTGGATTTGCACCGGGGCGCCGCCGCCCATCATGCCCCCGCCTTCTTCCACGGTGCTTACCTTGATCTTGGCCCCGGGGATCTCCTTCAACCTCTGGCGTAAAATTTCCGCCACCTCGTCGGCGGTAACGCTGCGCCGGGATTTATCCACCAGCTGCAGGGTGATCTGGGCAACGTCGGTGGAGCTTTCCCCCCACATACCCTGGGTGCCGGTGAAGCCCACCCCGGTAAAAATGCTCTCCACCCAGGGATCTTGCACCATTTTTTCGATGCGGGTGGCCACCCGGTTGGTTTCCTCCAGGGAGGTGCCCCGGGGCATTTCCACGGTAATGCTCACCTGCCCCTGGTCCATGGAGGGCATGAACTCGAAGCCCACCAGGGGGAAGGCCGCCAGGCTCAGGACAAAGAGCACCGACACGATGATGATTACTCGCCGCCGGTGATTCAACGCCCACTCCAGTAACCGGCGGTAGGCGTTATTTAAATTGTTGAACCAGCGCTCCGACAGTTTGTAGAGCTTCCGCCAGCCCCGCAGGCCGGAGGCGGCACTGCCCGGTGAAGCACTCTCTTCCGATACCGGCACCGCTGACTCCTCCTCAAGGTGGAGCCAGCGGCTGGCCATCAGGGGCACCAGGGTGAGGGCCACCACCAGGGAGGTGAAAATAGCAAAGGATACCGTCAAAGCCAGGGGAGTGAACAGCTGGGCCGCCAGGCCCTTCACAAAAACCACGGGCAGGAAGACGGCCATGGTGGTCAGGGTGGAAGCAATGACCGCCCCGCCCACCTCGTCGGTGGCCACCCGGGCGGCCTCCACCAGACCGTAGCCCAGCTGGCGGTGGCGGTAGATATTCTCCAGCACCACGATGGCGTCGTCCACGATCAGGCCGACCCCCAGGGCCAGGCCGCCCATGGTGATCAGGTTAAGGGTCATATCATTAAAGTAAATGAGCACAAAGGTGCCGATGATGGAAATGGGAATGGACGTGGAAATGATCAGGGTGCTGCGCAGGTTGCGCAGGAAAATCCACATCACCAGCATGGCCAGGAAGCCGCCCACCAGGATTTCCTTCACCACGTGGTTGATGCTTCGCTCAATGAATTCCGACTGGTCCATGACCACGTCAAAGCGGACCCCGGGCAGCTCCTTCTTCAATTCATCCAGGGTCTTGTGGACAGCCCGGGCCACCTGGACCGTATTGGCGCCGCTCTGTTTCTGGATATATACCGACAGGCCGGGCTTGCCGTCCACCCGGCTGAACTGGGTGATCTTTTTGTGCCCGTCCTCCACCCGAGCCACATCCCCCAGGTGCACCGGGTGCCCTCCCGGAGCACCCACCACCGCCCGGCGCACCTGGTCCAGTTCCCGGAACTCACCGGTCACCCGCACCAGCAGATCTTTCGTGCCTTCCTGTACGGTGCCCCCGGAAACATTCAGGTTTTCCGCCGAAAGGGCCTGAGTCAGGCCGTTTAAGGTCAGGCCGTATCCGGCCAGCCGCTCCGGGTCCACCAGCACCCGGATCTCACGCTCCACCCCGCCGGCCGACCAGACGCTGGCCACGCCGCCGACCCGTTCCAGCCGGGGCTGAATTACATCATCGGTAAGCTGTTTCAACCGCCGGGGATCTTCGGAGGACAGGGCCAGCTGCATGATGGGCATCATGTTGGGGTCCATCTTGAAAGTCATGGGTGTCTTGACCCCCGACGGCAGGTACTGCCGGATGATATCCACCTTTTCCCGGATCTGCAGGGCGGCGTAGTTCATGTCCGTGCCCCAGTCAAACATGAGGATAATGGTGGAAGTACCCATGCTGCTGGTGGACCGGATGGTATCCAGGTTGCTCACCGTGGCCAGGATGGACTCCAGGGGCCGGGTGACCTGCTGCTCCACTTCCTCCGGCCCCGCCCCGGGATATTCGGTGACTACCGCGGCCACAGGCAGGTTCATTTCGGGCCACAGGTCAATGGCCAGGCGGCTTAAAGAGACGCCGCCCAGGATCAGCAGTACGGTCACCAGCACGGCCACCAGCATGGGGCGCTGGATGGATGTATCAGTTATTTTCATTCACTGAAAAACCTCCTGCGCAAGCACGGCGATAATTAAAACAGGCTTAAACATTCTTTGGATGCCATGGTCACGAAGATGGAGTTTATTCCTTGCCTTCTATATGGCACTTTGATAACATAAAATAAAGTACATCCATGGCATTTTCAAGTAACCGGTTCGGGAAAGCAGATGGTGCCCATTGCAAATAAAATGGATACGTCATGCCAAAAATCGATTGCGCTTATTTAGAGCCTACGAAGGTTTGACAGAAAATGATGTACTCAATGCCATCAAGTCCCCCCTCGCCATTACACCAAGCATTCACGGGCGAAAAAATCTCTGGCAGCCATACCGCAACAAATGGCTACGAATAACCGTAATCATGGAAGAATCGACTATAACTATCATAACGGTTACCGTACGCCGCAAAGGCCCGGACAAATAAAAGGAGGTGCTACCAATGAAAATCACCTATGATTTTGAAGGCGATGTCCTTTATATTCTCCTTCGCGAAGCCAGACCAGATGACTCTTTCGATATCAACCCCGGCATAACTGTAGAGGTAGATGAAAATGGGGAGTTAATTGCAATTGAAATCGTCGCCGCCAGGGAAAGGGGTATTTCCCTTAACGATCTTCACCTGGAAAATCTACCCTACCTTCCCGCCTCCCGAGCTATTTAATATTTCAGCACGGGGATGACCGGCGCCTTTGGAACCGTATATTTCCGGGTGGCCCCCCGTTTGTTTCGCCGGGGCACGGGCGTCGCCGGTGACGGGGGCCGCGCCCATGAGGCGGGGCCGGCCCACGTCAGTTCTTGACCGTCACCCTGGCTTCATCCTGCAGGCTCTCCTGGCCGGCGGTGACCACCTCTTCCCCCGCCTCCAGGCCGGAAATAACGGCAATGTACCTGCCGTCCGATTCTCCCGCCTTTATCTCGCGGCGCTGGACTTTGCCCTGTTTGACCACCCACACGTAATCCCGCTCCCCGTCTTTTACCACCGCTTCCCGGGGGACCAATAGCTGCTTCTGCCCCGAAGAGGGCAGCTGCACCTCCGCAAACATACCCGGCTTCAAGAGGTGTTTGGGGTTGTCAATTTCAACTTTGATGGGGAATGCTTTGGTCGTGGGGTCGGCGGCCGGAGCAATGCTGGTAATCACGCCGGTAAAGGGTTGGGCCGATACAGCCCCGATCTTCACCTGTACTTTTTCCCCCTGCTTCAACTGATTGATGTGATCCTCGCCCACGGTAGCCTTGACCACCACCCGGTCGATATTGGCCATGGAAATGACGGGCATGGTGGCCGCCATCTCCCCCGGATTCACGTTCCGGGCGGTAACCACGCCGGAAAAGGGCGCCCTGATGAAACTGTCCTCATAACTCGACCGGGCCAGGGCCAGCTGCGCCCGGGCGCTGGACAATGCCGCCTGCTGCACTTTAACCATTGCCTGGGCCTGTTCCACCTGCGCAGGGACAGTGCCCTCCAGAGCCTGTTTGGCCTGCTTGTAGGGCAGTTCGTACTGGCTTTCAAAGACGGCCTGGGGAATGGCTCCCATGGCCAGCAGTTCCCGGGCCCGCTTGTAATTGGCTTCGGCCACGGCAAAGTTGTCCCGGGCGTTCTCCAGGGCTGATCGAGCCGACTTTAACCCCGCTTCCGCCTGGGCCAGCCCCGCTTCGGCCTGAGCTACGGCAGCCTGTGCCTGGGTCACCCGGTCCGCCAGGTCTTTGTTCTCCAGGGTAACCAGGACCTGCCCGGCGCTAACCCGGTCCCCAACATCCACGTGCACTTTGGCCACCTTGCCGGGTACTTTCGAAACGATGCTGGCAGTTTGAACGGCCTCCAGTTTACCGCTTACCACCGCCCGGTTGTCAAGCAATCCCGTGGCTGCTTTGGCCGTACTGACCACCGCGGGGCCGGCACCGGCCGGGGCGGTTGCCTGCTTTTTCCCGCATCCGGCGGCCAGCACCAGGGCCACCAGGGCAATTACCAGAGCGATTTTTCCTCTAGGCATTCCTCTTCACTCTCCCCAGGTAAATACTCTCAACCATAGCCGGTAGTCGGGAGGCCTCCCTCTCATACGGGCATCCCCCCAACTTTCCGGGGTTGACCGTCCGTTTCTATTGCCTCAATTATTCCGCTTGAGGAGCATTCCTGCCGCCTTCGGAAGACGCTTCCGGCCCACCCCTGCTGTGACCGGACCTTCCCCCGGCGTCCCCCGCCCCCTCACGTATCAAAATGGACAGTAATTTCTCGTAGATTCGTACCAGTTGCTCCACGTCTTCTTCCGGAAGCTGGCCCAAATATTTTTCCATCACCCGCCTTCTGGTGGCCAGGCAGGAACGCACGACCTCCTCCCCTTTGGGCGTCAGTTCAAGCCACACCACTCGCCGGTCGTCCTCATCCCGACGGCGCTCCACAAAACCCGCCCGGTGCAGTCTGTCCACCAGCGCGGTGATGGCACTCAGTGATACCCTCATATCCCCGGCCACCTCGGACACACTCATGCGCCCACGCCGGAAGATGCGCATGAGCACAATAAACTGGCTCCCGGTCAGGCCCTCCATTAGGTGGTGATCCAGCTCGGCATGAAGCCGCCTGGCCACCTGGTTGAACACCTCTTCCAGCCTGTCCAGCCAGGCGGACAATTTTTGGTTGCTCACCTCCGTCACCCTTCCCGTCGAAAAAATTAACGTCGCAAAAAGTTCACCAAGTTAAGTATATGGACACAAGGAAGACCTTGTCAACAAAAAAATGATGCGGTTCATAGCCTCCAAATACTATGGAGCCCGTGATGTTTGTCATCACCCCCCCCCCCCCCCGGGAGAAAAATTATGTGAAATTGTACAGGAAAGTAGACCTAATTGACGAAAGCCAGCTATAACATTATAATGTTGATGGAGGCGATGTATCATGCAGCGGACTCAAATTTATCTTCACCCCGACCAGCACCGCGCGCTCTTGAACGAAGCAAGAAGAAAGGGCATCTCGCTCGCCGAACTGATCCGGCAAATCGTTTCTGAACACCTGGAAAGGCGGGGGGGAAGGAAAGCTCCTAAAGAAGCATTCCTGCGGATTATAGGCATGGGGGCAAGCGGCAGGAATGACGTTTCTGAGCGACACGACTATTACCTGGCGGAGGCGTTGGACCGTGACCATAATGGTTGATACAGGCGCCTGGTACGCGGTCTGCGACATCTCAGATCGAAACCATGAACGGGCGAGAAACTTTTACGAAAAGGTGGCCGGCAAAGTCCCGCTTCTAACGACCGTTGCCATCCTGGTGGAAACATGGGCTTTACTGGCCGCCCGCCTGGGCCGTCATGCCGCCCAGACCTTCTGGCAAATGCTGCGCGAAACCGGCACTCCTGTAATCGCACTCGAACAGCCGGACTTGGAGGCAGCGTGGCAGATAATGCATGCATTCCCCGACCAGGATTTCAGTTTTACAGATTGCACCACTTTTGCCGTCATGGAGAGGCTGCGCATTGAACGGGTCTTTACCTTCGACCGTCACTTCCTGGTCTACCGCTACGGGCCCGGCCGCAAGTCAGCCTTCATCTGCGAGCCGTGAATCCCAGAACAAAAAGGGCGGGCAGATTATATTGCCACCCATTGCCGTATCTGTTAAAATCAAATTGGTGATATTATGACCGAAAACCTGCCCCGGGACAGATACGATACGACCATAAAGGAACTGTTTGGTGACGGCGAGGAAGAACTGATCAGCTTTTTTGGCCACCTGAAAACGAAAGTGATCCAGCATCTAAACATCGAGTTTGCCCGGGTGGAGAAAAAAAGGAGCGACCTCATCCTGGAGTGCCGGACAGAATTGGGCCCCGCCGCCGTGCACCTGGAATTTCAAAGCACCAACGACAGCGACATCCCTTTCCGCATGTTAAGATACGCAACAGAACTGCAGCATAAATACAGATTGCCCGTTTACCAGATCCTCATTTATTTCGGTGAGAGGGAAATGACCATGGCTGACGGCCTGGTATACAGCTTCGGTCCGCAAAACCACCTGGATTACCGCTACAGGGCCGTCGATCTGGGCAGCATAACCCGGGAGGAAATCAAAAAAACGAACAACTATACACTTTATGCACTGCTGCCACTGGCCGACAGACCGAGAAGAAGGCAGCACCCGGAGGCCTTTTTACGGGAATGCGTGCTGGATATCTTGCAGGCTCCCGTTACCACGGAGGAAAAAAGAAAGACCCTTCTGCGAGCGGAGATATTTGCCGGCCTGTATCTTGAAGAGAAAATTATCGAACAAATCTTCCAGGAGGTGGAAACCATGCTGAATATCGAAGAATCGGCCGGTTATCAGCGGATTTTCAAAAAGGGTGTCGAAAAGGGAATACAGCAGGGCATTGAAATAGGTATTGAAAAAGGTATTGAAAAAGGCATGAAAAAAGGCCGGCAGGAAACCCTCAGGGAGAGTGTTTTGAAGCTTTTGCACAAAAAGTTTAAGAAAATACCCCGCCCTTATGTGGATAAAATAAAAACCCTCGATGAATACGCCCTGGGGCTGATCCTTGACAATATCTTTGAAATAAACACCCTGGCTGATCTGGAGGATTACTTACCTTAGAAGATAGGCATTATTTGTGTTTCAATTCCGCGTATACGGTCAATATCAATCTGGGACTTTATAATATTTGTCAAGAGCTGCCATTTAGGATCTCCTCTGAGCACCTCACATATTTTTTCCGGAAGGTGAGAATCGATTATCGTCAGGGAGCAATGTATCTCAGTTGGCCCCAAAATAATTTCCTGGGTCCAATTCTCATGTTTTTTACCAGGCAGCACACCTTCCAGCACATGAGACAACGGGCCGTGACCAATATCATGAAATAGAGCGGTGCATCCACCCAGCACCTTTTCCTCATCAGAAAACTTATGACCTTTGTATTCCAGCTCAGCCACCAATTTTTCAAACAAATGGAATACGCCCAACGAGTGACCAAAACGAGTGTGTTCAGAACCATGATAAGTAACTGATGAAAGACCCAGGTGGCGGATACGTTTGAGTCGCTGAAACTCCCGGGTATCAACCAATGGCTTCAGTACCTCGGGCAGGCGAATATACCCCATACCCGTGTACAGGGTCACGAAAAAGTTTATCCGGAAATTTTATAGTTCCACCCCCTCACCATCTTTAACCATATTACATCCAGCTGTATTAATGGTATTCGCGAAAGCATGTTCGATTTCCTGCTTACTAGAAAATTTTACTTCAAACATGTTAATAAGCCCTGGTAAGGCGCTTCTTAATACCCCTTGCTCTTCAGGCAAAAGCAAAACCTGCATTCAACAGCCATCATCATGCGGGGCCTGTCAAGGTTCCAATCTACCGCTACGGGCCCGGCTGGAGGAAGGCCCTCAACTCCTGAAACAATAGCCCCCTGCCCTTTTAAAGGACAGGGGTTTTTTCATCACTGCCGGGTTAACTCCGGGTATTTCCTGAAGCACCGCTGCCGCCCGCACCGCCACCGGCGGCGGCCAGACTGATGTAGGCCCAGGGCTTTTCAAAGGCCAGCTTGAGGTAGGCATGCTGGCAGGCTATCTCCAGCGCCTTTTGTTTCGCCTCCGCCAGGGCTGCCTCGGCGGCCGCCACCTCGGCCCGGGTGGCCATACCCACGTCGTATTTCACCTTCGTCACCCGCAGGTTTTCTTCGGCGGTTTTTACCCCCTCCTGCAGGGCCTGGTAGGATTCTTCCAGGCTTTTGGCGCTGTAGTAGAGGGACCGGGTTATCTCCTCCATCATTTTCCTGGCGGTGGCGGCATCCAGCTCGGCCTGCTCGACTTCTATTTTTCTTACCTGGTAGGGCCGGTACTCGCCGGTATAGAACATCATGTCTTCATAGTATTTCTGCAACGTCACCTTTTCGCTGGCCAGCCAGACGGTGGGGCTTTCGTCCACTATCCGGCCCACCTCGGTTTCCACGTCGGACACCTGCAGCGGGTTAAAGTTCACCCCGTCCACCAGCACCGGCCGGTCCTGGGGCCACAGGCCCACCAGCCGGTTGAAAGCGGCATAGGCGTTGTCAAGATCGTTTTTCGCCACTTCCAGAGCGGCCCTGGCCTGGGCCAGCCCGGCTTCCGCCGCCACCAGGGCGGCCTGCGGGATCATCCCCACCTGAAAATTGGCCCGCGCCTTGCGCAGCTCCCAGTCGGCTTTTTTCAACCCTTCTTCCGCCGCCCGCACTTTTTCCCGGGCCTTCAACACATCCCAGTATTTTTTGCACGCGTCCAGGGCCACCTTGTCCTGCTCGGCGGTCAAACTTTTCTTGGACATGCGCCAGGTCAGGTCGGCAGCCAGGAGGTTGCTCCAGGCTATTTCCACCATCGGGTTGCCCGGGGGCGTCGTGGGTACGTAGTCGAGCTGGTCAGCCCTTTCCTCACGCCACTCATAGGTACGATCGATTTCCTTTTCCGCCTTTTTCACCGATTCGCTGTGCGCCAGGGCCAGGGCTATCGCCTGGTTCAGGGTCAGCTCGGGCGTGGCCGGCTCTTTGGCCCAGGCAAAGGGTGGTACGAGCAAAGAAGCTATGAGGATAAACACTGTGAGAATGCGGCCCAAGTTTCAGCCCTCCTTTTTCCTGTCCGGTTTCAACTTGTTAAATTATTGTTAAACCGTTTAACTAATTTTCACCCCCAGTATACCCCTGGCAAACAGGTGCAGTCAAGGTTTTTTCGTCCTCGGGGACCATGATTTTCACATCATTCCGGGAGACGATGCCCGGATGGTTTTTGTACACTTTTTAATGAATTTCGTGCGAGCAGGTCCTTACAATCTCTGCTCCGGGAGACTTTTCAAACACTTTTCCCGATACTGTCGCAAAACCAGAAACTAGGTAGGCGGCGGTCGTCCCATAAGGAGCGACCCAGCACTCACTGGAACACCTCTCTCTTTAAAATAGCCATTGCTCATGTGCCTGCAACGCTACTTCGAAGAAGTGCTTTACCAGTGAGTGCTGGGCTGGAGGGCCGGATACGAAACACGGCGCAGCCGAGGTTAGCGAACCGGCAGCGCGAATCGCGCTGGTAACAGTGTCGATATAATGGTTGGGCTGCTTAGGCTGTAACTATCCATGAGAAAAAAAGACTTCCGGCGCATATGCAGCGCTGCCAGGTTCGCTCCGAGGCAAGCCGATGTTTCGTCCGGCCCGCAGCACGGAGCGACGGGGGACGACCACCGGCAAGATAGTTATGCAACAGTATCTTCCCAGATCGTCAAACAGGGAACAGGCCACCGGGGTAACCATACCGCCACAATGGTGGCCGTACCGGCCACCGCGGGCAGCATGATTTCGTTTTTACCGCCAGCACATCTATATGTTGCCATCCCGCACCGGCTCTGTTAAGATCAAGGTGGTGATGGTAATGGTAGATGCCTTTCCCGGAAATAAATACGACATAACCGTAAAAGAACTTTTCGCCGACAGCGAAGAAGAACTGGTCGGTTTTTTTGCCAGCCTGAGAGCGGAAATCATCAGGCATTTGAACATCGAGTTCCCCAGGGTGGAGATTAAGAGAAGCGACCTCATCCTGGAGTGCCGGACTGAATTCGGACCCGCCGCCGTGCACCTGGAATTTCAAAGCACCAACGACAGCGACATCCCTTTCCGCATGCTGAGATACGCAACGGAACTGCAGCAGAAATACAGGTTGCCCGTTTATCAGATCCTCGTTTATTTCGGTGAGCGGGAAATGGCTATGGCTGACGGCCTGGAATACAGTTTCGGTCCGCAAAACCACCTGGATTACCGGTACAGGGCCGTCGACCTGGGCAGCATATCCCGGGAGGAAATCAAAAAGACAAATAACTATACACTTTATGCACTGCTGCCACTGGCCGACAGAACGAGAAGAAAGCAACACCCGGAGGCCTTTTTACGGGAATGCGTGCTGGATATCTTGCAGGCTTCCGTCACCACGGAGGAAAAAAGAAAGACCCTTCTGCGAGCGGAGATATTTGCCGGTCTGTATCTTGAAGAGAAAATTATCGAACAAATCTTCCGGGAGGTGGAAACCATGCTGAACATCGAAGAATCGGCCGGTTATCAGCGGATTTTCAAAAAGGGTGTCGAAAAGGGAATACAGCAAGGCATGGAGAAGGGCATTGAGAAGGGCATGGAAAAAGGCCGGCAGGAAACCCTCAGGGAGAGTGTTTTGAAGCTTTTGCACAAAAAGTTCAAGAAAGTGCCCCGCCCTTATGTGGATAAAATCAAGTCCCTCGATGAATACGCCCTGGGGCTGATCCTTGATAATATCTTTGAAATAAACACCCTGGCTGATCTGGAGGATTACTTACCTTAGAAGATAGGCATTATTTGTGTTCAATTCCGCGTATAAAGAAAAACCATCCCCTTTTTCGGGATGGTTTTCAAGAACCAGTTGGGCTTGCATGCTCATATTGACGGTACTGCCGGGCGAAGAAAAATATGGACAGGGGCAGGAAAACGATGGACAAACCGGCCAGGACGGCCAGATCACGGGCCAGTACCGGCAGGCTCGCTCCCATCAGGGCAATATCCCGCAGGTTGCCGGCAAAGTAGGTCAGCGGGAGCACCGCTGAGACGGCGCGGGCCACGGGCGGCATGGCTTCCACCGGCCAGGTGTAGCCGGAAAACAGAAACGACGGCACGGCCACCAGCATGGCCAGCTGGGTGGCTTCCAGCTCGCTGCGGCAGACCACTGAAAGGAAAATGCCCAGGGCGTGTATGCCGGCAAAGAAAAGCAGCTCCAGCAGCCCCAGCAACAGCAGGTTCCCCCGGAAGGGGATCTGGAACAGGGTGAAAACCATCAGCAATACACCGTTTAAAGTGGCCAGGTTTACCGCCAGGTAGGGGATAACCTTGCCCAGCACCACCGCCGGGGCGGAAATGCCGGCCCGTTTTAACTCGCCAAGGGTACCCGTTTCCTTCTCCCGGCTGACGGCCACAGCCACGTAAAGCAGGGCAATTTGCTGCAAAGCAGTGGCCACCAGGCCCAGAAGTAAAAAATTGGTGTAGTTAAAGGTAGGGTTGTACCAGACCCGCAAACGTAAACTCAAAGGAAGGGCGGTATCCAGTGCCCTTGACGGCAGCATGCCCTGCCCTTCCATTCTGGCCACGCTCACCCCGGCTGAGAGGGTGCCGGTAATCTCGGAAGCGGCGGCCAGCACCGCGTTGCTGAACAGCATATTCGTGCCGTTAACAACGACCAGCAGGGGCGATGCCCGCCCGCTCTTCACCTGCTGCTGGAAGTCGGGCGGGATGACCAGTGCCGCTATCGCCCTGCGGGTCTCCAGCACCTGCCTCAGCTCTGCTTCACTGTACACCCGGCCAACCAGGCGGAATTTCTGTGAGTCCCCAAAGGCCTGTATTACCTCACGGCTCATTCCCGTATCGTTCTGGTCATAAACCACGGTGGGTATCTCCGTGATTACATGACGGCTGTACAAAATTCCGAAAAGAGTTATGTACAGGAAGGGCACACCCACCAGAATAATCATCAACCGGCGGTTGCCCCGCATGTAGCACCACTCCCGCCGGGATACATAAGCGATTTGGCTCAAGATGCCCCTTTTCACTCAAAATTCACCTCAACCATCATCCCGGGCCAGAAAGAGGGGTTGTTTAAGGTTACCTTCACGTTAAAGGCCATGATGTCCCTGTCTCCCCGCTCGTTGGTGGCCCGGTAAGTGGCAAAGTCCGCTTTTTTATTGATGGCTGTTACTTTACCCTTGAATTTTTTCCCCGGAAAGGCCGCACTGGTCACCGTCACCTCTTTGTTCAAGGATATCTTGCCGAGCACTGTTTCCGGTACTTTTACATCCACCCAGTTCCTGTCCCGGCCGGTAATGGTTAAAATGGGCATCCCGGTGGAAACCATCTCTCCCTGCTCCACGTTACGGGAAGTAACCGTACCCGCCATCGGCGCCCTGAGCTGCGTTTCCAAAAGGTTGGCCCGGACCTCCTGCAATTCCGCCCGGGCCCGGTCGTAGGCAGCACGGGCCGAGTTCAGGTCGGCCTCCGCAGCCGCCCGGGCCGCCATGGCTGCTGCCAGTTCCGCCCGGTAGACATTCACCTGGTCCTTCTGTGCCTCAGCCGCCGCCAGATCGGCCCGGGCCGCCTCCAGGGCTGCGTTGGCCGCAGCCAGCTTATTTTTGGCCTCATCCAGCTGCTGGGCAGTGGCAGCACCATTCTGGTACAAAACTTCAATGCGCTTATAGGTCTGACCGGCCAGGGAAGCGTCCTCCCGGGCCTTTTCCAGACCGGCCTGCGCCTTAGCCAGGGCGGCATCTGCACTTTCACTGACGGCACCCAGGGCCGCCCGGGCCTTGGCAGCCGTCGCTTCCGCCGCTTCCATGCCGGCCTTCGCCTTCTGCATGGCCGCACTGGCTGCTTCCACCGCCGCCAGCGCCGCTTTTTCCTTTGCCCTGAGATCCGTACTGTCAATTTCGGCCACCAATTGGCCCTGGGCCACGCTATCCCCTTCCCGAACCAGCAGTTTGACCACCCGGCCAGGTATCTTGGTGGTTACATCCACCTCCGGGGCATTGACCATTCCGCTGAACGTCTTCTGCTCCGGAGCCGGTGTTTTATCACTGGCGCACCCGTTTAAAAACAGGGCCGCACAAAACAAAACAAGAAGTACCAGGTAAACCGGAAAACCAGGCTTTTGTTTTTCACTTCGGGCCATCATAATTAATCCTCCATTTGATCCACTCCGGTGTGTTTTACCTCAAAGGATACCCCGGGTGACAGAATGCCGCAAAAAACCAGGTCCAGCACGTGATCCAGGTGCTCCTGCAACATTTCGGGGTGCAGTATATCCCGGGGCCAGAGGAAATGAAGCATCTCACGGCGGGAAAAATAGTTCAGGCAAAGACCGCTGACGCTGATCACCAGCCGGCGGATGTCCACGTCTTTGCGGAAAATCCCTTCCTGAACCCCCTGCCGTAAAACATTTTCCAGGTCTTCCAGGCCGGCACTGAATATGTCCGGCAAAACCCGGCGGGCATGCTGGCCGCCCTGGAGGGTTTCCCATCCCATTAACCTGACCACATCCGGGTTTGCAGCGAGAAAATAAAAATACTGGGTTATAACCGCCCTCGCCCGGGATAGAACATCCCCCTTCCCCGCCAGCACCTCCCGGTTTAAAGAGAAAATGCGGCTGAAACTGTCCCCTAAAACCGCCAGATAAAGGCCTTCCTTGCTGCCGTAGTAATGATATACCATGCGCTTGTTTACCCGGGCCAGCGCCACAATTTCATCCACCCGGGCGGCATTGTAACCTTTAGCCGCAAAAACGCTCCGGGCGGCTTCCAGGATCCGGGCTTTTGTGGCCCCTGCGTCCCTGGTGCGATTAACACGCGACTCCATGATCACCACCCTGGTAACTAATTGGTTACTTGCCACTTTTGTTTTACCAGAACTCAAGCAGCCTGTCAAGCGGAGAAGGCGGTTAGTTCGTATTAAGATCCAGCAGGTAACTCTGTACTCGCCCGCCGTTTTATCCGCTGTTAATGGCGCCTAATGCGTCGTGGACACCTGCTTAAATTTTACACGGCCCCGGTACATCTATATGTTGCCATCCCGCACCGGCTCTGTTAAGATCAAAGTGGTGATGGTAATGGCAGATGCCTTTCCCGGAAATAAATACGACATAACCGTAAAAGAACTTTTCGCCGACAGCGAAGAAGAACTGGTCGGTTTTTTCGCCAGCCTGAGTGCGGAAGTCGTCAGGCATTTGAACATCGAGTTCCCCAGGGTGGAGATTAAGAGAAGCGACCTCATCCTGGAGTGCCGGACCGAATTCGGACCCGCCGCCGTGCATCTGGAATTCCAAAGCACCAACGACAGTGACATCCCTTTCCGCATGCTGAGATACGCAACGGAACTGCAGCAGAAATACAGGCTGCCCGTTTACCAGATCCTCATTTATTTCGGTGAGCGGGAAATGACCATGGCCGACGGCCTGGAATACAGTTTCGGTCCGCAAAACCACCTGGATTACCGGTACAGGGCCGTTGACCTGGGAAGCATTGCCCTGGAAGAGATCAAAAATTCAGGTAACACCTGCCTGTATGCACTTTTACCGCTCACCGACCGGAAAAAAAGAAAACAAAAAAAAGAGGAGTTTTTGAGGGAGTGCGTTGAGACCATTGTCCACGCCCCGTTAAACATCGAGGAGAAGCGCCAATCCCTGCTCAGGGCGGAAATTTTCGCTGGACTAGTCTTTGATAAACCGGTCATTGAACAAATCTTCCGGGAGGTGGAAAAGATGCTGAACATCGAAGAGTCGGCCGGCTACAGGAGAATTTTTGAAAAAGGCATGGAGAAGGGTATGGAAAAAGGCCGGCAGGAAACCCTCAGGGAGAGTGTTTTGAAGCTTTTGCATAAAAAGTTCAAGAAAATACCGCGCCCCTATGTGGATAAAATCAAGTCCCTGGATGAATACGCCCTGGGGCTCATCCTGGAAAACATCTTTGAAATAAACACCCTCTCCGACCTGGAGGAGTACCTCTAACCGTCACTTTCATCCCGTAATTATCCCGTACCCTCCCTGGCCGGCGCCCTTTACACGTACCCGGTCCATCCCCTACACCCGCTTTTCGCCGTGCCCGCTGCATCTTACCGCCGCGGGTGTCCCTTAACGTGTTCAAGCCGAACACCGCCATCCTTGCCGTTTTGTAAGCGTCAAATACAACCCACCTTGGCATAATACCCAAGTTTAAGGGATAATCTTCCTCAGATAAAAGCTCGATGAGGAGGATTTTTTCTTATGACCAAAGCCGAACGGGAAGCGCTATGGGAAACCCGAATAGCCGAATACAAGATGAGTGGGCAAAGCGTCAGAGAATGGTGCGCCGCC
>NZ_FQZM01000029.1 GCF_900142025.1 Desulfofundulus thermosubterraneus DSM 16057 | reverse complement strand
CGTGTAAAATATCTGCTGCATGGCGGTCACTTCCAGCAAATATTCTACCTGTTCCACAGCCGGAAGAAAAGGGGTCAATCACTGGTTGTCATATTCTGGTGAATAGACGGACTGACTGACCTGAAATACCAAAACAATATGCGAAGCAGTTGCAGATTATTCTGGTATCGGAAATAGTTGCAGATTGTTTAGTCTGCGAAAATGGGCAGGGGTTGGGCTAAATTAAAGTGAGAATTGACACCCCCGAGCTTGATACCATACTCTGCTGCCAGTTCGTCGAGCTTCTGCACGTAGCGGCGCTCCGCAGCTCGGGCATCGGACAAAAGCCTGTTCGCCGAAGTGATTCTTGAATAGTCCCCGGTGTCAACGGCTGCCACAACTTCGGAGAACGCCTGCAAATTCAGGTTGAGCGCGTTGATCAGCTCTTCGTGGGCATCCCTCAGTTCCGGGGCCACGTCTGCGGAAAGGGCCTCCGCCCTTTCGGCGAGGTCGCGTGTCCTGGGCATCAGGTCATTGAGAACCCGCGCGCCAAACTCGAGGTCGCTGATGCGCCCGGCGGCTGATTGCTGGCGCAGTTCGTCCCACGTTGCGGCAAGCTTCTCCGTCTCGTCAATGACCGGCATCATGCTCTTCAGGTAATCCTCCAGGTTCCTGGTTTTCCTGGCCCTCTCCCCAGAGCCAACCGCAGCCAGCAACCCCAGGACACATAGCACCACCAGTGCGAGCACAACACCCTTCCTTTTCACGGTATCCTCCTCCCTGCTTGTTTTTGCCTCAGGATAGCAGGAGGAAAGGACACACTTGTGTCCGCGAAACTTAAGACGGGAAATTTTCTGATGCCGTCTTTTTCCGCTTAAAACTCATGGGACACTTAAAAGATGTCATATGAGCAGGTCTCGCATGGCCCACCCGGGCGGCGGTATCCCTTGTTTTCCTTATTGCGGGATCACCGGCCGCCTTTGTTATTTCAAGTTACACGAAATTTTTTCGGACCCCGGCAAGGAAAGTTTAATTTTTGCCGAATTACTTCCAGAATGTGGCCGACCAAACCAAGCTCCTGGGATTGAACGCCGCCATTGAAGCGACCCGGGCCGGCCAGGTGGGGCGGGGATTTGCCGTGGTAGTAGCCCAGGAAGTACGCAAGCTGGCCGAAGAAAGCAGCGCCAGAAGAGATAGAGAAGATTTTAAACCAGTTCAAGAATTCCATTGAAGGGGTTTACCGCCGCCATTGAAAAAAATAGCGCCATAACCCAGGAGCAGGCGAGGACAATGGAAAAGATAGCTGAAATGGTGGAGAAACTGCAGCAAACCGGCTCCCACCTTCATGAAGTGGCCGGCAAACTCTAACCAGGGGGGAAACCTGCCAGATCTAGATAACTCCCCAGTTTGACTCCCTGATCGAACAGCCATTCCTTGGTGCCCGGGTCACAGAGTATGGCCAGTTCCCTCTCCCGCTGCCAGGTGTAGCTGCTCCGCTGCCTCAGTTCTTCATCCACTATACCGGGATGGGTCATCAACTCCATTACGACGGCACTGCTCTGCAGCCCGGTAGTAACTAACCGGCGAAACGATTCCCCGGAAACCTGCTCACCAAACCAGTCGCCGCAAAAGTAATCGGTAGTAGGCACACCTTGCCGGATAAGCCTCTGGCGCATGGAAGTGTCCAGGCTCCGCACAGGCAGCCCGTAGCGCCGGGCCACATCCAGCAGGGCTTCCAATATTACGGGATGTGTGTGGACATGATGGTGTGTATCCAGGTGGCTTATCCATACCCCTGCCGTCATGACCTTTTCCACCTGGGCCAGGAATTCTCGCCTCACTTCCTCTGCGTTTAAGGGCCCCGCGAAAAGGGCGTCCCTTTTTTTAAACCATCCCCGGCCATCTACCAGTGAAGGTACGGCTGCCGGGTCGCACAGGGGCCTGCCCGCCGTCAAGCAAAGGTGTACCCCAGTGACCTTTAGCCTACCCCGGCATAAAACAGCCAGAGCATCCCCGGTACCCGGCTGGTTGGCCATCATGCTGGTACTGGTGACCACCCCGCATTCCATGGCTTTAATAATCCCCCGGTTTACTCCCACCGTATAACCGAAGTCGTCGGCGTTGACGATGAGCAACACAGCCCTTGTCCCTCCTGCATTTCAGAGCACAGGATAGCGTATTTGCAAACATTTGCAAACGCACCGTTCTGTACCTTAATGAATCCTCCCGCCAATAAATTTAGAGAGCGTCAATCCATAGGCACTGACGAGCTTTTACCTGATAGCTTCATTCACGCTTGACAAGCCGGATTTTCAGGCCTGTTTAAGGCGAGTTCTGCGCTGCTCTTATTTATGCGGTCGCTTTATAGCGCCGTCTGACAAAAAGGAAAAATACCATTGCGTATGCGATGGCCAGCAACAATCCACTAACCATTCCAGGGATCTGGCCGCGGGCTAGGGGGACCGAAGCCACCACAACCAGCAGAAGTAACAGAGATGTATAGGGCAGGTAGGGATAACCCGGTACGGTAAAAGGCGCCTTGAACCGGGGTAACTTCTGGCGGAAGCGGATATAGGTAATAGTTATCACCGCCCAGTTGAAAAGGGAAATAAAGCCGGTGGCACTGGCCACATAGAGAAAAACCTTTTGTGGGAGTAAGTAAGCCAGAATGACGGCAATGCTTAAGAAAATACTACTGGCGGCCAGCGCCCGGGTAGGTATGCCCCGCCGGTCTGTTTTTAATAAAAATCGGGGAGCCTCATGCCTTTCGGCCAGGGACTTAAGCATTCTGGTCACTCCAAACATGGTGGTATTCATACTGGAAAGTACAGCCGTGATTATGATGGCGTTTAACAGGTGACTCCCAAAGGGGATGCGCAACCTTTCGAGAACCGTGACAAAGGGACTGGAAGCGACCGGAACGGTGAACCAGGGCAAAAGACCGACCAGCACGAAAATGGCACCGGTATATAAAAAGGTCACTGTCAGGCCGGTACCTATGACGGCCCGGGGTATGGTATGCCTGGGATTGGTGGCCTGTGCCGCCGTCATACACACCACCTGAATACCTGAATAGGCAAATATAACCAGCAGGAGAGAGGCAAAAACTCCTTTTACACCCTGGGGGAAAAATCCTCCGTAGGCAAAATAATTGACAGTTCCAACCGGCGCCAGACCGGGCCACAGTCCGGATAAAACGGTCAAGCCGACCAGAATGAATAGAAATAAGGCCATTATTTTTATGCCCGAAAACAACCCTTCAATACGGGTAAACCCGCGGATATCCAGCAGGTTAATACCGGTGATTAACAGGGAAAAAAACAGGCTGAATAGCCACAGCGGCCATCCGGGCAGCCACCAGTGCATCAGCAGAGCGGAAGCCGTAACTTCCGTAGCCATACCCAGCACACCTGAAGACCAGTACATCCAGCCGGTGACAAAACCCATCAGGGGACCCAGATAGCGGTTTGCGTAGTCGCTAAAAGCCCCTGTGGAAGGCCATGCAGCCTCCATTTCGGCCAGGTAGAGCATTACCGGTATAACCACCAGAGCACCAGCCAGATAAGATAGAACTGCAGCCGGCCCGGCTATGCGTACGGGAATCCCGCTGGCCACAAAGATACCGGCACCAATGACGCCGGCCAGGCCAATCATAATGATTTCCAGTGTGCCTATCTCCCTAGCGGCCACTCCCATCCGTACCGCCTCTGTACCAGCGGCCAGTTTTAGATCCACGGCCAGTTCCGCCGAAGCCCCCTCATCTGCCCCGAGTTCTGTGCAAAACTGCTGCAGGTTTTTTCCGGTCAAAATGTTCACCTGCCCTTTTTAGGTTATTTTAACCGGACCAGTTCCGGGCTATCATAAACCGACCTGCAACGTAAACACCTCCCGGAAAAATAAAAAAACCCGGTTCCGTGCCGTTTAACAGGACGAAACGAAAAGCGAATTTCCAGAACAGAAATTTCTAAGTTTCATGGAACGCTGACAAAACAGGTTCGGTGAGCAGCACGCGGCTGCACCCCCACTTGTACCGTGTTCCACCCGCGTTTTGCTCGCAGAACAGGCGGGACGGCACCCTGCAGGAATTCAAGCACGGCTGCTCCTCACGCCCTACTCCCGTTCCGGGGGCAATTCCCGCAGCGCGATTTCCACCTGGCTTAAGGGTAAAAGTTCCTTGCCCGGCATGGCGGCTCCCAGTTCTTTTAAGCGCCTGGCCCCCGGCACCACCCGGCTCTCCCAGGAACCGACGGCATTGTTAAAAGACTGGGTGGCCTTCTGCAGGCCATCCTTTATTTTAGCCAGGTGTCCGGCAAACTTGCACACCCGCTCGTAGAGCTCCATGCCCGCCTCGGCAATTTGCCGGGCGTTTTCGGCCATTTGATGCTGTTGCCAGCTCAAGGCCACCGTACGTAAAAGGGCAATTAAAGTGGTGGGGGTGGCCAGCAGCACACGGCTGGCCAGGGCATCTTCAATTAACCGCCGGTCCTGCTCCACGGCGGCACTGAAAAAGGATTCCCCCGGCAGGAAAAGAACTACGAAATCGGGGCCGGGCGTAAACTGGCTCCAGTAGGCCTTGGAACCCAGGGACTGCATGTGTGCCCGCACGGCCTGGGCATGTCTTTGCATGGCCTGGCGCCACGCGTTTTCATCGGTAGATTCGGTGGCTTCCATGTAGGCCTTTAACGGGACCTTTGCATCCACCACCACCGTCCTGCCCCCCGGAAGCTTTACCACCAGGTCGGGACGCAGCCTCCCCTCTTCCGTCTCCACCGAAACCTGTTCCACAAAGTCGCAGTACGGGGACATGCCCGCCACTTCCACCACCCGGCGCAGGGTTATTTCTCCCCATCTCCCCCGCACCTGGGGGGCTTTTAAGGCGTTTACCAGGTTGCTCGTCTCCCTGTGCAGCAACTGCTGGGTCTGGCTGAGCTCCTGCAACTGCCTTTTTAAGCTTCCATAAGCTTCCTGGCGGGCATTTTCCATGGCCCGCACCTGGGCCTCATACCGGGCGAGCTCTTCTTTCAGGGGCTTAATAAGGGCATCGATGGCTTCCTGCCGCTTTTGGAGATCCCCCCGCGCTTCCACAACCACGCCTTCCAGCACCTGGCGGGCCAATTCGATAAAAGCCTGATTGTTGCTTTTTAAAGCTTCGGCAGAGAGGGCTTTGAAGGTATCGCTGAGGCGCTGGGTGGCTTCGGCAAGAAGTTTTTTCTGCTCGGTAAGGCTATTTCTGGCCTCTTCCAGGGAAGTTTCCGCCCTAACCCGGGCCTGGTGTTCCCGGACCACCTGCAGGTGGAGATCATTTAATTCTTGCTGCATCTGGTTTAGCTGCTGGCGCAGCTCGGCATTAATGCCTTCCGCCGCCATCGCCTTGCTCCGGGCGGCCACAACCTCAGCCGACAGGGCTCGTATACGGATGCCGGCCAACAGCCAACCGGCCAGCACCCCGGCAGTTAACCCTGCCAGCAGGTACAAAGCTTCAAGCATGTCCTTTAGGTCCCTCCTTTCCACCGAATACCCCCATTTTACTCCAGTCCGGGCAGGGTAAGTAACAAGCTGCGGACATGCATCTGCAGGTCCCAAAAGTGGTTATCTAAAACACTTTTAGCAGGTTGACAGGGGTGAGCAATTAAAATATAATTCAATTAAGTAATTACTTAATCATTTAATCCTCACTTAAAGGGGGTAATTCATACGACCAGATATTATCCCAATAACGACGTCTGTGATACCTTTTGTGTATCCACTGCAATCGAAGATCTCAAGGGCAAAGTGCTGGAAGTAGCCGGTTTGTCCGAACTTTTTAAGGTGCTGGGAGACGAAACCCGCACCAAGATCCTCTACCTCCTGTCCTACAGGGAACTTTGTGTATGCGATCTGGCGGAAATCCTGGAAATGAGTTTGCCTGCCGTTTCCCACCACCTCCGGCTGCTGAAGGCAATGCGTCTGGTGAAGTACCGCCGGGAAGGGAAAATGGTCTATTATTCCCTGGATGACGACCATATCGTCAACCTGATCCGTGAAGCCCAGGCGCACTTTGCGGAAGAGCGGTGAAAGGAGTATGTCCATGCGCTACACCCTGGTTGGTCTGGACTGCCCCAGTTGCGCAGCCAAAATAGAACACGAATTGCAACAGATTAAGGGGCTGGAACATGTTGCCATCAACTTTGCCAACCGCACTCTGGAGCTGCCCCCGGAACTGGCAAGGCGGGCCCAGGAGGCTATTTACCGCGTTAAACCCGAAGTAAAGCTGGTGAAATCCAGTGAAGCCAAACAGGCAGGAGAAAATACAAACGGTAAAAGAAACCTTCTCATAACCGGCATCTCGGGCGTCCTTCTGGTTATTGGCTTTCTCTTCCAGGAACCTTTGCACCAGACCCCTTACTCCTGGGCCGAGTACCTGGTCCTGCTTACCGCCTACCTGCTGGCGGGCAGGGAAATCCTCTGGCAAGCCCTGAAAAATCTCGGACGCGGAAAAGTTTTTGACGAGAATTTCCTCATGAGCCTGGCCACCCTCGGGGCCATAGCCATTCACCAGTTGCCCGAAGCGGTGGCGGTAATGCTCTTTTATTCCATCGGGGAGTACTTCCAGGAAAGGGCCGTTAATCGATCCCGCCGCTCGATAGCCGCCCTTCTGGATATCCGTCCTCATTACGCCAATTTGCTGGTGAACGGCGAAACCAGGCAGGTAAAACCGGAGGAAGTGGTAACGGGCCAGATCATTGTGGTCCGCCCGGGCGAAAGGGTGCCCCTGGATGGCGAGGTTCTGGAAGGAGTGTCCTTCGTAGATACCTCGGCGCTGACGGGAGAATCCGTACCACGCAAGGTGGAAAGGGGAGAAAGAGTCCTGGCCGGCATGATCAACGGCCAGGGCCTTCTGACCATAAAGGTAACCAGGCCTTTTAAGGACTCCTCCGTAGCCCGGATCCTGGAACTGGTGGAAAATGCCGCGGCCAGAAAGGCCCCCGTAGAAAAGTTCATCACCACCTTTGCCCGCTACTATACCCCGGCAGTGGTGCTGGGAGCCCTTGCGCTGGCCTTTATACCCCCGCTGGTGGTTCCCGGTGCCACCTTGTCCCAATGGCTCTACCGGGCACTGATTTTCCTGGTCATTTCCTGCCCGTGTGCACTGGTCATTTCCATACCCCTGTCCTATTTTGGCAGCATCGGCCGGGCCTCCTGCCAGGGCATTCTGGTCAAGGGGGCCAATTACCTGGACGCACTGGCCAACCTGCATACGGTGGTCTTTGATAAGACAGGAACCCTCACCCGAGGGGTTTTCCAGGTCAGCCGAGTGGTAGCTCAAAACGGCTTCCAACCGGAGGAAGTGCTGGCTTACGCTGCGGCGGCCGAAGCCTACTCCACCCACCCCGTGGCCCAGTCCATCCGGCAGGCCTGGGGTCGGGAAATTCCCCCGGACAGGGTGAGCGACTACCGGGAAATCCCGGGGCACGGGATCCTGGCACGGGTCGCGGGTAAAAACGTTCTGGTTGGGGGGAACCGTCTCCTGAACCGGGAGGGGATTTCCCATGGCATCTCTTGCGTAGAAGACAACACGGTATTTGTAGCCATTGATAAAACCCTGGCCGGGTACATCGTCATTAACGACGAAATTAAACCCGATGCCCGCCAGGCCATTGCCAGGCTGAAAGCCCTGGGAGTAAAGAACGTGATCATGTTAACCGGCGATGAGGAAAGGACTGCCCACCGGGTGGCCGAAATGCTGGGCATGGATCAGTATTACGCCCAGCTCCTGCCGGAGGACAAGGTACAACGGGTGGAAGAACTTAAGGCCAACCTGCCTGCCCGGCAGAAGCTGGCCTTTGTCGGTGATGGTATCAACGATGCCCCCGTCATTGCCAGGGCCGATGTGGGGGTGGCCATGGGTGGGCTGGGTTCCGATGCGGCCATTGAAGCCGCCGACGTGGTGCTCATGGAGGATGCTCCCTCCAAACTGGCCACGGCCATGGAAATTGCCCGTCACACCAGGACAATTGTCAAACAAAACATCATCCTGGCCCTGGGCATGAAAGCCTTCTTCCTTGGCCTGGGAACCCTGGGGCTGGCCACCATCTGGGAGGCCGTCTTTGCCGACGTGGGGGTCGCCCTGCTGGCCACCCTCAATGCCACGCGGGCTCAAGCCCCTTCCTTGCCGGTGGAGCAAAAGGCACAACCGGTCAGGCATGGCCGGGCCATCAAGGCCTAGGCCCAGGGCGCCGGACCTGTACGAACATAAATAATTGGGCGGCGGTCGTTCCGGAACGGGCGGCCGCCCTTTCCATCGAGTAGTCATTAAACCGAACAGCTTCCATTTTCGTTCCGTAAAGCCACCTCATGGATGTCAGCACAGCGCTTGCGCTTTTCCACAAACCCGATTTTTTCCTTAACCGTCTTTACCCTGGTTTCCAGGTCCCCTTTTACTATGGTGTAGGGTACATTCATGATGTCCAGGAAATTTTTTATCTTGGCATCCACGACTACAGCAAAATCACTGTCCTGGTACCTGATGCCGTCTTTTTCCACATCAAACTCCCGGGGCACGTAAAAGATGTCATACTCGGGCAGGTCGCGCATGGCCCACTCGTATAGTTTCATCAAGGCGTAAACTTCCTTCGGGTTCTTGAAATCACAGCTCAACAAGCCGTACACGTAATTCAAAATGGTGGCGTTGTCGCAGAAAATAATGTCGCAGTAGGAAAGCTCCTCTTCCCGGCGCTTTTGCCCCTCGTATAGCAGAAACTGTTCAAAAATGCTCCTGGGCACCCCGTACCAGGCAATGTATGAGCGGGCAAATTCCAGGCAAACGTCACTTATATAACCGGCCATGCTGTAATCCACATCTAACTGTTTACACAACGTTGTTTTACCCGTACCCGGACCACCAAGAATGGCAATCTTTCTGGTCTTTTTACCCTCGGCCATATTCTCACTCCTCCCTTCTCCAATGTTCGTACTTTAAACATTCGCCGGAGGACCACAGGTTTCCTTTTGCCGGTAAAATGCATAAGATAAAAAAGACCCCTTCCGCCAGCCCGGCGCGAGGGGCCTTTAATGGTCAAACCCCGTTGTTTACTTATGCCCCGTGGGCCCTTTGGGAATGCGGCCGGTACGGATGCATTCGCTGCGCAGCCGCCTGCCGACAATTTTTTCCACCATGCGCCCGATTTCCAGCACCCGGTCCACATCAACCCCCGTGTCAATGCCCATCTCGTCCATCATCACCACCATATCCTCGGTGCAGACCAAGCCAACAATGTTGGGATCCTGGTAGTAATATGAACCGGTACCGGCGACGGGGACGCCGTCGACAAAGTTGGCCGGCTGGCCTCCAATACCGCCCATGGTACTTTCAAAATGGTTGATGCCGGCCAACAGGGCGGCCAGCACATTGGCCAGTCCCCAACCCCGGGTCACATGGAAGTGGGCAATGTGCAGGTCCGGGTTGGGAAAAGCATCCAGAACCATGGAAAAATACTCGTACACCCTGTTGGGCGGGGCGGAACCGTCATGGTCCGCATGCTCAATATCGTCGGCCCCTAGCTCCAGAAAGCGCCTGGTTACCTCGATAGCCGCCTTCATGTCCGTAGGCCCTTCAATGGGACATCCCCAGATGGTGCTCACGGTGCCGTTAAATTTCATCCCCGCATCGTGGGCTTTTTTAATGCAGCGCTCCACTTCCGCCCAGTAGGCCTTGTGGTCCAGGCCGGAGTTCTTAATCTGATGGGGCTCGGAAGTGGACACCATCATGAGAATACGGTCCGGACCGTAACCCTCCTGCCGCGCGCGAATGGCCCGGTCCACCGCCTTTTCCCGGATGGTTACGGCCGTCAGTTCCACCCCGGGCAGTTTATCCTGCACCTTTTTGCTGGTGCGGATGAGCTTGAAAAGCTCCTCCGCATCGGCAAACTGGGGCATTCCCCGGGGGTTACCGAAATTGGTTACCTCTAAACGTTTAAAACCGGCCAGAATCAACTGCTCCAGCACCCACAGTTTGGCCAGGGTGGGGATGAATTTTTCTTCGTGCTGGAAGCCATCCCGCACGGTGATTTCGCCCAGAACCACCTTTTTAGGATATTTTAACTCCGCCATACCCATTCCTCCTCAATCTTATCAATGCTTGAGGAATTACCTGTTCCTGTACACCGGCTTCCTCTTTTCATTGAAGGCGCGCAGGCCCTCGTCCCTGTCTTCCGTAGCCAGGCAAACGTTGTAGCATTCCGCCTCCAGGGCAAAGGCGGTATGCAGATCCAGCTCCAACCCCAAATTGATGGCCCGTTTGGCCTGCTGCAGGGCAATGGGGCCGTTCTGGACTATTTCCTGCATAATCTCCATGGTCCTGGCCATCAGGTTTTCCGCCGGGACCACATAGTTGACCATGCCCAGCCGGTAGGCCTCAGCCGCGGATATGCGCCGCCCGGTAAAAATGAGTTCCTTGGCTTTAGCGCGTCCAATGACCCGCGGCAGCAGCTGGGTCCCTCCCCCAGCCGGAATAACGGCCAGGCTTACTTCCGGCAGGCCAAAGAATGCCTTTTCCGAGGCGATGATAAAATCGCAACCCAGGGCGAATTCGCACCCCCCGCCCAGGGCATAGCCGTTCACCGCCGCCACCAGGGGCTTGGGAAACATGACCACCGCTTCAAAGGCTTTGATAAACAGGGTCCTTTGTTTCTTCACCTCCGCTTTGGTCATGTTCTTTCTTTCTTTTAAATCTGCCCCCACACAAAACGCCCGGTCTCCCTCGGCCGTAAGTACCGCCGCAAACACCTGGTCGTCCAGTTCCAGCTCCTCCAGAGCCGCCACCAGTTCCCGGGCCATCTGCGTGCTCAGGGCATTCAGGGCCTGGGGCCGGTTAAAGAAAATGATCCCGATTTGCCCCCGCTCTACCTTGATGGTTTCGTAATTCATTTCCCCGACCTCCCCTATACCGGATAAACCGGATGCTTGCGCTCGGAAAAATGCTGTCTTTTCGATTCATAAAGATTGAAGCGGGCGATCAATTCCGCCCGTAAATCCCCGGGCCGCACAATATGATCCACCACCAGTTCCGAAGCCAGCCGGTAAATGTCCACATCCTTAAGATATTCCCGTTGTTTTTGCTGGATGAAAGCCGGTCTTTCCTCCGGAGGCAGGGCATTGATCTTGTTCTCGTAAACGGCCTTTACTGCCGCCTGGGGCCCCATCACGGCCACCTGGGCGCTGGGCAGGGCCATACAGCAGTCGGGTTCAAAGGCCGGGCCGCACATGGCGTACAGGCCTGCACCGTAGGCCTTGCGTACAATGACCGAAATTTTGGGCACCGTGGCCTCGGAAACGGCGGAAATCATTTTGGCCCCGTGGCGGATGATGCCCTGTCGCTCCACATATCCGCCGACCATGAATCCCGGGACGTCGGCAAGGAAAAGCAAGGGAATATTAAAGGCGTCGCAAAGGGTAACGAACCGGGCACCCTTATCGGCCGAGTCTACAAAGAGCACGCCCCCCTTTTCCCGGGGCTGGTTGGCCAGCAAGCCCACCACCCGGCCGCCAATGCGGCAGAGGCCGGTAATCAGCTCCGGAGCAAACAGTTTCTTTATTTCAAACCAGGTACCCCGGTCAATTAGCCGGTCAATTACCTCGTACATGTCAAAGGGCTCGCTTTCCCGAGCCGGTACAATATCGGCGATATCCCGTCCTTCTATGGGAGGCTCTTCCATGGCCATGGGCGGCCGGCCCAAATAGTTCTGGGGCATATAGGTCAGGTAGCGGCGGCAGGCTTCAATGGCTTCCGCTTCCGTTTTACAGAGCAGGTCACCGCAGCCGCTGACCGTGCAGTGCATGCGGGCGCCCCCCAGGTCCTCCAGCGTGGTCTTCTCCCCAATGACCATCTCGACCATGCGGGGGGAGCCCAGGTACATGCTGGCATTGCCCTCCACCATGAAAACCACGTCGCAAAAAGCCGGGATATAGGCCCCACCCGCAGCAGAGGGACCGAAGAGCAGGCAAATCTGCGGCACCATGCCCGACATTTTCACTTCGTTGTAAAAGATGGCTCCGGCACCCCGGCGACCGGGAAACATCTCCACCTGGTCGGTAATGCGGGCCCCGGCAGAGTCGACAAGATAGATCATGGGGACCTTCATATCCATGGCCGTCTCCTGGATGCGCAGGATCTTTTCTACCGTGCGCCAACCCCAGGAGCCGGCCTTCACCGTGGAATCATTGGCCATCACACAGACGGTGCGCCCGTGGATCTTGCCTATACCGGTGATCACTCCGTCGGCGGGAAGGTCTTCCGCCAGGTTATTGGCAAACAGGCCGTCCTCGCAGAAAGAGGCGCCGGGATCCAGGAGAAGTTTTAGCCTGTCCCTGGCAAAGAGTTTGCCCTTCTCGGCATTGCTCCGGTGATATTTGGGTGCCCCGCCGGTTTTTATGCGTGACTCCTTTTCCACCAGTTCCGCATCCAGGCTTTTTAAATCCACGCCATCCATGCTCTCATCTCCTCACATTCCTCCTGCTATCACCTGTCTACCAGCTTTCATAAGCTGTTTTTACTTCAATACTGGCCATTTTCATGGATTCCGGCATTGCAAAAGGGCTGCGGGGTGCACGTTTTGGCTCCTGAAACGTAAAAAACTCTTCCCCAGATGCAGGAAAAGCAAGCCTACCAGCAACTTGCCGCTTTATACATATGGTAGCCTTCCGGCAAAGTATTGTTCCTACGGTTTACACCATCCCCCTTTCAACCCGCATTCTTAAGCAACCTTCCGGCCACTGTTTTTGATTGTTTACACGATACAAAGCTGGCGACCGGCAGAAGGAAAAAGACCGGGCCCCTTTATCCCCGGTCTTCCCTTTCTTGTTTTTAACTATAGGTACCCGCTGTAGCTTTGGCCGTATTCGTTTACGGGAGTCCCGAACCGGTTTACATTTGCGCGGGACCCATTCCAGGGGCCATTCTCCCCATAGGACCCTCGGGCCCACGGATGTTGGTAGCTTCCGGTCCCATAGGCGTACCCGTGAAAACAGGATCGAGAGGGTACCAGCCCCGGGAGTGCATCAGATCAAAGATCTGCTTTTGGGTGTTCATTTCCTCATTGTTGATATGGATAAGGGTGTTCCGCACCCGGTCATTGGCCGCTTCCAGCACGGCCATGTGGTAGCCCGTGGAGATCATCTTGGCTCCGGTAAGCATATCGGCTAGGATATCCCGGTCGGAAAACTGCATTGCTAACACCTCCTATGTATGGAAATTGGAAATTAGTGTTGCGCCATGCGCGGCAATCCGGCATCCTGGAGCAGGTTGTTCAGGGTGCTGATATGCCGCTGCCCTTTGTCAATGCACTGCTGCAGCAGGCCCTGGATGGCCGGGTCCCTGGTCTGATTGAGGTAAAAGCGGGCTTTCTTGGTGCACAGTTCCTCAGCCCTTAACTGCTCCATAATGTGAAGCTTCTCCATTTCGGTCATCCGCCAGTGATGCATTTGTTCCACCTCCTCTCGCGGCCTAGTATTTCACAGGAAAAGTATTTTATACCACCTTTTTAAAACACTGTTGTCAAACCCCATAATAAAAAAGGACGGTCGTTCCGGACCCCTTGCCGCATCAGGAACGACCGCCGCTTAAGCGGTGAAGAGGATTTTCATATTTTACGCGTAAATCCGTCGCAGGCCGCACTCCCGGGCAATTTCCACCGCCCGGCGAAACTCCTCCCGGGTAATCCGTCGGGAAAGTTCCGGATAACGGCGGGCTTCGTGGGCCGGGTAATATTGATCCATGATATTTACAAAGGTGTTGGGGGATATTTCCCCGGCCAGGAATTTCATCACCTCCCCGGTACGGGCGAGGTCTCCGGGCATGACCAGGTGACGCACCAAAAGCCCCCGCACGGCAATGCCCCGCTCATCCACCACCAGGTCCCCTACCTGGCGGTGCATTTCCTTAACCGCCTGTTTGGCCACCGTAAAATAGTTGACCGCCCGGGTATAGCGCTCACCAATCTCGTCATCGCCAAACTTGATGTCGGGCATGTAAATATCTACTACCCCGTCCAGTAACTTTAAAGTGTGCAGGGCGTCATATCCACCGGTGTTGTAAACCAGGGGTAGATTTAAGCCATCGCCCGCAGCAATATACAAGGCCTCCAGTATTTGCGGCACATAGTGGCTGGGGGAGACCAAGTTAATGTTATGGCAGCCCATGTCCTGCAATTCCAGCATGGCAGCGGCCAGTTCCCGGGCAGTCAGTTCGCTGCCTTCGCCGTACTGGCTTATGTCACAGTTCTGGCAAAAGCGGCAGGCCAGGTTGCAGTGGGCGAAAAAAATGGTCCCCGAACCATGCCGTCCCACCAGGACATCCTCTTCCCCAAAATGGGGTCCCCAACTGCTCACCGCCGCCAGCCGGCCACCCCGGCAAAACCCCCTCTCTCCCTCCAACCGGTTGACGTGACAGTACTGTGCGCAAACCGTGCAGTCAGCCAGGAGCTCCACCGCCTTTTCCACCCGGGCCGCCAGTTCGTCCGGAAAAAGATCGCGGTAACCCATAGCTCAACCCCCCAATTGCCAATTTCTCCTATTATACCCCCGAACCGGAAGGAGACAATTCGGACACTGGGATAATAAAAAGACAAACCTCCTGCCGGACTGCCGGGGATAGTTTTTTAAAGAAATAGTCCGGAGGAGGTTTGCGTTTTTACCTTACACGTTAAACCGGAAGTTGATAATGTCCCCATCCTGAACAATGTAGTCCTTGCCTTCCAGGCGGGCCAGACCTTTTTCCTTGACCTTAGCCATGGAACCCAGCTGGTAGAGGTCATTAAAAGCCACCACTTCCGCCCGGATAAACCCCCGCTCTATATCGGAATGGATTTTACCGGCAGCTTTTTTGGCATCGATACCCTTGCGAATGGTCCAGGCCTTGACTTCATCCTCCCCAACGGTAAAGAAGGAAATTAAACCCAATTCCTCGTAAGCGGTACGTACCAACCGGTCCGAGCCAAGTTCCTTGACCCCCAGATCAGCCATGAACAGTTCCCGGTCTTCCGGCGACAGCTGGCTGATTTCCATCTCCAACTGACCGCAAATTTCAATGATTTTTAGCCCCCGAGCCGATGCCGCCTCCTCCAGGGCCTCCCGCCCTGAATACCGTCGCGATTTAAATTGCTCTTCATCGGTATTCACTACCAGAATCACGGGTTTTTCGGTTAAAAAATTATAGTGGCGCAGTACCGCCCTTTCTTCTCCGGTAAGCTCCACCCGGTGCAAAGGCACCTCGTTTTCCAGAGCAGCCAGGCACTTTTCCAATACTTCCAGTTCCAAGGCGCCCTCTTTATTAATCTTTTTACCGGATTTAATTCGGCCAATACGCTTTTCCAGCAACTCCATATCGGCCAGGAGCAGCTCCAAACTAACTGTTTCCAGATCCCGCAGGGGATCAATTTCCCCATCCACATGGGGAACATCCGGGTTGGCAAAGGCCCGGAGCACATGAACCAGCAGGTCCACCCCCCGGATACCTTCTAGAAACTGGTTTCCCACTCCCTTGCCCTCACTGGCTCCCCGCACCAGACCGGGCACGTCGCTGCACTGTACCTGGGCGTAAATGGTGCGGCGGGGGTTATACAGGCGGGAAAGAAAATCCACCCGGGGATCCCTCACCCGGGCTATACCTACATTGGTCTCGGTTTTGCCGGTCATAAAGTTTGAAGTCTGTACACCGCTTTCGGTGACCAAATTAAAGATGGTTGTCTTGCCCACCATGGGCAGGCCCACAATGCCAAAACTTAACATCTACTCACCCCATTCTTTTCTATTCTATCAGAGGGATTACGGGGCGAGCAACTCCAGGGCATAGACATCCGTACGCCGGTGACGCAACAAAGGCAGTTCCGAGCGAATCTTCTCAACCAAATCCAGATCTATCTCGGCATAGATAATCTCTTCCCCTTCCCGGGCCATGCTGACCACATTCCCCCACGGATCCACTACCAGGGAGTGACCATAAGCCACATAGGGTGCCATGGGATCCCGGGCCGGAGACGCCCCGATGAAATAGGCCTGGTTATCAATGGCTCGCATGCGGAAAATCAGCTCCCAGTGGGCCGGGCCAGTAGTCATGTTAAAGGCCGCCGGGATCACCACCACCCGGGCTCCTTTTAACACCATCAACCGCATGAGCTCGGGAAAACGGATATCATAGCAGATGGCCACACCCAGGTCGCCCAGTTCAGAGGGAATCACCGTAACCTGATTTCCGGCACCGAGGGTGCTGGATTCCTTAACCGTTAATCCGCTGGCCAGCTCCACATCAAAAAGATGCATCTTTCTGTGTTTCCCCAGTAACCGTCCGTCAGGAGCAAAAATAAAACTGGTGTTGTAAACCTGATCCCCATCCCGTTCCGGCAAGGAGCCACCCACCAGGTAAACCCCTTCCTCCCGGGCTGTCCGGGACAGCATTTGTAAACTGGGCCCTTCCGGGTAACTCTCTGCATACTGGGGAAAAAGTCTGGCTACGTAAGGACAATTAAACATTTCCGGCAGAACCACCAGCCTGGCCCCCCGTTTCGCGGCGCGGCCAATCATTTCCCGCGCGCGAACAAGATTTTTTTCTTTTTCCTGGTGTATGATCATCTGGCATACGGCCACCTTGTACCGTTGCACCTGGGCCACCCCCTTTTATAGAAAAAACCCCTGCTCGTGCAGAGGCTTTTTTCACAGCTTTAAACTTGAATAACTTCTTTAACCTCCGGAATTGCCTGCTTGAGCGACCGCTCAATCCCCATTTTCAGGGTATAGGTGGACATGGGTCACCCGCCACAGGCACCTTTTAACCTGACCTTTACCACCCCATCGGCACCGACATCTACCAGTTCCACGTCGCCGCCGTCCCGCTGCAGGGCAGGGCGAATTTTATTGAGTACTTCCTCAACTTTTTCCCGCAATCCCCTCCCCCCCTTTCTTGATTTTTCTTTCCTGATTTTTAAAGATGGTTAAAGCTAGTATAGGTTTGCCCGTGAAAACTTATTCTCCAGCGTTTTGCCCTACCCTATTTTACCTGCAATTGGTCCTGCTGGCAAGAAGAATTTGCACACAATACAAGCTCCACCGTGGTCTTTTGGGCGGCTTCGGACAGGGCGTGCAATTGACCCGTTATTTTTCTAATCTCGCCCTGCACCCGCTCCAGTTCTGTTAAATCGGAACCAGTTGAGGAAAGGAGTTCTTTTTCCTTCTCCTTTAAAAGGTTCAGGTTTTTTACCAACCCGTTGTATTCCAGGGTGACATTCCGGAAGTTGGTCCGGGGTCCCTTGACCTGTCCCAAACTCTTAAGTTCTTCCTGAAACCCTGGCCAGTATTCATTGGAGATAACGATGACCACTTTAGACTGCCCTTGCGGCTCTTCCGGTCCCGCCAGGGCGTTATATTTTTGCACCAGGTTTAATACTTCTTTTCTGGCTTTACTGATATCGGGTACTTCCAGAATAAGCACGACCTCTTTAATGGTTTTGACACCGGTTTTGACATCGTCCCCACCCGGGGAATCCTCAGGCTCTTGCGCCATTTCAGCCTGGGGAGCATTTAATGCGCTTTTTTCGTCGGCTTTGGCCCGCAGTTCTCCGTTTGAACCAGAACGGCTGGTGCCCGCGGCCCATTTACTTTGTTCCCCGGCAGTTGTTTCCGGCGAACTAAAGGCCATTAATTTTGGGGCATTTTGCCGGGGTGCCGCGGGGGGCGGGTCAGCGTGAACTTTTTCCTTTACGACGCCGCCGGATTGAGGATGCCGGCCGGCAGGACTACCAGTACGCATATTTGCCTGCTGGGATAACTCCCCGCCCTTTCCGTCACCTTCGCGCAGTGTAAAATTTGTCCCGGCACGATCTTCCTGTCCTCCTGCCTGAATTTCCCCGTAACCATCCCCATCTTTAGAAGACCCGGTTCCCGGTTCAAGAGTTTCCGGCCGGAGCCCTGAAGGGGCGGTGCTCACCTCTTTTTTAAGGGAGCGGTTAGCCACGTTTATCGATGGGGCGGTATCCCGGCCCTTCTGCCAGGGCCAAAGGCTCTGCGGAAGGATATGACCGGCCCAAACCGAGGTCAAAGAAAAGACGACCACCAGTATGGCTGCAGCAGCAATAAATTTAGGCCAGCCCAACCGGAACCTGCGCCGTGGAGCGTAGAGACGCTGGCCTTCCAGCTTATGAAGCAACTGCTCCCTAAATAACTCCGGGGGAGACACCTCGGGGAGACCGCGCAGCAGTGTAACACTGGCCACTAAATCTTCCCACTGGCACCGGCAGGTTGCACAGTCCTCTAAATGCGCTTTTATTTGCGCTTGCTGGGAGGGTTCCACTTCACCGTCCAGGTATGCCGAGAGAAGTTCCTGGATCTGCTGACAACGCATATGTCATCCCCCCTTTACTTAACGAGACGTGGCCGGAACACAAAAAGTTCCCGCCGTCCGGATATTTTCTGCCGGAAGGCCTGACGGGCACGGCTAAGGCGGGATTTAACCGTCCCCGGGGAAATGTCCAGGGCCGCAGCTATTTCAGCGTAGGAAAGACCCTGGATCTCCCGCATGACCAGAACCAGCCGGTACTCCTCGGGCAGTTCGTTCAAGCAAGCCTGCACCATTTCCTGAAACTCCCGTCGCGTCAAAACGTCGTCAGGAGAAAGGCTATCTTCAATGGGAGGGAGAGGACCGGTCGGATTAACCGCCATTTCATCCAGCGAGGTTTTTTTATAGCGTTTCTGCCGGCGCAATTCGTCCCGGCACAGGTTGGCGGTAATGCGATAAAGCCAGGTAGTAAAACTGGCTTCGCCCCGGAAGCGGGGCAAAGCCTGGTAAACCCTGATAAAAACCTCCTGAGCCAGGTCGGAGGCATCGCTGTAATTGCCGGTAAAACGGAAGGCAACGGTAAAAACCTTCTTCTCATAACGGCGTACCAGTTCTGAAAAGGCTTCCAGATCGCCTGCAACGGAACGGTCTATTAATTCCCGATCATCCGGGTGCAACAGGATTCACTCCCACCGGGCAAAATATGGCGCTTTTGCCCTAATGAAATATATTCTTCTATAAAAAGGAAAGCCAATCCTGCTCACCCCCGGAAAATGACGGATTTTACCCTGACAATATCACAGACGGATTACACAGGAAAAGGTTGGGGCATTGACAATTCACCGGCGATATGCTAGTATTTAAATTACTGTATGCCGAAGTGGTGGAACTGGCAGACGCGCCGGACTCAAAATCCGGTGGGGCTCACACCCCGTGCGGGTTCGACTCCCGCCTTCGGCACCAGGAAAATCAAGGCTTCCGAGTTATGGAAGCCTTTTATTTTTTATCTAACAACGGGGTAGCTGCCAGCATTTTTGCTAACATTTCAATGTCAATAGTCTATTGCCTTCTATATATTTGGAATTCCACTAATAACACCCGCTCGTGTATTACTCGTGTATTACTCGATGCAGGTAGGTCGTGTTGGCCATTTTTACCTTTGACCCCTCAAGGGGACAAGTGGGTTATGCTATAATTTTGCCTGGCTCGCTTCGCTCGGCCTTGACAGGAACCGACAGCAGCCGGTGTAGTGATACACCGGGCGAGGCAACGGCGATGGGGAGCATTATGGGGGTAAGGAACCGCCTCGCTCCAATCCATTGTACTACTGCTTCCACTGTCAAGGCGGACAAAACTTTCGCATTTCATTCGCTGGTACAGGCAAAGGCATCCGGCGGATAATTTAAGTGCAAGGTCGCAAATAGAGAGTAAAAAATACTCTGGCTTTTTCATAAATTTCGCTGGGATACTACAATTTTCCTGCTAAGAGATTTTTATGTTTTTTGCTAAACTTTTAAACCCATCCCAGATCTGAGAGACAGACAATGGTCCCCTGAAACGCATTATATTTTTCCCTGGGATCGCCAGGGCGGTGCCAGGCCTGGTCTAACTTGTTGAGTAATAAGCATCTGGTTAGGTCGGCGTCATATACAGCCGTAAATCCCGGTTTGATGTGCCCGGTAATGGTTTTAATCGCCTGGTGAACATTCCGTCACTGCTCGAGCTGGTTTTAAGCGATGCAGGAAATCTTTCGCGGGCGTGGAATAGGATGAGATGAAAGTAAAAAGAGCACTTGAGTGAATCTTCGCCTAGCAGAAAATTGCTGGTATAATCCTCCTTGATTTCTGTCAACCATGTTTTTTTAATATTTTTGTCCAGATATTCTTGTAAGGTACACATCTCTCTTGTCCTCCTCGTTATTATGCAAATTCACTTTGGTTATTAAAAGGCCACGACTTTTTGCTTGTTATTGAGATACACGCGGACTGCGGCACCGGCTTGTTCTCTTGCCAGCATTTCCTGGGTTATTATTCCACCACCATCGGACCAATACCTGCCGTCTGGTTTTCAATACTTGGGCGGGCGTGCGCCTTAAGCGATTACTTTTGGGAGCGGTAGTTCGCCTGCCGCTGTGGCTACGGGGCGGTGCAGGTGAACGCCCGCCTGGGAAACCGGTTCAAGAGATGACCGGCTACGGTACTCACCACCAGCCCCCGGGGATGTGGTCGGACGATACTTCTTTGACGCTGTGTCTAGCCCAGAGCCTGGTCGAGGCCGGGTACGATCTGGCGGACGCCGGGAAGAGGTTTGTCCGGTGGTACCGCGAAGGTTACTGAACACCTTACGGCAGGGCTTTCGACATCGACGGTGCCACCCGGCGGGCGATCCTGCGGCTGGAGAGCGGAGTCGATCCCGTCCTGGCCGGCCCGGAAGACGAGATGAGTAACGGCAACGGGTCACTCATTTTCACAAGCTCCCCTACTCCTAACCGGACCGGTCTAAGGAATGGCCTAAAAAGAGGTATCGCCAGCCAGGCAGGAATTTACCTGCCGGCGGAGAAGCTTTTTTAAACTTTATCTGGGGGGCGAGAATTATGCAGAGTAAAATTGCCGCGGCCATGAAGCTCAAGTATTCCCCGGTGGCGATCCTATTAACTAACGAAAAACCTGAAGGTG
This sequence comes from Desulfofundulus thermosubterraneus DSM 16057, assembly GCF_900142025.1. Classification (GTDB taxonomy): domain Bacteria; phylum Bacillota; class Desulfotomaculia; order Desulfotomaculales; family Desulfovirgulaceae; genus Desulfofundulus; species Desulfofundulus thermosubterraneus. The sequence goes on along the minus strand of NZ_FQZM01000029.1, from coordinate 26,122 downwards.
CACTACAGTTCAAGGAAGGGCGCTGGGGTTGCGTGGTAGCCATGTTCACCGCTGCCGCCAGAGGACGTACGGCGGTGTTTGACCGGAAAACCTTTGGTTGCCTTGGCGGTGGCGTCGGACTGGGATTCGGCAACCAGTATGTTAATTTTCCCGGTGGCATAGAATACTTTATCTCCACCGGCAACAAGGACTTTTGCCGCAGCGAGATAGGGAAAAACCTGGTGCGCAACCTGCCAGCCCTGGAAGAAGGGGAGCGCTACTTTAAATCACCGGAAATAGCAAAGAAGTTCGTGGACGCCCTGCCCATAACTGATGTTCCCACCACCTACGTGGTATTCAAACCTCTGGCAGAAGTAACCCCCGGAGAAACTCCCGCCATTATCGTTTTCCTGGCCAATCCCGACCAACTATCGGCCTTAACTGTGCTGGCCAATTACGAGAGCGGCGGCAGGCTGAACGTCATCGCACCTTTTGGGGCCGGCTGCCATACCATCTTCCTCATTCCCTATGGCGAAAGCAAGTCGGAATATCCCCGGGCGGTAATCGGCCTGACCGATATATCAGCACGCAAGCATGTGGACAGGGACCTCCTATCCTTTGCCGTGCCTTTCAAGATGTTCCTGCAGATGGAAAGCAATGTCGAGGGCAGCTTTTTGGAAAAAGAAAACTGGCTGCAGGTGCTGGAAAGAAACCAGCTAGAGTTGTCAAAGTGATTTGAGACGAAATCGTAAGATCCATACTCAAAGAGGCCGAACACATGCATGGTTTAAACGTTCCTACCAGAGAAATCACTATTTTCCTGCCTGGGTTAACCCTATCCTTTTTGGTGGTCAAAAATGTGGAAGAGTTAATCACAGACCCCGCGGATGAGGATAACATCCCTTTATGGGCCGAAATCTGGCCCGCAGCCAGAGGCCTGGCCCGGTACATCTGGGAAAACATTACCTTCTCCGGCGATACCGTTTTAGAATTAGGTGCCGGGGTTGGTTTGCCGGGCCTGGTCTGCGGACTTAAAGGAGCCAGGGTAACTTTTTCCGACTACAAGCCCGAAGCTTTGCAGCTTTGCCTGGCCAACGCCAGACTTCACGGCGTAGAGGAAGCAGATTGCCTGCTGGCTGACTGGCGGGATTTTAAAATAGACCGGCAATTTGATTGGATTATTGGCTCAGACATTCTCTACGATCCAAAGTTTCACCCTTTTCTGGCCGAGATTTTTTGCCACTGCCTGAGGCCTGGCGGACAGCTCCTTGTCTCCCATCCGGGACGACCGGCCACCTTTGACTTTTTGAAGGAACGGCTTAAGGAAAACTTCCATATGTTAGCCGAAAAAATAATGCCCGTAACCATCGAAGATCCCTATTTCCCCCACTACGACATATTCATACATCACTATGCAATGCGGGCATAGCAGTGTGAAGGCTCCTTTTTGCAAGCAGCCCAAAAGCTCAGGGGCTCCCCTTAATTGGCGAGCCCCTGAACTTTCCTGAGAAAAGGAAGCCTGGTGCAAAACAGGCTGCGAAAAGGTTTATGAATTAAAAGGCCTCTTGTTGAAGACATAAGGTACCATCATGTTTGTCATGTAATTTTAGCCATTTATGGGAAGGGAATGGCTTTCCTCCGGTAAATTACGCGCGTAAGATTTTTTATGGCCCCGGATCAGGCGCAGCTTCGGCTTGGCCTGATCATTTTTAAGCATCTCGGCACGCATCAATTCGACCTGGCAGAATGGTTCTTCCAGGTATCTCGTCACCAAGTGCTTTATCCATTCCCGCATTTCAACCACCCCTTTCGGATCACCTCAGCGGGATTAATTTAATTTTACAAAGGTCCGGCAAGGCGGAAAATAATTTTTCCGCCAATGGACTGTTTAGCCTGGCGAGTTTTTCACAACCTCAGAAAATATACCAAATACTTAGGCGAACTGTTCACAAACCCCGGCCACCACGCTTAAAATACACACAAACCGGAGCAATACCACAGCAGAAAAGAAATCGTGGACTAAATTGCCCACGACACACCTGCAAAACAAAAGGCCCCTGTGTCGCGAACCTCACAGAAGCCCGGTTCCCGGCAAATTTGTGGTGTCGGAGGCGGGACTCGAACCCGCACGGTTTCCCACACGCCCCTCAAACGTGCGCGTCTGCCAGTTCCGCCACTCCGACATCGCATTTTTTATTATACGACTTACAAAGCTCTTCTGTCAAGGGTATAATAATTTTTACAGCTCGCGGCCACGGGTGCGGGGGAAACCCGCCCGGAATCTTACCGGAAAGGGTTGAATGGAGATGCCCAATTCTATATGGCTTTATCGTTTGTACGACGTGGCGGAGGAAATCAAGCTGGACATCGTGGAACAAACGCTGGCCCATACCAAACCCACTTCCAGGCTGCGCCTTTCCCGGGCGCGGCTGAAATCCATACATATCCCCAATCCTCCCGTAACCGTGGAACTGGGGGAAGAATGGATCAAGTTGGGCCAGCGGGATTTCCGCATTCGTTTCACCGGAAAGATTTACGACCTGGGCGTAATCAGCCTGAGCATGCACATTTTGCTTCCTATGGGATTCAGTTATCAGGAGATCAGAGATCTGGCCCTGTATTTATGTGAAAACGAGGAAATGGAAGGGATAACAGAAGGGATTTTCCAGAACAAGCTCGAAGAAGTAATAAAAAGCCTGGGTATAGCCATGATTCACCCGGGACTAAAGGGAGCCGAGGAAGATTATATTTTGTTTTTCTTCCAGGAATGGAACCAGGAGTGGGATCCCGTACCTCTGTTACTGGCCGAACCGGAACCGGTAAGCCCCCAGGTACGCAGGGAAACCTTGCAGCACTCCTTTTCCTATGGCCCGGATGATCTTACCATCATTACCTGGGCCTCAGCTCTGGTATACGACGCAGCCGGCAGCCATGACATCCCCGACTTGCTGGAGTTTGCCCTGACACAACTGCTGGAACTCCGCTACTACGACAACCTGCTCAGTGAAGAAATGGGCAAAATGTACGATGACATTGAAGAAGCCGAAAGGGTTACCCAGTTGCGGCGCCTGGGACACTACCGGCACATTATGAACCGTTTAATGGAACTGGTCGTTGACATAAATGAAATCCTGGAAAGGATTCAAAACTCCCTTAAAGTAACGGAAGACGTTTTCTATGCCCGGGTGTACGGGGCCGCTTTATCCGTTTTCCGTACCAGGGCCTGGGTGGAAAGCATCCAACGCAAACTCTCGGTAATAATGCAAAATTATACCATGCTCAGCAACCGGCTGGTGAATCAGCAGTCCGTTCTGCTGGAACTGGCCATCGTGCTGCTCTTTCTGCTGGAAATCTTTCTTACCCTTCCTTCCCTTATCCACTAGCTTTACTTTGGAGGGCCGTAAACTTTTTACCGAAAATAATCTGAAATACCAGCCTAAGAACAGGAAAACGTACACAAAGGAGTGTTGATGATGAACGACATGAGCCCAGATGTACTTAATTTGCTCGCTTTTTTACAAAACCTGCAAGAAAAAACGGTGCCGGAAATAAGCCAGGCCTGCGCGCAGAAAATCCGTTGCATGGAGCTAACCGGCGATCCCGATCGGGCTCTGGTGGAGCATTTAAAGTCCATGATTCTACTCATCCGGCACCTGCGTCACCCCCCCGTTGCCAGGGATGAAAAGGTGCGGCGCTTTTTAATCGAGTTCTTTACCAGGATACAACAGCATGACCGCCGGGCAAAACATGTCCTCGAGGTTTTGCATAAAATGGACTCCAGCAATCTACAAAGCGGTAGTTCCACTGCTGGTTGATTAGTTACCCGCACCTTCCCGAATGTCATATTTGTCCCCCAATGCTAATATATAGCAAATAGGCAGGTGGACGGTATTCCCCGGCCGGACGAAAACTGGCCGGACCTTTCGGGGAGCGTGTTTTAAAATGACGAGGATACTTTTTGCGGAACACCGGCGGCAAATGCCCCTTCTTCTCAATCACATCCATGAATTGCGGGAAAGGTACCTTCTGCACCGCCCGGTACCTACACTGGCTGTCGTTGGAGCATGTAACGCGGGAAAATCTACTCTGATCAACGCTCTTCTGCAGGAAGAAATTTCACCGGTGGACATCCTGCCGGCCACCCCCTGTCCTCTCTTTTTTTCTTACGGTGAAACTTTTTCCGTGTACGCAGACGGCAGGTTTAAACACAGCCAATCGGGGCAAGCACTGTTCTCCCTGCTGCGTCAAAAAAACATCCGCGTCAACCGGGTTGAAATCACCCTGCCCAACCCCTGGCTAAAAAAGTGCACCTTAATTGATACCCCGGGGCTGGATACCGCCAACCAGAACCGGTTGCTTGAAAAAATCGTTCCCGCGGCAGATTTTATCCTCTACCTGTTCCATCAGCGGGGCCCTGACGAACAGGATCGTTATTTCCTGTATCGCTTGAAGGGGAGCCCGTTCCTCCACAGCTTTAATCGTATTTCCTTCTGGGTCAACAGCAACTGCGGCCATCCGGACGGTAGTGCTCTTGTTGCTGCCCGGACTGCTGTAGGGGAAATTTTCGGCGGGGAGGTACCGGTCAACTACCTGAACACTAAAAATAAAGAAAGCGTCGAAAACCTGCGGCTGTTTATGGAGGCAGAGCTGGCCTCTTTGGCATTAAAGGAACTTGAAAAGTTGTTCAAAGAAGAAGACAAGCATATTCCCCGCCAGCTGGCCAGGACGCTTTCCATCAAGGAAGACGGGCTGTTTCTCAACATGTTCTGGGATATTCACGAACGCGCCCGAACCGCACTGGAAACCGGACAACTATCCGCGATATTGCAGCAAATGCGCTCGGAGAGCCGGGAAAGACTGGCCGCGTATAATCAAAAAGTGCTCCCGGCACCGTTACCCCCCGCTGTGAGAAGGGAAACGTGGCAGGCAGTCAATTTTTCATTGATTAAGGAGCGCCTGCTCAATTTACTGCAGCGTTTACTAAAAGACCCGGCTCTACAGTCGCTTCCCACCAGGGAACACCTGAGGGAACTGGCCAAAAGCATGGCCAACGACCGCTTCTTTATCACCCTCTGGGGACCCTTTTCCTCGGGGAAAAGCACTTTTCTCAATGCCCTGATGCAGGAAGTCCTGCTGCCGGCCCAGGATAAATCCACCACTTCCTCCCTTGTCCGGTTAAACCACGGGCCGGAAAAGCTGGCCGTAGCCCACTACCCCTTGCAGGCAACCCTCTTCCTTCTGGATGAAAGGGACGGGGAAGTTTTCTTATGCCGGGAAGAGCTGGTCACCCTGAACCGCTGGCTGAACAACCCCCAATTCCTGAAAAATCTCAGGGAAATTGAGGTCTACACCGGCGGTAAATTTCTGAGGGTGAACATAGCAGAGTTATCAACACTCCTGGCCCAAACCCAAAACCTTTTCCGCCCGCGGACCTTCCCGGCGGGCATTAACAGCCACATTCCGGCCATTACCCGTTCCATACCGGCAAAACGGGCCATCCGGGCGGTAACGGCAGTTCGCCTTTCCTTTTATCACGCCCGGGAGAAAACCTTTCGCCTGGCGGATCCTGGCGAACTGGCGGAATTTAAACACTTGACCGTCACCCCCGAAGAGGCCATGCTTGTGGACGGAATTGACATCTACCATCCCGCTGAAATGTTCAAACTGGCCACCTTTATAGATACTCCGGGAATAGACTCGGTGCACACCCGCTACGCAAAAACTGTAGCAGGATGGCTGAACAAAAGTGACGTGCACCTGGTCTTTTTTAACGGCCGGCATATGCTTTCCCCCGCCCACCGGGATTTTCTCCGGCATACGGCCTTCCCGGAAAAACTTCGGGAGAACTGTTTTTGCGTGATTAATTTTGCTGATACCTTAAACCGAAATGAAAAAGAGCGGATGGCGGCGTTCCTGCGGCGGGAACTGGCCCCGCCAGCGCCCCTGGAAATCCATTTCATTTCCGCCCTGGATGCTCTAAGGGATAAACACAACTTCGCCTTTAACCAGTTTCTGCGCCGCCTGGAGTGGTTTATCCTCACCCAACGGGGCGAGAAAGTACTCCTGCGCCGCATCGAGCAAATAAAGGAGCTGCTAACCATGGAGGGTTACGAATCATCCCCAACCGGGCGGGTGCTGGAGAAATATTGCCGGGAGCTGGAGGAAATCCGGCAGATACTCAAGCAACCGGGAGGTTATCGCTTATGGAAAATGCCCGCATCCTTGAGGAAAGGTTAAAGCGCATTATCCGCGAGGTAAGCAATCAAACCGGAAATGAAATCAAACAAAACTTGCTGTCGGATTTGGAAAAAGAAGTGGCAACTATCGTCCGCCAGAATTCCCACCAGGAAATAACCCGCTTCCTAACCCTGCTCAAAGGGGCCATTCATCAAATTTAGGGAGGGATTTTCATGTCCGTCAGGCAAACGGCCCAGGATGAAGCGATTCAGGCGTTGATGAAAGAAATCCTGATGGCCCTGCGGGAAAAATTACTGCAATCTTTCGTCCAGGAGATAAACCAGCTGTCCCGTGCCATAGGTGAACTGCAGGAACAGCAAACTGCTTTTTACCGGGAAACCCGGGAATTAATCAACCAGCTGGAAAACCGGGTTACGGAAACCCCCCTGGTTACACTCACTGCCCTGCGGGATGCCATTCAGCAGGCAAAGGAGGGTTAACACCATGGCCGCCGCACAGGGCAAGGAAAAAGAGGTGGTGGACTCCCTGGCCCAAACCATCCGCCAGCGGATCGTCACCCCCGCCGAAAGGCGGTTTAAGGAGCTCAACGGGCAGGTAACCAGTTTGAACGCCGCCCTGCACGATAGATACCAGGAGTGGCGCTCGGCCATGGAGGAACTGGAAAAACGCGTCACCCGCCTGGAACAGGAACTTTCCCAGGCAGAAAAGCAAATCCGGGGACTGGCCATTGCCCTCGCCCTGCTCCTGGCCGGAGCCAGTTTTTTGTTCCTCAGAGGGTGGTAGACGAAAATTTGCCTTTCCGGTAGGAAAACGAAATACAGAAATAGAAGAATATCCAGCAATCCAATCTGCCCGGCGGGGGTATTCAAGTTGTATCCTCAAACCCACGTTTACTTCGCGGAAAGAGTCTGCGGGGAACTTTCCGATGCTCTGGTTTTAGGCAGCATTTTCCCCGATATGATTGCCGCCCTGGCCCCCGGCCGCGAAGAAAGTCATGGACGGGGGAAAGAGTTGCTGGCCACCCTGGAGGACGACCCCCAGCTGAGGGATTTTGCCCGGGGGGTACTGACCCACGGGGTAACCCCGGAGGGCCTGGATTACTACGGGGACGAAAAATACCTTCACTACGAACGGGGTTACTGCTTTGAAAAGGGCCGCCCTATAGTAGAGGAGACCATCCGGGCATGCAACCTGCCTCCGGCCATGGGCTGGTGGAAAAGCCATAACATCGTGGAGATGGGTATTGAACTCATCACCGGCGAGGGTGGCTTTTACGGCCGGGCCCTGGCCGCCGCCTTTAGCAATGCCGTCCTGATCGACAAAATCAGCCGACAAGTGGCCCCGCTATACGGAGTGGAGCCCCGCCGGCTCTACCAGCGCATCCACAACTTTCCCCACTACATTGAAATTGCCAGGGTTACCCCCCGCACTCTGGCAACCAAGTATGATGTGCAAATGTTTTACAAACACCGCATCCACATCGACATCGAGCGGACAGCTCGGCTTATTGCCACGGCCCGGCATATCGTGGAAGCGGACCTGGAGGAATTTTTCAAGTACGCGGAAGAACAGGTACGGCAGAACATGCTCATAGCAGGAGTTTAGAGCTATGCCAAAAATCCCGGCATGCTTAACCGGGATTTTTTATTTAGAAACTTACGTTAACGCCGGTCCCAGGGCAACCGATTTTACCACTACCCCTTCGATTTGCTGCAAATCCTGCTCCAGAGTCTTGCGCTCGCTTTCATCGGCCTCCATGGTCAGGGTGATAATCCCCCGCCTGCGGCTGGGATCCGGAATCCCCGACCGGCTTAAAATCCTGGAACCGTGCCTGGTAAGCACCTGCTGCACCTCCGGCGCCCTGTCTGCCCGCCCATCAACCAAAATCCCCACCACACAAATATCCTTTTGCATAACCACCATCCTCCCTCCTTGACTTTCTTTCCCTGAACATGAGGACCTATCCTAGTATTTACCCCGCTGGTAGTTTTTATTTCAAAGGATGAGCAGAATGAGGTAATTGCTCCAAGCTCTGGATAATATGCTTTTACTAAAAATACAAAGGGGCTAGTCCAGTGTGTGAAGTCCTTATGCTGATTATTTGCCTGGCCCTGGCCTTTGACTTTATTAACGGTTTCCACGACACCGCCAACGCCGTAGCCACCTCCCTGGCCACCGGCGCCCTGACAACCCGCTCCGCCATCCTTCTGGCCACCACTATGAACTTTCTGGGGGCACTCACATTTACCGAGGTAGCCCTGACCATTGCCGAAAGCATTGTTGATACCGCCGTTCTTTTCAATAATCCCAAAACCATTTTGGCCGCCCTGCTGGCGGCCATTGTTTGGAACCTCTTTACCTGGTTTGGCGGGTTGCCCAGCAGTTCTTCCCACGCCCTGGTGGGTGCCTTAACCGGCGCCACCCTGGCCGCAGCAGGCCTGATGGGAGTTAACCTGGCGGGACTGGCCAATATTTTTCAAGCCCTGGTCCTGTCCCCACTCCTGGCCGTAACCGCCGGTTTTACAGTCATGTCCATCGTCTTTTCCCTGACCAGGGGCCGGGCCAGTTCCCGTCTAAACCGTCATTTTAGACACTGGCAACGCCTGACCGCCGCCCTCCAGGCCTTTTCCCATGGCACCAACGACGCGCAAAAAACCATGGGGGTAATTACCCTGGCCTTGATCCTGACCGGATACCAGCAAAGCTTTGTGGTTCCCTTGTGGGTCAAGATCCTTTCGGCCCTGGCCCTGGCGCTGGGAACGTCCTGCGGCGGCTGGCGGATCATCCGTACGGTGGGCAGGGGCATCACTCATCTTGACCCGCCCGCAGGTTTTGCCGCGGATATGGGCTCGGCCCTGGTGATTTTCACGGCCACCCTGTTGGGATTACCCGTCAGCACCACCCATGTCATTTCCTCTTCCATCACCGGAGTGGGCCTCACCCGGGGAGCAAAGGCCGTATCCTGGTCCACAGTGGCCAGAATTCTTTTAGCCTGGGTTTTCACCCTGCCGGCCACAACCGTTCTGGGGGCGCTGTTTTATATCCCTTGGTCATTGCCCTGAGCGGGGGTGACACTATACCCCGACCGGTCTAAAGTATGGTTTGCAATTTTAGCCATGTGCCCGGGAAAAATTTACGGTTGATTGTTCAATCAACTTACGTTATACTTGCCACTAGCCTGGGGGAAACGACGAAAGGAGTGGAAACCATGGCTTTTTTTCTTTGGTTTAAAGAAAACAAAGCAGCTGTCATGGCAACTTCCGCGGTCATGGTGGTATTGATCTTTGCCCTAGCGGTATTGCCGGGCAACGGGGATGCCGCCCTGGGGCTAGCGGGAAATTCAAGGGCGAGCAAAATGATGGTGGCTGATGTTCAGGTATCCCGCGGATCCAGCATCAGCCGGGACGACCTGATCCTCATGGCCCGGGTGATTGAGGGTGAAGCTGCAGACGAACCATATATCGGCAAGGTAGCAGTTGGGGCTGTGATCCTGAACCGCACCCGGAGCGGGGATTTCCCCCACACCATCCGGGGGGTGATTTATCAACCCGATGCCTTTGAGGCCGTAACCAACGGCCAGTATTTGCGGCCCCTCACCCAGGAATCCATCGCCGCGGCCAGGGAAGCAGCCAGTGGTCACGATCCCACCGGCGGGGCTCTTTACTACTGGAACCCGGCCAAGGCCCGCAGCACCTGGGTCTGGTCCCGGCCGATAATCACGCAAATCGGCAACCACGTTTTTGCCCGGTAAAAAACAAGAGGCGGGCAGGCCTCTGTTAATACAGCAAATGTTCAACGAACCCGGTTGGCCCCAGCACTCACCCAAATATGACGCTGCCCCGGTGTTTCAGTTTTAATCTGAAACATCCGGTTTTGGGAAGAGCTAGTATCCGAGTGGGTGCTGGGTTCACCGGGTGCTGTTACCGCGCTTCGCAAGTCGTAAGCTCCGGAAAGGACCGTACCCTCGCCAGTACGGTTCTACTGAACACTTGCCTTATATGGACACTCTTACCACCAGGGGTACTCGTTGCGCAAACGGCTGCGGGGAGTCAAAAGCTTCATTAAGATCATTCCCGCTACAAAACCGCCTACATGGGCCCACCAGGCCACGGGGTTTACCACCCCGCCGAGGGAAGCTGCCCCGTTAAAGAGCTGGATGACAAACCACAGGGCCAAGAAAATTACCGCCGGCACTTCCATCAGGGTGAGGAAAAAGAACACCGGCACCAGAGCCAGGATCCTTGAATGGCGAAAGGTAATAAAATAACCGCCCAGAACCCCGGCGATTGCCCCGCTGGCACCGATAACCGGTACGGGTGAAGTAGGGTTGGCCAGAATATGGGCCAGGCTTCCCACCATGCCGCAGAGCAAATAGAAGAGTAGAAAACGAAAATGGCCCAGCCGGTCCTCCACATTGTCCCCGAAGATCCAGAGGTAGAGCATGTTGCCTCCGAGGTGTACCCACCCGCCATGCAGGAACATAGCCGTAATAAAGGGCAGCAACAGGGGGTCCAGCGGCGCCCCGGTTTGGAGGGCATGGATTACCCGGGCGGGAATAACACCCAGGTTATAGAAAAGCTCGCTTAGCTGTGCCTGGGAAAGACCCAGTTCTTTAAAAAAGAAAACCCACAGGTTAATCAAAATTAATAGCCAGTTTACAAAGGGCCTGCGCCGCGGGCGGATACTATCGCGTAAAGGAATCACTAAATCAACCCTCTTCTCCTGTTTTTTGCCGGAAACTGCCACACGCAAAGAGCGTCAGGTTGGAGCCGTTCCTCCAATATAGGATATACTTTTCCGGCCATTTCTGACAAGGATTTTATTGGTATTCGTAGAAAAGCCGGGCTGCTTCATAACCCGGCAAAAATCCTACTCTGCCAGCACCACCCGTGCATCCAGGACCAGCGCCCCCCGGTCATAAACAACTACCGGGTTTAAATCCATCTCCCGGATTTGGGGATAACTGGCAACCAGATCGGAAACCTTAACCAGTATGTTGACCAGGGCTTCTTCATCCGCGGGCGGGGCACCCCGGTAACCGGCCAGCAACCGGTATCCCCGCAAAGACCGGATCATGTCCCGGGCCACACCGTGGCTCACGGGAACTAAGCGAAAACTGACATCCCCCAAAATTTCCGCAAACACCCCACCCAGCCCGCACATGAGCACGGGCCCGAACTGCCGGTCGGTAGTAACCCCGACAATCATTTCCCTGCCCGGAGGGGCCATGGGCTGCACCGTTACTGCAGCCGCGGGATCTGCTGCCCCCGCCCGGCCCATGATCTCCCGGTAGGCCTGGCGCACCTGCCGGCTGTCCACAAGGTTCAAAGCCACCCCACCTGTATCCGACTTGTGGGCGATTAAAGGGGACCGCACTTTTAACACCACTGGGTAACCCAATTCTCCGGCCCGCTCTACCGCTTCCTCCTCATTATGGGCCAGGAAGCAGGGGGTTACGGGTATTCCCGCTTTACCCAGAATGTCCTTTGCCTCGTCCTCACATAAATACCGCCGCCCCGCAGCCCGGGCCGATGCTAAAAATTCCGCCACGTTCACCGGCTGTTCCCTCCTCGTTGCAAGGCGTAATGTAAAAGGGCGGAGACTCCCCAGGCCGCCTCCTCGGGAGTAGTGTAGACGGGGATGTCCCGGGAGTGGAGGCTCTCCCTTTCTTTCTTTACTTCTTCCACGGTGGAAATGTACAGGGCCACCACCGGTTTGCCACTCCGCTTTTGTGCGGCCAGGAGTTCCGGAGTGGGACCACGCCAGTTCAGGTGAAGGCAGTAGATGGCCACCAGGAGATCTATTCGCGGATCATCCAGCACCGCTTCCACCAGCCGGCCAAAGGCGGCTGCCTGCATGCCCCGCCCGGCCGCATCCAGGGGGTTCTTGAGCACCACCGCGGGGTTTTGACCCAGAACCTCTTTAACTTTATCCATGGTACTCCCAGCAAAGTGAGGGAATACCCCGCCCCGTAGGTTTAGTTCATCCAGCAGAACGATACTGGGACCAGCCGTATGGGTCACCACCCCCACCCCGTTTCCCCGGGGAATGGGGGCCATGGCCAGGGCTTTACAGGCAGCCACCATTTCCAAAGCGCTATCAACTACCAGGAGGCCGAACTGCTGCAGTATCTGCCTGTACATTTGGTAACTGCCGGCCATGCTGCCGGTATGGGTAAGGGCGGCAAGGTCCACCGCATCCGAACGACCCACCTTATAAAATACCACCGGCTTACGCCGGGCCACCTCCCCGGCCACCCGTACCAGGCGCCGGGCATCATCGGTGCCTTCCACAAAAACACCAATGACCGCCGTGCTGTCGTCCCGGGCCAGGTATTCCAGATAGTCGCTCAACTCCAGGGTGCTGCGGTTGCCCACCCCCACCCACTTGTTAATACCCAGACCCTCATCCATGGCTTTATGAAGTATGGTAAGTCCCACGCCACCACTCTGGGTGATAAACGAAACTTTGCCCCGGAGCAAACGGAGGGGGTAAAAAGTGGCGTTCAAATTGGCCCGGGTATTGACCAGCCCCAGGGTGTTCGGACCGACCACTTCCATGTTATATTGCCGGGCTACGGCAATCAGGCGTTCCTCCAGGGCCTTTCCTTCCACCCCCATTTCCCTGTAGCCGCCGGCTACGCAAACCACCCCTTTGACTCCCTTTTTCCCGCACTGCTCCACCACTTCCACGGTAGCATACTGATTTACGCCAATTACCGCCAGATCCACGGGTTCAGGCACTTCTTCCAGAGAACGGTACACCGGCAGGCCTTGCAAGCTCTCCAGCCGGGGATGTACCGGATAGATCTCGCCCTGAAACCCTGAGTGGATAAGGCTTTGCAGAAGGTTGTAACCCACCCGGTCGCTCGATCCGGTAACTCCTATTACAGCCACACTGCGGGGGTAAAAAATAACGTCCAGCACCTCCAGCTTATTGCCGGGCAATCGCAATCCCTCCCCACAAAAATGTTCCCGTTACGTTTAAATTCTAAGAACTTTCTGATTGACCTGCCGGCCGGTAAATAAAAAACCTCCCCACCCCGAGGGGAAGTTTAGAAATCAAGAGGTCTAGAGAACATGTGAAAATGTACGTTTTCAGCGGAATTCCAAACTTTGTCTGGTCTATTCCGCTTCAGGGAATAACCTTGGTCAACGGATACTCAATGATGTCATGTGCACCGTTCCTTTTTAAGGCCGGGATTAAATCCCGTACTTTTTTCTCATCCATAATTACCTCCACCGCACACCAGTCGCTATTTACCAACTGGGAAATGGTGGGGTGCTTCATAGCCGGCAACAGGGCAAGGATATTGTCCAGCATTTCTCTGGGCACATTCATCTTTAAACCCACCTTGGCGTCGGCCCGGAGCGCCCCCTGCAGCAGTACGGCCAGGTTTTCCAGCTTCTCCCTCTTCCATGGGTCATCCCAGGCCTTTTTATTGGCGTGGAGGCGGGGGGTTGATTCCAAAATGGTGGCAATTACCCTTAAATTGTTGGCTTTCAGCGAACTACCGGTTTCCGTAAGATCGGCTATGGCATCCACCAGGCGGGGCACCTTTACCTCGGTAGCACCGTAGGAATACTCCACATAAGCCTCCACACCGTGGCTGGCAAGAAACTTTTTGGTCACCCGGACCAGCTCGGTGGCAATGCGCTTGTGTTGTAAATCAGCCACCGTCCGGATATCGCTATCATTGGCCACGGCCAGCACCAGCCGGATGGGGTTGGTGGTTTGCTTCGAATAAATTAGCTCGGCCACCTCCACCACGTCGGCTTCATTTTCCATGATCCAGTCCAGGCCGCTGATGCCCGCATCCAGCACACCCTCATGCACATACCGGGGGATTTCCTGCGCACGCATCAGCACTATTTCCAGCTCCGGATCGTCAACGCTGGGAAAGTAAGAACGACTCTTGACCGCTATGTTAAACCCGGCCCTTTTGAATAAATGAAAGGTAGCCTCCTGCAAGCTCCCCTTTGGTAAGCCCAAACGCAACTTCATATAAAACACCCCCACAATCCTTCCTTACTTTAATATGCTAAAGCACTGCTCAGGAAAACCATCATCCAGTATAGCTCAGCCCCTCCCCCGTGTCAATAGCCAAATTGCAAAAGCATAAAAGGGAAAACCAGGTGCCAGAATAAATCTGGCACGGCAAAGGAGGTTGCGGGCATGAGTTCCCGGAAGTTGCTCTGGTACACCCTTCTTGCAGTGTTTATAGTATTTATTTTCTCAAACCCCAAAGCCTGTGCGCAACAACAACCCGGCAAATTGGGAAACAAACAAAACCTGACTGCGGCTACGGAAAACGTTCTCATTTTCTGGACCGACGGCCCCAAATTGAAAGCCGTTACCCTGATGGCCATCACCCCGCGCAAGAAACCGGTGGGCATTGTTTCCATCCCCATAAATACCCGCATCCACGAGATCAGGGGCGTGGTAACACTGGAGGAACTTTACCATCATACGGGGCGGGAAGGAACCACGGCCTACCTGGAAAAACGGTTCGGCATACCCATCAACCACTACGTGGATATCAGCCAGGCCACCCTGACTCGTACCAGCGAGGCACTGGGACCGGTGGAGATGGCGGGCAAACAAACTTCACTGTTGGAAGTATTTGAGGGAACGTATACCAACCAGCGCATGGACCTGCAGACAGAAATCCGGACCCTGGCGGCGAGGTTGATTGAGCCAGCCGTACTGATTAAACTCCCGCGCCTTTTGTGGATTTTTACCAGCGGAGTAGAGACAAACCTGGGTATGGGTTCTATCCTGGCTCTTTACCAAGCCCTGCAGGGAAACGGCCCGGAAATCCTGCGCAAGCAAGCCCTCCCCGGGCGCGATTATTTTGTCGGCCCCACCAGGTACCGCGAGGTATCCCCCGACGCCTGGAACCGGGTGTTGCGGGAAGTGACCTGCACTTAAAGACAAGACGACCGCACGGTTTCAGGCAGGGTTGCTACTGGGAAAAATGTTAAGTTTAAAAGCTGGAGGAGGGGCTTATGTTATTACGAAAAATTTTTTTACCACTGATAATTATCAGCACGGCCGGCATTCTTGGAGCTTCAAATTGCAGAGCAGCCGACCCACCCGTCTCAAAAAAGGAATTGGAAGCAACGGTGAAGCAAATTTTTGATATCCGAGCCCGGGCCATTATTACCGGAGCCGATCCCACCCAGGTCCTGGCCTGTTACGATACCGGAACCAGGCTGGGGCGCTGGGCCCAGGCCCATGAGGAACACAAGCTGAATTTTGTACAGTCCTGGGCCAGGAAAAGAGGAGTGCAGATTATTGAAGCAAAACCGGAAATACGCATTCCCTGGTCCCGCGTACGGGGAGATACCGCTGAGTTTGTTGTCCACCAGACCCTCCAGCTGGGGTACGCTTACGCCAACGATCCTGCCGTCAACCGCTTTGGTATTGGTACCCGGCACTGGATGGAACTAGCAAAAAGGGACGGCAAATGGCTTATCCGTAAGGACTTTTACACCGACGGCCTGGGTGATGACACCCTGGTACCCAAACCCACTCCCGCTGATGGCCCTGCTTATATAGGAACGGCCGTAAAATCTGATTCCATTCAAAACTACATAAAGGGGGGTTTCGACCGGGAGGGGGCAGCCCGGTACGCGGATAATTACGCCGGCCTGGCCTGGGGGGCCGGCAACAACCACAAATACAACCCCCGGTACCGCGACCTCAACGGCAACGGCGGAGACTGCACCAATTTTGTGTCCCAGTGCCTGGGGGACCAGGAAGGGGGCAGGCTCCCCATGGACGGCACCTGGTACTACCGCTACGACCGCAACGGCGGTTCGGGCAGCCGGGCCTGGGTGCAAACCGAGGCCTTTGCCAGCTGGCTTCTGTACAGCGGCCATGCCCGGCGTATAGCCCGGGGCACCTTCACGGAACTGAACCAGCCAAACCCCAAATTCCCCCGGGGCGCCGTACGGGAACTGCAAAAAGGGGATGTAATTGGCTACGAGGAAAAGGGGCGCATCGAGCATTTTGCCATTGTGGTCGGAACGGACTCCCGGGGTTACCCGGTGGTGGACGCCCATACGGTGGACCGCTACCACTGTCCCTGGGATATGGGATGGGATAAGAAGACCGTTTTCCACCTCTTCCGAATCAATGACGGCACAAAGCAACTATCAGAGGCCAGGGAAAATAAGCGGGGATAAGTCGCCGGACTTACCCCCCTTAAAACATCCGGGCCTCCCCCTCGTCCTCCCGGTCGTTGTTCACCTGGTGGTGGAAGATAGCCTCCAGGCTCTCATCGTCGTAACCACCCGGGGGACGCAGTTTGAGCTGGCTAATCACCTCCTTCACCCCCCGGGCCCTGGCAGCCGCAGCTTTGGCTAATTCAATCTCTTCCGGACTGTCCACCCGCCCTTGGAGAAAAATCACTCCTTTAACGCTTTTTACCCCCACATGACGGCGGTTGACACCTGCCGCCTCCAGCTCTTCACCTACTTCAAAGGCCACATCATCGTCGGTGATGGCTCCGTCGGTACTTATGGCCACACCGTTTTCCACCGCCCGGATGCCTTCGATGGCCGAAACAATCCGGCGCACCTGTTCCCTCTCGGCCAGGGTATCCACGATACCGGTAATGCGGGCCTTGCCGTCGACCACATCGGCTTTCAATCCGTATTCCCTGGTACGCACGTCACTGTCCAGGACGGCCTGCACCCTTTGTGTTAAAATTTCGTCCCGCTCTGACGACAAAACAACCCCTCCTTGCATCAGTAAAAAATAAAGTTTATGTAAGGCTCTCCAAATACCACCAAACCCTTTATAAGGAAAAACTGCCCCAACTAAAAATTAAGTGCAGTTTTTCCCCCTTACCTGCAGGTATTATTCCCTTTCCCACGGTAAATATAGTGGGAAACCATTCATCTTGCGAGGTGAAAAAAAATGACCTACCAACCAAACCGGCGTCCCCTATGGAAAATTACCGCCGAGCTGGCCCTGGCCGCCCAGGGGAAAATACCGGCGGATGTAGTGATCAAAAACGGCCGGGTGGTGAACGTGCATACCGCCGAAATCCAGGCCGGCCTGGATGTGGCTGTTAAACACGGGCGGGTGGTGCTGGTGGGCCGGGCCGACCATGCCACCGGCAGGAATACCCGGGTGATCGATGCCGGGGGCTGTTACCTGGTACCGGGCTTTCTGGACGGGCATATTCACGTGGAAAGCAGCATGGTTACCGTCACCCAGTTTGCCCGGGCGGTAATCCCCTGCGGCACCACCAGCATCTTCATGGATCCCCATGAAATCGCCAACGTCCTGGGTATGGAGGGCATCCGCCTGATGATGGAAGAAGGGGCAAGGCTGCCTTTAAAAGTTTTTACCACCATGCCCTCCTGCGTCCCGGCCGCTCCGGGCTTTGAGGATGCCGGAGCCAGCATTGGTCCGGCGGAAGTTCGTGAAGCCATGACCTGGCCGGGGATCACCGGCCTGGGGGAAATGATGAATTTCCCCGGGGTGCTGGCGGGGGATCCCCTGGTGCACGGGGAAATACAGGCCACCCTGAAAGCCAACAAGGTCGTCACAGGACATTATTCCCTTCCGGAAACGGAAATTGGGCTTCAAGCCTACATTGCCGCGGGCATATCTTCCTGCCATGAATCCACCCGGTCAGAAGATGCCCTGGCCCGCATGCGCCTGGGCATGTACGCCAAGATGCGAGAGGGTTCGGCCTGGCAGGATGTTAAGGCTACGATAAAAAGCATCACCGAAAACCGGGTAGACTCCCGCTACGCCATCCTGGTTTCCGACGATACCCATCCGGAAACCCTGCTTACCCTGGGTCACCTGAACCACGTGGTGCGGAGGGCCATCCAGGAAGGAGTCGACCCGGTACGTGCCATCCAGATGGCCACCATCAATACCGCCCAGTGCTTCGGGGTAAGCCGAGATCTGGGCAGCATTGCCCCAGGGCGCTGTGCCGATATTTTATTCATCCAGGATCTGGCGGACATGAAGGTGGAGCGAGTCATGGTGGACGGCGTGGTGGTAGCCGAAAAAGGGCGGATGTTATTTGACCTGGCGCCCTTTAACTACCCTGAAAAAGCCCGTCATTCGGTGCACCTGCGCCGGCCCCTGGCCGCCGGCGATTTCACCATTACCGCCCGCCGGGGAAAAAAAGCCCTGGTACGGGTAATGGAAGTAATTGAAGCCAGGGTGGGCACCCTGCACCGGCAGGTGGAGATGCCCGTGGAAAACGGGGAAATCAGGCCTTCCGTGGAGCTGGATGTGGCCAAAGTAGCTTGTATTGAAAGGCACGGCGGGCCGGGAAACATGGGCCTGGGCCTGGTCAGGGGCTTTCATCTTAAAGGTGGCGCCGTAGCCTCCACCGTGGCCCACGACAGCCATAACCTGCTGGTGGTGGGGATGGACGACGCCGACATGGCTCTAGCCGCCAACACCCTGGCGGAATGCGGTGGCGGCATGGTGGCCGTGCTAAACGGCCGGGTGCTGGCCCTTTTACCCCTGCCCATAGCCGGGTTGATGTCCGAACGGCCGGTGGAAGAAGTGCGGGAAATGGTGACCGCCCTGGAAGGAGCCTGGAAGGAACTGGGCTGCCCCCTGGTCTCCCCCTTTATGACCATGGCCCTTTTATCCCTGCCGGTCATACCGGAGCTGCGAGTAACCAACCGGGGCCTGGTGGATACGGTGAACTTCCGCTTTGTGGATCTGGTGATTGAGGAAACGGTGTGATACTGCCCTACTTTTTCCTTGCCTGAAACGCCCTTACCTGCTATGCTGGAAGTGAAAGGCAGGTGGCAGCCGTGGAAGAGGTCAAGAGGGAAATAGCAGCCACTTCCGATGAACAGGAATACCGCCAGGCCGGACAGATGTTCTTTCTGGGAAGCTGGGTTCAGGGTGAGATACGGGACCTGCGGGCCGAAATGCGGGAATTGCGCAAAGAATTATCCTCGACAGAAGACGGGTTAAGGCAGGAAATCAAAGCTGTTGAAGAAAACCTGAGGAAGGAAATCAAAGCCGTTGAAGAAGGCCTGAGAAAAGAAATTAAAGCCGTCGAAGAAAGCCTGAGGAAAGAAATCAAAACCGTTGAAGAAGGCCTCAGAAAGGAAATCAAAACCGTCGAAGAAGGCCTCAGAAAGGAAATCAAAACCGTTGAAGAAGGCCTCAGAAAGGAAATGATAACTTTTGAATCAAATTTAAGGCAGGAGATAAACTCGCTAAGGCATGAAATAAAAGGGTTTTTCTGGGCTACCGTCGGCATTGCGCTGGCCGCTCTGGCTGTTAGCATCAGTGTAGCCATAAAAATCTGGCAGTGATTGACCATAATCTTAATGAAGCCTCCGGGGGATGATCCCGGAGGCTTCATTGATTTTTTCAACCCGGCCCCGGATTAAACAAGGTATCCACGCATAACCGGCGGGCAAGGCCGATCATAATACAGTTAAACACTTATCTAAAGGGTGAACCCCGGTGCTCAGTCTGCAAGAAATGATTGCCAGGCTGCTGCTGGCCTTTTTAGTGGGATTTCTCATCGGGCTGGAAAGGGAAATACGCCACAAGCCCGCCGGAGTGCGCACCCATGCCCTGGTCTGCCTGGGCTCGACCCTGTTCACTCTCATCAGCAGCTATGGGTTCACATCCCTGGCAAGCAGGAACCCGTACCAGCCGGGAGACCCGGCGCGCATTGCCGCCCAGATTGTTACCGGTGTTGGATTTATCGGCGGCGGCATTATCTTCAAGGACCGGGACCACATCCGCGGCCTCACCACTGCCGCCAGCATCTGGCTCACCGCCGGCCTGGGCACGGGCATAGGTGCCGGCCTTTACGTGCCCACCCTGGTGGCCGCAGCTTTAGGGTACATCACCCTGAAACTAAATCGCCTTCTTCAGATGTGGGGCTTGGATAATTCAGGGGAGGAGTGAGTCCATCAGTAATGCCCCGCATGGAAACTGGTAAAAAATATACACAAATAGTTGCCAGTGCCCACTTATCTTGATGTATTGCCCTGTCAGGTGGAACAGGTAACATGAAGGCGGGGGCGTATCTTTTATGGCCGTTCTACTGGGTATTTCCGGGCGTTCTAGCTTACTCATAAAAAATATTCCGGTATTGCTCCAGCCCCCTGGCCACAGACTCCGCCCGCAGGCGTTTAGCGCCTTCGCTTATGTAAACGTGGCACTTTCTTTTTCCCTGGCAGGTCCCGATTTTATCCCCGCCGCCCTCTGGCTTCCTCACGCACCGCCTGCAGGTTCACTATTTCGGCCACCTCGAAACGCGGCGGTATGGAGCCGGGCACGGGCCGCAGGCGCACCGCGGCCGGGAAATAACCGCAGCGCCCGTGGAGCTCCGCCAGGAGCGTTACCGCGCTGAAGTTCAGAGACGGTGGATTGATCAGTACCGGCAACGTCTGCCACTCGAACGGCGTAAGCCCGGCCCGGTCCGCCATGGCCACCACTTGGGGGACAATGGGCTGCCGGGGATCGATCTGGGCGTCGATTTCGATTACACGCTCTATCTTTCTCCCGGCAAGCTCCTCCACCTGTCGCAACTGCTCCGCGCTTAAGGGGTGGGAAAAGTTGAGAAGAATCACGAGGCTCCACGCATCCCTTTTCTTATTTCGTCGGCCGCTTGAAGCAACTGTTCTGCCGTAATAATACTGCGAATACCATACTCGGACGCCCTGGCCCGAAAATTACTATCTACCTGTTCCGCCGTGCGGCTGGTCACAAAAAACCCACGGGTGAATTTGCCCAATGTGGTTCGAATCGCCTGGAGCTTGTTCAGAGTCGTCTGACCTCCGAGATCCCCCGACTTGCATTCGATGACCGCAAGCTGCCCGTTGCGTACGGCGACAACGTCAAGCTCGTTCTCAATGCCGGAAAGGCAGACGTTAACCATCACGTCGTCAAAATACTCACTGTCTTTAAGCAACACATACACCATGGCCTCCAACCACTTTCCGGTGAGGACCGCCCGCCCTTGCGGGGCTACTTCCCACGAACCGTCCGCCGCCGCGGCGATAAAATGGTATCTCTGCAATAGTTCTGTTACCCGGACGTCTAGCCCGGTATTCGAAAGTCGCTTCTGTCCCTGGCTTATGGACCGCCCGAACTCTTCCAGGGTCGGTACACTCTGCGGCCATAAACTTAGCAACTCACGGGCCAGCTCGTATGCCGCCGCGGGTAGAGCCTGCCTCTGGGTACGTTGTCCGTCGATACGCCTGCCGTTACTGTAGAAGTAGACCGGTACGGTGAGACGACCCCCAAGCTCAAACGGCTCTTCCTGAACGCTGCCGTCGGGTTTAAACCAGACCAGTTTCTCGTTGGCGGTATCCACATAGAGAGATTTAGCACCGTTTTCCTGGGCTGCCAGGAAAGCTGCGATAGACATACACTTGGTTCCACCCGTAAGGTTCACCACCGCTTCCCGGGGTGATTCTCGTCTTATGACCTCAGCCGCGGCGCGGCGCGTCTCCTCAAAAGCATAGGCATCGACGGCGCGATTCCACACTTCGACCTCCACGTGTGCCAGGGACTCCAACGTCTCCTTAACGTCCGACACGGCCCGGGCAAAGTGCGACCCCGGTTGGTCCGCATCGATTGAACGGATCAGGTACACCTTTTCGAACCCCAGCCCCTTCTGGAATACCGGAATGACGTTCTGCATACGTTGCTCGCTGGCCAGTGCGATCATAACACGCGACATCGCTCAACCTCCCCACCGGCAATTTTCCCTTTACGTTTTTAATCCTCTCTGATAGGCGCGGAAAGAGATGCGTCCAGCTACTTCTGCGGTTCTTAATGCCTGAATCTGTCTAATCAAGTGATCCGCCTTCAAAGCTTAATGCGAATAGTGTCGAAAAAGGCGAAATAAAAAGCAGGGAATTCTACTCCTGCCTGTTTGCATCCCTGCTTTTTGCCATCCTTTCGCAAGCATTTCTTTCCGGCCTTCTTCTCAATATTCTTTTTAATACTTTGATGTATTCTTTGAGGAGTTGCCGGGCTAATGACATCCACATCCTGACCATGAAAGTCTTACCAGGTTATGTGTTCGACACATATCGGTTATTTCCTGCTAATCCTTCATATCCACTTTGGCGAAATTGCTGCTATGAAACTGTTCCACTTCCTTTTTTCCGGTGTTCAATTAATGCCCTCAAACAGCGACAGCTGGCTGCTTTTCTTTAACTGCAAAGGGCTGATGTATCTTACCGGCCTGGTCATTTTGTGCACTTTGCCCAGTTCCTGCGCCTTCTTGAGCCAGTCTTGCATTTGCCCCCGGCGAACTTTCAGCTTTTCCGCCAGTTCCTGCTCAGTCTTGGGCGTATCCAATTCTTTCTCTATGTAGGGCCAGACGATATCGAACAAATCGTGCTCCTCAGCCGGCTGGAGATCCGGATCTTTTTTCTCTAAAGATTCGCCTACCACGGCCTCACACGCATCCGGCCGGGTGTATCCAAAGGCTTTTGCGCCGTAAAATTCCAGCGTGGCGCGCAGCCCGCTTTCATCGTCCAGCATCTGGGGCTTCAGGGGAATTCCGCCTTTCTCAATTAAACGTTGGTTGCCTTCGGGTATGTTTTCACCGTCCCGAACGAAAAGAGGTACCCACTTATACCTGAGATTTTCTGCAGCCCCTGCCCAGGTACCGCCCTTGTTGAAGGAAGCGGAAACAACCACGGCATATCTTGATAAGGCGTAAATGTACTTGTTCCGGCACATCGCAGAACCGACGGTAAAATGAGCGCCGGGATGATATGAAGATAATAACACAAGGCACCCGGATAAGACGGCTTCTCTCACTTTCCGCTGGCGGAGCCGCGCTTCAAGGCTGTCCGCCAGAACAGTTACCGCTTTACCCCCGGCAGCAAGAGCCGAATCCTGGGCTATCTGATCAACTCCGCGCGCCCCGCCGGAAATAACGATGAGCCCTTCCTCTGCACATCTTTGCGCCAGGCGATTCGTGAAGTCGACTCCCTCCGCATCAACATCGCGCGCTCCGACAACGGCCACTCCCTCAACCTCAAGAAGACCAGGATCCCCCGCCCCGAAAAGGACCAGCGGTGCGCGCTGTTTAAGCAGGGCCTTTAGACGGGAAGGATAAAGGGGATCTGCCCTGGTTACCACCCAGATTCCCAGACTCTCCAGTCTTTCCAATTCTATCGCCAGCTGACCGCTCCGCGACAAAAGTTTTGCGATGCGATTCACTTCTTTCTTTGAAAGACCCAAATATTTCTGCCATTGTTCAGGATCTGCATGGAAAAACGCCCCCGGGGACTTCAGCACCGAACCGGATAATTTTCTGGCGATTACATTCCATTCCGGCAATGTAAAAGGAATCGTCTCATCTTCGTCTTTCTCGCCCTTCCTTGAGATGGCCAAACTGGAACACAAAAGGATTATTGCCTGGCTGTCAGGGGAAATATTCATTCGAGGTCACCTCCTCCAGCTGCAGTCGCCAGTACAAACGGATAAACGGGGCCGCTGCCGGCTTCCCGGAGAAGAGCTCCGCAGACAGTCAGGGTCCAGCGGGAATCCACCAGATCGTCTACGAGCAAAACGGGTCCATCCGGACAGGAACCTTTTACTCGAAAAGCGTCCGCCACATTGAGGGCCTGTTGAGTGCTATTCTGCATGTTCTTTTGCTCAGGAGTATCCTTAACCTTAACCAGGACAGGATAAAACGGCAGACCGAGCCCTTCGGCCAACCTTCGGGCAAAATCTCGGACCAGCTCCGGCCGCCGCAGAGAAGGGACAGCAGTAACCCAGGCTGGAGGCGGCTGCGGCTGCCACCGGTTTTTAATTAAATCTACGGCTGCTGACACAAGTTCGTCGCCAAACCGGTTATTCTGGTATTTATCGATTCCAACCTGGCGACCCCAGCCGGCATCACCATAAATGCACAAACACCGGCCTTCTTCATTTCGTAGATTATCCGGAATACGCCCCCGCCATCTTCCAATACCGCCAGGCGGCCATTGTTTCCTTGGTTCAATTATCTGGTAATCACGACGCAGAAATTCGACGGCCCTTAATACCAGGTCAGGATTTAAACTATTCGTAAAGAAAGGGGATTGACAATTTGCGCATTTGCCGCAAGGGCCAGCATACGGATCGTCTAATTCACGAGCAACAAACTCCATTAAACATTTTTTTGTAACGACAAATTCCTTTATTCTCTTTAGTTCCTGATAGCGAAGCCCCGTAACCTTTTCTGCTCTCTTTGTATCCAGAACCCAGGGATTTGCGGTCCGGAAATAAATGCCACCATTCCGGGCAACCGCTCCCTCCACCTCCAGCAACTTCAAACACTTTTCAATTCTCCCCTTAGAAATATTTAAACGGGATAACATGGCCGGTATTGTCAACCCGCGGTCTGATTGTTCGATAGCCCTCAGCACCCCACGTATTTCCTCCGGACCAGGAAAAGCTGTTCTAATAAAGTAATCCTGGATTTCATCGTCCTCCCGCCCGTTTAAGAGAACGGCAAAAGCGTTGTCCACAGCGCGCCCCGCCCGGCCTACCTGTTGATAATAAGAAACCAACGACCCCGGCCGCTGATAATGGATAACGAAACCCAAATCTGGTTTGTCGAAACCCATCCCCAAAGCTACAGTTGCTACCAGCGCCTTGATTTGATTCTGTAAAAGTTTTTGTTCCCGCGCCTCCCTCTCTTCATTGGTAAGTTTACTATGGTATTCCCACGCCTCTATTTTTTGCGTGCGCAACCATCCGGCCACTCTTTTGCAATCGGCTATTGTCAGGCAATAAATAATCCCGGAACCGGGCAACTTCGGAAGATTTTCCGCAAGCCAGGCTAATCTTTCCGCCTGATCGTTTAACTGAATATTTTGCAGCCGTAAAGAAGCCCGTGCCAGGGGACCCCTCAAGATGGTGAGGTCCGGGCCAAGCTGATCCTGGATATCCTTTACAACGCGTTCGTTTGCTGTTGCCGTTGTGGCGAGAACCGGAACATTTGGCGGCAGGTTTTTAACGATCCGGACAATCCGCCGGTAATCAGGACGGAAATCATGCCCCCAATCGGAAATGCAATGCGCTTCGTCAACCACAAACAACCCGATGCCACCCTTTATCGAGGGCAACGTTTCGGATAAAAAGCGGGGATTGGCCAGTCGCTCCGGCGAAACAAGGAGTACGTCACAGGCACCATTTTGCAACTCCTTCTCGACAACCGTCCATTCTTCTTCATTTGTGCTATTGATGGATTTAGCCCGGATGCCAATTTTAGCAGCCATTTCGATCTGATTGCGCATAAGCGACAATAAAGGACTGATCAGGACAGCGGGACCTGCTCCTTGATCTCTGAGCATTCTGGTGGCGAGGAAGTAAACGATACTTTTCCCCCAACCTGTGCGCTGAACAACTAACGTTTTCTTCTTCTTGCAAACAATGGCCTCAATTGCTTCCCATTGGCCATCTCGAAAACCAGCTTCCGGCCCAAGCATTCTCTTTAATAATTGTTCAGCCTGTTGTTTATCTACCCCATTTTTTTATTACCGCTCCTTAAACTTAATTAAACGTCCAGGGTTAAGATACGTGAGATGTTCGCAAGAGCAAAGCCACTGAAACCGTCATTTTCCTAACTAAGAACCCAATACCAAACAACCGTGACCCAGCATATTTATTTTTTCCCGAGTAGACGTTCGCTTTCCTGCTGGTACCAGGAAAATTTTATTCTTAACCTGTGCTACCTGCAAAATTCGTAATCCTTAAAAATCAAGACTTACACTAGAGGTCAAAACAAGTTCACCCAATACCTCTTGTTAACTCAGATCACACAATTTAGTATAATAAGAAGAGATTTCCTTCCTTTAGTCGATTTTGCCATTTAACTCATAGGTAGCATTCCTGTAATCAGGAGTAGTGGGGCTTGAGGGAAAGAAAAAATCCTGGTATGGTGTAAATGCCAAAACCCAAAACCACCAAT
>NZ_FQZM01000030.1 GCF_900142025.1 Desulfofundulus thermosubterraneus DSM 16057 | reverse complement strand
CGTGCCCGCCCCATATACTCCGCCGTCCCTTGGCAGCCTGGGATTTCGCTGTGTCACGCCAGCTCATCCGAACGGCTTAGCCTCTTATGGGGTTCTTGTTCATCGGGCCGTGGTTTTGCCTCCGGCTTCCTTCGGATTCCACCTCGCGATGGACACCCTTGCCTTTGGCTAGCAGACTCGTGCTGCCTCGCCTGCAGTGGACTTTCACCACCAAGTTAACGCCCATGCCGGGCGCACACGAAAAAGCGCGGGAGAAGCACTCCCCGCTTTTTTTCTGCCTGGATATTGAGTTATCCCCACTTTCTAACCCACCCTGTTTTGGTTCTCGAACGCTGCATAAAGCAATTGACAATATTATAATAATCTAATATACTTAACTTGGGCGGGTTCACAGGAGGTGAGGGCGTTTCAATTAGTCCGGGATGAAAAGCATGTAATGAGCTATGTAACTTTGTTGTAATTTGAAAAGATGAAAGGGGTGCTGGCAATGAAAGAACGCGACAAATTCCTTTTAATGGTTGCTATTTTCCTGGCGGCTTTTTACATTCCGCTGCACAACCCGCGGGTGCAGTCGGCCATCCTGGAGGCATTTTTCATGCTCCAGGATTACGCCCAGAAGCACGTTTTGACCTGCCTGGTGCCGGCCTTTTTTATCGCCGGGGCCATTGCGGTGTTTGTTTCCCAGGCTTCGGTCTTAAAATACTTCGGGGCAGGGGCAAATAAAATTTTATCCTACGGTGTTGCCTCGGTGTCGGGTACCGTACTGGCGGTATGTTCCTGCACGGTGTTGCCGCTTTTTGCGGGGATCTACACCCGTGGTGCCGGCATCGGTCCGGCTACGGCATTTCTTTATTCCGGCCCGGCCATAAACGTTCTGGCCATTATTCTCACTGCCCGCGTGCTGGGCTTCGATCTGGGAGTGGCCCGGGCGGTGGGTGCGGTGGCCTTTTCCATCATCATCGGCCTGCTCATGCACGTGATCTTTATCAAGGAGGAAAAGGCCAGGGAAGAAGCCGCCCTTACTTTACCGCCCCCTCCGGAAGACAGGAGGTCTTTGTGGCAGTACGGAGTTTACTTCCTGACCATGGTACTGATCCTGATCTTTGCCGCCTGGGGCAAGCCGGCCCAGCCGGTGGGTTTCTTCAGTGCCGTCTACCAGGTGCACTGGTACCTCACCGTTTTCTTCCTGGTCGTGCTGGCGGTAATATTGAAGCTCTGGTTTACTAAAGACGAGCTGGGGGGTTGGGTGGAGTCCACCTGGGGCTTTGCCAAGCAGATCTTCCCGCTCCTACTGGGCGGCGTGCTGGTGGCCGGCTTTCTCATGGGCAGGCCCGGGGCCGATACGGGGATCATCCCGGCCAAATATATTTCGGCACTGGTGGGAGGAAACTCCCTTGGCGCCAACTTCCTTGCTTCCATAGTCGGGGCCCTGATGTACTTTGCTACCTTGACGGAAGTTCCCATCCTGCAGGGATTGCTCGGCAGCGGGATGGGCAAGGGCCCGGCGCTGGCGCTGCTTCTGGCCGGGCCGGCCTTAAGTCTGCCGAACATGATTGTGATCAGGCAGATAATGGGAACCAAAAAGGCCGCCGTCTATATTTCACTGGTTGTGATTATGTCCACCATTGCTGGGATGATTTACGGAGCCATCTGGGGGTAGGAACCCAGCCGGGGCTGATTCTGGTATAGCTGGAGGGAAGTCGCGTGCGAGTGGCACAATTCATTAATAAACACATGATCCAGCTTTTGATGGCGGTAATTGCCCTGGGACTGCTGCTGGGCTACCTGCTGCCCGATACCGGCAAGCGGCTGCAGGTTTTCTACCCGGTAGCGCTGTTCATTATGCTGTACCCCATGATGGTGGGAATTAAAATCGGCGAAGTGGTTGGAGCGGCCAGGCGGGTGGGGTTCATGACGGTGGTGATGGTCTTTAATTACCTCATATCCCCCCTGCTGGCGGCGCTCCTGGCCAGGATGTTTTTATCCGGTTACCCGGACTTTGCAGTAGGGCTTATCCTCACCGGAGTGGTTCCCTGTGCGGGCATGATCGTGGCGTGGACGGCAATGGCCAAAGGAAATGCACCCATGACGCTGGTGATCACGGTAACCAGTTTGCTGGCCGGCATTGTGTTAATACCGCTGTGGATGAGTGCCCTGGCCGGCAAATACGTTCCCGTAGATGCCTGGAAAATGCTGCAAACGATTTTTTATACTATTGTTGTTCCCCTGGTCCTGGGTAACCTGACCAGGGTGTGGCTGGTGAAAAAATGGGGACAGAAGAAATTTGCCGATTATAAGCCCGTTTTCCCTGCCGTCTCGGCCCTGGGCATGTACCTGGTATTCTTTATCTCCATGATGTCCGAATCCGTAACTCTGGTACGCAATCCGCAATACCTGGGTGTAATCGCCCTGCCGCTGGTGATATTTTATACGCTTTTATTCGGCATTTCCATCCTGTACGCCCGGTTGACCCGTACCGGTTACCCGGATATGGTGGCCCTGGCCTACGGGGTCAGCGGTAAAAACATTTCCATCGCCCTGGCCCTGGCCGTGGTGTTTTTCTCGCCATTGACGGTCATGATCATCGCCGTCAAGCCGCTCATCCAGGTGCTCTTCATGGCGGGATTTTTCAGGCTGTCCCCTTACCTGCAGAAATACTGGGTCAAAGTGGTACCCGAGCCGGGGGCGGTCATGAAGTAGCAGCCTACTTAGACAGGATAACCTGCGTCTTGAAGCAGCCGGGTGAGCTTTTCCCGCGCTGCGTCCTGCGCGGGTTCTTGAAGCGGGGTGCAATCGGCCAGGGTGAATTCCTGTTTGATCAGCCCCGCTGCAAATGCCATGCAGTTTTTTTCTCCGCAATTCCCGCAGTTGGTGCGGGGCAGCAGCTTGTATACGTCAAGTACCTTCAATTCAGTGCCGCGGCGAAAACTGGGGACAATTTCCCTGCGCCTTGCCCATGTGTCTTCCAGCAGCTTCCGGATGAACTCCACCATGCGGTGGGCTTGCTCTTCATCCTCCAGACCGTTTATGGTAAAGTGGGAGGGGTGGAGAGTGAAGACTTTCCCCCCCTGGGCAAAACGCAAGAATGGTGCTTCCGGGTGGTAAAAGCAGTTGCCCAGTTCCGCGTTGAGATACGGAAATATTTCCCGGATATCTACATCCAGTTCCACAATTGCATTTACCCGCAGCCGGGAGGGGTGGCACTGGGGCCGCACCAATTTTAAGCTGTATTTTTTAAACATACCTCCTCAACCTCCTTTTTTAAATAGGCTTCAGAATTGAGTGAACATTTAATGGGTCTAAATGCCCGGGTCCTTTTTACCTGAATGGAGCCCGGGCATTTTCTTCCGCTAAACCGGCTTAACGATAATGTTTCTTGTACTCGGCAACCAGGGCGGCGGCGTATTTTTTCTCCGCGGAGGGCGGCACGTAATTTCTTGCCTTGAAACGGGACAGCAACTCGGCCGCCAGTTCTTCCTCATCTGTCAACAAAAGCTGGGAAACCTCTTCCAGGATCTCATCCAGACCGAGTACGCCTACCTCGCCGTCGTCCACCAGTAGCTTTTGCGGCCTGGGAGCCCTGGGGTCGCAACACCCTCTGCCCATGGAAAACCTCCCCAAGATATATAGCAATAAAATAAGCTAATGTTATTCATAACTATATAGTAATAGACTAATAAAACATTGTCAATATATCCTCAAAACTCATTTTCAAGGGTGCTTGCTTTAAACTATGTTTACCTTCAAGTATTGTTGGTAGCGTACTGTCTGTGGTATTATATATCAGTAAATTCATATATTATTATTTTGGGGAAATGCGAAGACTAACCTCCATATAAAAGTGTTCGGTTCGGGCTGGCATTTATCTTAAAAGAAGTTATATCCCAGGGACAAAGCATACACCTAGGGGTGGATTCCGGACGCCCTGTGGGGGGGTGCGATACTGCCAGTTGTTTTACTGGCAAGCAAATTGCACAAAGTTTTGATGAAAATTTTATCGTGGAAGCGCGGGCTGGGGTATGTGCCTAAATGCAACAAATGTTCTGTTTTAACACGTAAAACTATATAAAATTAGGACAGGAGGTTGTTATATGTCCCCCCAGAGACCCATTTCTGTCAATAACTTTAAAATGGGAAAACCCATTGTCATTACCCGGGACGGGAAGACCGCATTGCCTTTTGAATTCACCCAGTATGCGGGGGAAACGGGTTTTGTGGATGCCCTCTGTGTTAGAACGGAAGATGGTTTTTTAATCCTTCCCCGGGTTCCGGATGTTAAAAAATTATATGTTGAGCCAACTACAGTGTGTAATTTTGCCTGCACCACCTGCATCAGAAATTCCTGGAAAGATCCCCTTGCCCATATGGAGTGGCCCGTCTTTGAGCGCATTCTGGACAGCCTCCCCCGTCTACCCAGACTAAAGTGCGTGCATTTTGGCGGCTTCGGCGAGCCCTTCAGCCACCCCCGCCTGCTGGACATGCTTGAGCTGGTCAAGTCGCGGGGGTACAGGGTTGAGGTTATAACCAATGGTTCATTATTAAATGCAGATGTAATTAATAAGTTGATCGATATCAAACTGGACATGCTCTTCGTCTCGCTGGACGGCCCGGATGAGGAAGAATACTGCCGGATCAGGCAAGGAGCCGACTTTCAAGGTGTTATGGGGAATATCCGTTTGCTGCAGGAGATAAAAAGACAAAGGGGTGTGGGGTTTCCGGAACTCGGTATAGAGTTTGTGGCTACAAAAGACAACTATCATAAATTACCCCGGTTGGGTGAGCTTGTTGTAAAACTCAAGGCGCGCCGGATGATCGTGACCAATGTTTTGCCCTATAATGAAGCGATGAAGGAACAAATTCTTTACGACATGGAAGATACGGAGATTCCTTTTGACTACCAGTCGTTATTGCTGATGATCCAGGCCCAGCTTCCTTACATGAAGTTGCGTACCGACCGGTATTGCAAATTTATCGAGGACAAGTCCATGGTGATCAACCACAGGGGACTTGTATCCCCTTGCTATGCTTTAATGCATTCGTACCGCTGCTTTATCTACGGCCGGGCCAAAGAAATTCGTCCTTTCTACCTGGGCGATGTAAAGGAACAATACCTGGATGAAATCTGGACCGATCCAGCATATATCAACTTCAGGGTGGCTGTAAAAAACTTCAGGTTCCCCTCCTGCACGGACTGCAAGTTTCTGGAGGGTTGTACCATGGCCGACGACAATGAGATGGATTGCTGGGGCAACAGCCCGTCCTGTGCCGAATGCCTGTGGTCCAGACAAATAGTGGCCTGTCCCTGAAATGCGGTGCTCTTTCTTTTTTTGAAAAGCACCTCCCTGGTTGTGTCAATCAAAAAGTTACACGCCACAGTAATCAGGAATGGGATCACCACCCAGGCGCCCCGGTCAAATCACAGACCGGGCGTTTTTTGTTTATGCCCCATTCCCATAGAGTGCGGATAAAACAATAGGGATACCATATTAGCACAATTATAAGCAAACTTTTTTACATAAAATTGATGTATTTAAAAATTAAATGCGAGTGATAAAGGAGTTTTTTGAGACAATCGAAAATAAAAGAATGTAATATTTTCGGGAGGTGGTAATGTTTGAACAGCAAAAGGGTGCTGGTTGTTGCGGCCGGGGGTACACTGGGTCTACTGGCGGTAGTGCTGGTGGCCATGGGCAACCCGGCCAACATGGGCTACTGTGTGGCCTGTTTCCTCCGCGATATCACCGGTGGATTGGGTTTACACCGGGCTGCCCCGGTACAGTACATAAGGCCTGAAATTATTGGTCTGGTGCTGGGGGCCTTCATTTCTGCTCAGGCTGCGAGAGAATTCCGATCTATCGGCGGTTCCTCTTCTTTTACCCGCTTTGTACTGGGTTTTCTGGCCATGATCGGCATGCTGGTTTTCCTGGGCTGTCCCGTGCGTGCCGTTCTGCGGTTGGCCGGCGGTGATCTCAACGCCGGGGTGGGGTTGCTGGGTCTGGCCGCAGGGGTGGCCGTTGGAGTCCAGTTTCTTAAGTCAGGTTTCAGTCTAGGGCGGGCTGTTCCCCAGCAGAAAGGCAACGGCTATTTGTTTACGGGACTTATGGTACTGCTCCTCATTCTATTACTTGCACGTCCTTCCTTTATATTTTTCAGCGAGAAGGGCCCCGGTTCCATGCATGCTCCCGTATGGGTCGCCCTGGGAGCGGGCCTGGTGATTGGTGTGCTGGCCCAGCGTTCCAGGCTGTGCATGGTCGGCGGAATCAGGGACTTTATTATGTTCCGGGATGCCCACCTCTTGTACGGTTTTGTGGCCATATTTGTGGTCGCCCTGGTAGGAAACCTGGCGGTGGGGGCCTTCAAGATTGGGTTTGCGGGGCAGCCGGTGGCTCATTCCGACGGGCTGTGGAACTTTCTGGGGTTGGCCCTCGCCGGCTGGGCGGCAGTGCTTCTGGGTGGGTGCCCGCTGCGTCAGCTGGTTGCTGCCGCTGAAGGAAATACCGACAGCGCCTTAACCATAATGGGGATCATGTTTGGAGCTGCAGTTTCGCATAACTTCGGCCTGGCCGGCAGCCCCACCGGAGTGCCGGTAGGCGGCCAGATAGCCGTTATTTTGGGGTTAATAGCGGTGTTTATTATAGGTTATGTAAACCGTCCAGTGGCAGTAAAGCGAGGTGTGAGCATTGGTAAGGGAAGTTGACGCCAGGGGTTTGCTGTGTCCCGAGCCGGTTTTACTGACCAAACAGGCTCTGGATGCTCTCGGGGCCGGAACCGTTAAGGTGCTGGTCAGCAGCGCCGCGGCCAGGGAGAATGTGTCCCGGCTGGCTGAAAACAGGGGCTGGCAGGTTGAGGTCCTGGAACAGGGTGAGGATATATTACTGGTCTTAACAAAAAGGTAATTCAGTGGTAATTTCAAGGATTATTTAAGCTCCGCTTCCTGTTTTATGGAAACGGGGCTTTTTAATGTTAGTGGAAACTTAAAAGGCTTTGGTTTTAAGGTAAAGGCCAAGAAATTTTGAAAAGGTGTTTACAAAACGCACCGGTGGTGGTATTATTTCCATAGAGGCATTATGCATATAAGGGGGTGATTCATATGTGTTGCGGTGCCGGTCATGGCGGCAGGATGCATGCTCATGGCCATCAACACGGCTCTGGTTCCGGCCACGGCAGGGGTTGCTGCTGCCACGGGAGCGCTTTTCACCGGCGCGTCCTGACCAGGCAGGAGGAGCTGGCGCAGTTGGAGGCCTATCTCAAGGACCTGCAGGAAGAAATTAAGACAGTCGAGGAAAGGATTAAAGGGCTAAAAGGTTAGAAGATTATTTGAAGAAGGGGCCTGGTGCCCCTTCAGTATATATTGATCGCGGACACTTTGCCCGCTTGATCAAGGCCAGATGGCATGGGAGTGGTTCTGTGTTATTCAACGTCACCCTCTTTGTTTTTGCGGCAGCAGCTTTATGTATTTCTTTCCGGCGGGACCGGCAGAAGACAAAAAAGGCCCTGGCCATTGCCTGGAACTCCTTTCGCAACCTGATCCCCAGCATGCTGGGGATCATCGGGCTGATTGGCCTTATGCTGGCGCTGGTGCCCCGGGAGGTTATTGCGGGGCTCTTTGGAAATAACAGTCCTGCGGGCATTCTCCTCATTTCCCTGGCCGGCGCCGTTACCCTGATGCCCGCCTTTATCGCTTTTCCCCTGGCGGCTTCCCTTTTGCAATCCGGGGCCAGCTTGATGGCGGTGGCCTGTTTTATTACGACCCTGTTAATGGTGGGGATTATCACGGCTCCCATGGAAGTTAACTTTTTCGGTAAAAAATTTACTTTCTGGCGCAATGCCATCGGGTTTGTGCTAGCCCTGGTAATCGGGGGCGTAATGGGGGTGATTTTGCAGTGAAAGCCCAGCTCAGGAGATATGCCCTGTTTGCTTTAGTGGTGGTTGCCGATCTGCTTCTTTACTTGCAACATCCGGCCAGGGGAGAGCAAGCAATTAGAAGTGCCCTGGATTATCTGGTGGAAATGCTTTTGTTCATACCGCCGATTTTCGTCCTGGTAGGCCTGCTGGACGTATGGGTTCCCCGTCAGATTGTGGAGAAGAACGTAGGACCGGACTCTGGTGTGCGCGGTGTGATTATCTCCATTCTGGTGGCCACTGCGGCGGCCGGTCCCCTTTATGCCGGTTTTCCGGTGGCCGACGCGCTGCTCAGAAAGGGCTGTCGCCTGGCGAATGCGGTAATTTTCCTGGGCACGTGGGCGACCATTAAAATTCCCATGTTAATGATGGAAGTCAAGTTTGTCGGGTTACCCTTTGCTCTTTTGCGCCTGGCTTTAACCCTGCCGGCCATAATTGCTACGGGGTACCTCATGGAGATGATATTAAAGGTGGGGGAAACGGGAAGGTTTGCACAAGATGCCGGCGAAAATAAATGTTCAGTTAAACCGTTATGACGAGGACCCAGCACTCACTGGGATACTAGTTCTTCCTGAAACCAGATGTATTAATTAAACCTGAAACACCAGGAGCGAAAGCCATATTTTTGTGAGTGCTGGGCCGCATCCAACCGGGTTCGCTGAATATTTGCCCGCGAGAAAAATTAATAAGACGTTTGGAGGTATTGTCGCATCACCGCCCGGGGTGGGGGTTGTCCCACATAGGTTTCATCTGGTAAGCGAGGGGTGCCTGATGTGCAGAAATCACGGTCCCGGTCACCGGCACGGCGACTGCCGGTGTACCGGGGCTCCTATGGAGCGGTTTATGCAGCCGTGCCTTTTGCTTTTACTTCACCGCCGTTCAACCCACGGCTACGAGTTGATACAAAGCTTGAGGGAGTTTGGCTTCCATGACAGTGAGGCCGACCCGGGTACGGTTTACCGTAACCTGCGTCGCCTGGAAGAGGAGGGCCTGGTTTCATCCCAATGGGATACCAGCGGTGGCGGTCCGGCCAGGCGCCTGTATCGTTTAACTCCGGAAGGGGAGGAATTGCTCCATGCCTGGGCGGAAGCAATAACACACAACAAAAGGCGGCTGGAATATTTTCTGGCCAGGTACCGGGAGGAGTTTGGGCAAAGATGACACGTTCGCAGCCGGGATGCGGTTCTTCAGGTGAAGGATGGGCATCCCGGAACCGTCATGGTAACATAAAGGCCCCGGCCGGTGTCCATAAACCGGCGGGACCTTTATCCATGGCCTTATCACTGCAGCAGCAAGTAGTCTTAACGAGCCGGATGCGATTATTGACCCAGGATTTCCTTCAAGTCCTGATCGGGAGTGGTGATCAGCTTCAGGTTGTAGTTGTCCTGCAGCACCTTGAGCACGTTGGGTGTGATGAATGCCGGTGCGGACGGGCCGATGCGGATGTTCTTGATCCCCAGGTGGAACAGGGTGAGCAGGATGGCCACGGCTTTTTGTTCGAACCAGGACAGCACCAGGCTCAGGGGCAGGTCGTTCACGCTGCAGTTAAAGGCCCTGGCCAGAGCTGCGGCCACCTGGATGGCCGAGTAGGCGTTGTTGCACTGACCCATATCGATCAACCGCGGGATTCCTTCAATTTCGCCCAGATCCAGGTAGTTGAACTTGTACTTGCCGCAACCCAGGGTCAGCACCACGCAGTCTCTGGGCACTTTCTGGACAAACTCGGTGTAGTAGTTCCGGGACTTCTTCACCCCGTCGCAGCCGCCCACCAGGAAGAAGTGGCGGATCTTGCCGGCCTTGACGGCGTCGATGATTTTATCGGCCAGGGCTAAAACGGCGTTGTGGTGGAAGCCCGTCAGCAGTGTCCCGCCTTCTTTTTCCGGCAGGGGTGGCAGTGATTTGGCTTTTTCGATAACTGGCGTAAAGTCCCGGTTTTTAATATGGGTTACATCCGGCAGCCCGGCTATGCCGCAGGTAAACATGCGGTCTTTGTAGGATTCTCTGGGAATAAGCACGCAGTTGGTGGTGCCAAGAATGGCGCCGGGGAACTGTTCGAATTCAGTTTTCTGGTTTTGCCAGGCACTGCCGTAGTGACCGGCCAGGTGGGGGAATTTTTTCAGCTCCGGGTAAGCGTGGGCCGGGAGCATTTCCCCGTGGGTGTAAACGTTGATTCCAGTGCCTTCCGTTTGTTTCAGCAATTCATACAGGTCTAAAAGGTCGTGTCCGGTGATCAGGATGGCCGGGCCGGCCTTGGTGCCCGTGGAGACTCTGGTGGGTTCGGGCGAACCGAAGCGCTCCACGTGGGCCTTATCCAAAAGTTCCATGACCCGCAGGTTCATTTCGCCGCACTTGAGTACCAGTTCAATGTGCCGGTTTAAATCGAAGTCCACGTTGGTCAGGGTGGTAAACAGCGCTTCATGCATGAAGGCGTCCACCTGTTCATCCCTGGCACCCAGTTCCCGGGCGTGGTAGGCGTAAGCGGCAATCCCTTTCAAAGCGATGATTATGGTATCCTGCAAACTGGCGATGTCCTCGTTTTTGCCGCATACACCTGCTTTAGTACAACCGGTGCCGTTGGCCGTCTGTTCACACTGGTAACAAAACATGTGCTTTTCAACCCCCTTGAGAATTTTTTTGCTTGACCATCTGCTTACATTATAGGTCTGGCAAAGAAACGGGGCAGTGATTTGGCTCACAGCAAAGATGTGCTTTTAGTAATCCTCACCGGTCCGTCGATGATCCGGCCTTTCATTGAGCGGCTGCCTGTTTCATACCCGGGCAGGGAACGGCTAATAAATGTCGAAACATTCCTTTAGGGTGAATGTTGATGCTGGTTTTGCACGGAACCTGGCTTCCCGCCGGTGTGGTGGGTAAGGACAGCGGTTATTTTTTTGTGTGGGGAGAACTGGCCCCCGGGACGGAGTTCAGTGATACGGTGCTGCCCCGCCGGCGGGGGCGCCGGCCCCGGGGCTGGCACCCCGGACAGGCTGAAGTGGCCGATTTATACCACGGGATGGATTTAAAGCGGGTGCCGGATACCGTAGAGCTCTGGGTCCTGCTGCCCTCCTCCGGGGGGCGGCCGCTGCCTTCACCCCTTCTACCGGTGGCCGGCGCTGCCGATGAACCTGTTTTTCCGGATGAAGAGGTCGTCTTAAGGCCCTGGCTGGTGGGGGGGTTTTTGTTTCCTGCCGGACAGGCCGCAGAGATGTTTTTAAAGGGCCGCTTTTCTCAGGATGTGGTTATGCCGTCTGCCGGCTGGTACTACTGGCGCCGGGTAACGCTCTGGGCCATGGAGCTGATGGTCAGGCAGCGGTTTATTCCCCTGCTGGATGAAAAAAGCTATCAGGCCGTCTGGAGGCCCGCGTTCAACGCCCGGGAAGACCTCTCCCGGCTGGAGTTGCTGGCCCGGTCCATGCCCCCCGTATGCCGTGCCGTGGCCGCTTTGAAAAATGGCCCCGGCCCGCCGGAAGGGACCGCAACCATTCTGCCGGCACCCGATGCCCTGGTGATGGATTTTGTCCGCCGGGTGGTGCAGGAAAAAATATCCGGATGGCTGGCCTCATCGCCCGGAGCACGTATCAAGGGCCGTCAAAACGATCCGGCTGTTCTCTGGGTGCAGGCGCTGGGCCGTGGGGGAGGGCCGGTGGAACTGCCGGAGGACATGCTCAAGGAAATGACCGGGCAGTTAATAGCCTGGCGCTTGCCCTTGTCCCGGCGCCGGCAGGTGCCTTTTCGCACCTGTTTCCGCCTGGAACCGCCGCCCGATGGCGAAAAAACCTGGACTTTAAGTTTCTTTTTACAGGCCGTGGATGATCCCAGCCTGCTGGTGCCGGTGGAAATGGTGTGGAAGGAAAGCGGCGCCGCCCTGACCTTCCTGCACCGGCGCTTTGAAAACCCCCAGGAGCGCCTCCTGGCCGACCTGGGGCAGGCCTGCCGGCTGTTTCCGCCGCTGGAAAGGTCCCTGCAGGACCCCTGCCCCACCCGTTGTGAACTCAGCACCGCCGAGGCGTATACTTTTCTGAAACAGGCCGTGCCGTTGTTTCAAGAAAGGGGTTTGGGCGTGCTGGTGCCTTCCTGGTGGGGTGAGGGAGCTGCCGGCCCTGTCCCTGGTATGCGTTTAAGGTTAAGAAGGTACAAGGAGGGGCAGAGCGAGGGAGTTGGCCGGGGGATCCTCGGACTGGATACCCTGGTGGAGTTCAACTGGGAACTGGCCCTGGGCGGGGAAACCATCAGCAGGGAAGAATTTGAGAAACTGGTGGCCTTGAAGCTTCCTCTGGTGCAAGTGAGGGGGCAGTGGGTGGAACTGGAGTCCCGGCAGGTGGAAAAGATTCTGGAATTGCTGGCCGGCAACAGGAAAAATAACGTCATGACCCTGGGAGAAGCCATGCGCCTGGCGGCGGGGATGCCGGCCCGGGCCGGCCTGGAGCTGGATGACCTGCCGGTGCTGGACGTGACGGGAGAGGGAGAACTTTCCCCGTTGCTGGAGAAATTGAAGAATGAGGATAGACTGGACCTGCAGCCGGTACCGGTGGGATTCCGGGGGCAGTTGCGCCCGTACCAGAAAAGGGGTTTTTCCTGGCTGGCCTTTTTAGCCCGCATGGGTATGGGCGGCTGCCTGGCCGACGATATGGGACTGGGCAAGACCGTGCAGTTTATTGCTTTTTTGCTGCACCGCCTGGAAGAGGGGCAACCCCGGGGGCCGGCGCTGCTGGTCTGCCCCACTTCAGTGGTGGGCAACTGGCAGCGGGAAGTGGCCCGTTTCGCCCCGGACTTGAAGGTTCTGGTTCATCACGGGCCGCAGCGGTTGCGGGGGAAGAAGTTTGTCCGGGAGGCCGGGGCCTGCCACCTGGTTCTGACCACCTATTCCCTGGCCCAGCGGGATGAACGCCTGCTGGCGGAAGTGGAATGGGACGGGGTGGTGCTTGACGAGGCCCAGAACATCAAAAACCCGGCTGCCAAGCAGACCCGCAGCGTGAAGAAATTGAAGGCCGGCTACCGTTTTGCCCTTACCGGCACACCGGTGGAAAACCGCCTTTCGGAATTATGGTCCATCATGGACTTTTTAAACCCCGGTTTTTTAGGCCCGGCGGCCGATTTCAACCGCCGATTTGCCCTGCCCATAGAGCGGTACGGGAACCAGGAAAAGACCCGGCGGCTGCAGCAGCTGGTGAAGCCATTCATCCTGCGCCGGGTGAAAACCGACCCCCGCATTATCCAGGACCTGCCGGAAAAACAGGAAAGCCGGGTCTACTGTAATCTCACCAGGGAGCAGGCCACCCTGTATGAAGCGGTGGTCCAGGAGATGATGGAACGCATAGAAGAGGCGGAAGGCATGGAGCGCCGGGGCCTGATTCTGTCCGCCCTCACCAGGTTAAAGCAGATCTGCAACCACCCGGCGCAGTTTCTTGGTGACGGCATACTGGCGGCCCGGCGGTCCGGTAAAATGAAGCGTCTTCTGGAAATGCTGGAAGAAGTGCTGGCCAGCGGGGAGAAGGCGTTGATCTTTACCCAGTTCGCACGCATGGGGGAAATATTGAAGAACCACCTGCAGGCCCATTTTGGCCGGGAGGTGCTTTTCCTGCACGGTGGTGTGGGCCAGCGCCAGCGGGATCGCATGGTGGAGCGCTTCCAGCAGCAGTCCGGGCCGCCGTTTTTTGTGATTTCCCTGAAGGCCGGCGGGGTGGGCCTGAACCTGACGCGGGCCAACCACGTTTTCCACTTCGACCGCTGGTGGAACCCGGCAGTGGAAGACCAGGCCACCGACCGGGCCTTCCGTATAGGACAGAAGCTCAATGTTTTCGTCTACAAGTTTGTTACCAGTGGCACCCTGGAAGAGCGCATAGACCAGCTGATTGAGGAAAAAAAGACCCTGGCCGCCAGTATTGTAACCGGCGCCGAGGAGTGGCTGACGGAAATGACCACTGCAGAATTGCGGGAGTTGTTGACCCTGCGCGCTCAGGCCCTGGGTGAAGAATAGCAAGGGGGGTAAAGGCTTTTGGCTCCCAAGAGAGGTTTTGGTGCCACATGGTGGGGCAGGCGCTGGCTCGAGGTACTGGAATCCTTCGGCTGGGATACGCGGCTGCGGCGGGGGCGGGCTTACGCCCGGGCAGGCAATGTTCTGGAAATCGATATAAAACCGGGGGTGGTTTCAGCCCGGGTGCAGGGCAGCCGCCCGCGCCCCTACCGGGTAAGCATAGAGGTTAAGACCCTTTCGGACCGGGAATGGGAAAGGGTAATAGGTGTAATGGCCGGCCGGGCCGTTTTTGCCGCCCTGCTGCTGGCGGGGGAAATGCCCCGGGACATTGAAGAGGCCTTCCGCCAGGCGCGCCTGTCCCTGTTCCCCCGCTCGGCAGGGGATATCAGGACCGACTGCTCGTGTCCCGACTGGGCCAATCCCTGCAAGCATATTGCCGCCGTCTATTACCTGCTGGGGGAGAAATTTGATGAAGACCCCTTTTTCCTCTTCCTGCTCCGGGGGCGCACCCGGGAGCAGTTGATTTCCGCCCTGAGGGAAAAAAGGGCGGCCCGGGTAGAACAGGAGCAGGGGGAGGAGATTGCCCCGGCTTCCCCGGAACCAGCCGGCCCGTCCCTGGAAGGGCAGCTGGACCGCTTCTGGGATGAGGGTGAAGAGCTGGCCGGCCTGCGCTTTTTGCCGGTACCGCCGGAAGTGGAGGCCGGGCTGTTGAAAACCCTTGGACCGCCTCCATTCTGGAAGGGGAAGGAGCCGCCGGAGGTGGTCCTGGCCGGCATCTACCGGCTCATAAGCCGCCGGGCGCAGGAAGAATGGCCCGGCGATAGTGACCGGGGTGCCAGTTGATCCCCTCCGGCGGGAAAATCTGCTCTTAATTCCAGAAGGAAGCCGGTGGCAAAGAGTTAAAAAGAGCTGGTGATAATGCTGGGGAGGATAAGTATGGAAAAGCTGATCGAAGAAATTATTGCCCGGGTGGTAAATAACCACCGGGGCAAAACCGGCTACCGCACTCCCCTGGTGGGTTTTGCCCGGGCCGATGATCCCGGATTTGCTAAATTAAAGGAAGTGGTCGGTCCCGGCCATTTGCTGCCGCAGGACTTGCTGCCGGGCGCCCGCTCCGTGGTGGCCTTTTTCCTTCCTTTTACTCCGGAACTGGTTAAAATCCACCGCCGGGATCCTTACGTAAGCCGCCGGTGGGCGGAGGCCTATATTGAAACAAACCAGTTGATCGGCGAAACATGCCGTGTGCTGGCCCGGGAACTGGAAGACCGCGGGGTAAAGGCCGCCTGGTGTGAGCCCACTCATAATTTTGACCCGGTGGCCCTGGTGTCTTTCTGGTCCCACAAACATGTAGCCTGCCTTTGCGGGCTGGGTACCTTCGGGCTGCACCACATGCTCATCACCCCGTCCGGGTGTGCCGGCCGCCTGGGGAGCCTGGTGGTGGACGTGGACCTCTCCTCTAACCCGCCGGTTGCCGGGGAGAACTGCCTGTACCGGCGGGAGGGATCCTGCACGGCCTGTGTAAAGCTCTGCCCCACCGGGGCGTTGAGTGTGGAGGGACTGGACAAAAAGAAATGTTACCAGCGCCTTCTGGAGGTGGACGCTTACTACACCGACCTTGGCCTTTGCGACGTTTGCGGCAAATGCGCCACCGGCCCCTGCGCCCTAGGGGTGCCGTGACATGGGCGGTGGTTCGTTTGCAAGGGAAGCTCTTTCCTGATGGCCGGTTTATCGGTGCAGGTCACGGGCATGACCTCGTTATTTTTCATTCTTATCAAAACTCGCCGGGCTATAGAATAATTAAATAACCCATATAGAAGGATTTTATGGGCCTGTGGAGAAAAATAAAAAACGGGGAGAGCGGGGCTGGTGCCTCCCGCGGGCTGCAAACCCGTCGGCCTGCCTGCAACCCAGGTGGGAGTCCGGTTCGATTCCGACCTCTCCCCTCCAGAACAATTTTTACCGGGGTCAACGTATGGTGGGTGGCTTTCGGTCAGTCCTCTAAGGTGGCGAGCAGTTCGGCCACCCGTTTTTTTATTTCATCCCGGACGGCCCGGAATTTGGCCATGATTTCCTCTTCCGTGCCCGTGGCCCGGGCCGGGTCCTCCAGGGGCCAGTGGATGCGCTTGACCGTGGGCGGGGTGAGGGGGCAGCTTTCATAGGCGTCGCTGCACAGGGTAACCACCACATCGGCGGAATTAAGGATTTCCGGGTCGATGGCTTTGGATTTCTGTCCGGAAATGTCAACACCGGCTTCGGCCATGACTTGAACGGCCCGGGGGTTTACCCCGACGGGAGCCGTTCCGGCGCTGTAAACATCCCATTTATCCTGAGCCATGGTCCGGGCAAACCCTTCGGCCATCTGGCTGCGGCAGGAGTTGCCGGTGCAGAGGAATAGCACTTTCTTCTTCCTGGACAAAAATTTATTCCCCCCATTTTGTAACATTTTATTTATATTATAAATTACTCATAAGCCCACTACAAATTAACTTTTCGTTAAAGGTCACTGAAGTATTGCCGTTTTGTTAAAGCAACTGTGCAAACGCTGTAAATGTTCAGTAAACCCGGTTGGATGCGGCCCAGCACTCACCCAAATATGACTCTCCTCCCGGTGTTCCACGTTTATTGACACATCAGGTTTTGGGAAAAGCTGCTATCCCAGTGAGTGCTGGGTCCTCGCTCACTCCAATGCTTCGCGTAAGATGCGCACCGCAGCTCGCTTGCTGAACATTCACCTAACGCTATTACGTAACACCAGAAACTATCCGAGCTTGAAACGATGATGATGTCTTCCCTTTTTTGGCCGGCGGGATCCGGCTCATGCCCGCCTTTGCAGGAAGACGCCCGCCAGGACGGCCGCCCCTCCGATCATCTGCCAGGCCGTCAGGCTTTCGCCCAGCACCAGAAAACCCAGCACAGCCGTAGCCACCGGTTCAAAGGTACTGATAATGGCCGCCCGGGAGGCGCCGATTTCCTTTATCCCTCGCAGAAGGGCCGCCATGGCCAGGACGGTGGAAACAATGCCCAGCACCCCGATGGCCACCAGCGCTTCAGAGCTGAAGGACAGGTTCAACTGCCCCCGCATGAGAGCAAGCCCCCCCACGGCCAGGGCCAGAATGGTGGAAACATAGGCATTGTATACCGGAGTTTGTATGGTGGCCAGCAGGCGGGTGGAACCCACCAGGAAAACCGCGTAGGTTAAGGCGGCGGTCAGGGATAGCACTACTCCCCGCATATCCAGGGAATTTACCGGTTGCCCCAGAATAACGGCACAGCCGGCAAGCGTAAGCAGAAGGGCCAGACCCTTTCGCCAGGTAAAAGGTTCTTTTAAAAAGAAAAAGGCCAGGATTGTGACCACCGTGGGGTAGAAATACAGAAATAAAATGGCCATTCCGGCCGGTATGTAGCGGAAAGCCTCGAAAAGGGCCATTACGGTGAGCGTTTGAGTTCCCAGGGAAAGAGCCGTTACCGCCAGCAGCTGCCGGCGGGGTAGCCTGAAAGCATAACCTCCCGCCAGGATGAGCAGCCAGAAGATTGCGGCGGCCAGAATGTAACGCAGGGTGAGGGTGGTCATTACGGTGGCGCCGCCCCGGTAGGCGATTTTGGCCGCTACGGGCTCCACGCTAAGGCAAATGGTGGAAAATAGAACCAGTGCCACGCCCAGGCCCTGTCGCCCGGGCTTTTGTTTCTGCTTATGCATTTTTTGTTTTATCCTCCCATTATATCATAGCATGACAAGATCCCTTTCCATTTACAACAAAACGGGAATCTCCTTTTCCAGGGTAACCGCCTCCCGGGTCACCCGGCAGCGGTAGGCCAGCACCCGTACCCCGCTTGCTGCAGCCCGCTGCAGTGCCATGGCAAAAGCCGGGTCCTGCCCGTGATGGGGGGAAAAGCAGCGGGCGTCTTCCCGCTGGGCCACAAAGAGAACCGCTCCCTGCAGTCCCTCCCTGCGGGCGGCCGCCAGCTCCTCCAGGTGCTTTGTTCCTCTTGTTGATGGGGCATCGGGAAAAAGGGCCACTCCCTTTTCCACCAGGGTGACGGATTTCACTTCCAGCAAGCACCCGCCCGGCGGGCCGCTCAAATAAAAATCGAAACGGCTGTGGCCCCGGGAATATTCAGCCCGTACCGTTTCGTAAGTCGAAAAGGCCTCAAGCGCCCGTGCCTGCAGTGCCCGGCCCACCAGCCGGTTGGGCAGGGTGGCGTCCACCGATACCAGTATGCCCTCGTACTCCACCAGCAGCAGGCGGCAGGTGGTTTTATGGCCTTCGTTCCGGTGGCGGTTCACCCACACCCGGCGGCCGGTGACGAGCAATTCCGCCATGCGCCCGGAACTGGGCACGTGGGCCAGCTCTTGATTTCCCCTCACCAGCACCTCGGCGACAAAGCGGTTCAAGCGGCGGATGAAAGTGGCTTCTTCCAGTTGTGGAGGTAAGAATATACTGCAAAGCATTGAAACCATGTTCCCCGATTTCTTGTATACATTATGTGAAATTGTTCAGTAAAACCGCTACCACCGGCACCATAGCGGGATCACTGAACATTTACCATATATGTTGTTTCTGCGGATGGACCCGGTTCCCTTTCTGCTAAAGTCCGGAAAGGTTGTCCACCGCTAAGGGCCACAACGGATCATGGGGAAAATTGATGGATATGGTTGTATTTCCCCCTGAAAAATTAGTACAATTAAGAGGAAATTTAC
The DNA here is from genome assembly GCF_900142025.1 of Desulfofundulus thermosubterraneus DSM 16057. Lineage (GTDB taxonomy): Bacteria > Bacillota > Desulfotomaculia > Desulfotomaculales > Desulfovirgulaceae > Desulfofundulus > Desulfofundulus thermosubterraneus. Next base: position 28,406 of record NZ_FQZM01000030.1, on the reverse strand, counting down.
TGGCGATGCCGAACCACATCCAGTTAAAAAATTTCCCCGGGAGGGTTTAGAAGTGAACCTTTTTGCCGTCATCCCGGAGCGGTTTTTTTCGGTCCTGGCTAGCCCCTTAAAGCAAGACTACGCGGCCATCCTGTTCCGCATTTACGACCAGTACCAGCTGACCACCTTCGGGATGGAACGGGATGTGGTCATCGACCTGATTGTTGACTATATAGAGCAAAAGGACGGCTTTTTTGAACAGGCCCTGGCCGATGAGATCTGGGAGGAATCCCTGGATACGCCGGCCGGGCCCCGGGAAAGGGCTGCCTTTATCCTGCGCAAGCTGGAAGCCACAGGCTGGGTGGTCAGCGAGGTGTACAGCAATTACGTGCAGTACATCAGCCTGCCCGATTATGCCATAAAAATCCTGGATGTGCTGGACAAGATCCGCCGCCACCGGCAGGTGGAATACCAGGGATATGTTTATGCCACCTACACTTTGCTCCATTCCGAGGAGGCCGACCGCCAGGGCAACCTGGCCCTGGAAAAGGCCTATGAGCAGACCGAGCAGCTGATCAACGGTTTGAAATCCTTAAATCACAACATTAAGCGTTACATTGAGCGGGTCCTGGCGGAAAAGGAGCCCCGGGAGATTTTAAAGATTCATTTTAAAGACTACATGGAGGAAATTATCGACCGCAGCTACCACCGCCTGAAAACTTCGGACAACGTTTCCCGCTACCGTCCGAAGATTATTGCCCGTTTGAACCAGTGGTACAACGATACGGCCTGGGTGGACCGGACGGCCGGTCTGGAAGTGCAGCGGGAGCGTTTTCCGGATCTGCCCACGGCGCGGCAGGAGATTTACCGTCGTATTGACTACATCCGCCAGGCCTACATCGGCCTGGACGACCTGCTGGATGAAATCGACCGGCGCAATGCCCGCTATGCCAATGCTTCCTTCCAGCAGTTGAAGTATATCCTCAACAGCAGTAAAGACGTGGAAGGCCAGCTGATGGAAATTTTAAAGTTCCTGGCCGGGCTGCGCGCGCAGGAGGGCATGCGCCCAGACGACCTCCTTCCGGAAGAGCTGGGTCGCTTGTTCAGCCTCTTCACCCAGGGATTTCTGGACCGGGAGTCCCTTTATACCGGGAGGGAGGCGGCCAGGCAGCACCAGCCCCGGGAAGTGCAGGAGCTGGAGGAAATTGACCCGGAGCGCCGTAGAGAGCGGCTGCGCTCCTTCCGGCAGCAGCTGGAAAGGCGCATGACCCGGGAGAAAATCAACGCCTGGGTGATGGAAAAGCTGGCCGGGCGAAAGGAGATTTGCGCCCGGGAGCTAGGCATCGAGGATGTGGAGGAATTTATCAAACTGATCTATGCTACGGCTTACGGGCGTTCGCGCCAGGTAGGTTACCGGGTGCACCGGGAAGGGAGGCCCCGGGTGTCCTGTGCCGGCGGCCGCTTTGAATTTAGAGATTTGCGTTTTGAAAGAAAATAAGGAAGGGCGAGCCGGATGGAACTGCTGGAACAGTGGAATCGCCTGCTTCCGGCGGAGCGGGAAGAATTTACACGGGTGGTGAACAGGCTTCTCTCCTGCACATTCATCACCCGCAAGAACGAAGAAAACCGCCGGGATTACTACTTTATTGAACGGCACGAAGACCTCCTGCGGGCCTATTTGAAGCTGGGAGGCTGGAGCCTGGAAGGAGATCGGGCCTATGGGGTCTACCGTGTTTTCAGCGATTTCGCTTATAACCGGCTGCGCCTGAAACTGGAAGAAAGCATTATCATCCTCATCCTGCGCCTCTGCTACGAAGAAAAACGCCGCCAAATCAACGTTACGGAAAACATAATGATTACCGTGCGGGAGATCCAGGACAAGTATGCGGCCCTGAGAATACGCAACCGGCCCATTGATAAAAAGACCCTGCGGGAAACCATGGGCCTGCTCAAGCGTTTCAACATCCTGCGGGTGCTGGACGGGGAGGTTACCGATCCCGACTGCCGCCTGGAGGTGTTTCCCACCATTCTCTTCGCCCTGCGGGTGGAGGACATCCGGCAGGTGTACGAGAAGCTGGATACCTACCGCCGGGCCGGGGCGGAGGAAGGGCGGGAAAAGGAAAACGGTGCTGAGGAGCTGGTGTAATTGAAAGAATTAACCGGCATCAGGTTGATCAACTGGCACTATTTTACCAACGAAACCATACGCATCCGGGGCAGCACCCTGATCACCGGGGACAACGGCAGCGGTAAATCCACCATTCTGGACGCCATCCAGTACGTGCTGGTGGCCGACCTGCGGCGGGTTAAATTTAACATTTCCGCCTTTGACGAGACCAGGCGGGATTTGCTGGGTTACGTGCGCTGCAAGACCGGGCGGGACAGCGAGAGCGGCCGCAAGTACGAGCGCCAGGGCGACGTTACTTCCTATGTGGTTCTGGAATTCTACGATACCTCCAGGAAGAACTATTTCCTTTTGGGGGCGGTCATTGATTCCTACGCCGATGACGTGACCTATGAAAGCCGTTTTTTCAAAATCGAGGACTGCCGCCTGGACGACAGCCTTTTTTTAGCGGGCAAGCACCCCCGCAATATCCGGGAGTTCCGGGCCGCGGTGAGGGATCGCAGGGCCACCATTTATCCCACGGTGGAAAAATACCAGGCCGATTTGCTCCACAAGCTGGGTTCCCTGGGGGACCGGTTCTTTACCCTTTTCGTAAAGGCCATCTCCTTTAAGCCGATAACGGACATCCGCCAGTTTGTTTACTCCTACGTGCTGGAAGAGAAGCAAATAAATATTGATATCATGCGGGAGAACCTCCAGCGCTACAAGGAGTACAGCGACCTGGCGGCCCAGACCAGGGAGAAAATAGCCGCTCTGGAAAATATCCAGGAAAAATACCGGGAGATCCAGCGGGACCGGGAAAGGGCCCTGATCCAGGATTACGTGATCCTGCGGGCCAACCGGGACGGGGTGGCGGCCAGCTTGCAGGCCAATCTGGAACAGGCCCGGGCCCTGGAAGAAGAGCTGGCCCGGTTGAGCCAGGCTCTGGACGGGGCCAGGGAACGGTTGAAACGCTGCCGGGAGGAGGAGCGGTCCTACCGGGACGCCCTGGCGGCCAATACCACCTGGCAACTGGTGGAGCGTTTGAAAGGTGAGATCCGCACCCTCAAGGAACGGGTGAAGGAACTGTCCCACGCTTGCAGCCTGGTAGCTGAAACCGCCCGGGAAGAATGCCGGGTGCTGGCGCAACTCCTGGACGAGGCGGGGGAAGATTTGCTTTTACCGGCTGAGCGCAGTATGCTCGCGGAGCTGGTGGACGGGCTCCAGGGGCTGGCCGCGGCCGGTGACGGGCAGGTTGGGGACGGGCAGCCCCTGCCGCCCGGTGACGGGGAATCCCTCGATGCCCTGGGCCGGTTGATTGACCGGGGCCGGGAAACCCTGGGGAGAGTGCGGGAAAGGGTGCAGGAACAGGCCTGGGAAATCCGGCGCAAGCTGAAGGAGCTGGATCAGGAGGAGCAGACCCTGCAGCAGGAACTGGCCAGCCTGCGCAACAAGAAGCATATTTACGACCGCAAGGTGACCGACCTGCGGGATCTGATCCGGGAGAAGTTCCGCGCCGTGAAAGGCATTGACGTGGAGCCCAGGGTGCTCTGCGAGCTTCTGGAAGTTCCCGACGAGAAGTGGCAGGACGCGGTGGAGGGCTGGCTCAACACCCGGCGCTTCGACCTGATTGTGGAGCCGGAACATTTTGATTATGCCCTTTCCGTATATGAAAAACACAAAAAGGAACGGCGCATCTCAGGGGTAGGCCTGGTCAATACCGGCCGGGTGTTGAAGTACTTGAACCGCATTGAACCCAACTCCCTGGCCTGCGAGGTGCGATCCCAAAACCGCTATGCCCTGGCCTACGTCCACCAGCTTATGGGCGACCTGATCAAGTGTGAAAATGAACAGGAACTGAAAAATTACCGCCGGGCCATTACCCCGACCTGCATGACCTACAGCAATCATACCGCCCGGCAGATTAAATTTGAAGTTTACGAAACTCCCTTTATCGGTGAACGGGCCTATGCCCGCCAGATTGCCCGCAAAGAAGCCCGCCTGCAGGAGATTGCCGCGGCGCGGAAGGAATTGCTCCCCCGGTTGGAGAGGCTGGAAAGGCTGAGCCAGACAACAAGCGGCCGGGACGAACACTACATCTTCCTGAAAGAGCGCCGGGGGACGTGGCTGGAGCTGGCCGCGTTACGGCGGGATCTGTCCGCCAGGGAACAGGAACTGGCCGGGGTGGATACTTCAGGCATTGACGCCCTGCAGCAAAAGCTGGATCAACTGGAACTGGAAATGGACGCCTTGAACGGCCGGATTGAGAAATATAACCAGCGGCAGGGAGAATTATTGACCACCCTGGAACAGAAGAGAACGGAACGGGTGACCCTGGAAGACGAGCATGCCCGGCTGGAAGAGGAGTTCCGGCTGTTTTGCTCCTTGAACCCCCGTATTGTGCCCGAGGGGGAAAGGCGTTACGCCCGGGAGATCCGGCGCCATTCGCCCCAGGAGGTGGCGGCCAACTTCGCCCACAACCGCAAGAGCGTGGAAACGCTTATTCTTAACAAGGAAAAGGCCCTGGAACTCCTCAAGGCCGAATATAACAATAAGTACCAGTTCGGCGGGCGAATAGAAGCGGATGAGAATGACGAGTGGGTACAGGAGTATAAGAAACTGGTGGATAGCGAGCTGCCCACATATGAGGAAAAAATTAACCAGGCCAAAAGGGAAGCTGAGGAGGAGTTCAAGGAGCACTTCATCTACAAGCTGCGGGAGAACATTCAAAACGCCCGCAATGAATTTGACTTCTTAAACGAAGCTTTAAAGGATATTTCCTTTGGCGGAGATAAATACCGTTTTCTGGTATACCCTTCCGAAAGGCACCGCAAGTTCTACCAGATGCTGGAGGATACGGAAATGGTGGAGGGAGGCGTCTCCCTTTTTGACAGTGTTTTTCAGCAGCGGCACCGGGAGGCCTTGGACGAGCTGTTTGATAAAATCATCAACCTGCCGCCCAGGTACCTGCCCGAAAGCATTGCGGAATACACCGATTACCGCAGTTTTCTGGATTATGATATCAAAATTACCCATGCCAACGGTGAAACCTCTACCTTCAGCAAGGTCTGCCGGGAAAAGTCGGGTGGCGAGACCCAGACTCCCTATTACGTGGCCATTGTGGCTTCTTTTGCCCAGCTCTACCGGGCCAAGACCAACCGGGACAGCATCCGGTTGATGCTCTTTGACGAGGCCTTCAACCGGATGGATATCGACCGTATGGAAAATTCCCTGCGCTTTATCAATGAGATGGGGATGCAGGCCATCATCGCCGCCCCTACCGACAAGTGCGAGTTTATCAGCCCCCATGTACCCACCACCCTCCTGGTGATGCGCGACGGGAAAACCAGCTGGATAGAGGATTACAAGCAGTTTAAGGAAGCGGTTGGCGAAAGCCGGATTGAGGCGGCGGAAAGGGCGGCGGGTTAAATTTTTGTGGCTTTGGTGATGGCAATGGACTACGAACGCTATATTCTGGAGACTCTGCTGGACAAGTATGAGCGCAGCGCCCTGGCCAGGGGCAAAGGGGGCAACCGGCGCATCTGGTTTCATTTCGAACCCCGGACCATGCCCCGCTATTTTGACGATACCACCGTCCGGTATAAGGAAGAGATCAATGGGGCCGCCCTGGCTTTGGAGCGCCGGGGGTTAATTGAGATTCGCTGGGTCAAGTTTGAGGAAAATAATCTCATCGAGAAAGTGGCCTTAAATACTGATCACCTGAACGAGGCCTACGCCCGGCTGAAACGGCGTCCCAGGGCGGAGCAATTCCAGGAACTGGCCCGCCTGGCCAGGCACTATGCCCGGGGGGCGGCCCCCTGGGCGCAGGAATTCTTCCATACTGTTGCCCGGCGGCTGGAAGAAGGGGAAAGCCAGCCCTACCTGAGTCCCGCGGACCGGGAGCATTCGGAGCAGCTTTTCATGGTTATTCGTGAGATTAGCCTTTTGCAGGAAGAGATACCCAGGCGGGTTTTCAGTCTGCGGGTGCTGGGCAACAGCAAGGCTTTTAACAATCTGGCTCCAACTGTGGCGCGAATTGTCCGGGATTTCCACCCGGACTGGGGGAAAGACGGCGGGGGAAAAGAGACCACCCTTACTGCCGCAGAGGTCAATCAGGTTCTGGCCGAAGTGGGGGTTGTGGACAACCCCCAGCACATTTTCATCAGCGGCGGCCTGGAATTTGCAGTTGAAGGCCGTACCCTGCAAGTGGGAGATTTTTCCCCAGACCTGGGGTTGCCGGCGGAGATGGTGGACCGGCTGACGGTCAAAAATGTTGCCGCCGATTATATTATCACCATTGAAAACCTGACCCCCTTTTACCAGTTCGTTAAGACCTGCCGGGACAAATTTCTGGCCATATACCTGGGGGGTTATCATAACACGGTCCGCCGGCGGTTTTTAAGTAAACTGCGGGAATATCTGGCCGGTACCGGCCGGGCGGTGCCGTTTTATCACTGGGGCGACATTGACTATGGGGGTTTTTCCATCTTTGTCCACCTGCATAAGCGCTGCCTGCCCGGGCTGAAGCCCCTGTACATGGATGTGCCCACCCTGGAACAATACCGCCGGTTTACTTCGCCCTTTACCCCAGCATACGGCCGGCGCCTCCGTTCTCTGCTGGAAGATCCGGATTACCGCCTCTTCCACCCCGTGATTCAAAAAATGCTCCAGGAGGGCCTGCGCTTGGAACAGGAGTGTGTGGAGCCGCCGTCCACCCTCTATGAACCGGGGGAGCGAAAGGTATAAAATTGCCCGGTTGGAAGGAAACTTTAGCTAAGGAGTCGAATAGGTTAAAAAGTTTAAGGTATAAATTATAAAGAGGTGAAAATTTTGGACGTACAAAAAACGCTGGAGAACTTTAACCAGGGTGTGGGCAAGCTGGCCAAAGAGCTGCCCCGGGTGATGAAGGGATTCCGGGATTTGCACGAAGCCGTCATCAGCGACGGAGCCCTCAGCGCCAAACAGAAGGAGTTGGTCGCCATAGGCATTGGCGTGGCCATAAGGTGCCACTACTGCATCGCCGTCCATGTGGCCAAGGCTTTGGAGCTGGGCGCCACCCGGGAAGAAATTGTGGAAGCCGTTGGCGTGGCCGTATTGATGGGGGGCGGACCGGCGGCTGCCTACGCCACGGAAGCCCTGCAGGTACTGGACTCCCTGGCGGGAAAAAGTTAGGGATGTTCCCTGCCCTGTTTGCAGGCAGCATACTTGTTCTTGACAGGATTAATTTGTTAATATATGTAAGTTTCTTTCCTGGCATGGTTACTGCCCGTCTTCTTAAGGACGGCAGTTTTTTTGTGCCCCAAAAAGCTCCTGAAAAACGGTAAAAAGAATTGATGATTAATATGTTAACTTTGTATTTGCTGCCTTTTTGACATTGCCACAAAAGGAGGGGGAGGAGTAAGATTAACTTTAATGATGTTGCCGTCAGATTAAAGCCCTGCGAAGGGCGGTTGTGCTAAATGGGGGTGGAATATTTGTCCGTATCAAAAATGGAAGCAACAAGTAGCGCAGTGCCGGCGGGAAAGGCGGCAAAACAGCGAAGGCCGATTGCGGGTGTGCTCTTGCTCTTATCCTGGGGCCACCTGGTCACCGACATGGCCCAGGGAGCCTTACCCGCTTTGCTGCCGGTATTAAAACAGGCCTTTGCCCTTACCTATGCCCAGACCAGTCTTTTAGTGCTTGTGTCCAACGTGGCTTCATCGGTTATCCAGCCTGTTTTCGGTTATTTTGCCGACCGGCGTCCGGCCCGCTGGCTTTTGCCGCTGGGTTGCCTGGTGGCCGGCGTGGGCTTGGCCGCTACCGGCCGTTTACCCTGGTTTTCCCTTCTCCTGCTGGCGGTGGCCGTCTCCAGCCTGGGCGTGGCGGCCTACCACCCGGAAGGTTCCCGCGCGGCCAACCTGGCCAGCGGTGTGCGCAAGGGAAGCGGCATGGCCGTATTTTCCGTAGGCGGAAACCTGGGTTTTGGCCTGGGTTCCCTGTTCATGGCCTGGCTTTTGACCCTGGGTGGACCGAAGGCCACGGTTTATTTCGTTTTGCCTGGCCTGGTTACCGCCGGCCTGCTGATGTTTTGCTGGCCGCGCCTTAATTCCCTGCAAGAAGAAGGGGTAAGGCAGGCTTTTAGAGGCCCTGCAGATGGAAAAGAAAGAAGCGGGACACCCCTTTCAGGGAAGAACCGGACTTCTACGCAAACTGCCGGTGTGGAATGGAACAAGGGAACCCTGGTTGCCTTTACCCTGCTCCTCATTTATATCATTTTCCGTTCCTGGCTGCACGCGGGGCTTTCTACCTACGTGCCCCTTTATTACACCGACTATTTGCACGGCGATGCCCACCTGGCCGGGTATTTTGTTTCCGTCTTCCTGCTGGCCGGGGCCTTCGGCACCCTTTTAGGGGGCCCTTTGACCGATGTTCTGGGAGCCCCCCGGGTGATGGCCGGTTCCATGGCCCTGCTCATCCCCCTGATCTATTTATTCCTCCATGCCGGTGGCGGTTTAGCTGCCCTGATGCTGCTGGCCTTTATAGGCGCAGCCCTGATCAGCACCTTTTCGACCACCATCGTCCTCGGGCAGCAGCTTATGCCCCACCGCAAGGGGCTGGCCAGCGGTTTCACCATTGGCTTTGGCGTGGGTACGGGCGGCGTGGGAGTAACCCTGCTGGGGGTACTGGCCGACCACCTGGGCGTACCGGCGGTATTTCAGGCTCTCAACCTCCTGGCGGTGGCAGGGCTCGTGCTAGCTTTGTTCCTCATCCGGCGCTTCCCGTGGGCCGCTAAAACCGGGGAGTAGATGAGAAGAGTTGGGACAGTACCGTTTTGCCGCTCGAAGCCCTGATTCCGGCCCGGCCGGGCTTTTCATAAATATAGTTGATAAGGTTGTTGAGGTTCACCTCTTTGTCCGGATACCGTTGACAGGATGGAACCAGAAACCGTATAATTTTCAAGAGAAATTGGTTCCAGGTATGAAACATTTCTTGGGAAAATTAAATTAAAAAAGACAAGGGGTTTGGAAATGCTAAACGAAAGTAAAAAGAACAGGTCAGAGGTTCCGGCCGTAGAAACGGCCATTAAAATCCTAGAATACCTGAGCCGTTACAAACATCGTTTAAGTACATTATCCGAAATTTCAAGGGATCTTTCAATTAACAAGAGCACCTGCTACCGCATTTTAAAAGTGCTCAATGAATACCGTTTAGTTTCCTATGATGAAGATTCCAAACATTATAGCCTTGGTTCGTATCTGATTGTCCTGGGAGCGAGAGCGGCGGAATTTATTGACTACCTTAAAACGGCCAGGCCACATCTGAAATGGTTGGCCGAACAAACCGGGCAGACGAGCGTTCTTGTCGAACCTATATCGGGCAACCGGTTAATGTACGTGGCTAAGGAAGAACCCAACCGGCCGGTTCGCGTCACAGTGAGTATTGGGCAATATTTCCCTATTACCAGCGCTTCCTTTGGCAAGTGCTTTTTAGCTTTTTTAGATGAACAAGAGGCAGAGGAAGTTATTAGAAAAGTGGGGATCAAGCGGTTTACAAACAAGACCATAACAAATGTAGATCAATTCAAGGAACACCTAAAGCAAATCCGCGTTAAGGGTTATGCCGAGAGTTATGAGGAGCATACGCCGGGGATTTGCGGTGTAAGTGCTCCGATCTTCGACTTGTATGGCAATGTTAATATGGTCATTGCATGTATCGGACTGGCTGCGCAGATGAACCCAGAAGTAATGCCTTTTTATGCGGAAAAAGTAAAAGAGGCCGCCAGGAGAATAACTGACGCCTTTAGCGGAAAAGAACCATATGCACCGACAGGCCAGGATGCCCTGATTAGGGAAGCCTTATCTTGAGTTCATGTTCCGAAAACGCTGGGCAAGAGCTGTTCGCAGGGTCTGGTACTCCGTTTCCATGGGTTTGACCTCTACCACCCCCCTCAGAATGCCGGGCTGGCGTCCGGACTGATCCTCAATATTTTCACATCCTTTTGGCAGGAAAGGTTGGGGATGTTTAATTTCCTGTGTTTGTGGTATAGGCACGCCTTTTAAGCGAATTCCTTCACGGAAATAAATGAATAAAATTTCATTTTGAGCGTACCTCCTCTTCATATTATTTGGATCAAATGGAGATTTCGGGGTATGCTCTTTTTTATTTTATTTATTACTTAAACAAAAAATAGAATTGTAAATGAATTCTTATTAACAAAATATTTTTAAATTATCTTGACATGCTCGGTTAGTTGTTGTAATATGGTTTCGTGATGGGGACACTGTACCATATGTGGAACGCACAAGGATTGCCATATTTTTACTTTTGTGGCTTCTGTGAGGAGGATTACCCGTCGTGTTGTTTACTTTAATTAATTAAATATGTAAAGGGGGTGCAGAGGAAACAGTTAAGTAGTAAATGAAATGCGGAAAAACAAAACTAATTTTATTGGGGGGGTAAAAAGGTGAGCATAGCCGATACTATTAGTGCTTTCGTTCAGAAGACTACACTGGAGGACATTCCAAGTAATACAATCGAGTTTACAAAACAATTAGCCCTAAAGACAATGGCAGGAATGGTAGCGGGATCTGCAACAGATTCAGGAAGGAGAATGGCCGCGTATACGAGGGAAGTTCAAGGAGCAGTGGAGGCAGGAGTAATCGGCTGTGGCTTTCGCACATCAGTGGAATATGCCGTTCTTGCAAATGGTCATTTTGCCCATGCAGCTGAGTTGGAGGATGACCAGTTTCCCTCTGCAACTAGCGACATAACTGTTTTCCCTGTTATTTTCCCGCTTGCCGAGAAGCTAAATCTTTCAGGAAGAAAAGTAGTTGAAGCCTCTGCTATCGCTTTGGAAGTAATGAACAGAGTGGGAATGTTTACTCTGACATCTAAGGGCATAACGGATCTACCATTCTATGGAGTAATTGGTGCTGCAGTGGTAGCGGCAAAAGCGCTTGATCTTGATGCTAAGGCCATAAGGTCTGCTATAGGTATCGCTATCGGAAGGGCGAGCGGGTTTATCGCTAACTTCGGCACAGATGCGCACTACCTAGAGTCTGCTATAGCCTGTAGGGACGGCTACCTGGCTGCTGTTTTGGCTCAGAAAGGTATGACAGGCACTGCTAATATAGAGGGATGGCTGACGTCTCTTCACGGTCGAATCGATCTGCCCATGGCTGACATTGTTAAAGACCTGGGTAAGCCGAGATGGCATGTTCATAATATTTGGGTAAAGAAGTATCCTTGTTGCTTTCTGACACACAGACAAATTGATATGCTGATGGTAATGAAGAAAGAACATGGGTTAAATCACGAAAACGTCGAAAGTATAGAGCTTGATGTGGGGCCTATAGACGCAACGTGTGACCGTCCGTCGCCGGTAGATGTCGAGGACAGCCGGTTTAGTTTTCAACATATTTTAGCTGGTGTTCTTATCGATGGTGATGTAAATTACGGTACTTTTACGGAACAAAAAATTAACGATCCTTTGTACAAAAAAGTCCGCGAAAAAATTAAAGTTAATGTTCATCGTAATTGGCCCGCGGAGTTCAACTCAGGTACTGCACGTGTGGTAGTAACGCTAAAAGGAGGCCAGCAGGTTGTAGATAGTGCCGAACAGCCGCTAGGAGGTCCGGATTGTCCTTTGAGCCGCGAAAAATTTATAGAACTATATGAGAAATATACACATAATTATTTAGGTGGGCAACGTATTAAGGAAACAGCCGAATTTATTCTTAACTTAGAAAAGGAAACTGATGTTAGAAAACTTATGAGCATGGTTACAAATATTAGGTAAATGTTTGATTGCATAGTTTAAGTATGGTACTTAGTAAGTTTAATTTACGAAGTAAAATAATAGGTATAATTATGCCAGTCATGGTTTAATACGTACATTACTGTAAATTGGAGGGAAGTTAAAGTGTTTAAGGATCTTGATGATGTCTTAAAAAATGCGAAATCTTTAAAAGATCTTTTAGCAGCTAGGGATGAGCTTACACAAAAAACAGGTACTTACTACGGTATTCAAGAGTTAAAATTAAAAGAAGAAGATCCTTTAAAGTTCGAACAGTTTTATGCTGAGCTTCACAGCGTAGTTTTGAGGGCGAGGGAGCATTCACGGCTGATAACCGCCTCTCCTGGTGGGCGCGAAATGGGCGAGTCGTTATGGTCTTTATGTACCCCCGACGGAGATACTTTAGCTAATAGCCTTGGATTTTCTACTCATATGGTAGCGTATAGGAAGGCTATTCGATTCATGATTGAAAATGGGTACGAAGAAAATCCTGGTATAAATGAAGGGGATATATTTTCTACAGATGATGGAAATACAGCCGGTGCCCCTCACCCTGGCGACACGTATACTTATCTGCCGATCTTTTTTGACGGAGAGATGGTTGGCTGGGCAGCAGCTGTAAATCACATTATGGAGGCTGGAGCGCCAGTTGCTGGTAGCTGGCCAGGTTTCGCTGTTGATACTACTATGGACGGGCTTGTATTCCCACCTATGAAAGTTGGGGAAAACTATACTCCAGCGCGTTGGTGGGAGGAGCTTTGGAAGGCAAGGACAAGAGCCCCTGTTTTTAACATCTTGGATGATAAGATGAGGTTAACAGGATGCATGTATATTGAGCAGGGCGTTAAAGAGATAATTAAAAAATATGGGTTAGATTATTATAAGAGAGCCATTCGCGAGGTTATTGAGGAGACACGACGTGCTATAGTAGAAAATATTAAAACACTCTGCGTACCGGGTGTGTACGAGGGTACAAGCTTTAGAGTTGTAAAGTATAAGGGTTTGAGCCAAGTGTGGCCTCATGCAGATAAAGATTTTATGTTGCATACTAGAATGACAGTGCGTATTTCGCCAGAACCAAAAATTTTAGGAGATTTAACAGGTACCTCAAAATGGGATTATTGTGCCTTTAATGGATATCCCGGAGGAGCTGACATTGCTTTTTATCTTCCCGTAACGGGTAATTTCTTGAATAATACAAAGATGACTTCAGGTCTATTTTATGACATTCGTTCTTACTACCCCGAAGGTTGCACATATAACCCGGACACACCTTATGCTGCTTTCTCTAATATTTGGGCGCAGTCTATGTCTATGGGTGCACTGCATTGGAATGCGCTTACGCGTGCATTTTATGCAAGAGGATTTCTAGAGGAATGTATATCTTGTGAAGGGGATTGGGCCGGCATTCAAGGTGCAGGCACTTTAGCCAATGGCCAGCAGTACGGTTTTACAAATTTTGAGCAGGTTGGTGGTGTGGCGCAAGGCGCTTATCCTTTCAGGGATGGGATACCGGTTGCTTGGGCAATGTGGACACAGCTCTGTAATATTGGCAATCAAGAAGAATGGGAGTACCTAATTCCACCTTTCTTCTACTTAGGTAGAAGGTTGGTTAAAGATTTTTGCGGACACGGAAAATATCGGGGTGGTTTAGGGCTTTCATCTGTACACTGGATTGTACAACCGGGTAGGGACCTTTATATAAGTAGAGGCGGTGCCGGAATGGCACAAACACCTTTTGTTGCGATTGGTCAATGTGGTGGTTACCCCGCGCCTAACTCGTGGTATGTGGCTCTTCGGAATTCTAATCTTAATGAGAAGATTAAGGAAGGGTTGCCCTACCCCAGAAGTGCAGATGAGATTTTGGAATATGTTAATGAAGGGAAAATTGAAGCTAAAGATTTGCAGATTTTCAAAGCTGATCCCCCTCAGTTAAGGATGGAAGATGGGGATGTCTTTTCAGATGCTTCTGGAGCTGCAGGAGGATGGGGCGACCCATTGGAAAGAGATCCATATATGGTAATAAATGACTTAAATAATGAATGGATCAGTGAAAAAATTGCATATACTTGCTATGGTGTTGTCGCCAAAAAATCATCTATTGACGGTAAGGTACGTTACGAACTTGATGTTGAGTCTACAGAAAAAACGAGAGAGGAAAGGAAAAAAGCAAGATTATCTTGCCAAAGCGTCAAGGATTGGTGGATGAAAGAACGCAAAAGGGTAATAAATAAAGATTTTATTGAGCCTGTTAGGTATACCTATAAGAGTTCATTCTCAACTAAAGATGGTGAAAAGTTTAGGCAATATTATGTGGGTTTTTGGCAATTAGATAAAGATTTTGAACTATAGCTTTATATAAAGAAGGTGCAGCAATTCCCGGAGGTACTCTTAGTATGAACTTCCGGGAATTGCTAAATAGAATAATTACCACTTTCATTATAAGATTTGTTCCTAGGAGGGGTAAAATATGTACGGGAATTGTTGAGAATATTTACCGCTTTACATTACAATATTTATTATTTAGGAGGGGTAAAATATGGAAAAGATAGAAGTTTCAAAGGAAATGATTAAAAAATTAATGGATGGTGTTTTAAGTGACCAAGAAGTTTTAATGCTACAGAACTCATATAAAGATCACGATCGCTTCCTTAAGTATTTGGAGGTTTTACAAGAAAGGGTCCCCTGGGATGATAAGATTTTAATGCGTTTATCAGAACATGTATATATTGTTCAGAAAAAAGACACAGGAGAGCGAATTAGTAAATGCACATGCGGTTATGAATTTGGTGATTATAGAGTCAACTGGAAACTCAATTGCCTTATTAATGTGAGAAAGACAATTGAAGAGATGAGTGAAGTATACCACCCAGTACCGGCATGCCCTGAACCGGAATGGCAAGAAATTAGGGAGTTCTTCTGTCCTGGTTGCGGCACGCAACTTGCCGTTGAGGTTGTTCCACCGGGTTACCCTATCCTCTTTGAGTTTTTGCCTGACCTAGACTCATTTTACAAGGAATGGCTTCATTCACCATTGCCGGATCATGGTAAGTATAGGTTCGAAGATAAGTCATTAACATTGATTGAAAAATGGTCTAAGGAGGTTTAAATTATGCAAGGACAAGTAAAAGACTCGTATATTATAGCTATTGACGCTGGCGGCACAATGACAGATGCGGTGATTATTAGAAGCGATGGTACTTTTCATATAGGCAAGTATCGGACATACCGCATAGATGAATCTGAAAGTTACATGGGAGCTGTAAAAGCAGTTGCTGATAAGATCGGTGTAAGCACTGAGGAAATCCATAAAAATTGCGATGTAGCGATTTATGCAGGTACTGCCATGACCAATACCCTTATTACTATGGATGGATTAAAAGTAGGACTAATTACTACCAGAGGCATGGAGCACATGTCAATTATTGAAAACGGATTAACATACATCGGACAATCACAAAAGGAAATTTTGCATCAACAATTAAGGAGACATACTGCACCTCTTGTTAAGAAAGAAAATATTATTGGTGTTACTGAAAGGGTTACTGGGGGATCTTATTTTGGAGATGTTCACCTGCCAGCAGGGACAGTTCTAGTTCCACTTAATGAAAAGGAAGTTGAAGATGCCGCAGAAGAATTGATAAAGAATGATGTAGAAGTAATTGGTATCATGTTTTTAAATTCCCATGTTTTCCCTGATCATGAAATTCGTGCTGCAGAAATAGTTAAAAAAGTTATTGAAAAGCACGGAAAAGATATTAAAGTTGTAGCGTCACATGAAATCGCCCCCGTAGGAAAGGACTGTTTCAGGCTTAAAAGTCTTCTTGTGCAATGCTTTGCCGCAGAAAAAGCTCGCAAGCAGCTAGAATATGTTGAAAATGCTGCCAGAAAAGATGGATATGACAAACAGCTTCTAACTCTATTGTCGTTTGGTGGAGCGGTCAGCATAAAGTACCCGAGACTATATGAAACAATCGTTTCAGGTCCAATTGGAGGGCTTACAGCCAGTAAAGAAATTGCAACACTTTTGGATATAAGTCATCTCGCTGTTGGAGATGTAGGCGGAACAAGTTTTGATGTTGGATTAGTTGTAGACAAAAGGATCGAATTAAGGCCTGACTCAGATTTCGCAAAACACAGACTAGTGCTACCAATGGTTGAGCTGAACTCAGCACCCTTGGGTATGGGAACTGAAGTAAAAGTTAATGACTTGGGCAACTTAGAAATAGGACCTGAAAGTGCAGGTTGGCGCGTAGGTGTTTGCCTTGATCATGATAGACTCACTATTACCGATATACACGTAGCGCTTGGCTATATTGCCGAAGATAGTTTTCTTGGTGGGAAAATAATACTTGACAGGGATAAAGCTTGTAAAGAATTAGAAAGAGTTGGTAAATTTATCGGTATACCGGATCTATATCAAGCAGGTGAAGGTATTCTTGAGCTTTTCTTTACCAACCTGCGTGAATTCGCTAGAACACAAATTGAGGCAAAAGGTTTTAATTTAAAGCAATTTGTCTTCCTCGCGTGTGGGGGTGGTGGAGAAACATGCGTGCACGGAATTGCTAAAGGAAAAGCATTTAAGGAGATTATTACAACACCATTCGCATCTGTTTTCTCTGCATATGGTGTCGGATGTTCAGATATTGTTCATAGATACAATAAAGGTATTGTTGGTATTATTAGACATGGAATTAGTGTTAATGAAAAGTCTCAGCTTGTCCATGAGCTTATAACTGAGTGGAAGTCTTTGGAGGAAAAAGCATTTGAGGAGTTTATGTTAGAAGGCGTTCGCAAGGAGGATGTAAAAATTTTAAGAGGTGTGTTCATGCGCTATATTGGGCAATTAGAGAGCTTTGAAACAAAACTTGATTTTGAAGTGGTCAGAGCAGATGATCTTGATAGAATAATTAGGGCTTTTGAAAAAATGTACGAAATAAAATATCCAAGTGCTGCTAAGTTCCCAGAAGCAGGGTATGCTCTTACTCAAGTATTTATTGAGGCAGTAGCTCCAAAAGTTAAGCCTGTCCTTCCTGAATGCGAACTAGCTAGTAAAACACCACCAGACAGTGCATATGCGGGTACAAGGAGGGTATACTACAGGGGTAAATGGACAGACTTTAAGTTATTCCGTATTGAAGAAATAAAAGCTGGAAATGAAATAACAGGGCCGGCAATTCTATTTGACGATATCAGTACTCTGGTTATCGGGGCAGATGATGTGGTTAACTTTGATAAGTATCGTATAATTCACTTTAATTAGTCTTGCTTGTTGTAAATATTTAATTGGTTAAAAGCGGTGCTGTCCTTGCTTAATGCGGTGCTTTACGCCGACAGCACCGCATCCTTTATGTCTTTTTGTACTTTTACCGGATGAAATGTCCCATACTTTTTATAGTTTCTTACCCAGCGACCGACGAGGGTGGGTCAAATTTCATGCCTGCAGGCTACAATAGAGGCGTTGCCCGTTGCAAAGACTTCTTTTACCTGCATTTTCAGTTCTGGCGAGTACTTGCTTCTAGTCATCTAAGATTAGCTCCTTACCAATAATGTAACGAGGACATTTCCCTTGTTTACACTCCTGGGGTGGCCCGTTTATTCCAGACACTGGCCCAAAACCCCGGGCGGCCTTCCACTTGACCATGAAGTGTAACTGACATCCTTCCAAAATCATCATTGAGCCTGTAGCACGGGCAAAAAATGTGGTTCTATTCTGAGCAGGCGACAATAGGTATTGTTAAACTTCATTTTCACGACATATGTTCTGGCGTCAATCAAAAGTTAATGATTAGCAAGTATGCTTTTCTCTTGACACAAAATAATGACTGTTAGTATAATTGTTCCACAAAAGAAAACGCATTCCCCATGCGGAACATAACAATGTGTAGCTGTTCATTGATAGGCCATGGCTGGAGACAACAGCAATCAAAAATGCGTATGGGCGTAAGGGAGGGGGTCTTATGGGTCCGCTGGAAGGTATCCGGGTTTTAGAACTGTCGAGAACGTTGGCCGGTCCTTTCTGCAGCATGTTGCTGGCTGACATGGGTGCCCAGGTGATTAAGGTGGAGCAACCCGGTGTCGGTGATGAGACCAGGGGCTATAAACCGCCCGAATGGGGTGGAGAAAGTTGCTATTATCTTAGCCTGAACCGTAATAAGAAAGGGATCACGTTAAATCTGAAGACCGAAGAAGGCAGGCAAATTGTTAAACAACTGGTTAGCCAGGTGGACGTTTTAATTGAAAACTTCCGTACCGGGACTATGGAGAAATTCGGGTTGGGTTACGACGTTCTGAAAGAAATCAACCCGCGCCTGGTCTATTGCGCCGTAAGCGGTTTTGGCCGTACCGGACCTATGAAGGATGAGCCGGCTTACGATTTGTTGATGCAGGCCTTTGGAGGGCTTATGAGTGTGACCGGTGAACCGGGCCGGCCTCCCGTGAAAGTCGGCTTTTCAGTGGTTGATTTGACCACCGGGCTCTATGCAGCCCTGGGTGTACTGCTGGCGTTGCTGGCCAGGGAAAAAACGGGCCGGGGCCAGTATGTAGAAGCTTCCCTGCTGCAGGCCATAGTGTCGCTGCAAACCTACCTGGCCCAGGGGGTGCTGGCCACCGGCAAGATTCCCGGTCGTTTGGGTTCGGCCCACCCCAACGTGGCACCTTATCAGGTATTTGAAACGCAGGACGGGTACATAATCATTGCCGTACCCAACGACTGGTTATGGAAGAAAATGTGCGATGCACTGGGTCTCGACCACTTAAAAGAACACCCGAAATTCGCGATTAATGCAGACAGGGTAAAGAACCGGGAAGAACTGGTTGCCCTGATGACTGATTACACCAGGACCAAAACTTCCGCGGAAATCCTGGCCAAATTAAAGGAAGCAGGTGTTCCTTCCGGTCCGATTTACAACATTGCCGAGGTATTATCCCACCCGCAAGTGGTTCACCTGGGTATGATTCAGGAAGTGCCACATCCAACCATCGGTATGATGAAAGTGCTGGGGATTCCCATTATAATGTCGGAAACACCGGGTTCAGTGCGCATGGCCCCGCCGTTGCTCGGACAGCATACCGTGGAAGTGCTTTCCGGCCTGGGATACAGTGAGGAAGACATAAACGAGCTGAAAGAAAAGGGAGTAATTTAAGTTGCCGGTCCAAATAAAAAGCCGTGGGAGGAGTAATGATGGATTTTAATATTAACGACGAATTAAGACTGATGGTGGAAACGGTAAGGGATTTTGTGGACAATGAAGTAGATCCCGTCAGCCAGCGTATTGACGAAGAGGATCGCATTCCGGAAGAGATCATCGAAAAGGCAAAAGAAATGGGCCTGTTTGGTCTCAGCATACCCGAAGAATACGGCGGCGTGGGTAGCATCGGCATGCTGGGAAAGTGCCTCATTTATGAACAACTGGGACGCACCTGCAACGGTTTTACCACTCTTATCGGTGCTCACACAGGAATAGGTACGGTGGGTATAGTGGAGTTGGGCACTGAAGAGCAAAAGAAAAAGTATCTTCCGGATCTCGCCTCCGGTGATCGCCTGGGTGCCTTCGCCCTCACCGAACCAGATGCCGGCTCGGATGCGGCAAACATCAAGACAACGGCGGTTCGCAAGGGAGATAAATACATCCTCAACGGCACTAAGCACTTTATTACCAACGCTCCCGAGGCGGACATTTTTACCGTAATGGCTGTTACCGACAAGTCCAAGGGACCCAAAGGAATCACCTCTTTTATTGTAGAGAAAGACTTCCCGGGCTTCCGGATCGGCACCATCGAACGCAAGATGGGCCTGCGGGGATCCCATACCGCGGAGGTCATTTTGGAGGACTGCGAGGTGCCTGTGGAAAATGTGCTGGGCCAGGAAGGCCAGGGGTATGTCAATGCCTTAAAAATATTGGCCAACGGACGGGCCGGTTTGGCCGCGCGCAACCTGGGCTCCATGCAAAAACTGCTGGAACTGTGTGTTCAATATGCCCAGCAAAGGGTACAGTTTGGCAAGCCCATCGCATCCTTCCAGGCGGTGCAACATATGCTGGCAGATATGGCTGTCGATATTGAAACTACCAGGTGGTTCACATATCGAGTTGCCTGGATGGTTGACCAGGGCATGAAAGTGATCAAGGAAGCCGCGGCTGTAAAATATTTTGCTTCCGAGGCCTACTGCCGGGTGGCCGACAAGGCCGTGCAGATTTTTGGCGGGATGGGATACATGAAGGATTTCCCCATCGAGCGGTACTACCGTGACGCCAGAATTACCAG
The DNA here is from genome assembly GCF_900142025.1 of Desulfofundulus thermosubterraneus DSM 16057. GTDB lineage: Bacteria > Bacillota > Desulfotomaculia > Desulfotomaculales > Desulfovirgulaceae > Desulfofundulus > Desulfofundulus thermosubterraneus. Next base: position 8,283 of record NZ_FQZM01000030.1, on the reverse strand, counting down.
AATCTACGAGGGTACCTCGGAGATCCAAAAGAACATTATCGCAAGCCAGCTGTTGAAGGAATATGCACTGGCCTAGACCGGCCAGACAATCAGCATGTTTAGAGAGATTATTTCCGGGGAGGAGAACAATAATGATAGTTCGAAAGGTTGCCGTGATCGGTGCCGGTACCATGGGAAGGGGAATAGCCCATGTCTGTGCTCTGGGCGGCTTTCAGGTTAACATGCAGGATGTAAGCAGCGAGTATCTGGAAAAGTCATTGAAGATCATTGAGGACAACATGCAAAAAGGGGTGGAACGGGGCAAGGTCAAGCCGGAAGATAAAGAGGCCGCCCTGGCCCGCATCAGCTGTTTTACCGATTTGAAAGAAGCGGCTCAGGATGTGGATCTGGTTATTGAGGCCGTCCCGGAAGATATGAAATTGAAGCAGGACGTTTTCGCCAAGCTTGATGAATACTGCCCCACTCATACCATCCTTGCGACCAATACTTCCTCCATGAGCATTACCGAGATTGCCGCTGCCACAAAAAGACCGGAAAAAGTGATTGGCCTGCATTTCTTCAATCCCGTACACATAATGAAACTGGTCGAAATTATTTGCGGGCTGGAAACATCGGAGGAGACCTACGCAATCTCCGCAGAAGCCTGTAAACAAATGGGCAAGGAGACCGTGAAAATCAACGAGTTTCCGGGCTTTGTGACCACCCGGATCAATGCGCTCATTGGGAACGAGGCCTTTTTAATGCTTCAAGAAGGTCTGGGTACACCGGAGGACATTGACAAAGCCCTCAAGCTTGGTCTGAACCATCCCATGGGCCCCTTTGAGATGGTCGATCTGGTAGGGCTGGATACCAGGTTAAAAATACTGGAATACCTGCATAAAACTCTGGGCGAGAAGTACCGCCCCGCCCCGCTGCTGGTTAAGTACGTTCAGGCGGGCAGACTGGGACGCAAGGTAGGTAAAGGCGTTTATGATTATACCGGGAAGTAGGTGGAGGACATAATGGGTTTCAAAAACCTTATCCTGGAAAAGGAAGAAGGCATTGCCGTGGCCACGGTCAACCGCCCGGAGGTTCGCAATGCCTTAAACCGGGAAACCTGGCAGGAGATCAACTCGTTGATTGACCAGGTGGAAAAAGATGAGGAAATACAGGTACTGATTTTCACCGGGGCGGGGGATAAAGCCTTTGTGGCCGGTGCAGATGTGGCTTCCCTGAAAGAAAGAACCATGCTGGAAACCTTTGTAAACGAGAACCAGGCCACTTTAAACCGCCTGGCCAACATGGAGAAGGTTACCATTGCAGCCATTAATGGCTACGCCTTGGGAGGCGGCTGTGAACTGGCCCTGGCCTGTGACCTGCGCGTGGCCGCTGAAAACGCCAGGCTCGGCCAGCCGGAACTGAACCTGGGCATTTTGCCCGGAGCAGGCGGCACCCAGCGCTTGGCCCGGCTGGTAGGTATTGGTAATGCCAAGGAATTGATTCTAACCGGTGAAATCATTGATGCCGCCGAAGCCTACCGGATTGGGCTGGTTAACAAAGTAGTGCCCGCCGGTGAGGCAGTGCGGGCAGCCAAGGAAATGGCCCAGAAGATAATGGCGAAAGGACCTCTCGCCGTTCGTTTTGCCAAGGCAGTGATCAACTGGGGCAGCAATGTCAGCCTTGAATCCGGCTTAATCATGGAAAGGCTGGCTCAAACAATACTGTTTGGAACAGAGGATCGTTTGGAAGGGTTGACTGCTTTTTTGGAAAAGAGACGCCCGGTTTATAAAGGAAGGTAAAAACAGGTGGCAATTCCTTAAAGCGGGGGAATGAGCGATGAGAAGAGTGGCCATTGTCGGCGCCGGGCAGACGCCTTACGGCGAATTCCCCACCCTGGGGGTGAAGGAACTTTTTGCCTGGGCCTTTAAAGACATGCTACATAGTGTGGACAAGGGAATAGATCCCAGAGAAATTCAACTGGCCTATATCGGGTCCCTGAGCGCAGGGAGCGGGTTTCAACTGGGACAACTTGCCGCTCTTTTGATGGGGCATGTGGGGTTGCCTCACGTTCCGGCCATCAGGGTGGAAAATGCCTGTGCGTCCGGTGGTTTTGCCCTGTACAGCGCCATTTGCGCGGTGGCTTCCGGCAAGTGTGATATCGCACTGGCCGGAGGGATAGAAAAGATGCGGGATGTTTCCTCCACCAAGACGAAATACTGGTTGGGTATTTCCGGAGACACCGAATTTGAAAGGCTGGCCGGGTTGACCTTTGCCGGCATCTATGCCCTGGTGGCCAGCAGGTACATGCATGAGTTTGGCTTAACCCGGGAGCAGCTGGCCAAGGTGGCCGTGAAAAACCACAGACACGGGGCCATGAACCCCAAGGCGCAGTTCCGGCGGGAAATTACCCTGGAAATGGCCGTGGCAGGGGCACCGGTGGCCTATCCCCTGAATATCTGGGATTGTTGTCCCACCACTGACGGGGCTGCGGTGGTCCTGCTGTGCAGCGAGGAGCGGGCAAGGGAATTCACCGATCATCCCGTTTATATTATTGGCTATGGTGCCGGTACCGACTACCTGGCCGTGCAGGACAGGGATTGCATCACCAGTTTCAAGGCCGCCCGCATGGCCGCCCAGGAGGCATACAAACAGGCCGGGGTAAAACCGGAGGACATTGACTTTGCGGAAGTGCACGACTGCTTCACCATCGCGGAAGTGGTGGCCTACTATGACCTGGGATTCTGCGAGAAGGGAGAAGCCGGCCGTCTTCTTGATGAAGAGGCTACTTCCCTGGGCGGACGTATCCCCGTTAATGTGAGCGGCGGGTTGAAGAGTAAAGGCCACCCTATTGGGGCTACCGGTTGCGGGCAGGCCTATGAAGTATTTAACCAGTTGCGCGGGCAGGCTAAAAACCCGGAGCGGCAGATAAAGAACGCCGAAATTGGCCTTTCCCACAACGTGGGCGGGTCTGGTGGGACGGCGACGGTATTCATTTACAGGCGGGAGGGGTAGCAAGATGGCAGTGGGGATAGTCGGTTATGGCGCATACCTGCCCCGGTTAAGAATAACCAAAAAGGAATACCAGCAAGCCTGGGGTAACTGTGCCGCCGGCATTAAGGAAAAAACCGTCATGGATTTTGACGAAGACGCGTTAACCATGGGCGTTGAGGCGGCCAAAGAAGCCCTGAAATGCGGCATAAACCCCGAAGAGATTGAAATACTATGCTGGGCTTCCACTAATCCTCCCTACCAGGAAAAGATGGTATCGGGAGCCGCTGCGGTTATGCTCGGCCTGAGGGAGGATGTAATAGCTACCGAACACGGCCAGTCCATCAGGGCGGGCAGTGAGGCTTTATTGACGGCCTGGGCTTTTCTCAGTGCCGGCAGCGGCCGGAACGCCCTGGTGATTGCCGCCGATGCGCCGCGGGCTTGCCCGCGGGAAAGCATTGAACATGGTCTTGGTGCCGGTGGTGTAGCCTATATTTTAGGTACGGAAAATCTCATTGCTGAGATAGACGGCTTCAATTCTTTCGTCAATGAAATGCTGGGGGAGCGCTTCCGCCCTGCAGGCGACAACAACCTCAGAGATATAGGTGTACGGGCTTTTACGTTCGCATCCTACAACCAGCTGGTCACCCGGGCGCTCCAAAGCCTGATGGAGAAGCTGGGTAGGAAGCCTTCTGATTACAATTATCTGGTTATTCAAGAGATCGATGGCCGCAGTGCGAAGAGTGTGGCCAAAAAACTGGGGTTTGACGAGGAGCAACTGGCTCCCGGCCTGCTTTACGAGCAAACCGGCGACACGGGTGCTTCCTCTGCCCTGTTGAGCTTGGCGGCTGTCCTGGACCAGTCCAAACCCGGGGAAAAAATTTTACTGGCGGCATATGGATCCGGTGCGGGAAGCATGGCCGTTAGCTTAACGGTTACCGGTGCACCTTTAAAGGAAGGAAGAAACACGGTCAAAAAGCAGCTGGATGAAAATATAACTTACCTTGGCTACGCCCAGTACCTGCAGGTTAAAAGATACATCTAGCGAGGTGATTTACCAGTGGGAGCCCATATATCCATACCCATGTACCAGCGGGCAGTCAAGCAGCGCTACCGCCTGGTGGGCCTGAAGTGTCTGAAGTGCGGCAAAATAAATTTCCCGCCCAAAGCAGGATGCAAGTATTGCGGTAATTTCGATCAATTTGAAGAAGCACAGCTAAGCGGCAAGGGCAAGGTTTATTCATATACCATTATTGCCGGTGCCGGGGCGCCACCGGAATTCAGTGAAGAGGCGGCCTACCGCCGGTTCTACCCGGTGGTGCTGGTGGAACTGGATGAAGGGCCCCGCATTGTGGCCCAGCTGGTGGATGTGGAAAAGGATCAAGTAGAAATTGGCATGCCGGTGGAACTGGTCATCAGAAGAATATACACGGAAGAAGATGTGATCAGGTATGGTTACAAATTCCGGCCCAAAAAAGATTAATTCATGAAGAAAAGGCAGAGATGTTGAATGCCATACCTTATGCATAACGACCTAAAAATTTACTACCAGGAGACAACGGGCCGAGAGCCGCTGATAATATTTGTTCATGGTGCGGGAGGTTCCGGCCGGCGATGGTCCGCTCAGCTGGAAGCCATCAAGGGTTTATACCGGGCGGTAGCCCTGGATTTACCCGGGCACGGACAATCCGGCGGGAGACCTCTTGCCTCCATTACCGAGTACGCCGAGTTAGTTGCTGGTTTTGTCGATACCTTACCCAGCAGGAAATTCGTTCTGGCCGGGCACTCCATGGGCGGCGCCATTGCCCTGGAGTTTGCCCTGCGCCATGCGGAAAAATTGCAGGGGCTCATACTGGTAGGCACGGGAGCACGACTGAGGGTGAATCCGCAGGTTCTGGATACCCTGGCCGGGGGTGAATTGCCGCTGCACAATATAAACAATCTCTTTGGTTCTGCCGTTCCAGAGAGCGTGTTGCAAAGCTTTAGGCGAGAAATGGAAGGGCTTCCCTCTGCGCTATATCTCGCGGATTATCTGGCCTGTGACAGTTTTGACCGGATGAGTGACATTCAGAAAATCAAAGTTCCCACCCTGATCATTGTTGGGGATGAAGACAAAATGACGCCGGTTAAGTATGCCCACTACTTAAACAATCAAATAGCAAACTCCCGGCTAAAGATTATTTACGGTGCCGGGCATATGACTATGCTGGAAAAACCCGGTGAAGTAAACAAAGCAATAATTGACTTTTTAAATATGATACGGGCAAACTGAGTGGCGGTAATCAACCCGGAAGGCGTCAGCCTGATCATGAACCTTTACGATGAATTTGCCGTGGAAGAAGCCCTGCGCATCAAGGAAAAAACCAAAGGGGAAGTAACCGTGGTCAGCATGGGCGGGCCAAAAGCCCAGGACGTCCTGCGCCAGGCCCTGGCCATGGGCAATGCTTCTGGATAGCACGGACATTTTGGCCTGGGAGAGGCCACCTGGATGAAGAATGACATTAATCGCCAGGAAGATATTTGGGCCCTTGGCTATGCCTGGGGTTACCGGACCGCATCTGAGAGGGAACTGAGATTTTTTATGACTAATGTCCTGACTGCACCAGTACCAACTGGAAGAAATTATACGACCAGCAGAGTTCGATCCAGTGCTGGTTTGTGCTGCTAAAAACCAAAAATTATACCAAAACCAAATTTTGATTACCGCAACAATAAAATGTATTTCTGCTCATCATAAGGAAATTCTGCAAATAAAGGTAACTCTGGAGTGATCAAGCGGTGGAGTACAGAACGATAATAGTGGAACGTGAAGAAAGCGTTTGTAGAGTATTCCTCAACAAACCTGAATCTTTAAATGCCCTCGACCTGGAGATGCGGGCCGAATTAAGCGATATTATTGAGGCTGTGCGTAGCGATCCTAAAATTAAGGCCATGATTATTAGTGGCAAAGGGCGTGCTTTCTGCGCAGGGGGAGACATCAAAAGCATGCAGCAGCCTTTTAAACCGCTGGACGGCAGGAAAAGATTAAAGGAGTTGCATCGCTGGTTAACTAATTTAATTCATTTGCCCATTCCTGTAATTGCTGCTGTAAATGGTATTGCTGCCGGAGCGGGATGCAATCTCGCACTTGCCTCCGATATTATTATCGCCTCGGTAGATGCCAAGTTTGCTCAATCCTTTGTTAAAGTTGGATTAATTCCCGATACGGGAGGTCTCTATTTCCTACCACGATTAATTGGGCTCAACCGGGCAAAAGAACTCATGTTTACGGGTAGAATGATAGATGCACAGGAAGCGAAAGAAATTGGTCTTGTTAATAAAGTAGTGGAAGCAGATAAACTTCTTCCCATGGCAAGTCAGTTAGCCTTTGAGTTGGCGAATGGAGCTACAAATGCTATTGCGCTGACAAAGAGGATTTTAAACTTAAGCCTTAATTCTGACCTGGAATCTGTTTTGGAATTTGAAGCTCTGGCACAGGATATCTGCTTCGGGACAGAGCATTTTATCGAGGGAAGAAATGCTTTTTTGGAAAAAAGGAAACCTGTTTTCAAGTAGAACGGACTTTTTATATTTGATGTACTTAAGTATTAATCCCCGTGAATTAAAGAGGGGGATTTTATATGGAGTGGCGCACTTATTACCGGAACCGGACATTGAGCCCTGAAAAGGTCGTAAAGATGATAAAACCTGGGAATGCGGTCGGATTGGGTGAAATGGCTGGTGAGCCCCGCACAATTATAAAAGCCATGGCTAATCATCCTGGCAATTTACAGGATGTTAAAGTTTTTCAGGGACTATCCATTGGTCCGGGTGAGTTGGTTACAACTGAAGGGATTAAGATTTATACATATAATGTAGGACCTGCGTTTCGTAAAGCAGTTTTAACAGGCAAGGTATGTTATCTTCCTCTTCGTTACTCACAAATTGAAAGATTTTTAGACATGAAAAAATGTTTGGATTTTGCTTTCCTTCAGGTTTCACCTCCTGATAATGCAGGGTATTGTAGTTTTGGGCTTGTTGTTGGGGCTGCCAGGGCCTTTATGAGGAACGCACGGTGTGTGATAGCAGAAGTTAATGAACAAATGCCCCGCACAAATGGTGATACTCTGGTACATGTAACTGAATTCGATTGGTTCATAGAAACTACTTACCCTCCATTAACCCCAAAAAATGCTCAAGGTGGTGGTGTAGCGCGAAAGATTGGGGCTTTTGTTGCTGAATTGGTGCCCGATGGTTCTACGTTGCAATTGGGCATTGGAACCCTCATGGATACCCTGTTGGATTGTTTAAGTGATAAGCACGATCTGGGAATCCATTCTGGCATACTGGGTGATGGTATTGTTCCTCTTATAGAAAAAGGTGTCGTTAATGGTCGGTTCAAAAGTGTTTATCCCAATAAGGTAGTCACCGCAAGCGTATTGGGTACTGAAAAACTATATGAGTTTGTACATTTACATCCCTTAATCGAATTTCGTCCTTATTCTGTTACTCATTCTTCTAGTGTCTTAAGCCAGATAAAAAATTTTATCGCTATAAACTCAGCTGTCGAGGTGGACCTGACTGGTCAAGTAAACGCAGAATCGCTTGGCAGGTCGCATATCAGTGGCATTGGAGGTCAGGCCGATTTTGTAAATGGTGCCTTAAATGCCCCTGGAGGCAGGTCTATTATCGTTCTACCCTCTACCGCCCGGGGGGGAAACACTTCTAGGATAGTTCCGTTTCTTGCGGAGGGTGCTACTGTTAGTTCTTTGCGGAGCGATGTGCATTTTATCGTTACTGAGTATGGAGTGGCTGAATTATGGGGCAAAGATATAAATCAGCGGGCACAGTTGCTCATAAACATAGCACATCCAAATTTTAGAAATTATTTGCGCCAGCAATTTACTCACTGGACTAATTGACATGAAGCAAGATTGTTGTTCCTTCCGTTGTCCGGTTCTTCGTGGTGGAAGATTACTAAGGGAAGGTGTTATTTAAATGAAGGTAGTAGTATTCACCAAGCAAACCTTTGACACGGAAGCCAAAATCACCCTCGACGCGCAGGGCAAAATCAACCCGGAAGGCGTCAGCCTGATCATGAACCCCTACGATGAATTTGCCGTGGAAGAAGCCCTGCGCATCAGGGAGAAAACCAAAGGGGAAGTAACCGTGGTCAGCATGGGCGGGCCAAAGGCCCAGGACGTCCTGCGCCAGGCCCTGGCCATGGGCGCCGACCGGGCTGTGCTCATCACCCCCGAATTGGAAGAAATAGACGAATACACCACGGCCACCATCCTGGCCAAAGCCGTATCCCGCATGGAATACGACCTCATTTTG
>NZ_FQZM01000054.1 GCF_900142025.1 Desulfofundulus thermosubterraneus DSM 16057 | reverse complement strand
GCCGCGCCCGGTACTGGGGGACCAGAAAGGTCGGCCTCCAGGCCTTTCTTACCGCCCTGGCCGTGAATCTGAAAAGATGGGTAAACATAACTCTCACCAAGATAAAGGATAAGGTGAAGTTACCCACAGCCAGTACGGTCACAGTTTCAGCATGACCGGTAGAGGGTTAGTCCGCCCTTTTTGGCCTGAAATGCTGGTAACACAAAGGATGAGGTGGCAATGGATACCAGCTAGGTACTGTTATTGGATAATCTAAACGCAAGTTGTTCCCAACGGCCTGGCAGTTTCTGTTATTTGCCAGAGGTTGGGCTACTGGGTTATGGTTTTAATTGGGGTTTAGCGACTGTATCTTTAAGCTGGTGAACGACAATCACGGCCACACTGAAGGTGATAAAGTACTCACGCTTATGGCTGACCTGGCCCGCAGGTGTTTGAGAAACGTTGATCTGGTGGCCAGGTTTGGCGGGGAGGAGTTTTTGATCATCCTTCCGGAAACCGATATTGTGAAGGCATGTGTGGTTGTCGAACGATTTTGCAGGGTATTTAACGAAGCCAGCCTGTCCGACGTTTTGAACGCGAAGAATCTGACTCTAAGTGGCGGTATCGCTCAATTCCCGCACGACGGAGGAGACGTCCTTTCGCTTCTTAAGGCGGCGGACGAAAGGCTGTATCTGGCCAAAAACAGCGGACGCAACAGGATAGTTGCTGGCAAGTTAAACTGATTCCTCGTCTTTTGCTTAACGCGTTCCCAGACAAAATTTTCACTTGCCGAATCATTTGACGAACTGGTTGTGAATTAATGTTTAAAAACATAGGCGGGCTAGCCCCCTAATTCCGGAGATTATGCAGCAAAAGTTTGTTTAAATCTTAGCAGAAGGAAAAACCCTGTCGATCGTCACCGTTCGACAGGGTTTTTCCTTGACGCTTTTTCCTGGAAATGGTTCAATTAAACTTGGTGCAAATTGTAGGAAGGGGGATGTTCCTGTTGGATCTCGGCAGGATAATCCTGCGGTTGGAGAAGGCCAGGAGAGAGTTACTGACTACCGATCCCGGCGACAAAGAAAAACTCCTGGCGACCAGCCGGAAGGTGGATAAGCTTGTGCTGGAGTATTACCGGGTGAAACTCGATCTGAGGACAAAAATTGCGACAGAAAATTAACTTTTTCGTTTCAGGGAGGGAAGGATTACCCGCCGGGAAGTAGAAAGAAAAACCAAAAATGTCGCTGCATTTCAAAGGTAGACCTTAAAGAAAAGAACAGGCAATTGGATAAGCGGAACAAACAGGTGCGGTGATGGTTCGTTCCAGATGAAAAATTCGCGTGACCGTGTTTTAATTTTTCCTGGTAAATGGCGGGTCTGGTAGTATATCCTGAAGATGGTACTGACGAGAAAGAATTGTTAAAGCGGTTGCACGAACGGTTGGACGAGGAAGTAGAAAAATGATGATAGTGGCTGTAGCCAGCATATTCCCAAAACAGATGCATGCGAATTTTTCACGGTTCTATGGTACCACTGAAAGCGGCACAGGGGTCCTGCAGCAGTTTAAGGAAAATTTCCACCAGGTGAGGGTCGAACCGGGTTCCTGCCCCTTGCTTGAGTTCTGTCATGGCTTCCTCCCCGGGCATGACTTTTTTGCCGGGCCGGCCGGCGGTCATGGCCTCGTAGGCGTTGGCTATGGCAAGAATGCGGCTTAAGAGGTGGATTTCTTCCCCCTTTAAACCCTGCGGGTACCCCCGCCCGTCCCACCACTCGTGGTGTTGCAGGATTAGCTCGGCCACCGGGGTCAGTCCGGGCGAGCACCTTGCAATACGGTATCCTACTTCGCAGTGGCGTTTCATTTCTTCCTCTTCTTCTTTGGTAAGTGGTTTATTTTTACGCAGGATGTGTTCCGGGAGGCTCACCTTTCCAATATCGTGCACCTCGGCCAGCAGGAGCAGGTTGTCCATCTCCCCCGTGGAAAGGCCTGCTGCCTTCCCCAGTAGCCTTGCCAGTTCCTTAACCCGCCTGGCATGCCTTTCGATGTGGGGGTAATTCCTGAAAAGCGCTGCCAGGAGGGAACGGCCGATATCGTACCTCTCTGCGGCACAGCGCTGTAACTTGTCACGGTACATTTCATCGTCTGCTTGCTTGTATGCTTCGTAAACGGACCTGCGGGGGTTCTCCGTGACACCCACCCCGGCGGAAATGCTGAGCGGTACGACAGTGTGCCCCTTGTTGAACTTCTCCTGGGTTTCAACTAAAACCGAGCAGGCTTTCTGTGCTGATTCCCTGTTTCTTGCCGGCAGGATGACGGCAAACTCGTCGCCACCCACCCGGAAGGCCTCTTCTCCGGAAAATACTTCACGGATCAGGGCGGCAACCTTTTGAAGCAACTCGTCCCCCTGCCTGTGACCCAGGCAGTCGTTGACCGGCTTCAACCCGTCTACGTCACACACAATGACGCTTACCGGCCGCACGCCCTCTTCATCCAGCTGGCGGATTTTCTGCTCGAAATAATTGCGGTTGTAAAGGCCGGTCAGGCTGTCAAAAACGCTCAGACGCCTGAGTTCTTCCTCCATTTGCTTTCGCCCGGTTATGTCTATGATCATGCAGAAAACCTCTTCCACTTTTTCGTCCTGCCTCACGGGGACCAGGGTTAAAAGCGCCCACCGCAGTTCTCCCTCCGGCGTTTGAATCTGCCATTCCCCGGGCTCGACAACCTGACCGGTTTCCCATGTCCGGGTCAGGAGCTTTTGAAAATCGGCCGCCGGCCTGATCCGGGTCAACCAGTCCCCGTACTTTAGCAGCGCATCCTGGCCGAGGATTTTCTGCACTTCCCGGTTGTAGTGTAAAATCCTTCCCTCCCGGTCAAAGGATAGGGCACCCACCATGGGCATGTTTTCGAAAACCAGCCGGAAGCGCTCTCTCAGCTTTCTGGTTTTCCTCTCCCAGATGTGGAGCTGCAGAATATTTGCCAGCCGCCCGGAAAACACATCCAGCAGGCGGCGTTCGTTCTCCAGGAAATCTTCGTTTCTTTCAAGGTAAAGATTCCCCAGGGGAGGGCTCCCCAGTTCCTTAAGATAGACCCCCCTCGGATCCCGGTTCTGCCAGGGCCGTTCCTTGAGAACGTTTATTTTGTTCTGGCCGAAGCCCCAGGTATAGCAGGTAGACTGCCCTGTGTCGTCGTGGAGGACAAGGGCTGCCCGCTGGACCCCGAAAAGCCGCACCGCTTTTTCTATTATTTCATCGAAAAGGTCTGCTTCTGAACCGGGCCAGGCAAGCGAGGAAACCTCGTACAGAAAGGCCAGCTCCAGCGCACTGGAGTTCATCAAAAAGACGTCCCTCCCATGGCGATGAGGAAAGTTTTGTTGTGGAAGAGTGGGGGGCCGCTGGAGCAACTGCCCACTTCCCCAAAAGTCAGAAAACCCGCCACCGGCAACCCGCCCAGTGTATTCAGGATATCTTCCAGTTCCCGGTCTGCATGTTCTCCCATTAACAGAAAGCGGGATACGCAGTTGAAGATCAGGGCAAACCCGGGAAATTTCACAGAATTCCTGGCCTGCACTGTTGCTCCAAGGGCCGCCCGGATAAGGCTTTCGGGACTGGTATAGCGCATGAGGTAGGCCACGGCACGGTAAGGCACTTCTGTGACAAATTCAATCGAATCGTTTGCACCCAGTTTGAAAGGATCGCGGATAATGAATCTTCCGCTCAAATCCGGTACCCCCAGCGGGTGGCGGACGGCGCAGTCGGGAAACTTTTCGCCCGTTATCCCCCCGAGCCGGCGCGAGTAGACCCGAAAGGCCGGCTGCTCGTCAATTTCAAAGACAACCTTGCCCTTTGTCCTGGTGATGAGCAGCGGAGGACCAAAAGGCTCCCAGCCGTGACCGATGCCGGTGGCAAAGGAACAGCCGGCAACCAGGGCCGCCGCTACCGCTCCGCTGGCCACGCCGGTTTCGGTCATCTGGTATGTCCTGAAAAAGCGCATATTATCTCCGGTTCCCCCGCCTGCATATGTAAACCGGGGGCCCAGTACGTCGTAAATACCGCGCAGCATGCGCGCAATGTTGCCCGCCAGGCCGTCGGGAAACACAAATACAGTACCTTCGCCTGGAGCCGGCCCGCTTAGGAGTCTTTCGGCCAGTTCCCTGCCCGTTTCGTCAGCCCGTTCGCTCAGCATTTCCACCAGGGCCGTCCTGGCCGTGATCCCTTCACCGGCGAGCGTCACCACTTCCATACCGTGCTTTTTGATCCCTTCTGGCGTGATGATTCCTGCTCCGGACGCACCGACCAGTTTTGGAGTCCCTGTTTCGGACATCACTGTTTCGAGGATCTCTTCCTGATTGTACCCTTCGGTGGTAAACAGAAATGTGATGGCGGGCGGTCCCGATCGGGCCACAGCGAGCCGTGCCGCCTTCCTGGCGGCTTCCCGGGAGTCCGGATGTAAACTGTACCCCACACCCACCTTCATGCGCACAGGACTCCTCTCTTCTCCAGTCCCGCAACTAGACAAGGAAATTTTCTGCAAAGGTTTTAAAAACCCTTCCCGGGTCGTAACAAAAAGAGGAGCCCCTTTGCAGGCCGGGCTCCTCTCATCCTTGGGCTTCTCACGGTTCGATCCTTGTTCCCAGAAGCTTGAGGAATTTCGCAAGCCACTCGGGGTGGGCGGGCCAAAGCCTTGGCCACTATCGTCACGATGGCTACGGCCATCAATGTAGGCAAGAGAGGCGTGCTTCTTCCTCAACCACAAATCTCCGGCGGGATACAGGAATGTTAATAATCCCGCCTATGATAGACAAGCTGAAGAGCAGAACGGCTCCCTGTAGAGACAGGCCCAGCTTGGCTTTCCTTGAATATTATGGCGGTGGTAACGTATCAGGCTGGCCACGGTGTCGCCGCTGACATGGTATTTTTGTCCAAAATTTTCTTGCTCTCCTTATTTAACTGGTGGTATAATAAACAAGGGAATTTCTACCTTCATAGAGGTAGCTTTTCCCCCATTCTGCCGGGAAAGGAGGTGAACAGGTAAATGGGCAAGCTATATGCCAGCCGCACCCTTCTGGGGAACATCGCGCTGGTGGTGTTCCTGGCCTTCCTGGCAACGCTGACCTTCGGTGTGGTGCATCCGGCCCCGGCTGGAGCAGAGCAAACTCTCCCTAAAGAAGAATTTCAGGTGGACCCGGACCATCCGGTTGCAATCCAGGACAAGGATGGGAAGTGGATAAAAGATTTCACTCAAAAAGTCAAAATTAAAACCGGTATCGATGGAACCGGCGGGACGTACAAAACTTATATCGACTTCACCATCCAGGTCCTTACCCCCAACTTCGACAACATAATGTTAATGATTCTGGGGGAAAAGATATATGGCAAAGACTTAAGTAAAATCGCTAATGTCGTTTATAACGTATATGACACCATCTATAACAACGTTTATGCTGGCGTCTATTATGTTTACCAGTTGGTTTACCACTGGGTCTACCAGTCTGGATTGCTAAATCCAGATGAAGATTACATCCTGCATGTGTGTAGCAATGGGGTTCAGCTTGCTTCCATCACCCTGGACCTGGAGGCGCCGCCACCTGAGGTTGAGTACACCGTCCCGCCAAACGGGGTGCTGGCCGGCTTTGAGTTACCAGCTGATAAAACCGCCGTAATTAAGGGCGAGGGTGGGGTCGAGCTGGAGATCGCACCCGGCACTTTCAGCGGTGCGGCAACAGTAACGGTTAAAGCAGTTGATAAAACCAGCCTCCCGGGAGCTTCCCAGATCGGGCAGGTTACCGAAATCAAGATTGAGGATGTGAATCTAACCAAGCCAGTAACTGTCCGCCTGCCTGTTGGGGATGTCACCGGCAATCGTATCAGGGCCTTTAAGCTGGACGAAGCCAGCAACAAATGGGTGAACCTGGGTGGAAACGTTACTGGCGGCATGGTGGAATTCAGTGTTAGTTCCTTCAGTAAATTCACCGTAGCCGACAGTCCCGCACCTCCCACTGCCCAGCCGGATCCCGGTACCTATAGCGGCAGTGTAACGGTAACGCTTACAGCCGGGGAAGGTGACAGCATCTACTACAGCACTGACGGTACCGCGCCGGCAAAACCCTACACCGGACCGCTGACGTTTACCAGCTCGACCACTCTAAGGGCTCTGGCTGAAAGGAACAGCATTCAGAGCGAGGTTGCGGTATATAACTATACCATTACTTCTGGCGGCGGCGGTGGCGGCGGTGGAGCACCTCCTCCTTCAACGGGTGTGTCTACCGACACCGGTACGCTGACCACTACTGCTGAGGGCCAGGCCACCCTGACCGTGGACGACAAGAAGGTGGAGTCCCTGGCGGCCGATCCCAAGGTGACCGAGGTTGTGTTTGCCATTCCTGCGGATAAAGCCGCGCAGCAGGGCACGGTGGCCGTGACGGCGGACACCCTGGCGAAGGTCTTTGAGGCCGGCAAGCCGGCGGTGGTTAAAGTGGCCGACGTGCAGCTCACCCTGCCCCCGGGCGCCATCGACCTGTCGGTCTTCAAGGGCCAGGGCGTAACCATGAAGATCAACATCGGCAAGGCCCAGGTCGCGGCACCGGGCGATGCTGCGTATAAGGTGGCCGGTGACGCCTACGAGATCGTCATCCGGGCTGAGGCCGGCGGTGCCGACAAAGGCGGCATCAGCAGCCTGGCGAAGCCCGTCACCCTGACCCTGCCCTACGATCCGGCTAAGCTGGCCGGCGTGCTGGAGGACTACCTGGGTATCTACCGGCTGGCCGGTAGTACCTGGGAGTACGTGGGCGGTAAGGTTGACCGGGCGGCCCGCAAGGTTTCCGTCGAGCGCACCAGCCTGTCCACCTACGCCGTGATGGCGTACGACAAGAACTTTGCGGACATGGTCAACCACTGGGCGCAGAGCGACGTGAAGCTGATGGCGGCTAAGCACATCGCAGGCGGCGTAACCGAAACCACCTTTGCACCCAACGCCAGCGTCACCCGGGCCGAGTTTGCCGCCTTCCTGCTGCGGGCTATGAACGTAGCTGAGCAGAAGGCCACCGGCAGCAGGTTCAAGGATGTGGCGGCCGGCGCCTGGTATGCGGGGGCGGTGGAAACCGCCGCGGCGCAGGGCCTGGTGGGCGGCTATCCCGACGGCACCTTCAAGCCTAACGCGCCAATCACCCGTGAAGAGCTGGCGGCCATGATCACGCGCGCCCTGGCTAAGAGCGGTAAGGATACCGCTTTGAGCGAGGCCGGTGTGCAGGCCCAGCTCGGGCGTTTCGCTGACGCCGGCAAGATCGGCCCGTGGGCCAGGCAGGCCATGGCCGTGGCCATCAAGGAGGGCATTGTCAACGGTCGCCTGGCCGACCAGTGCGTGCCGAAAGCCAATGCCACCCGGGCCGAGGCGGTGGTCATGGTCAAGCGCTTCCTGACCGCCACCGGCAGGCTGTAAAGCAAATAGCAGGAAAGACCCCCGTTGCCTCTACGGCAGCGGGGGTTTTAAATTCATCAGAAGTAAGCAGGAAAATTGCTCCTTGTGGCGAAATAAACCCTAACTCAACTGGAAAGGCAAGGAAAATGTCGAAAATGCGCGAAATGATCAAGTTGCCCGCCAATCCGCCCCTTAAACCACAACCCATTCTCTACCTGAACCTGCGCCCTTTTTTCCTGGCCGGCCTGTGGTTCATTCTCTTTACCTCTCCCTTCATGCGGGGGCTGTTTTTCGCGCCCGAGCTGCTCACGTACCACATTATCACCGCGGCCGCCTTCGCCTTCTGCGTCTACGACCAGGTGCTGCGGCGGGAAGTGCATTACCCGCGCACGCCGCTGGATTTGTCCATCCTGGCCCTCGTGGCCGCCTACGCCCTTTCCCTGATCACCGCCGTGCACATGCGCTCCGCCATAGAAGAACTGTTGAAAGCAGCGACGTACTTCATGGTCTACTGGATGGCCCTGCGGGCGATGCGGGGGGAAAAAGACCTGGACCGCCTGCTGAATGTGGTTTATGCCGCAGGAATTGGTGTGGCCGCCGTCGGCCTGCTGGCCGCCGCCCGGGTGTTCAACTTCCCCGGCGCCTACGAAAACGGTGTGATCATGTCCACCCTGCAGTATAAGAACGCCCTGGCCGTCTACCTTGCTTCCGTCAACGTTATAGGCCTGGGTTTGAGCCTGAAGCCGGAGCGCCTGCTGCCGAAAGTTTTTTATGCAGCCGGCAACATGCTGCTGGTCGTGGTCATCCTGGGCACCCAGTCCCGGGGCGGGTGGGTGCTTTACCCCCTGGCTATGGCCGCGTTCGTTGCGCTGGTTCCCAAAAGCTTCCGCTGGCGCGGCGCATACCACCTGGTCATTTTTTTAGGCTGCGGCCTTGTTACGGCCCGGTTTTTCTACGGTCATCTCCAGGGGGCACAGGGCTTTGCAGTGCTGAAGTATCTCCTGGCCGGGCTGGTTGCCGCAGCTGTTTTACAGGTTTGCTACCATTTCCTGGCCCTGTGGCTGAACCGGGACACCGTGCCGGAAAACACCCGCCGGCTGGTGGCCACAGGAGGGCTGGCCTACTTCGGCGCTGTCCTGGCCGTCTACCTCTGGTATGCTGCTGCCGCCTTTCCCGTAGCCGCCGCCCAGGTCCTCCCCGGCAGGGTAATCGCCCGGGCGGAGACCATTTCCGGCCACGACCCCAGCTTCCGGTCCAGGCTGGAATACAGCCGGGACGCCCTGCGCATCGTGCGGGACTATCCCGTCACCGGGGCGGGCGGCGGGGGGTGGAACGCCCTCTACCACCGCTACGCGTCAAGCCTTTACTGGACCACCGAAACGCACAACCACTTCTTCCAGACCTGGGTCGAAGCCGGTACTCTGGGCTTCCTGGCCCTTTTAGCCGTTTGGGTTGGCTTTGTCCTGCTGCTGGTGCGCTTTAAGCGGCGGGAGGAAGGGGAAGGTGTGAGGATTTCCGCCTGGTCGGCCGCCGTGGCCGCCCTCACCCTGGGGGTGCACAGCGCCTTCGACTTCGACCTGTCCCTGGCCGCCCTGGGCATCTACCTTTACGCCCTGCTGGGAGGGGTGCAGGGGGTGGTCCCGGAACCGGTCCATAAGACCGGCCCGGCCCCTGCCGGCGAACGCAGGGCGCAGGACCGGGATCTTCCACCGGAGGCTCCCGCCGGCAGGCGGGCTGGCCCGGCGGCGTGGCGGCCCCTTGTGGCCCTTGCCCTGGCCGGCACCCTGGCCGCGGCGGCGGTCATTTACCCCGCCCGGGCCTTTTACGCCGCCGGCGTGGCAGGAGCGGAAGGTGCCCGGGCGCTCCTGGCCAAAGACCTGGAGAGTGCGAAAGGATTTTACGAACAGGCCCACCGCCTGGACCCCTTCACCGCCTCCTACGCCGCCGACCTGGCCCAGGTCTGGGCCGTTCTGGCTGCAGCCAGGGACGACGCCGTGGCCCGCTACCGGTCCATGCAGTACGCCCGCGAAGCGGCGAAGGCCGAACCGTACAACACGAAGGTACGGGCTACGCTGGTCAACGTCTACAGCCTTTTGCGGGAGTACGACCTGATGGTGGCGGAGGCCGCCTCCCTGTGTGAGGCCAACCCCCTGGCGGCAGAGCACCATGAAATCCTGGCCCGCGCCCGGCTGGATGCGGCCCGCCACTATCTGAAAAGAGGCGGGCGGCAAAAGGCCCGGGAGTACCTGCAGCAGGTGCTGGACACGCCCGGCCGGCTGCCCGCGGCCATTTCCCGGCCGTCTCCGGCGCTGTATTTGACAGCCGGCCAGGCCGCCTACCTCCTGGGGGACATGCCCCGGGCGGCGGAGCTGCTCGAACTGGCCCGGGGCGACAGGGACATTGCTTTTGAGGCAGAGCTCTGGTTGGCCGCCTCGCTGGCCCGGAAGGGGGAGGCTTCCCGGGCGGGCGCCATGGTGAAGGAGTTGGAAGAAAAGAAACCGGGAGCTTTGGAAGCATATAAAGAGATCCTCAAGCAGGGGAAATGAGAGGAGAGAACGCCTTGCCCGAACAGAACCTGCCGCCGGAATTCGCGGAAGAAGTCATCGACCTGCGCCAGTACCTGAAGGTCCTTTCCAAGTGGCGGAAAGTCATCGCCCTGGGAACCCTGCTGGCCGTCTTTA
The DNA here is from genome assembly GCF_900142025.1 of Desulfofundulus thermosubterraneus DSM 16057. Taxonomy (GTDB): domain Bacteria; phylum Bacillota; class Desulfotomaculia; order Desulfotomaculales; family Desulfovirgulaceae; genus Desulfofundulus; species Desulfofundulus thermosubterraneus. Next base: position 9,056 of record NZ_FQZM01000054.1, on the reverse strand, counting down.
CCTCCGCCATCCTGAGCTTTTTCGTCCTGCCGCCCGTGTACGAGGCCCAGACGCTGCTCCTGGTGGTGCAGGCCACGGAAAAACAGCAGGTGTTTCAGATCCCGCAGGACGGCCTGGAGGGAGTGGTTGGGTCCATATCCCGCCTGCCCGTTTTGACCATGAACACCTACCTGGGACAGCTCAAGAGCGAGGTGCTGCTCCAGCGGGTCATTGATAAATTGAAGCTGGACCCGGACCTTTACACCCCCCGGACCCTGTCTGATATGATCAAGGCCACGGTGGTCAAGGACTCGAACCTCATCGACGTGAAGGTGCAGAACAGCGACCCCGTCCTGGCAGCCAGGATCGCGAATACCCTGAGCAGGGAGTACCTGCAGCTCATTTCGGAAAAGAACCAGGAACAAATGACCAGGTCAGTGTCTTTCTTAAAACAGCAGCGGGAAGCTACCGAGAAGGAGCTCCAGAAGGCCGTGGAGACCCTGAAAAAGTTTCAGGCCCAACCCCGGGGCGTGGCCGTCCTGGAACAGGAATTCAAAAAGAAATCGGAGGACCTGGCCGATTACGAGTCCCAGCTTAAAATGGCCGGTGTGGAGCTGGAGCAGCTGAGCGCCGGGGTGGCCCGCCTGGAACAGGAACTGGCCTCCACGCCGAAAATGGTTTCCGTGGAAAAGCTCGACCCGGACACCGGCAAGATCATCACCGTCCAGGACGTAAACCCAGTTTATGTTTCCTTAAGCCAGCGGCTCAGCGAGAAAAAAGCGGCCCTGGCGGAAAAACAGGCCCAGGTGCGGGGATTGAAGGGCGTGGTCGACTCCCTGCGCTCGGAACTGGACAAGCTGCAGGCGGAGCTTACCGGTAAAAAAGTCCAGCAGGACAAACTGCAGGGCGAGGTGGACCGCTTGAAGCAGACCGTGGAGACCCTGGCCCAGAAGACCACGGAAACGCAGATCGCCAGGTCCATAGACCTGGGCGACACCAGCGTGATCGTGGTCTCCGAGGCCTCCGTGCCCTCCCACCCGGTAAAGCCGAAGAAGAAGCTGAACATAGCCGTGGCCTTTGTCCTGGGCCTCCTGGCTTCCACCGCCCTGGCCTTCGTCCTGGAGCACCTGGACTACACCATCAAGACGCCCGAGGACGTGACCAGGCACCTGGAGCTGCCCGTGGTGGGGGTCATTCCCCAGGTTACTGCCCAAACAGCAAAACGCCCGTCTTACGGAGGTTAACCGCATGTTCAAAAGCAACGGCTATGCTCCTCAATTAATAGCCCATAAACACCCCAAATCGGCCGCGGCCGAGGCCTACCGCGTCTTACGCACCAACCTGGGGTTTGCCGCCCTGGACCACCCCTGCCGCTCCATCCTGGTGACCAGCGCCGGCCCGGAGGACGGCAAGTCCACCACGGCGGCCAACCTGGCCGTGGTCCTGGCCCAGGCGGGTAACAAAGTAATCCTGGTGGACTGCGACCTGCGCAAGCCGGTACTGCACAAAATTTTCGAGGTGGAGAACCACCGGGGGCTGACCAACTGCCTTTTGCAGAACCTGGACCCGGCGGAAGTTTCCAAGAACGGCCTGGTGGAAAACCTCACCCTGGTCACCAGCGGGCCCATTCCCCCCAACCCGGCGGAGCTGTTGGGTTCCGGGCGGGTGCGCGCCCTGTGGCCGGCCCTTCTGGAGCGCTTCGACTACCTGATCGTCGACTCTCCCCCGGTGCTGGCCGTGACCGACGCCTCCCTCCTGGCTGCCCAGGTGGACGGGGTAATCCTGGTGGTCCGGGCCGCCACCACCCGGGTGGAGATCGCCCGGGAAGCCAGGGACCAGCTCCTCAAGGCCAGCGCCCGCATCATCGGTGTGGTGCTGAACCAGGTCAAAATGCCCGCCCGGGACTACCACTATTATTACTACTACCACCGCCGGGAAAAAGAAGAAGAGGTGCGGCTGTAGAAAATTGTCGAAATTTGGAGGAAAATTTTCCCTTTTTTCGAGAAGGAGTGACCAGCTTTTCTGTCGTATTTTCAATATAAAAGAAAAAAGCGGAGGCCGTGAACCGCTGCCTGTAACTGGGCGCCTGGGCAGCGGGGAGCCGCTGGCGCAACCGGCCGCTTACCAGAGGCGGCCTGTTTTTTTTGCGCCCGTCGTTTTTGCCGGAACGCCGGGTGCCCGCAGGCGGCCCGGCTGGGGAAAGGGGTGTGGGAGCTTTGGCCAGAATGCCTCACGAACTGGCGCGAGATGTTTTGGTATCCCGCCGCGAGGCGTTACGCCCTTTCCTCCTCCCGGGAGACAGGCAGTCTTTTTTGCAGGCGGCGGCCGCCATGGCCCTGGCGGTGACGGACCTGGCCGCCCTGGCGGCGGCTCTGGTGCTGGCCCTGACCGTCCGGGTAAAAATGCTGCCGCTGCTGGCTCCGGTATTCCCCCCGGGGTTGCCTCCGTCGCTGGGGGAACACCTGTGGTGGGTGCTGGCCGCCTGTATCCTGTGCCTGGCCTACGAGGGTCTTTACACGCAACGCCTGCCCTTCTGGCGGGAGGCCAGGCGCCTGGTGAAGGCGTTAACCATGGCCTTTCTCCTGGTCATAGCCGTTACCTTCCTGGGCAAGATCAGCGGCGAGTTCTCCCGTACGGTGCTGGTGCTGTCTTACATCGTCGCCCTCGTCCTGCTGCCCCTGGGGCGCCTGGCGGCCAAAAGCATTATGGCGCGCCTGGGCCTGTGGGCGCAGCCCGTGCTCATCCTGGGAGCCGGTAAAACGGGCGAACTGGTGGCCGGGGCTCTCCTGCGGGACAAGTACCTGGGCTGCCGGATAGCCGGCTTCCTGGACGACGACCCGGCCAAAAAGGCCCGGGGCGTGCAGGTAAACGGTATCCACTTCCCGGTACTGGGAGGCTTCCGGGACAGCGATAGAGTCATGGCCCAAACCGGTGCACGCGACCTCATCGTGGCTGCCCCGGGCATGGACCCGAAGGTCCTGGTGGGCCTGGTCAACCGGCTGCAGCGCACGGCCAGGTCCGTGCTGGTGGTGCCCGACCTCTTCGGCCTCCCCGTGGTGGGTGCCAGGGCGGAATACTTCTTTGAAGAACAGGCCATTGCTTTCCGGGTGCACAACAACCTGGCCAGCCCCTGGAACATGTTTGTCAAGCGCGCCTTCGACCTGGCGGCGGGGACGGTCATCCTGCTCCTGGCCCTGCCCCTCATGGCCGCCGTTGCCGTGGCCATCAAGTGCGATTCCCCCGGCCCGGTGATCTTCACCCACAGAAGGATCGGGCGATGGGGAAGGGAGTTTAAGTGCTATAAGTTCCGGACGATGTACCTGAACAACGAAGAGATCCTGCGGCAGTACCTGGCCTCAAATCCCGCAGCAAGGGAAGAGTGGGAGAAGTACGCCAAGCTCAAGGGCTGCGACCCCCGGGTTACCAGGGTGGGCCGGCTGCTGAGAAAGTTCAGCCTGGACGAGCTGCCGCAAATCTTTAACGTCCTGAAAGGAGAAATGAGCCTGGCCGGCCCGCGGCCCTACCTGCCGCGCGAGCGACTGCGCATGGGCAACTACGCGGAAACCATCCTGCTGGCCCGCCCCGGCATCACCGGCCTCTGGCAGGTGGGCGGCAGGAATGAAATAGACTTCGAGGGACGGCTGCGCCTCGAATCCTGGTACGTCCGCAACTGGTCCCTGTGGCTGGATATCACCATCCTCATCCGCACCGCCGGCGTGGTCCTGGCCAGGCGGGGGGCGTATTGAGCGGGTCGATTGGGGTGTCGGTTCCTGGCTTTTGTGCCTGCCTGAGATTATAAACGGCAGGCGCAGGGCCGGTGTCCCTATCCGAAAAAATGAGGAGGTGGTAGCCGATCAGACGGGAATTACGGCAGGTTGTTCTCATGTGAAAATGACGGCGGAAAATTGTGTATGGGTGTGAATGCGGCGTTTTTAAGGTGTATGTTTCCTGCTGGTTAATTTGCCGGTTAAAAAAATTTACCGGGAGGTGTAAGATTATGCGGCGCTGGAAGAAGAGCCTGGCTCTGGTCACCGTGTTCGCTCTCCTGCTGACCCTGCTCCTGCCGGCCGCCGGCTGGGCGCAGTTCAAGACGCTACCCGTTCCGCCTGCGCCCGGAAAAGGTTATGATGCAGCCAAACAGGCCGGTGCCATGGTCAAGCGGCACGATGTGGCTCCGGTGCTCGATAGCAAGCTGGTTGAGAAGTTAAAGTCCGCCAGAGAAGGGGAGCTTGTCCCGGTGATCATTCACATGCGGGAAAAGGCGGACCTCAAAAAGCTGAAAGTGCGCTTCAACAAGCAGAACTTTTCCCCGGCTGCGCTTGAGCAGCACAAAAAGGCAGTCATCGACGAACTGAAGGCCCACGCCCAGAAGACCCAGGCTCCCGTTTTGACCACTCTTGAGGAACACAAGGCCAAAGGGAAGGCCAAGGACATCAGGAGCTTCTGGCTCTTCAACGGCATAACGGCCAAAGTGGGCAAGGAAGTCATTTACGAACTGGCCCGCAACCCGCTGGTGGAAAAGATCGTCTACGACGACATCAAGTTCACGCCTGTAACCGCGCCGGTTGAGGGCCGGGACGACCCCGTCGCGGGCGTTCCGGAAGCGGTCTACGGCAGCGAGAAGGCAGTGGAGCCTGCGGCTGAGCCGGCGCCTGCCGCCGCGCAGCCGGCCGCGCCGGCACCCCAGCAGTCGGTTACCTGGGGCATTGCCAAAATCGGCGCCGACCAGGTCTGGTCCATGGGCTACGACGGCACTGGCGTCGTTGTCGGCCACCTGGACACCGGAGTAGATCCCCGGCATCCGGACCTGCTCATCAACCCGAGCGGCGACCCGAACGATCTCAGCAACTGGAAGCTCGTTGGCTGGGCGGAGTTTGATGAGTACGGCGACATGATTTCCAACGACCGCCAGTATGCCTATGACGATCATGGCCACGGCACACATACCGCCGGTACCATATTAGGCGGCGCAGCCAGCGGCACGCACATCGGAGTGGCCCCGGGCGCCCGCCTGGTTTCCGGCAAGGTGTTGACCTACGGCTCCGGTACCTTCGCCCAGGTCGTGGCCGGCATGGAGTGGATCGTCACCGTGCCCGGCGTGCGGGTTGTCAACATGTCCCTGGGCGCTACCGGTACGTGGAGCGAGATGATTGAACCCACCCGCAACATGGTGGAAATGTTTGTCTTCCCGTCCTTCGCCATCGGCAACTCCGGTCCCGGTTCCAGCGGCAGCCCGGGCAACGTTCCCGCCGCCTGCGGCGTGGGGGCCACCGATGAAACCGATAACGTTGCCTACTTCAGCAGCGGCGAGTGGGTGGAGTGGGACGCCGACCCCTACCACGGGAAGTATCTCAAGCCCGACGTCTCCGCTCCGGGTGTTAACGTCTACTCCAGCATTCCCGGCAACGGTTACGCTACCTGGATGGGCACCTCCATGGCCGCACCCCACGTTACTGGCTCTGTGGCCCTGGTCCTGCAGGTGCAGCCGTGGCTGAGCGTGGAAGAAGTGCGGTCCCTGCTCAGGCAGACGGCTGTGGACCTGGGCACTGCCGGGCCGGATACCCGGTACGGCTGGGGCCGGATCAACGTCAAGGCTGCCGTTGACCTGCTGCAGACCGCAGGATTCGTAAGCGGCTCCATCACCGGGCCCGACGCCGAAGCGGTGGAGGCAGACATAGCGGTAGACGGCTGCGTGTACGGTAAGGCCGACCCGGTCTACGGTACTTACGATCTATTGCTGCCACCCGGCAGCCACATTCTCAGGGTTTCGCATCCCCTTTATAAGGATGCAAGTGCGACGGTAAATATCTCAACCGGTGGGTTCACCGAGCAGAACTTCAGCCTGGAGAAGAAGGCGCTGGGCTGGTTTGCCGGTACGGTGAAGAACGCCTCCGGCCAGCCGGTGGCCAACGCCGTGGTAGAGCTGGAGGGCGTGCCGGGCGCCGTTACCAGGACCGACGGCCAGGGCCGCTACTGCACCGGCCAGATTCCCGAAGGGACCTACAAGATGCGCGTCACGCCACCTTTGCCCTACGGTATCCAGCGGGTAGACGTCACCATTCCCGCCAGCGGCGGCCCGGTGATGAAAGACTTCACCGTCAACACAGCCGATACTCTGCTGGTGGACCACGACTACTGGGATAACTGGGAGACGTACTACCTGGAGGCCCTCTTTCAGAAGGGTTACAGTGTGGCCTACTGGGACTGGGATGCGGCACTCCTGGCTGACTACCTGGATAACGATAACCGCGATACGAACTGCCTGCCGCCGGTGGACGTGCTAAAGCAGTTCGGCAAGATCATTCTGGCCGAGGTTGATGGTTATGTACTCTACGCCGACGATACCGCTCCCGGCACCCGTGCCCTGCGCCAGTACCTGGACACCGGCCGGAAGATGTTCGTCAGCGGGCAGGATATTGGGTTTATGAACGATGTTTTTTCCGTTTACCCGGAGTTCTACCGGAACTACCTCCATGCGAAATATCTTGCCGACGTCGGTAGCTGGCAGTTGCGTGGCGTACCCGTCGACGGCTGGCCGCGGGGCATCTTTGAGGGCGTGGATATGGACATCAACTTCGGCGGCGACGGTGCCAGTAACCAGTGGTGGCCGGATGTTGTGGCCCCGGTTGACGACCAGGCGGTGAGCGTTGCCGACTACGTCGAACCGTACGTTGCGGGTTCCGGCGCCCTGGCGGTGGACGGCCCGCTCCACAGGCTGATGTACTTCTCCTTCGGCTTCGAGGGGATCAACGGCGCCGACGCCCGTGCGGACGTAATGGACCGGGTGATGAAGTTCCTCGATTCGCCCACGGAAAACACCCGGGAAACCATCAAGTACTCCAGCGCCTGGAGTGCGGCTAATGACGCAAACGCCACTGACGGCCGCTACCGCATAAGCAGCAGTACAGGCGCCACGGCTACCTTCACTTTCACCGGCGACAATATCACCTGGATTACGGCTAAAGGCCCGGCTTACGGCAAGGCGGAGGTCTTCATCGACGGCACCAGCAAGGGCCAGGTCGACCTCTACAACGCCACCCAGGTCTGGCAGCACCAGCAGAGCTACACCGGCCTCACCCCGGGCAGCCACACCATCACCATCAAGGTCCTGGGCCAGAAGAACTCCTCCTCCACGGGCTACGGCGTGGTGGTGGATGCGTTTGCCGTGAAGGTGGATGATACCGATCCAGCGGCAAGTTACGCAGGTTCATGGTTTACGCACAGCAGTCCAGGTTATTACAATGGTATTTCCCATGTTTCCAATCAAGCCAATGCTGCCTGCATTTTCAGTTTCACCGGCAATGGTGTAACATGGTTCTCTAGCAAAGGCCCCAACCGCGGTATAGCAAGAGTTTACCTGGATGGCGTAAACAAAGGTACTGTGGATTTGTACGCACCGTCCTATAGCGGCTCAGCTCCGGCTGCCACCTTCACCGGCTTGGCTAATACCAAACATACGCTTAAGATAGTAGTGACGGGGCAGAAGAACTCCTCCTCTACAAATACTTACGTAATTGTCGACGCCTTTGGTGTTTACGCAGAGGACAATAACGCAAGTGTATCCTACTCCTCGGCCTGGTTCACGCACACTCATAGTGCCTATAGCGGCGGCAGCATCCATTGGACACCTTCGGCAAGCGCCAAGGCAAGTTACGTGTTTGCCGGCAATTCAATTACCTGGCTGACGGCCAAGGGACCAAGCCGTGGCATCGCAAAAGTGTACATTGACGGCGTGGACAAGGGCACGGTGGATCTGTACGCGCCGAACTGGCAAAACCAGGTTCCCGTCACCTACAGCGGTTTGTTCTACGGTTTGCACACTGTAGAAATAGTGAACACCGGCACCAAAAACCCATCCTCGACCGGTTACCAGGTTGTGGTCGATGCATTTAAGCGTGGTTTGAACGATTAAAAACGGCATATCAAACGGGAGGCCGGAGCAGCAATGTCCGGCCTCCTGCTGGTAACTCGTCCGCACCGCCGACATGATCCTGGCCCGGTGGGAGGCTTACTAAGACTAGCAATCATTTTTGGGGGAGTCTAGATTGCAGAAATTGGAAACTAATGTGGTATGGCAACACTACTCGATATCCAAAGAGCATAGACAGCGAATAATGGGCCAAAAAAGCTTTTGCGTGTGGTTTACCGGATTGCCAGCTGCGGGAAAATCCACGCTAGCCAACGCTTTGGAATGTAGATTGTACGAAATGGGTATCCGTACCTACCTCCTTGACGGCGATAACGTTCGAAAAGGACTTTGTAAAGATCTAGGTTTTTCCGAAAAAGATCGCAGGGAGAATATTCGGCGTGTTGCCGAAGTGGCCAAGCTTTTTGTCGATGCTGGTATTGTGATTATAACGGCCTTTATTTCACCTTACAGAGCTGACCGTGAAATGGCGCGCAGATTATTTGCTCCAGGGGAGTTTATTGAAGTTTATGTAAAATGCCCATTAAGCGAGTGTGAACGCAGAGATCCTAAGGGGCATTATCGTAAGGCTCGTGCCCAACAAATCCCTAACTTTACTGGCATAACTGCACCATATGAGGAACCTATTAATCCGGAAGTGGTGGTTGAAAACTTTAATGTAACAATAGATGAATCGGTAAACAAAATCATGAATTACTTAAGGGAAGCTAGATATCTGTTGTCTTTGACGTGATTAGACTAGACTATGAGTAGATTTAGTCTGAGGTATTCCCACCTTTTCTGCTTAGCAAGTTGGCTCCCGCTCGCTCCGTTAGCCTCGCGGGCTAAAATAGCGTTCAAGCATTTGTGTTCGGTTAAGCCCTGGATATACCAATAACAGCCAGAGATAGGGCTTTGTCCCTGGAAAATAAATAGCGGGAATTGTTCTTTGAAAAGAAGGAGTATGCCCCTCCCTTTGTGGAATTCTCCTCCAAATAATGTTCGCGAGGAGGTTCTACATTGGCTCTAATTCCCGGAAAAATTAATCCGCGCGAAATAGAAAAAGTTTTGAACAAGATGTTTTCTCCGGAGTGGCTAAGGGAAACAGCGGCTAAAGTCGGATACGTCCAGCGCAACCGGAAAATCGACCCGGTCACCTTTTTCTGGGTAC
>NZ_FQZM01000034.1 GCF_900142025.1 Desulfofundulus thermosubterraneus DSM 16057 | reverse complement strand
AGGCCAATCTACCACTGGAAAGACCGCAGGGTAAGGGCACATGTCATGGTTTGTTTTCTGGCGCTGGTGTTGGAATCGGCTTTTTACCGGTATCTAAAGCTGGCCGGCAGCCAGGTTGAATACTTGTATCTCATGAGAGATTTAAAAAATCTAAAAGCTGTCGAGTTAACCCTGGAAGGCATAAGATACTTGTGCCGAACTGAATTACCAGGAAATGCTTTTCAAGCTTTTAAAGCACTGGGAATAGGAGTTCCAAATCATGTAATAATCATTAATTAGCAAATCTACCACAATAAGGGAAAGTGTTGTGGCACGCCAACTCGTTATGTCCCGGAAGCCTTGATTTTCCGGGGTTTTGTTGGGATTGGGTGTTAAAGTTCAGATGAACGCTGACGCCAACCAGGCTGCGGGACAGCTCGCAGACAAGTTGATCGGTCTTGTGAACCTGTTTGCCGGGTTTGTGGGTGCAGTACTGTTTGCAGTGCTTGTTTACGCCGGGTTCAAGATCATGACCACGGGCGACAACCCGCAGGAAAACGCCCGGGCCAAAGCGATAATGCTGTACGGCATAGGCGGGGCCGCGCTGGTGTTTTTTGCCTGGCTGTTGACAAAGGCCGTCATCGGACACCTGGCCAAAGCATGAGGTGACTGCCGTGTACTACCCGACGCCGGTACAATTCGACAAGGAAGACAAGATCGTCGGCGGCCGCTTTACCCTGCGGCAGTTCATCTACCTGCTGGCCGGTCCGGCGGCGGCCGGTGTACTGAGTACCATCTGCTGGCTGTACACGAACCGGCTCGACGCCCTGACAATCATCGTCATGCTTGCTGTTTTCGGCGCTCCGGGAGCCGCGCTGGGCATCCTGTCCGACCCGGACTGCCGCCGGTTCGGCGGCGGGCCTCTCGACCAGTACATTTTCTCAATTTTGCGGTTTACTTTTTTGACGAAAACCTGGCCCCTGCGGTAGAACCGCGGGCTTTTTTTTTGAGGTGATCGCGGTGGCGAAACGAAAACAGGACCTGTTTGGATCTCTCTGCCCGGTGGAAGACATACGGGAAGTTTCCGGGCTCGGCGACGACGGCACGGACTTCAGGTACGGGATGCTTGTGCTTGCGGGGAAAAGGTACCGCGCGATCAGCCAGGTGCGAGGGGTGAACTTCCACCTCCTGTCCGACGAAGAAAAGCGGTCGGCTGCAAACACTTTGCGGTCGTGTATCCTGTCCCTGGACTTTCCGGTACAGTTTTTTACCGTATCCGAAATGGTAGACCTGAAGAAGGCCGCGGCGGACCTTGCCGGGGCGGCTTCCGACCTGCGCGGCGGCCCGGCGGAGTACGCGCTGGCGATGATGGACTTTTACACGTTCCTTTCCGGTGAGAAAACGGTGAAGGTCCGGCGGTCGTATGCCGTCGTAGGCGTGGATACACCCGGAGAATCGCCCGAACAGGAACTGCACAAGCGGGTGCTCCTGTTCAGGGCCGCGATGCAGGCCGGCGGTATACGGACGGAGATGCTGCCTCCGGAGCAGGTGCTGAACCTGCTGCACGACATCTTCAACCCGGGGCGTTTATTCCGTCCCGCGGAGTCGGTATCTTCAGTTGGTGCGATAATTGACTGGAAGGGAGCTGATTCATTTGCTGTTCCGCAGAAAAAAGAAGTCCAGCCGTCTTTCTGATGGCGGGAATCCGCTGCAGCTGCTGTACGCGCCCGACGGGCTGGCCGTTTCCGTGCGCGACCTGCGGGTGAACGGCGTCTACAGGAGGGTGTACTCCACCGCAGTGCTGCCGGCCGCGCTGGTACCGTGGGTGCTTGACAGGGCGTACGCTTTCGGTGATGTGGAGGTTTCGCTGCACGTCGTCCCTGTTTCCAACCGGGACGCAGTGAACAAGCTGACCAGGAAGTACACCGAGGCGGCCTCCCAGTACGAACTGGAAGTGGTGCGCGGGGGACACATAACGAACAGGCCCGAACTAGAGCGCAAGATGGCCGAAGCGGAAAACGTGCGCCAGGCGATCCAGTTCGGCTACGACCGCATGTACTACTGCTGCCTGCTGTTTGCGGTGTCGTCGCCGTCTCCCGACGAACTGGAGGCGCGCTGCCAGGCGTTTGAGAACCTGATGGCCGGGGCGGGTATCAGGGTGCAGGCGCTGGAATACTGGCAGGACAGGGGCATCCACCACCTGCTCCCTCTGGGGATTCTGCCGCCGCACGCAGCGAGGTGGCAGTACCAGAATTTGCTGTCGGGCGGGGCGGCGTGTCTCGCTCCGCTCACTTCGTGCGACACCGGCCACGCCTCCGGCGTTTTTGTCGGCTTCAACCTGGAAACCGGGTCTCCGGTCTTCCTGGACCTTTTCGCGAAGGAGATGTTCGCGCCGCACATGTTCGTCTTCGGCCAGACCGGGGCCGGGAAATCGGTAACTCTAAGCGTGCTGGTGGGGCGCAACATCGCCTGCGGCAGGCGGGTGGCGTTCCTGGACGTGGAAGGCGAATTCCGCGTGATGACCGAAAAGATGGGCGGCCTTCACGTCCGGCTGGATCCGGCGGCGGAGCCGGTGTTCAACATCCTGGACCTGGAACCGGAGTGGGACGACCGGAAGAAGGAATTTTACGTCGACGTTCCCGGCAAGGTACGGGAGGTGGCAGCGCTCTTCTCCGGCGTCCTGGAACACCGCGGCGAAAAACTCGGGGTGGACGGCGAGACTCACATCGAGGAGGCCCTGCGGGAGGAATACGCGGCGCGCGGGATCACCAGGGATCCGGAAAGCCTTTACGAACCGGGCGGGAAAAAGCTTGCCAACGGTACTTTCGCGGTGGGCCGCATCAAGAAACGCATGCCGACGATCTCCGACGTGGTGCGGCGCATTGAGGCCAGGGACGGGAGGGTGGCCTTTCTCCTCAAACCTTTCACGCGGGGCGGTACGCTGGGTTTCCTGGACGGCGAAACTAAAGTCTCGGTGAGGGACGTCCCGGCGGTCTGCTTCAACCTGAAGCCTACAGAGAAAGACGATCTGATGCGGTTTTACGCGACGCAGGCGATTTTCCTCTGGCTCTGGGAACACTTCGTGAAGGCCCAGAAAGACGTGGAAAAAGTTCTGCTGGTGGACGAAGCGTGGGTGTTCATGAGGCATCCGAACGCCGTACAGTTCCTGCTGGCAGCGGCCAAGCGCGGCCGGAAGTACAGGACGTCGCTGGTCATCGCGACTCAATCCTTCCGGGATTTCGCGTCCGAAGACGGTCAGAACATCATAGCCCAGTGTTCGGCAGCGTTCCTGATGCGGAGCAAGCCCGAAGAGGCGAAACTTTTATGCGGCACGCTCGGTTACTCCGACGGCGTGCGCGACTACATCAGCTCCATCAGGAAACGCGGGTTCGGCGTGCTCGACATAATGGACGAGATGGCGAAGGTGAGGGTGTACGTAACGCCCTGGGAGTGGAGTATGCTGGAGAAAAAACCGGACGAAATGGCGTAGAAAGGAGTGGTTTTCGGTGTTCGGAATAGCCGATTTCAACCGGCAGGTGATGGAAAACCCGGAACTGCTGGCCGCTATACTGGAAGATGAAGAGGAAGAGTACAGTTATTGCTGCATTTCTCCTCAAGATTATTTTGATGATGGTGGCGCCTGGTTTGGGGACTTAATGTTTTTCTTTGCGGGTATATTCATGTGGTTCCTGGGCGCGGTGTTCGGTGCCGCGGAGCGTCTCTGTGCGTGGCTGCAGGGAAGGGAGTGAGCCGGGCGTGCGCGGGAAAAAGGCAGCGGCTGGAGGACAGGGGTTCACGTCCCCGCTCCACCGGAACCGGCGAAAGGGGGTCGCTGGCAGCTTGAAGGGGGCGGGGTGGTCAGGGATGAGGCGTAACCTCGCTCTCCTGCTCGCGCTATTTTTTATATTTGTTTTCACGATTCCAGCCTTTGCCGTCGGCAGTTTCACCGCCGTCCGGAACGAGGACGGGAGCGTAACGCTCAAGTGGTCCGGTGGCGAGACGGGCAAAAAGCTTACAATACAGCGGACCGTTGGTGATAAGGGGATAGGTTACAGCGATCTCGCGGAAGTGCCCCAGACGGACGGGAGCTACACCGACCGGACCGCCGACAGAAACACCACGTACACCTACCGCCTGCACTACGGCATAGGGGCGTTTACGAACGATGTTACAGTAGGGCCGTATTCTCCTGGCAAGACCGGACCCGAAGCGGAACAACAGAACGGTCCGTCGCTGGGTGAATACACCCCGGGGCCGTTCGAAACGGTGCTGGCCCTTCCCATAGAAGGGTTGTCTTTTTTTATTGAAAAACTCTTTGGCCTCACACCGGTCAACGAGTTGATCTACAACCACAACGGTTCCGGGGAAAAAGTGATCGCCGGCGCAGGACCCTTCGACAAAGAAGACTGGGAGAGGCTGATGTGGTGGTACGCGCTGGCCGCCGGTTTTACCGGGGTTTTGATGTTTCTCTCTTTTGTGGCGTCGGGATACAGGGTGATGGTCACCGCGGCGGCCAACCCGTCGAGGCAGGCGGACGCCAAATCCGACCTGCTGTATATCATGATGGCCCTTTTCATAACGCTGTCGGCCCCGCTTTTGTTTCAGATACTTGCCGGGGTAAACGATGGGATCGTGGACTTCTTCTACGCCGCGTCCGCGGATAAGATCGGCCACCTGCCCGACCCGATGTCGATCTCAACCGGTTACTCCGGCTGTCTCGGGGGCGCTCTCGTGCGGCTGGCCTTCGTGGGGGTAATGCTGTACCTCAATTTCCTGTACATCATACGGAAGTTCGTGCTGGCGGCCATCCTCGTACTGACCCCGTTCTTTGCTTTCGCGTGGGCGACGGGCAGGAACCCGCAGGCCATCGGCGTCTGGCTCGGCGAGCTGACGTCGAACGTGTTCATGCAGGCCGCCCACGCGGTTGTACTCAGTTTGTATTTCACGATATTCGCCCAGGAATCCAACACCAGGTTCTGGGTGCCGATTGTGGCGCTTGTGGCGCTGATCCCGATCGCGGAAGTCGTCCGCAACCTGCTGCAGGGTTTCCTAAAGTTTCTGGGAGTACCCGAGGAGAAGTGGGCCGGTAAGGTTCTGGGGGCCATGACCGGCATGGGCGCCGTCGCGGGGCTGATCGGCCTCGGTATCGCTTCCCTGGGCGGCAGGGCCGGGAAGGTAACCGGTGGTACAGTGCCGGGTGGAAGTTCCGGCGGTGTACTACCCGGCGGTATGACACCAGCTGGAATCCCTGGTGGAGGTTTCGGCGGACCGATCGTTTCATCACCCGGAGGCAATTTAAATTCAGGTGGTGTACCGGGTGGAGATCTCGGCGGGCCGATTGTTCCACCATCCAGCGGTGTTTTGAGCTCGCCGGAATCTGCATTTTCTACAAAGCTCAACAATTGGGAACAGCGTCCGAGCGGGCTGTACGTTCCGGCGGGGACTGCCTCCAGGGAAACCGGTCCGGGCGATTCTGTTTCCGGTACGGGAGCTGCCCCGGCAGGTGCTGGTTCGCCGTCCCTGGCGTCTGATGTTCACCATTCTCAATCGGTTGGAGGGAAAGTTGCGGACATAGCCGGGAAGCTGGGCGGCGCATTTGGCGGCCTCGGGGCGCCCGGGATGGGACAGCTTGTAGGCGGCCTGGTGTCGGCGACAACTGGAGCAGGGACCCGTATGGCCATGACGACGTTCAATGCCATAAAGGGTGTCCGCGAGATCCGCCGGAGTTTAGACAACAACGCCTCTCTCGGGGAAGCGCTGCAGCAGTATACCGGAGCCGACAGCACGTGGAAGGCGGCAATCAAAATCACGGGCGCGGTTACTTTATCCACGGTCGGTGCCGGTCACTGGGCGGCAAACTGGGGGACAAAGCGGCAGGGACTGCAGTCACGCTCCATCAATTCGTGACGGCGTCGCCTGCCGCTTTTTTTTATGAGAGGTGGGGGGATTGCGTAAAGCGGAAGACAAAGCGAGGGAGTACGCCGACCGCGCGCTGGCAGCGGGAAAAGCAGCCGGCAGGAGGATCGGTTCCTTTCTGTTAAAGAAACTGGCGGTGCTGCTCCTGCCGTTTCTCCCGTGGGTACTGGTCGGCGTTGCCGTCTTTCTGGGCGTTGCCGTTCTGGTGGCCGGCATATACAGCACCATGTCCCCGCAGTCCTACATGACCGGGGTGGTTTCCTCCCCGCAGGACAAAGTTATTAAGGCGAAATACGAGCGGCTGACGAGTACGGTCTGGGGGGAGGGGCCGGCGTGGAACGCCGCGGACACCTACCTGGTACCGGAGGAGTCCTTCAGGAGATTCCGGTATTACCCGCAAACTGGTTTCGAGAACATGCACGCTCTGAAGGACAAGTACCGGCATGACTTCGACCTGCGGTTAAGGTGGGGCACGGTCCACGCAGTGTGTCTGTACTGGCAGTACATTTTCAACAAGCAGGAGATACCGGACTGGCTGCGGGAGAAGGTGGCAAAGGACCTGCACCCGCACTTTTACTACATCAAGCGGACGGAGAGCTACTCCGTTTCCTGCCCGAAGGGTTCCCATTCGGAGACACGCGATGTCTACCTGCTGGTGGAGGCCCACACGATATACGGGTGGTACCAGTACCACTACGAGGAAGTTACGGAGACGCACCGGTCCGGCGAGTGCACGGTGACGACCCGGACCTGGCAGTTTAAGGACACAATCCAGCTCTGGCCGGACAGGTACCAGTGGATTAAGCAGTACCTGAAGAACCTGTACAAACTTGATGGAATTTTGGACAAAGAGAAACAGATAGAACAAACGCGCTACTGGGTGATGGAGGCCGGAGAAGGATTCACGCAGCAGAAGGAATGGCTTCAGTGGCTCATTTCCAATTACGGGGCGGAAACAATTGCTTCCGGGGCGATGGTTCCGCCGGAGTACATGCCGTTTTTGAAGGAAGCGGAGGAAAGGTTCGGGATACCCTGGTGGTTCCTGGCGGCCGTCTTTCAGAGGGAATCATCCTGGGATCCCACGGCAGTCAACACCGGTACCGGCTGTTTCGGGATTTCCCAGCAGCACCCGGACTACTGGAAGGACAGGTGGCTCCGGCTGGGGTTCTCGCCGCCGGAACTCTACCAGTGGGACCCCAGGGCGCAAATACTGGCCGGAGCACTAGTATTAGCCGATTATATAGGTGACCCCAAAAGCATTGACTGGAAAAACGACGGGTGGAAATCTGACCCGCAGGTGCTGAAGGCCCTGGCGAAATACGGGGGTTTCGGCGACGACGTTGACAGGGCCATTAACGGGAAGGAACACTACATCCCGGACATACTGGGGTACGCTGAAGGCATGCAGGCCGGAGCGGTGTGGCCGGTACCGGGGTACCGGAAGATCACGGGCTGGTTCCACGAACCCAGGCCGGGACACCTGCACCAGGGCATCGACATCGCCGCACCGGAAGACACAGCGGTGGTGTCGGTTTCCGGCGGCGCGGTGGTCTTTGCAGGATGGTGGGGCGGGTACGGCAACACTGTATGCGTTTACGACGGCGTGCACATGTACCTGTACGCCCACCTGAGCGAGATAGACGTTTCGGAAAAACAAGCGGTGCGGCCCGGGGACAGGATAGGCGCGGTGGGGAATACGGGGAATTCTTATGGTCCACACCTTCACTTCGGTGTTACTGAAGGCGGGTTGATGTGTCCTTACCGGGACGACCCCGACGCCCACTGGATCAACCCGCTGCTGGTAGTACAGCCGCAATAGTTCGCAGTAGTTGCCGGGCATACGCCCGGTTTTTCTTTTTTCAGGAGGTGATTTTTGTTTGCGCGTTCTAGTTGCAACGGGTCTGGAAGAGCTCGACGGGAGCATTTCCGGCGAACTTTCCAGCCGGGACATAGAGGTGGTCGGCGAGTGCTACTACCGCGAGGGCCTGCTTTCTCTTGCGAAAGACCGCGGAGCGGACGTGGTAATCCTCTCGACCCACCTGCCCGGGCAGGCTGATACGGTGGATTTGGTGAAAGAACTCCGCATGGCCGGCCTGCGCGTTATACTGCTGTCCGGTCGCCGGGACGATAAAAAAGCGGTGGACCTGGCCCGGAAGGCAGTGGCCCTTGGGGTATATGATCTGGTCTGGGATCCGGTCAGTCCGGAGGCGGTGGTTCACCGGGTGCTGAACCCGGCCACGCTGGCCGAAGCGAGCGTGGGGCCGGAGGGAGAGGTGCCTGGGATCGCCGTAAAGAGGCCGGAAAAAAAGGTACCGTTCTGGAGAAGGCTGTTCCGCCGGACAAAACCCGCCTCGGCGGAAAGGAAAACTCCGGGTGACGATCATCCCGGGGCGAAAACCGGCGGGGAGCCGGGAGCCGCGTCCCCGGAAAAGATGTCCGGGGAAGGGCTGCCGGGTGCGGTGGGCAATTCCCCGCGGAAGGCACCGCTCTCCTACTGGCTTGCCCGGTCTCCGACCATTTCCCCGGAGAAAAGGGCGGGCCGTCTCCTGGTGGTCTACTCGTCCGCCTCGGGGGTAGGCAAGACGGCCGTATCCATGACCACAGCCGCCCTTCTAGCCGGGCGGGGTTGCCGGGTGTGCCTGGTGGACGCCGACCCTACGGGTCACACGCTGACCGAACACTTCGCGGGCCTCCCCGCGGGCAGGTACGCCTTCGAGGCCGTACGGCCCCGGGGCTGGACTTTCGACCTGGTGCCGGGTCCGGTCAATCCGTCGGATTACGGCAGGGACTCCGCGCGGATGGTTATGGCGCTGCGGGACCGGTACGACTTCATGATCGTCGACTCCTGCCCCGGCACGCTGGAAGTGTACGAGCACATCAGGGAATACCTGGCCGCCGCCGACCACATCTGGCTGCTGTGCACGCCGGAAGCTAAAGCGGTGGGAGCGGTGAAGCGGTTCGCCATGAGCGAGGGGCGGCTGGTCCCCTCGCTGGAAGAAAAGCTCACCTTCGTGGTGAACCGGAGCTACCTCCTGGCGCCCAGGAAACCGGCGGAGGTGGCCGCTGCGACCGGGTTCCCGCTGGGGGCGGTACTGCCGGAGGACTCGTTTGTGGAGTCGCTGTTCACCGGGGCCAGCCCGCCCCGTCCCGGGGAGAAGGCCGATTTTCTGGATGCCGTGGACCGGCTTGCGGGTGGACTTGCGGGTGGACTGAAAACGGAGAAAGGAGAGGATGTCATTGAAAGTCAGAGCCGTGTTCGGCAACGACGCCCTGGCCTGCGCGTTCTTGAAGGCGCTCGGCGGTGAGGAGGCGAATGGTACGGCGGACCTCATGGTCGTGGTGCGGCGCTGGAACGGGGGCGGTACGGACGACGTGGCGGGGGCGGTCGGGAAAGCACTGCTGGAATCGCCCGAGCCGCCCGTAGTGGTGGCCGTCCTGGGCGACCGCGACCAGGAAGGCGAAAGATTATGCTCCGAACTGCTCGCCCTGGGCGTGCCGGAGGAATGCCTGCTCTTCCGGCAGGGCGGCAGGCCAGTGAGGCTGTCGGACGTGGTCAGCTTCACCAGGACGGCGTGGGAGAGGGGTTTGCGGGCCGACCCGGTGGTCTGGGACGGCCCTTCCGATCCCGTCATATGGGAGGACGCTAAGGGGAGTACGACGGGAAAGCCGCCGGAAGTAAAGCTTCCTGTTGACCCGCCAGACGCGAGGGAACCTGCCCGGGCGGGAATGCCTGCGGGACGCGGTGCGAAGATCGTCTGGTTCGTCTCGCCCGTAGCCGGTGCCGGCCAGACCACGCTGGCCAGCTCACTGGTCGCCATGCTGGCGTCCAGCGTTGGTGAGCGCGCGGCGCTTTTAGACCTCTGCCGGCCGCCGCAGGCGCACCTGAAATTCGGCGACCCGGAATTTGAAGACGCGGGAGATTTCCTGCGGGCGGACACGCCCTGGGGAACCGTCTGCGTCCCGAAACCGGGTACCTGGGACGGGAACGACGCCGGCCGGGCGGTCAAAATGGCTGAAAAGCTGGCGGCGGAATACGACCGGGTGGTGGTGGACGCCCCCGCCGGGTGGAAGCTGGACGTGTCTCCCGTCGTGACGGTGGTCTCCGAAGAGAGGGAGCACATAATCGCGCTGAAGAAAGCGGGGGCGGGCGACGTGCTCGTGCTCAACCGCGTCAGGGACCGGGGTGCGGAATACCTGCAGCGCGTAATGGAGAAAGAACTGGGCCGGCGGGCGGACGCGGTGGTGCCTTACGACCCGGAAAGCAGAAAGGCAGTCGGGACGCCGCAGGCGCTTGTTTCCGACGACATTTCCCGCGCGGCGGGGGAAATCCTCGCCCGCCTGGCGGGGTGATGCGCGCATGAGGGTGCTGCTTTGCGGGCTGCCGGTCGAGGGCATCGCCGTGGTGCCCTTTGCCGCTGCCTCCACGCCGGGTGAGTGCTCTCGCCTGATCAAGGAAGTGGACGGTCCCGCCCTGGTCCTGGTCACCTTTCCCGGGGAAGCCGGGGAAGAATTTGCCCGCCGCTCGGCGTCCCTGTACAGGGATAAACGGTTCTTCCTGGTTACCGGGAGTGCTTCCCTGGAGCAGTGGGCGCGGCTTGAAGCTGCCGGCGTGACCCCGCTCGCGCCGGAGGACGTGGACCCGGTCGTTAAAAACGCGGTGGCCTTCCGGGGACGTGAACCGGTGGAACTGGGCGCGGCCCGCGGGGTTGAAAACGAAGCCCTGCAGGAAGAACTGAAAAGAAACCCCGTGCGCCCGTTGCTCCTGCCCGTGACCGCGGTGACGGGCCTGCGCGGGGGCTGCGGGAAGACCTTCCTGATGGCCGCCCTGGCCGCCGCTTTCGCCAGGGCGGTACCCGGCGTACCGGTCAGCGTCTGCACGGACGACCGGATAACCGTGCCGGGCGGCGTGAAGGTCCTGCCCGCGGGCACCTCTCCCGCTGCGTTGAGGGGAACCGGCCTGGTGCTGGCCGAGCGGCCCTTCTCCCCCTCCCTGGCGGAGGAGTTCGACCGGGTGCTGGTGGTCTCCCGGGCGGACGGGGTGAGCCTGGGGCGGCTGGCAGCCCTGGATAAGGGCTTCCCGCCGGGGAAGTTCGCCCTGGTCTTCAATGCGGCGGATAAGGTCGCCCTCGGGGACGACGTCCTGCCGTTCCCGTGCGCGGCCGTCGTTCCGGGTATGAGATCCCAGGGATTCGACGCCGGGGTGCTCCGGGTGCTGAAATACCTCTGCGGGGATGACTACGTGTTTACCGAAAAGCCGAAACGGGGGCTTTTCGCCGGACTTTTATCGAGGAGGGTCGGCTGAGTGGAAAAGGTGGAGAAGAAGAAAGGTTTTTCCGGGGCGTTCAAGCTCGCCGCGGTGGCGGCGCTGCTCGTCTTCTGCGGGGCGTTCGCGGTGCTCAAGATGAGCGCCGGGACGGTCAAGGTGGCCGCCGCGAAGGAAATCATCCCGCCGGGAGCGGAAGTTACGGCCAAAAACGCCGGCCTCGTGGAACTGCCCCGGCGGCTGGTGCCCGACGGGGCGGTCACCTCTCTCGACGAACTCAAGGGCAAGCGCGTGAGCGTCGCCCGCCTTCCCGGCGACCTGATCACCGGGGCGTGCCTGACGGACCGGAAGGTGTCCCAGATACCATCCGGAGCGGCCGGTTTCTTTGTCCCGCTGGGTCCGGCGGAAGCCGGGTCGCTCAAACCAAACGACCTGGTGGCCGTCGTCACCTGCCCGGGCGCGGGCAGCCCGGGCGAAGTTGCCGGCGTTTTCCGTGTGGCCAGCGTGGTACAGAACAAATCGGACGTCGGGGAAGCAAAGGCCGAGGCACTGCTCTACGGCGACGAGCAGTCGGTGGTGCGGGCCGCCCCGTGGGTGAAGGACGGCCACTTCAGGCTCCTGATCAGGGGAGGTATGTAGGGTGCTGGCGGTGGTAATGAGCCCCGTGGGGAAGGCGGGCAAGACCATGACGGCGCTGGCGCTCTGCCGGGCCGCGGCCCTGGCCGGGAAAAGATCCCTGGCGGTCGAGCTGGACTTCTCTCCCGGCTCTTTCCGGGCGCTCTTCGACATGGAGAAGGGCGGCGGCGTAGTGGCCGCGGCGCGGTCGCCGGCCGCGCTCTCCTCCCTGGCCTCACCGTCAGGGCTGGGCTTCGACGTGCTCCCCGGCGGCTTCCCGGAGGAAGACGAGATGGTGGCCGGGCAGCCGCTGCTGAACCTCCTGGCAGGTGCCTGCGGGGAGTACGACCTGGTCGTCGCGGACACCGCCGGGAAACTGTCCCCTTCTTCCGTGGACGCCGCCCGGCGGGCCGACCTGGTGCTGGTGGTCGTGCCCGGGGACAGGGGCGAGGAAGGGATCAGGCGCACCTACATCTGGGCGGACTACGCCCTGGTGCGGGAGGTCATCTTCCCCGGCCGGTCGGCGCTGGTGCTGAACCGCGTGCCGCGGAAGCTGATGTGGCTCTTCAGGGAAACGCTGGGGTCCAGGCTCCCCCTCGCGGCCGTTCTCCCGGAGCTCAAAGCGCCCGCCGTGGCGGACGGCCGCCTGGCGAGGAAGCTCATGCCGGTGCTGGGCCTGAAAGAACTGAGGACGCCGGGGAATTCCGTTTTTTCGGTGTTGAGAAAGAGGTGGTTCGCGCGTGGGCTTGCTTGAAAGGTTCAGCGGGAGGAGGCCGCCGCTCGGTGAGATCTTGAAGCGGAACGGCGTCCTGGACGACGCGCAGCTGGCCCGGGCGCTGGAAGAACAGAGAAGGACCGGGCAGAAGCTGGGCGAAGTCCTCCTCTCCCTGGGATACGTCACGCGGGACGAGCTGGCCCGGGCGCTGGCGGAACAGGAGCGGTTCCGCTCCGGGGATGCGGGGAGGCTTGCGCCGGCCGAGCACGAGGCCCTCTTGAAGGAAGTGCAGGTCAAGGTGCTGGCCCGGATGGGGAGCGCCCGGCAGCAGGACGTCCGGCAGCTGCTGGAACCCGTCTGCCGGGACGTGCTGGCGGCAAGGAGGCCCGACCTGCTCGGCGCGGTGTGGGAGTTCGCGGAGGACGCCTACAACCGCCTGTTCTCCCTGGGGCCGCTGGAAAAATACCTGCAGCCCGGTTCCGACGTCACGAACATAATCGTCTTCGGTACGAAGGTCATGATCGAACGTCCCGGTGGCATTAAAGAAGTGGACCCGGAAGGATTTGTGTCCGAGGAAGAAGTCCGGCGGGTGTTCGACCGGATAGCCGCCCGGGCCGGGAAAGAGCTGTCCATCGCCAACCCCAGCCTGGACGCGGAGCTGCCCGACGGGTCGCGGGTGCTCCTGTCCGTGCCGCCGAAGGGCAAGAAATATTACGCCGCCATCCGCAGGCACGTCCGCAGGTCGGCCCGGCTGGAAGAGCTTGTAGCCGGGCTGCGCGGCCTGGACGGGCTGATCCCCTACTTCAAGAAAGCCGTCAGGGAGCGTAAAAACTTCGTGATAGCCGGCAGCACCAACTCCGGCAAGACCACCCTCATGAACGCGCTGTTGAAGGAAGTGCAGCCCCTGCACACGGTGGCGGTGCTGGAGGATACCTGGGAGATAGACCTCGACGAGCTGCCGTTCGTGGCGTACTTCAAGACGCGGGAGGTGCCGGGCGTGCCGCCCATCACCTGGGGGGACATACTCAAGGACTGCCTGCGGTTCTCCCCGCAGCGCATCGTCCTGACCGAGGTGCGGACGGACGAAGCGGCGTGCGAGCTCATCCAGACGCTCAACACCGGGCACGAAGGTTCGTTCACCTCGATACACGCCAAATCGGCTCTGGACGCGCTCCTCCGGCTGGAGACCCTCATACAGAAGAAGGAAAAGAACCTGCCCATCGACGTCATCAGGCGGCTGATCGCCAGGGTGGTGGACGTGGTGGTGTTCGTGAGGCTGGAGGAGAACGAGCGCGGGGGCGTGGTGGGTCGCAGGATCGACGAAGTGGTGGAAGTCGGGAGCGACCTCCTCCCGGACGGTATGTACGATCTCCGGGAGGTGTTTAGAATTTGATCGCGGGAGCTGCGTTAATCTTCGCGGCGGCGGGTTTTTTCGCGGTGCTGGCCCTGCTGGTCGGCGTGGAAGAACGGCGGTTGATCGTCCTTAAAAAGGTCGAACGCGACCTCTTGAGGCCGCGGGAGCACAACGAGGACGTCTTCTACCTGTCCGGGCTGGAAGGGCTGCTGGAGAAAGAAAGGCAGCGCCTGGCCGGGCTGGAGATGAAACCGCAGGACTTCCTGCTCTTCAAAACGGCGGTTGCGGTGGCCGCCGTGGTACTGGGGGCGGTATCCGGCTGGCTGATCCCCGGCATCGCGGCGGCGCTTTTGAGCGTCTATGCGGCAAACTTTATAATTGACCGCTTCCGGGAGGCCCGCAGGCGGCAGATTGAAAGCCCGGCTTTTCTGGACATGCTTTACGACATGGCCGCTACCATGCGCGTGGTACCCCGGTTCGAAGACGCGCTCAAGGACGCCCGCACGCGAATCCCGGACGGGCGGCTGGCCGCCGAAATCGACCGCGTGCTGAACGCCATCAAGGGGAGTTCGGTGGAGGAAGCCCTGTTCGACTTTGCCGAGCGTTCCGGTTCACCGCTGGTGCGGGCCTGGGCGGACAACATCATGTTTGCCCGCCGGGCCGGTGCGGACATGGCGGACGTCTGCCTCAAGACCGCCGAGAAGGTGCGGGAGCGGTTACGTTTCGCCCGGGAGATCCGGGCGTCGGCTTCCGGCGCGAAGGCGACGGCGGCGGGGATAGCCGGCATACTGGGTCTTTCCGTGGCCATGCAGGTCTCTTCCGGGCAGATGGCGGACGTGCTGGCCTCGCCCGCCGGGAGGACCGTGGTCGGGCTGGCGGTACTCGTCATGGTCGCGGGGTCGTTCTGGATATGGAGTATCATTGAGCGGGAGGTGGAGATGTAATGCGCAGGCTGGTTGAGCGGAAAACGGCGGTGCGCGTCCTCGGTTCGGCCCGCCTCGCCCAGATCGAGAAGGAACTGCGGGCCGTGGGCGGGGTGAGATTCTTCGGCCTGGAAGCGCGTGACGCGCTGGAGTACGTCTCGCTCTGGTTCGTGGTCCTGGGGCTGTCGTTCGCCGCCGGGCTGGTCGGGGCGGCCCTGGGCGCGGGGTTGAAGGGTTTCCTGCCGGGGGTCTTTGCCGCCATCCTGCTGAGGTCGCGCTACCGGCAAGCTGTTGAAGGCCGCCGGAAGGCGGTGATGTCCGAGGCGGAGCTGCCCTCCGTGCTGGAGACGCTGGCATCCGCCGTCGGGACGGGGATTACGCTCGAAGGCGCCATCCGCCACGTCGTCAGCACGCGGAAGGGAGTGGTGCGGGATCTCCTGGACGAGGCGCTGGCACATCGCGACGCCGGAGAACAGCTGGAACTCGCGCTGTCGTACGCCGCCGAGAAAAGCCTGCACCCATCGTTCAGGGCGATTTCAAGATCCGTGGAAGCGGGGCGGAAGACCGCGGCGGGGCTCGCGGAAATCCTCGAAAAGGCAGCCCACGACATCTGGGAGGAAAAGAAAATAGAGGCCAGGGAACGGGCGGGGAAACTGCCGAACAAGCTTTTCCTGCCCGTGATGATCTGCTACTTCATCCCGGCGGCGGTGATATTGAGTCTTCCCTTCGTCATGTCGTTCTTGAAAACAAAAGAAATGTTTTGACCGGGGCCGGAAAACCGGCCTTTTTTTATGGGGACTCCAATCCCAAACGAAGGGGGGGGATGCAGGTGTTGAAATCCATCAGCGAAAGGGGGGAATACGCGATGCTCGAGCTTTACCGGAAGGCCGCCGCCCGCCTTGCGGACCGGCGCGGCGTTTCGGAGCTGGTTGCGGCGATCGGTTTGGTCGCCATAACGGCTGCCGTGGTGATCATGGCCAGCCCGCAGGCCAAGAAAATGGTGGGAGACCTGCTGACCAAAGCCAGCTCTTCAATCAGCGGACTGTTCTAATCGGGAGGGGAGGGGTATTCCCCTCCCAATTATTGAGACTGAAATCCATCAGCGAAAGGGGGATACGTGATGCTCGAACTTTACCGGAAGGCCGCTGCCCGCCTTATGGACCGGCGCGGCGTTTCGGAGCTGGTCGCGGCGATCGGTTTGGTCGCCATAACGGCTGCCGTGGTGATCATGGCCAGCCCGCAGGCCAAGACTATGGTGGGGAACCTGCTGACCAAAGCCGGTACTTCAATCAGCGGACTGTTCTAATCGGAAAGGGGAGGGGTATTCCCCTCCCCATTATTGAGGTGGTGTTCAATGCGCGACGAGCGCGGGCTTTCCAACCTTTACTCGGCGGCATGGGTCATGTTCGTCCTGTCACTTGTGGGTGCGTTCATGGTCGTGATGGTCCAGGCTTGGAACGCGAAGCTGGCCGTTCAGGAAGCGGCCTTCGAGGCGGCCCGGGTGGGGGTCGCGTCTGACAACCCCATCAACAGCGCAGTCGCGGCAGCGAGGAACTTCGCGAAAGGAGCTCTTCCCGGGTGGGGAGACCCGAACACCCTGAAGGTGGAGGCCTCCACGACGGGTTCCCCACCGGACACGAAGCTGGTGGTCACCGTGACCTACAACCTGCCCGTGAAGCTGTACGGTGTGGTGGGAACCGCGAAGGTGTGGCAGTTGACCGGCAGGTCGGCCATGCGCATCGAGGAGACGCCGTAGGGAAGGGCGGTGCGCCGGATGTTAAAAGAAAGGTTTAAGGGCGTAATCGCGGACCGGCGCGGCGTGGGAGTGCTGTTCATGGGGGCGGTCATGCTGCTGTTCATATATATGCTCCTCGGGTACAGCCTCTACGTCTCCCAGCTTTTACTGGCGCGCGGGGCGCTTTTAAAGGCCACGCTGGCGGCGGCGAAGGCCGGGGCGTACCAGGTTGACGTAAATGTTGCCCAGCACGGGGGGAAAAACATGGACCGCCGCGCCGTGGAGCGGGCCGCGGAAGAGGCGTTTGCCGGCAACCTGCCGCCCGTGCTTCAACGCAGGGCCGGGATCAAAAACGTCACCGTGAACCCCCGCCTGGTGAAGGTGCGGGCGAAATGCAGCGTGGACATCATGACGCCGCTGGGGCCGAGGCGCGACTCCTTCGAGACGGAGTGCCGGGCGGTGCCCCGCTCGATAAGGCGGGGATAGCGTGGAAATGTTCCTGTTCGACCCGGAGGGGTTTTTCACGCGGATGCTTGTTTTCCTCGGGGCACTGCTCGCCCTGCACTTCGCCCTCCTGTCTGTTGCCCGGCTGATCTTTCGTGACGGTTTCCTGGCGGGGGTGTTTGCCGCCGGGGCGGAGTTCGTCGTTTCCGTGTTGCTGTTTTCCCGGAGCGCGGAGCAGGGGGCCGCAGTGCTCGGGGGCTTCGCCGCCGGTTCCCTCGCGGCCGAGCTCCACCGCTACCTGGAGAGACTGGGGAAGTTTTGAGCAAAGGGGGAATGAGTGTGCGAAAGGTGCTCCTGACATTGTTTCTCGTCCTGGCGCTGGCGGCGCCGGCATCCGGCGGGGAGTGGGTCAACGTGACGGTAAGGGATCAGAATGTTACGTCGGTGCCGTCCACCGTGCCGCCGCCCGTGGTCTCTCTCCTGGGCTCCGTCGAGGTGTTCAGGCCCTCCATCGGCGACCGGCTCAAGAACGGCATGGACGCGGTGAAAGAAACCCTCATGCCGGCCAGGCCGCCGGGGAACCGCGCTTTAGAAGCGGTACTGCAGACAATGCCCGGAGCGCGGGTGAACAGATGGGTTTCCAGTACGGGCTTTATACTCGAACCGCCCCGGGGGGCGTCTCCGGACAGCCTGTTTCGTGCGGCGGAGAAAATCAGGGGAATAAAGGGAGTCAAGAGCGTTCTCCCCGTACAGGGCGGGACTGCGCTGTACGTTGCTCTTGAGGAACCCAATAGCCGTATCGCTCCGCCCGGTGACATCCGCGTCACCCCGCCTGGCGTTTATTATCATGTCGCTCCTGTTTTCCGCGGTCCTTTTGGGATGGTGTTCAACCTGTTCAACCGCCTGGCCGGCGGCTGGAGCGCGCTGAGGGGGCGGTAATTTGCGGAAGAAAGTCGTTTTAATCGTATCGGGGGTCCTTTTTGCCGCCGTTGTGGGGTTCCTGGTTTTTTTGTACTACCTCGGGGGCAAACCCCCGGTGGTCTATACGGCGGCGCGGCTGGCGGAGCTGCCTCCCCGGCGCGCCGCCATGCTCGCGGATTCCGGGACCGTGGTAAAGGCGCACGGGGCCGAGCTGGTGTACAAAAGCGACTCAAAAGGTAAAGAGATAAAAGGGCGGCTGGTGCCCGACGCTGTAATCCAGCGGGACGGCGAGGTGCTCGCTCACCTGCCGGACCTCCCGGAGGGCACGCGCGTGCGCGTGCTGATCTCGGAGGACAGGGTACTGGCGGTGCAATGGCAGGCGGAATAGGCCGGAAAGCCGTAGCTATTTTTCTCTTGCGTGTAGAGCCGGGTTGTTCCCGGCTCTTTGTTTTTCAGGAGGTGGTACTCTAGAATAAACGCTTGCCAGTTAAACAAAAATATGGTAAACTAAGGTCAAAGATGGTCAAACCAAGGCAAAAGCCAGAAGGGAGTGGTTGCCCTCTGAGGTTTTTCTGGTTCGTCATTCTGCTGGCGCTCTTCGTCATCTTCATGCCGGGCATGCGTCCGGTGTGAAAAAATACCAAATCAAAAGAAAGGAGCGGATATACTTTGCGGAAAAAAATCGTTTACTTGCTGAGCGTGTTAATGGTGGTACTGCTCGCCGGGGCCGTACCGGCGGGCGCGGCGGACTTCTTCGGCGTGGCGGATTTCGAGCGCTACACCGAACCCGACGGCGACTTCCACTGGGCGATGAACGACCTCAAGCTCGCGGTCGCTTCCGAGCTGTTCCGGGGCTACCCGCCGGAAAAGCCCGAGATGCTGTACCACTGGAGGGGTACCGGCGGGGTGATAACCAAAGTCCTGGGCGAACTGAAGCCTGACGCGAGGATCAGCCGGGGAGAATACGCGGCCATCGTGTGCCGGGCGCTGGACATGGAGAACGCCGGGTACGGGAAGAGCCCCTTCTCCGACGTGAGCCCGTCCCAGTGGTTCGGGCCGAGCGTGTTGAGGCTCGTGGCCGCGGGTATCATCGACCCGGCGGACTACGGCGGCAAACTGAACCCGAACGAGCCGATCACCCGGCAGGAGATAGCCGTGTGGATGGTCCGGGCGGCCGAGCGGGCGGGGGTCAAGGTGGAACCCGCCGACGTTTCCTTCAAGGACTTCGACTCCGACTCCAAACAGGCCCCCTACGTGGCGAAGGCCGTGGGGCTGGGCATCCTGAAGGGCTACCCGGACGGCACCTTCAGGCCCGGCGGGACCGCCAACCGGGCCGAAGCGGCGGTCATGCTGGTCAGGCTTTTGAAGCACCTGCCGTTGTTTGACGGCATCGACGGCGAGAAAGCGAAGCGGATGATGGAACAGACCGTGGCCGCGATGACAGAGATGTGCAAGTCCTGGCCGGTAGATCTGAAGGCGGGCTGGGAGCGGAACGAGGCGTTCGAGAACGCCCTGGCGAAGTACCAGGCCAGGGTGAAGGACCTGGTGACCGAGTACAACCTGTGGCCCAGGATCCGTCCGGACGGGTTCGGTCCCATCAAAGAGCTTACCGACCTTGACGAAGTAGGACCGTATAACGACTGGGGCGGCCTGGCGGTCGGGTACGGTCTGGTGGACGGCATGCTCCTGCGGGTGTGGCCGGAGGGGAGCGCGTATATGCCGGCGGTGTACGTGGCCGGGAACTTCAGGGCGACCGACGTGGTGGACTTCGTCGGGCACGGCCCCATAGCCGAGGTCAACGTAGGAGGCAATTGCGAAACACTTTACATGGATGGCAATCTGATGAAAGGAGACGGTCAGCCCGAGCCCTACGGCTACCGCGCATTACTGGTCAAGCAGGGCGGGAAGTGGAAGATCGCGGCGCTGTATGTGGACGGCCGCGGCCCGTGGCTGCGGATGATCGGGTTCGTGAACGACGGAGGGCGCATAGAGGACGGTGGACCGTTGAAGTAAAATGTCCCGGCGGCGGAGAGATCCGCCGCTTTTTTTTTGGATGGCGCAACCCGCGCGGGAAGGAGGTGAAACGCTCAAATGCGGCCAAACGTGAAGCGGCTGGCGGCGTCCGCGGCGGCCTTCCTGTTCGCCGTGTCGTGCCTGCTTTTTTCCCCACCCGCCCCGCCTTCCGGCACGCTTGCCACCGGCACGGCACTGGAGGCCGGTCGTGCCTTCCGTGTTGTGCAGGCTGAGGCAAAGTCGTACAGCAGGTCATCCAGCGGTAAGTCGTCCAGTAGCAGGTCGTCCAGCAGCAGGTCGTCCAGCAGCAAGAGTTCCAGCAGCAGGTCATCCAGCAGTAAGTCGTCCAGCAGCAAAAGTTCCAGCAGTAAAAGTTCCAGTAGCAGGTCATCCAGCAGTAAGTCGTCCAGCAGCAAAAACTACAGCAGCAGGTCGTCCAGCAGCAAGAGTTCCAGTAGCAAAAGCTCCAGTGGTTCCAGCAGCGGTTCCCTTTCCCGATTTGGCGGGAGAGATGCTTATATCAACAGCCAGAAGAGCAGGTATGACCAGGCCGTGAGGAGCGGGAACACAGCTCTGGCCAACCGGGTAGCGAAGGACCTGGCGCGGTTCGGGGTGTCCGTGGGCGGCAGTTCCGGCAAGTCCAGCGGCAGTGGCAGTCGGAGCGGCAGTTCCGGGACGGTCGTGAATGGCGACAAATCTCGCCAAACTTCCCCCTATAATGGGTACAAGTACACCGGACAGCAGAACCTGAAGATCGACCTGGGCAACGGCAAGTCCGTCTGGGTGAAGGGCGACGTTTTTGCCAACCTAAGCTGGCGGAATCGAGACGTGGGTAAGATGGCGGTTAATGTGAACCAGCTGGATTCCGCCACGAGACAGGCCCTCCGGAACGCGGGCGTCACGGAGAAAAACGGATACCTCCTCATCGGCGATGCCAGGAACAACCCGAACGTACAGGTGGACTGGCAGCGCATGGAGACAGGGTTGGTTCGGTGGGATGCCTGGACCAAATACTCCAACAAGGTGGATCTCAATGTTAGGGTTTATAACCCGATCTGGGACGGAACAGACCTGAAAGGCGGCGGCTTCGCCACCATAAGGATCCTGCCGCGTAACAACACACCTCCTCCTGGACCGACGCCTCCAAGTTCCGGCGGTGGCGGCGGTGGTGGTTCCGGTGGTGGCGGTGGCTCCGGTGGTGGTGGCGGCAGTGGTGGTGACGAGGAACCTCCCGTGCCGGTGTCCGAGTCCTACCACGGCACCGTGACCGTCGAAAAGAACCCGCCCTACGTCTTCACCGTGTGGCACCGGCTGAAGGACGGCTCGCTGCCGAAGATGACCTGCACGGTCTCCTGGAAAAACGTCCGCAAGGAGATCGAGATGTCCGACGGCAGCGTGGTCCGCATTCCCGTGTCCGTGGTGAAGGTGGACGCGTACCACGACGTGCACCGGTACGCGGGCAGGGGCTGGATCAGCGTGGTGCCTTCGGTGCGCACTGAGCTGATCACTGGTTCCTCCGGGCGGGTGAGTCACGTCTGGAGGTACGAGAAGGCGGCTCAGCCGGACTCCACCGTCCACTACCTGCTGCACCTGGCCGACGGCAAGATAATCGACGTGCATTTCAACGTGCCGGTGAACGGGTTCAACACGTCGATTTTGCCGCCGCAGGGCGGGGAGGACAGATTCCCGCTGGAGTTCGAGAAGAGCCTGAAGGACAGGGAGACGGTGAACTTCTAGTTGACACCCCGGGATTACCCCGGGGTTCTTTTTTTTGGGGGGTGAACGATTTGGAGTTAGTTTTCGCTGCTCTTTCCGGCGGACTGGCCGGCAGCTACGCCGGTGCTCTCTCGTACCGCCTGTTGCGGGGCGAACCCGCCCGGCGGGAGTCCCGCTGTCCGGCGTGCTCCCACAGGCTGGGCCTTATCGACCAGGTGCCCGTCTTGAGCTACCTGGCCCTGCGGGGCCGGTGCCGGTACTGCGGGTCGAAGGTCAGCCCGCGCTACATAGCCGTGGAGATCGCGGGCGCCGTCCTGGCCGCGCTGGCCTGGCTGAAGTACGGTCCGGGCGTATCCTGGCTGGCGTTCCTGGTGCTGGAGTCCTTCCTGCTGGCCGCCGTCCTGACCGACCTGGAATCGCTCACGATTCCGGACGGGATCTGCTTCAGGACAGCACTCGCCGGGGTGGCCTTAGCCGTTGCCCGGCACGCCCTGCCGGACGCCATGGCCGGGGCCGCGGTCGCCGGTCTCCCTCTGCTGACCTTGGCGCTGGTCAGGCCGGATGGCATGGGCGGGGGTGACGTGAAGCTGGCCGCCGCGGCGGGGCTGTTCCTGGGACCGCTGGGCGCGGCGTACGCGATGCTGCTCGCCTCGGTGGGGGCGGTCCTGTTCGGCCTCCTGCGGCGCGCCGTCAAGAAAGTGCAGTTTAAAGAAGTATTCCCCTTCGGGCCGTTCCTGGCCGGGGGGTTCATTTTCATGGGGGTGGTTTTATGAGCGAACTGGTGGTGATCGGCAGCCCGGCAGATACGTCCATGAGGGGTTATAAAGCCGTCTCCGCGCTGAACTGGGAGGCGGCCGCCGACCTTGCGGGGAAGGAAGCGGTCGTGCTGGTCTCCCCGGCGAGCTGGGACGAAGAGAAGGCCGGCGAGCTTGGCCGGCGCGGCGTCAAAGTAGTGAAGATGGAACCGGGGTGGGAAGAAGAGCTGGGCAGATTAGCCGTGTGGAGGCAGTCGGTGGTATCGGTCACCGGCGGGAGCGGGAGCGGCAGGACGCTCGTCGCCGTGCTCCTGGCCCTCGCCGCCCGCCGGGCGGGGCTGTCGGTGCTGGTGGTTGACCTGAACGCGGGGTACGGGGGAGGCGACCTCTCGTTTTACTTCGACCTGCCCCAGGTACCGAACTGGAACACGTTCCTGGCTGGGGAAGAACTGGAAGACTGCCTGGTAAGGGCCGGGTCTTTCCGCGTGCTCCAGGTACCCCCGGTGCCGGTCGACATACCCGGCGACGCGGTGGAGAGGATGCTGCGCTGCGCCAGGGAGATGTTCGACCTGGTGGTGCTCGACCTCCCCGCCGGGAGCCCCGGGGTGCTGTCGGATTCCTTCCCGCGCTCGGCGCAGTACACGGTACGGGTCTCGGGCGGGCGGGAAGACGGCGGGGAAAACGTCGTGGTGCTCAACGACCGCTGGGGCGACATCAGGAAGGCCGACGTGCCTCATATAGACGCGCTGGCGAAGCTGGAGACGGTGGGCGGCTGGCGCGGCCTGAGCGGGGTGAGGGGGCTGCCGGACATGGTGGACAGGCTGATGAAGAAAATTTTTGGGGGTGTGCGCCGTGGGTGATTTCGCGGTTGCCAGTGCCGCCGGGGCGTTGACCAGGGCCGGTTACGCTCTCGCGGCCTCCATGCTGGGCGGCGCCGCGGCTGGTGCCGCGGTATGGCGGCTGGCCCCGCTGCCGGAAGAGCTCCGTATCGCGGCGGGGGTAACGGTTTTCTCCGTTCTGGCCGTTTCGGGTGCCGTTGTTTTCAGAAGAAAAGTAGTACGTGCCGTTTCCGCCGCGGTCGAAGAAAGCGCAGCCGCGGACAGAGCGGAGGTGGAAGAGTTAAGGGCGGCCCTGGAAGCTTCCGCCCGGGAAGCCCTGGACTTGAGGAGACGCCTGGACGAACTCGACTTCGACGCGGTGCTGGAGGCCCTGGATGGGAAGGTCCGGGCCGTGAGGCAGGCGGCGGAAGGTCTCCGCGGACAGAAGGATTCCAGATTGGCGGAGCTGGAGAAGGAGAACGCGGACCTCAGGGAAAAACTCCAGCGGGCGATGTCCGCTCTGAAGGGGGAGCTGTAGGTTGACCGGAGAATTCTTTCTCTGCTACCAGCCAATCGTGCTCTTGCGCTCCGGCCGCCTGCTGGGGTGCGAGGCACTGCTGCGGAGTCCCGCCGGCATCTCTCCCCACGAGTTCATCCGCCAGGCAAGGCTGGCCGGGGCGATCCCTGTGTGGGAGCTGCGGATACTGGAACGCGCTGTTGGAGAAGCGTTCGGGGGCAAACTGTTCTTCAACCTGACGCCGGAGGCGTTCACCGACCCCGCCTTTCCGCTGCAGGCAGCGCGGCTGCTCGAAAGCCGCGGGCTTTCCCCCGCGTCGGTGTGCGTGGAGATACCGGAGTCCGCGCTGTACGACGCGGACGTTTACCGGGTGTCGGTGCTGCGCTGGTCCGGGTGCGGCTTTTTTTTGGCGCTGGACGACTTCGGCTCCGGCGGGGCAAACATCAACCTGGTCCTGTGTGAGAAGCCGGACTACTGCAAGATCGACAGGGCGCTGTTGTACGGTGTGAGCAGGGACCCGGCTGTACGGAAGACGCTGTGTTCGGTGGTTGAGATGCTGTCCGTAAACGGCGTCGTCCCGATACTTGAAGGGGTGGAACTGCCCGAAGACCTCGCGTGGCTGCGGGCCACGGGCTGGAACGTCGGGGTGCAGGGCTTCGCGGTGGGGCGTCCGCGTCCCGGGAGTGGTCCCGCCGGGCCGGACGGTAGTCCCGCTCCGTCAACTAATGGTAAAAGCGGAAATAAAAACTCATGAAGATAACTAGCTCCCAGAGACCGTGATTATATTTCTGCCACGTCTGATGGCCACCGGAGGGTCTGTCGTAGACCTTTTCCCACCCGTTCTCGGTGAGAAACTTTTCTACTTTCTCAGGTACAAAGGATCGTTGTTTTTGCACAATAATCCCTCGCTTTTTTCTTCTACCATAATTAATTGGCTGTAAAGCCGAAAAATTTCATGTTTTATGCGATTTTTATTAATGAGGAAAACCCTGTCGATCCGACACCGTTCGACAGGGTTTTTTCTTGACGCATTTTCCTGTAAGTGGTTCAATTGGATCTGGTGCAAAATGGCGAAAGGGGGAAATTTTTGTTGGAACTCGGTAGGACGATCCTGCGGCTGGAGAAGGCCAGGAGAGAGTTGCTGACCATCGATCCCGGCGACAAAGAAAAACATCTGGCAGCCAGCCGGAAGGTAGACCAGCTGATTGTGGAGTATTACCGGGTGAAGCGCAATCTCGGGGTTGGGACGGCTGTGACTAGGGGATAAATCTAATTCCCCTGTTTGCGGCAGGATTTCGGTTCCCTGGGAAAGAAAAATAATCCAAGGAGAATTTTTTTAAGGAGTGTTTTTTCGTGCGGGGAACTCGATTCGCGCTGCCGATCATTCTCACCTTCCTTATCGTTTTGGGGTTTGCCGTGGGGATCGAGGCGAAGTCTCAGGCTCCGAAGGTGCTTCCGGCAAGCGTCACATCTGTATCCGATGGTGATACCGTCCACGTTAGGCTCGATGGCAGCGAAGCCCTGCCTCTTTAGGAAACAGTCACTTGGGTGCTTTGCTGATTTGAATGCGACGATGAGGTGAGGAGTGTGGATAATATGGATAATGAATTTAAACTTCAAAATACTAGAGAAAAGTTAATTAGCCTAGCCAAATTCTTTGGTTTTATACTTGTCGTTTTGAGTATTGGTTATTTTCTTAACCATATAGTAAGTGGTAACTCCAAAAGTGTTAACGATGAAGTCAGTAAAAAACTTTGGCAAGACCAAGAACAGGAGCAGAAGCCTTTTAAAGGCTCATATCCAAACCCTGTGAAAGCGGGAGAACCTTTTCCTGTGAATTTTACGATAACGAATAATTCAGATATACCAATGGTTGCTGCAATGATTAACTTTGAGGATACAGGGATGATAAGCAAAGTAATTCCTGAACCAAATTGGAGTTATGAAGAAGACTTTTGGGGTAAACTCCAAGGTATTAAAATGGAAAATTTATTTATAGAAAAAGGAGAAAGTTTAGAGTCAAAATTGACTTTTCAAATTGACGTACCTGGTACTTATCAATTTAAACTTCATCCTTCAATTAAAGTTGGACAATGGGAAGAGTTGGGGACGTATGTTGTTTCGGTAATTGTGCAAGACACACCCAAAGCGCAACAAATGAGGAACAAAAAAGAAGTGTTAGCAAAAATTAATGAAATAGACGAGAAAATTAATGACCTTAAGTGGGATATAAAGCTGGCAGAAGACTTTATCGCATCTACCAAAGATAATATAAATAACACCAAAGAACTAATTAAAAACGCAGAGAATCGGGAAGATATTGAAAGCTACAATAGGGATATTGTTAACTGGTCAAAGGAAATACAAGAAAAACGGAAGTTGATAGATAAAAACCAAAGCGAAATAAAGGCTTTACTTCAAGAAAAACAAATCCTATTAAGAGAGATACAAGCATCAGAATAGGAGTCCTTTATGAGTACGCTTCATAATCTGAGATATACAACGAGAATGTCCCAAATTCCGTAGAAATTGAAGTGGCTGTTCCGGAACCCCTTTTGGTATAAGTAGGGTTCCGTGTCCGTCCGCCAATATAAGTTAAACTAGTTACCCTTCGGTAGAATCGTACCAGGAAGTGTTCAAAAAAATATACGGCTTCTGGGATCCAGACGTTTGCAGCAGGATTTTGGTTCCCGGAGAAGAAAATGTATCCAGAAAAGGTTTACTCAAAGGAGACAGGGAGAATGTTGATCATTGACCGGTTTGAAGGAGACTGGGCCGTTATCGAATTCGGCCAGAAGACCTTCAATATTCCTAAAGTCCTGATCCCCCCCGGAGCCCGGGAAGGGGACGTTATCAATATACATATAACCCTGGATAGAGAAGCTACCGATTCCAGGGCTGGAGCCATCAAGCGGCTGGCGGACGAACTTTTTGAGGATTAGGTGGTGGCCGGGATGATGAAGCGAAGTGCTATTCTCGCCCTGATTCTGGCGTTTCTCCTGGCCGTCCTTGCAGGCTGCAGCAGCTCTAGTACTAGCACATCAGATCAACCTGCTGCAAACGCAAAAACGATAGCCTCAACTGTCCCGTCGAAACCTCAAACTGATAACCAGGAAAGCAGGCCGCCGGCTGCCAATCCTCAACCTTCCGGGGACAGGGTGCTGAAAGTCCACTTTCTCGACGTGGGCCAGGCTGACTCAATCCTGGTCCAGTTCCCAAATGGACAGAACATGCTGGTGGACGCCGGGAACAACGACGACGGTCCGGTTGTGGTCAGCTATCTGAAAAGCAAAGGTGTTTCCCGGATCGACTACCTGGTAGGGACACACCCCCACGAAGACCACATCGGCGGCATGGACAACGTAATCCGGGCATTTGATATCGGCCAGGTATACATGCCCCGGGTGACCACCACCACGAAGACCTTCGAGGACGTCCTGCTGGCAGTAAAAGAGAAAGGCTTAAAAATCTCCACTGCCAAAGCTGGCGTCACGGTACTCGACCAGGGCAGCCTGAAAGTTAACTTTGTCGCCCCGTGCGGCTCTAATTACGAGGACCTGAACAACTGGTCCGCCGTGACAAGGATACAGTACGGCAGTACGGCGTTTCTTCTGACAGGAGACGCCGAAGCCCAGTCGGAAGAAGAAATGCTGGCTTCCAGGGCGAACCTGAAGGCGGACGTGCTCAAGGTGGGGCACCACGGCAGCAGCAGTTCCACTACCCCGGCTTTTTTGAAGGCGGTGGCCCCGAAATACGCGGTCATTTCTGTTGGTGCGTGGAACGACTACGGCCACCCGCATAAAGAGACACTTGCTAAACTGGCGAATGCCGGAGTCCAGGTCTACCGGACCGACCGGGACGGCACCGTGGTTTTTACGTCCGACGGGAAGAACATCACTGTGGAAAAACTGGGCAGTACCATAAGACCGAGGGCGCCTGACGCCGG
This sequence comes from Desulfofundulus thermosubterraneus DSM 16057, assembly GCF_900142025.1. Taxonomy (GTDB): domain Bacteria; phylum Bacillota; class Desulfotomaculia; order Desulfotomaculales; family Desulfovirgulaceae; genus Desulfofundulus; species Desulfofundulus thermosubterraneus. Next base: position 11,530 of record NZ_FQZM01000034.1, on the reverse strand, counting down.
CGGCGTGGTTGCACCGACGGCTCCGGTGACGCCGACAGGGAGCAAAGGTGGGTACATAGGTAACAAAAACAGCAAGAAATTTCATCGCCCGGACTGCCGGTGGGCGGCTGAGATAGCTCCACAGAACCGGGTAGAGTTCAAAACGCGTGAAGAGGCAGTGGCGGCAGGATATGTGCCGTGTAAGGTATGCAGGCCGTAAGCTAATGGGATCAGGAACAAGAAATTGTCTGAGACATATTTTTGTACCCCAAGATAGGCCCTAAAGGTCAGATGACGTTGCCAAAAGAACTGCGGAAAATCCTCGGCGTTGAAGAGGGTGACCGCATTCTTCTTCGGGTTGACCCTTCTGGGAAGATTGTTTTAGAAAAAGCATTGATTACGTCAGCTACGAAGCATAACCTGGAATAACACGGGGAGGGATATTTTTGACACAGGATGAAAAGCAGTTAACGATGTTCGACATTGAGGAAGTTCCTGGCCGCCCCATGCTCCATTGGCTAGGGAAACGGCCTTTGCGAGCCGTGAAATATTATGAAGCGCAACTTAAGGAACAATATGGTGAGCCGGCTGAAGACGGCTGGGTTAACCGCCTCTACTGGGGCGATAATCTACAGGTAATGAGCCATTTGATGAAAGAGTTCAGAGGGAAGATTAAACTCATCTACATAGACCCTCCCTTTGATTCTAAAGCGGATTACCGGAAGCGCATTAAACTGAAAGGCAGGGAGCTAGAAGGTGATATTTCGGTAATCGAAGAGAAGCAGTATACGGACATCTGGGCCAACGACCTCTACCTCCAGTTCATGTACGAGAGGCTACAGTTGATGCGGGAGCTATTGGCGGAGGAAGGAACAATATTCTTACATTGCGATTGGCATAGGAGCCATTACCTTCGCTGTATACTAGACGAAGTTTTTGGGAGTGATAACTTTCTCAACGAAATTGTATGGAGGCGGCAAACTCCTAGTGGCATGAAGGCGCTTGCCAATAAGTTAGGACAAGACCATGATATTATCTATTGGTATTCAAAATCATCTAGTTACACTTATAACCCCCAATATCTCCCCTTCACTGATGAGTATATAATGAAGAACTTCACAATGGAAGACGAGCGTGGCAGATATAAAACTTGTGAGATACAGGAGCCGTCAGAAGAGACATTAAATGAGTGGAAAGAAGCCGGATTGTTATATGTCACCTCTGGCGGCAAATTAAGGCTAAAGCAATATGCCCATGAAATGAAGGGACTATTGATAGATGACATCTGGACGGACATTAGCGCAATTGCTTCAAATTCAGCGGAACGTTTGGATTTTCCAACACAGAAGCCAGAGGCACTGGTCGAACGGATAATAAGGATTGCTACAGATTCGCCGGCTGATATTGTAGCCGACTTTTTCTGTGGGTCCGGTACTACCCTGGCAGTAGCCCAGAAGCTAGGCCGCCGCTGGATTGGCAGCGACATCAATTTAGGGGCTATTCATACCACTGCACGAAGGGTCTCGCAAATCATCAAAGAACAGCAGAAAGAGACACAACAGCAAACCCTCCTGGACGAAGGCAAAAAGTTTTACCCCGCCTTTGCCGTTTATAACGTCAACCACTACGACATTTTCAAGAATGCCTTGGAGGCTAAAGAAATAGTAATGAAACTTTACGGGGTAGAACCGGTAAAACGCTCTTTCTTCGATGGTTTACTAGACGGCAAGTGGGTTAAAGTGGTAGAACTAAACCGAGTCTGCTCCAAGGAGGATGTGCAGGCAGTTTTTGATGAGATACTCTCTAAAGGCGAAAAAGAAATAGAAGCGACCTACAGACGCGGTGTGCTTATTCTATGCAGCGGCCACGAGTACGACGTGTTGGATTATGCCAAACGCTTAAACGTGGTCAACATCCCCTTTGAAATACGCGACATCCTTACCGACCGCAAGGATATTATCTTCAAACGCCCTCCTGAAGCGGACATAGCTTTAAAACTGGATGGCGGCAAAGCAGTGGTAGAGATACGACAGTTCTACTCCCCCATGCTCCTGCAAAAACTGCAATTGGAGGATGACCCTGAAGAAATCGACGACTGGAGGCAATTAGTAGAAGCAGTCCTCATCGACCCAAACTATGATGGTGAAGTGCTTAGGCCTGCTATTCAAGATATTCCGGGCAAGAAAGACATAGTATCTGGGGTCTACGAACTCCCCCTCACCGGACCCGGGCAGAAAATTGCCGTTAAGATTGTGGATGTGCTGTCGGAGGAGTATTTTGAGGTCTTGGAGGTGGGAGCAAGATGATGCCACTGGAACAGGTGTTAGAACTGGTTGGCGACCTTGATGACGCTCCAGGCGAGAAAACGCCAAGAGAACGCTTCCGCCGTTTCTTGTCCCAAAATTTGACCAGCGTTGGCGCTGTACGCGATTACGTGGAAGAATGCCTGCGAAGTTCCGGGGAGCAGTACAACCGGGCCTTACAAGACCTGGTGAACCACTTGGGCCGCCTGCTGGGCTTTGACGTAACGTTTGGCAGATATAAGGGCGTCCAGAGGGAAATCGGGTTTGACGGCGTGTGGAAGTCCCCTTCCGGCCTTTATATCGTCGTAGAGGTGAAAACAACCGATGTTTATGCCATAAAAACGGCTACTCTCCTCGGCTACATAGACCGGCTTATATCCGAACAAAAGATACCCAACTGGGACCACGCTTTGGGCCTTTATGTAGTAGGGCGCAGTGATGCTGAACTGAAGCAACTGGAAAACTCCATCATTGCTGAGAAGCGCACCCACCAGTTACGGGTTATTACCGTTGATAAACTGCTTACCCTGGCTGAACTCTTAGCCGATTACGAAATGGAACACGAGGCTGTTTTAACTGTTCTCCGGCCAACGGAGCCTATAGTGGATTCCCTGATTGAACTGATGGCCGGCCTGGTAGCGAAAGAAATCCGCACTGCCGGCGAAGGCATACAACAGCCGCAGGAAGAAACTCCTAATGAACCTTTATCGGAGCCCGAAGGTGTTGACGTTGAGTATTACCTCGCTCCGGTAGCGTCCGATGACACTCAAACCGCAGAAGAATGTATCAAAAAACTCCTTGACGCAGGAATTTACGCCGTCAGCGAAAAATCCCTGGGGCGGAAAGTTAAGCCGGGCGACTGGATTTGTTTTTATGCCACTGCGACGGGCGTGGTAGCCCACGCCAGGGTAAAATCATCCCCCGTGCAGAAACATCACCCGCTGGTAAAGCATCCCGAAAAGTATCCTTACGTCTTCGAGGTGGATTCCGTCAGCATCTATACCGAAAATCCCGTTGTTTTGAGTGCTGAGTTAAGGGCGAAACTGGATGCTTTCCAGGGGCGTGACTCTTCTAAACGCTGGGCCTGGTTTGTGCAAGGCACAGGACGAGTCACTAAACACGATTTTATGCTGCTTACCCGGCAAGCAAAGGTTGAGGTGGTATGATGAGCACAATTTCTTTTCTAGACAAACTATGGCAGACTTTTGAGCAGTGCCGGGGCTACTCCAGTGCTGAATTTGTTGGGAAACGCTTGCGGCAGGAAGAGAACGAGCGATTTTACGAGGGTGACTTTTTTAAAAAGGTATTCCCCGAGACCCAAAACATTTTGCGCCACATCCGGGAGGTTGGCTTTTTGCGCCCACCGCAGGTGGACGCTTTTGAGCTTTACGTGTACCTTAAAGAAATCCAAGGTAACCCTACCATCAAAGAACTTTACCGGCGGCTTTTATTTCCGGAAGGCACGCCAATGGATGTCTTGTCTTTAACAGCGGAGCAACTGGAAGAAATCAAACAAAAGAAAGCCCTCCTGGAGGCCCTGGATAGCGAACTGCAGGGGCTTGCCTACCCCAACTGGCTCTTTGCCCTGGGTATGGGAACAGGCAAAACCATCCTCATGGCAACCATGATTTTTTATGATTTTATCCTGGCCGAACATTATCCGGAGGACGGGCGCTTCGCCAAGAATGCCCTGGTCTTTGCCCCTGACACCACTATCATTGATTCTCTACGGGAAATCCAGGATTTTGACTACTCCAAGGTAATTCCGCAGGAATACGCTCTTTTTCTGTCCAGCAATCTAAAGTTTCATTACCTTTCCGATGTCCAGGCCGAGCTTTCCGTATTGCCCGATTCGGCCTACAACATTATTGTCTCGAACGTGCAAAAGATTATCCTCAAGAAGCAGGGAAACAACAGCAACGGACAACAGACCCTCTTCCCGGTGGTTAAAGATATGGAGGGTGAATGGAAAGTTAACGACCGCCTGCGGAAGCTGGAGCAACTGGATAACCTGGCTGTATTTGTAGATGAGGCCCACCATGCTTTCGGGACATCAATTACCAACGACCTGAAGCGTGTGCGGGAGACAATCAACCGGCTTGACCGCAAGTCTCCTCTGGCTGGGTGTATCAATCTCACCGGTACCCCCTATGTGGATGGTAAGATGCTCCCTGAAGTGGTGTTCTTTTATTCCGTCAAACAGGCGATTGATGACGGGCACTTGAAGCAGGTCAGATTCATTGACTACGCCAATACCAAGACGGAAGAGTTTATCAGGGACGTGGTAGACCGGTTCTGGCGTCAATACGGAGAAGAGCGGCGTGAAGGGTTGCTGCCTAAAATCGCTTTCTACTGCACTACTATTTCCGAACTGGAAGACGAGTTCAGACCCCTGTTAGAAAAAGTCCTGGCAGAAAAAAGTATTCCCCTGACTAAAATTCTGGTCAACCACAGCGACGTTGAGAACGAGAATATCCGCCGTTTCCGGCTCCTGGATACCCCAGAATCCGAAGACCAGTTTATTCTCCTTGTTGGAAAGGGTACGGAGGGATGGAACTGCCGCAGCCTGTTCGCCACGGCTATGTACCGCAGGCCTCGCAGCAAGGTATTCCTTCTTCAGTCTTCCTTACGCTGTCTCCGGGCTATTGGAAATATGCCCCAGACGGCAACCATTTTCCTCTCCACTGAGAATCGGACCATACTGGAGAATGAAATTCAGAAAAACCTGGGCACCACCATATCCGAACTTGAAGGGCGCAAGAACAAGCGCATGGTTACCATTCAAAAGCGTAAAGACGTCAAGATAAAACTGGCTAAGCAGCGTATAAAAGTTCTGCGCCAGTATCAGGAGCAGACCGGCCAAATTAAACTAGCCCTGGATGAATATTACACCAATCATAAGAACGAATTCGTGGCTCTCGTAACGGAACGAGAGATGACAACCAATGGTAAGAAGATGAAACTCGCCGTCAAAGACAGCCAAACTCTACAACGCCGCCAAAAGAGATATACCCTCTACACCTTGGTGGAAGAGATAAGCCGATACACTCATTTACCCTGCCTCAAGGTGGAGAAAATTTTACGGAACAGTGATATGGGTATTGAGGGTTGTCTTGCTTGGGTAAACTGCGAAAACCGCCTCATAGAGGTTATCGTCCGCCGTATTTTAGATGCAGTTTTCCGGTATGAGCTAGTTGATGAGGTGGAATGGGAAGAGGTTGAGCTTGCCAAAAATTTCCCCATGGATTGGGTAGTAGAAGAAGATAAGAAGACTTTGGAAATGTACGACGGAAGGTACCCAAATAGTTTCCATATTGAGCCCTACATATTCGATAACGAATCAGAGAAGCGACTTTTTGAATATTTCGTGGAGCATAGGGACATAGAGGAAATCTACTATACCGGCGGCATTACTGACGCCGGACATAATGAGTTTTACGTAGAGTATTACGATGAGCTGGAAAAACGTTGGAGACACTATTACCCAGACTTTATACTTAAACTTAAGCATAATGGGTGGGCAGTGGTTGAGGTAAAACAGGCAGAGCAAACAGTACATCCCAATGTTATAGCCAAAGAGAAAGCCGCCCGCGAACTTTTTGAAAAACTGAATTCCATTCACTATATTATCAAAAGAGATGATGAGATAAGCCGGGGTATATTCCAAGACATTATTACTGCGGCCAGTAGCATAGGATCACCTTTAAGTCCTACATCCTGAACATGATCGCCGAATCTTACCGCTTAAAACAACGGGGAAGGTAAATGCCAGGTAAATAAATATTAAATATTCCAGATTGTATGGCCGACCGGGCAGGGAGATTGACATGGGCCGGTATGCCAAAACCATGGTTTGTCATAGTCCCTGTATTCGTAAATTAATTCGACTCTTTCGTTGGCCAGACCGGAGGAACTGGTTCCCCTGGGATGGTGCAAACTTTGTCAATACGTCAGGTGTCTTCGCATACAGAACACCGGACAACCCGGGGACCAGGTACCCCTGGCCTGGCTGAAAAGGGGGATTCATCGGTACCAGCATCCTGTATGAGCTTACCCGGTACCCGTTGAAATATGGAGATCAGGGAACGAGACCTGTCTGCCGGTGAAGGGCCGGGAGGCCATCAGTGTAACCGGCACGAAAAATTACTCAAGACTGTTAAAAGTGAATGTTAGCTGCCAAAGGTGATCGGCTAATGGAGCATATCTTCCAGGAGTTGCTTGAACGCTTGACGCGACAAGGGTTGAATGAAGCTGCGAGACATTTCTCGCGGGCAAAGTCCGCCTTTGATCGTTCCGAATGGGAGTCCGCAAACTCGCAGGTTCGTTCAGCATTGGAGTCTCTATTTAACGCCGTAGCCAAACTTCGCCTGAATAGCAACAAAACCGGCGGTGCGGCCCGCCAAGAACTTCAAGACGCGGGACTACTTCGAACCAGGGAGGCGAAGTTGGTTCAGGAGTTTATCGCTGTCGCAGGTGGGTCCGGTTCACACGCTGGCGTGTCGAACGCTGACGAATCCCTTGGGAGGTTTCTGGCAGGAATCGGCATAGCTTATATCGGACTAGCCTTAATTCCTGAACTGGTTCGCGTTGAGGATGTTCTCGTGGGCCAGCTCACCGCTCCGGCTGGCACTCGCCTACCAACTGACAAGGAGGTCTATACGACTTGTCCTACTTGCGGTATAAGGCAGACGTTAGCCCAAGCCAAGATATCGCGGGACGGGAAGAACACAGTCTATACGTGTATGCATGGATGCCAAACGATTGTTGTCGTAGGAGAACCCGAGGATGCTCCTTGGGAGGGTCGAGGCTACAGACTTGGCGATCATGTAATTCGAAACGCACAGGATATGTACTTGCCTATCATTGGAACTGGCAAGGAAGTTCTTATCCCTGCGTCCAAAGGGGCGCTAATGAAACAACGGCCTTCCAGCAGCTAACGAGCGCGTGTAGCCGACGTGCAAACAGTCGTGCGCTGCTGATGCGCCTGCCTTTATATGTGTTGTGAATATTGGAAGGACGAACCCCTTCTTAGAAGAGAAATAGCGGAACACGTACCATTTCCCAGAAAGGTAGGTCCTCTACATGGCCAATTAGCGCACCCTGTTTGCCTTGGCCCCGGGCTTGACGCCACCATGGAAGGTCGTTGATGTTAGGTTCTCGCTGGAACAGCCTCAGCTGAATATCTGGGTGGACTTTTCGCAGGAAGCACCTTTGCGTGTCCGATGCGGCCGTGCCGGTGCCAAGGTTTACGACAGCGAGGAGAAGACCTGGCGGCACCTGAATTTCTTCCAGTACCGCACTTACCTTCACGCGCGCGTGCCCTGGGTGGAGTGCCCTGGTCGCTGCGGAGTAAGACAGGTACGGGTGCCCTGGGCAAGACCAAGGAGTGAGTTTACCCTGTACTTCGAGGGTCTGATCATGCCGCTGGTCCAGGACATGCCGGTGAAGGCTATTGCCGAACTGGTCGGAGAGCATGACACCAGGATATGGCGTATACTCCACCACTACGTGGAAGAGGCTCGCGCCAAGCAGGATTACTCCAGGGTTCGGCGCGTGTGTGTGATTGATGCGGCTGCCAAAAGGCGCCATGACTATATCACCCTTTTTGTGGACCTGGATGCGCCTCGGCTGCTCTTCGCCACCCCGGGCAAGGGTAGTGACACCCTCACGGCCTTCAGGGAGGACCTGCAGGCCCACCGGGGCCGGCCGGAGAACGGTGAGACGATGTGCTACGACCTGTCGCCGGCGTTTACTGCGGGCTTGAAGGCCTTCTTTTCCAGAGCCAGATTGGTGTTTGACCGGTTCCACGTCATGAAGATCATCAACACCGCCGTGGACGAGGTGCGCCGGGACGAGAGCATAGAGAACCGGCTGCTGAAAAAGACGCGCTACCTGTGGCTGAAAAACCCCTGCAATCTTACGGCCAAGCAGCGTAGGAAGCTCGAAAGCCTCAAGCCAGCACCTGGACACGGTGAGCGCCTACAACTTGATACTGTCCTTCCAGGACTTTTTCACTCAACCGGACCGGGTCACCGACGAGGAATTCCTGAAGCGCTGGTACTACTGGGCCACGCACTCCAAGCTGGTGCCCCTGATCCAGGCTGCCTACACCATCAAAGACCACTGGGAGGGTATCCTTAACTGGTTCGAGTCCCGTGTGAGCAACGGCATCCTGAAGGGCATCAACAGCCTCATTCAGGCGGCCAAGGCCAGGGCGAGAAGTTACCGCAACGTCAAGACCTTGATCACAATGGCTTATATCATTGGAAGTCGGCTTGAATATGGTTTACCTAAATATTTATTGTCTCTGTTAGTGCCTAATTCTATATCCACTCATAAAAAGCGAGAAGCCATAAAAATTTGGTCAGGTGCTGGTGCACGGTGCCAACGCTTACGTATCAGATGTCAGGGGAGGAGATGGATGGGGGCTGGTAAAGCGGGGCAAACTGCTTTGGAAAAATCGCTCTTCTCTCTTCCTATAGAGAAAATGACCTTGGAAAAGATCAAAGAATTCTGTGACCAGGAATATACAGGAAAATGAGCGGGTCGACTATATCGGTGATTTGAACTCTAAGATCACTGCAAAGATAGCTGCAATGGCTAATACATACGAATGAAAATATAGTCATTTTAAAAAGGAGTGTTTAACCATATGAAAGTTTTTAAAGAACTCTCCCTTATCGGAAAAACTTCAAATCTGGAAGCACTGATGAGTGAAGTTACAAGTCTACTCGACAATGGATGGTCAAGGGATACTATTGCCGAGAATAAATTTAGAAAAGACGTATTAGGAGATGTAGGAAATGTTTTTTGTATATCTGCCCCAGATACATCAGAACATCCTGGAGGCCAAATCTGGCTTATGGAAAATGAGACGGGTGTTCTGTCTGTTACCAATATAGTCCCCACTTCAAAAAACGAACTTTCTATGGATGAATATAACGCCATTTTAGATGAATTTTTTAATAGATATATAAGTTCACTAGTAGATAAACACAGGTTACGCTTTAATATAACTCCTGGAGTTATTACTTTAGAGGATATTACAGATGAAAAAACCGTTAGTAAACTTAGGTTATTTTCGAGGGCTGCTAATAAAAGTACAGGTTCCTCGCATCCTTTAGACAAAAAACGTTGGTTCGATTTCATCATTTCAGCTCACATCAATGATTCATCTTTATCAACAGACATGTTAATTAGATGGCTGACAGAAGTAGAGGGTTGGGCTGATGAAATGGCTCATGAATTAGCCATTGAATATGAATATGGTCGAACTCTGTTAGAGTACTACGATAAAGCAGGTAGAAAACAATGAACAAAAAATCTTCAGAAGTTGCCGAACTTGCTAAATCTTTTAACTGCCCAGTATTATTTTTAGATACATGTATATTTCTTGATATAATTAGACCAATAACAATTCAAAAAGTTAAAAGCAATGTTAATGCTGCCATTGAGTTAATTAAACTTGCCTCTACATCACCACCGGAATGTATGTTAATAGCTCCTTCAGTTACAAGTGAGGAATGGAACAAAAATCTTGATTTTGTATATACCCAAGAAGTTAAGGCAATAAAAAAAATTAATTTAATTAATAAATTAATTGAAGAGACTCTGCTTAGTTTGAATCTTGTTAAGGGTAAAAATCCTAAGGTATATAATCATAATTATATAGTTGAGGAGTTGAAAAAGCTAAGCCAGAAATTGCTAAACGTATGTTACCATTTAACCCCAAGTAATAAGTGTACTATTCGAGCTGGAAAACGGGTATTGCAGGCAAAACCACCAGCTAAAAAGGCCAAGAATTCTTTTGCGGATTGTGTTATTTTTGAAGAAGTATTGGAAGTCTGCGCTGAATTAACTAATCGTGGCTTTGATAAAGTAAGAATATTTGTAAGTTCTAATACCAAAGAATATTGCAAGCCTGGAAGTGGTCTTGTCCCAGCACTAAAATCAGAATTTGAAAATGCTAACCTTATTTATACAGATAATTTAGGTTGGGCTTTATCACTTCTTAATAATTAGATGGCATTCCTGAATCAGGAGTAGTGGGGCTTGAGGGAAAGAAAAAATCCTGGTATGGTGTAAACGCCAAAACCCAAAACCACCAATACCAGGAGGTATCAGCGATGTACAATCCCCTTTCCCAGAAGCTTGCCATGATCACACCTGAAACCTTAATTGTGGGTGTAGACGTGGCCAAGCATACCTACTACGCCCAAATGAACAATTTCCGGAGGGAGGAGCTGCACAAGCTGTTCCCATTCCAGAAAACCATATCCTGCATTGGTGTTCTAGTCCAGCAAATCAAGACGACCTTATTGAGAAAAGTGGTCAATAAAGAATCCGACTTGGCAGCGGCTGAAGCCAGCGGCCACATCCACGGACCGGAGATAGATGAGATGGTGGAGATGGTGGAGATGGTGAGGCCGGAAATCCTGATTCCGGTGCACACGGAAAACCCAGGCTTCTTTTGGCGGTTCGAGGGAATATGCAGGGTGGTCTACCCGGAAAAAGGAGAAGCAGTAAAGGTTTAAGGGAGAAGTTTTTTTGATGGACCCGGAAGTTTTGCAAAGGAAATTTTGCGGTTGTCTGCTGGGCCTTGCCCTCGGGGACGCTCTGGGTGCTCCTTTTGAGGGTAGGGAATTGGTCAGCCATTCGGAAATTCACGCTATAGCCGAAAAAACAAAAATCCTCCGCTACACCGACGACACGCACATGGCCCTCGGCGTGGCCGAGTCCCTGATCGCCTGCCGCGGCTTTAACGGCCGGCACATGGCCGAGACCTTCGTCCGAAATTTTGAGCAGGAACCGTGGCGGGGCTACGGCCCAGGCCCCCCTAGGGTCTTCCGCAGGATAAAACTCGGGGCCCGCTGGGACAGGGCAGCCGAAGACGTTTACCCCGGCGGCTCCTTTGGCAACTGTGCTGCTATGCGAGCTGCCCCGGTAGGGCTTTTTTATTGTTAAGGAAAGTATACTTTTTGGGGGGCTCTTATAGGGGTACCCAATGAGCCCATATTATGGTAATATTTAGACATGAGGTACTCGTCGAAAATTAAAGAAATACTGAAGTTAAAATGGCCTGAGTTTGAAGCGAAGTATTCAGCGGCTATCCGTGAATGCGAAAAGGAAGCTGTCACTAAGGTCCTTGGATGTGGGGACCCCCAAAACGGGTTTGCTGAATACTGGTGTTTAGATTGCGGGGGCAAAGAAAAAAAGATCGTTCCATTTACTTGCAAAAGCAGATTTTG
>NZ_FQZM01000041.1 GCF_900142025.1 Desulfofundulus thermosubterraneus DSM 16057 | reverse complement strand
GCCTGGCTTATCCGGCAGGCCTCCCCGGGTAAGAGCGTTAACCTTCACCCCGTGCCCGCCCCATATACTCCGCCGTCCCTTGGCAGCCTGGGATTTCGCTGTGTCACGCCAGCTCATCCGAACGGCTTAGCCTCTTATGGGGTTCTTGTTCATCGGGCCGTGGTTTTGCCTCCGGCTTCCTTCGGATTCCACCTCGCGATGGACACCCTTGCCTTTGGCTAGCAGACTCGTGCTGCCTCGCCTGCAGTGGACTTTCACCACCAAGTTAACGCCCATGCCGGGCGCACACGCAAAAGGCCCGCTTTGTTCGCGGGCCTTTACACCCTGGTGCGGGTGAGACACAACAGGGGGTCATAGGGTATGCCGTTTAAGCGCACCTCCAGGTGCAGGTGGGGACCGGTGGAACGGCCGGTGCTGCCCACCAGAGCGATAACCTCCCCGGCTTCCACCCACTGCCCCGGCTCCACCAGCACCTGCAGGGCGTGGGCGTAAAGGGTCTCCAGTCCTTCGCCGTGATCAATAATGACCGTGTTGCCGTAGGTACCCCGGGGGCCGGCAAAGGTCACCCGGCCGGACCGTACCGCCCGGATGGGTTCGCCCTCTCCGGCGGCAATGTCCACCCCCTCGTGGGGCCGGCCGTCCCGCCAGCCAAAGGGGGAGCTTACCCACCCCACCACGGGCCAGGCCAGCTGATCCACCGGCAGGGCTGCCGTGATGGTTGCTGTCGCTAGGTAATCACCGTACCCGGCAGGGATGGTCACCCGCTGTCCCGGAAACAACGTATCAGGGTTTGATAAACCGTTGACGGCCACCAGCCGGGATACGGGCACCCGGTAGCGCCGGGCAATATCCGAAAGGGTTTCGCCGGGTAACACCGTATGTGTTAGTACCCCGCCGGGAATTTGCAGTACCTGTCCCTCCACGATCAGGTTGGCGTCCCGGATGCCGTTTGCTTCCTGCAGAGCGGCTACCGGCAGGCCGAAACGGCCGGCAATATCCTCCAGGGTGTCACCGGGCTGCACCCGGTACATATGCTGTTCACCGGCCGGCGGACCCGTTTCCACCCGGGGGAGGTTACCGTAGGACACGCCGGTGAGAATGGCCTCATCGGGTGCGGCAAAAAGAGGTACCCTCCCGGGCAGCAGGCACACCGCCAGGACGGCCCCGGCCGCGAGCAATATGGTTAATTTGCGCAGACGCTTTTTAACTAACTTGCCCACGTGCAGTCCTCTCCTCCAGCTGTTTAAAGGGGCGGGGGAGTAAAAATCCCGCCCCATTTTGTTATCAGGCAGTCTAAAAAGAGGATTACCCAAAAGTGGGCCGTTTTATACATAGGAGGCCAGTATAAAGCTTAAAGGAAAAGGTGACGCTTAAAGGTGGGTCGGATTACAGGAAACCAATAACAGCGGTACCGCAGGGCAGGGGCAGGTGGTGGCCTGTTTGAACCTGCAGTTTTAGCGGCGCTGAAATTGGATTTGAACGGCGCTTTGAACATTTTAAAGGTGGGAGCGAAGCTCCGCAGACTTACTCTAAGCCTGAAAGTTCTTTTGTGTAAGTTGTGCAACCCGCTGAGACTTAACCTCTACGATTTCATTTACAGGTTCAAAAGTAAAGCCGAGTCCCCTCCGGGGATAGGAGATAGTAGGCTGGCAACAGCAGGGTTAACTCGATAGATATGACATCGTCATACGAATATAGAATGGCCGATTAAATGTCTATTTGAGTGCCTAAAAGCTGGGTCTCCCGGGGAGTCAGCTCCACCCTCTCGTCCCCCACCTTTACCACATAGCTGCACAAATCAATAACTATACCGGGCAATTCTATACGCTCGGCTTTGTTTCCGGTCCGGCGCAAAACCGCCTTGACCCGTGCCACCAGCTCCAGTGGGTCGAAGGGTTTTACGATATAATCGTCGGCACCCAGATCGAAGCCGCGCAGTTTATTCTGTAACTCTCCTTTCGCGGTAAGAATAATTACCGGTAAAGACGAATGCTGCCGTATCCAGCGGCAGATCTCCCACCCATCTATAAGGGGGAGCATTAAGTCCAGGATTACCAGGTCGATGCCTGAATCTTTGCCGCTTAGGAGTTTCAAAGCTTCCATACCGCCGGTAGCAATCACACTGGAAAAACCGTGTTTCTCCAGGTACAGCCGGATTAACTCGGCGATATTGCTATCATCCTCGACAATTAAGACATTTGCTTCGGGGCTGGACTTCAATTTCCAAATCACCTCCTTAACAATGTCACGAAAATCTTTCTTGCCAGAACTCCAGGGCCACACAGGCCGGCTCAAGCAGCGCCGGATCGAGGAATATGAAGGAAGGGCACCACTGCTGAGCGTAAGCAAGTAGAGCATATTGTTCAATCTTACGGATCAAGATTTCCGGGGTGATATCAGGGCTGCCCGCATTGATGCGCCTGATGCGACCGCCGGTGATGCAGGAACCGTTCAAACCCCTGCGGGTGTAATAGAGGTATCTATACCCGAGGGAACGGGCAATCCTGGCCGCGGTGGGGCTGTCCACCCCGTAGGGCCAGCAAAACTGGTCCATGGGACGCCCCAGCTCCTTTTCCATTACTTCTTTTGCCTTGAGGAGATCCGCCCTTACCCGGGCTTCGTATTCCCCCTGTGTTTCCCGCCGGTTTTGTTTATCCAGCCAGATCGGGCCTGCCAGGGCGGGCCTTATGTGCCGGGCAGCAGGCACACCCGGGGCGAACCTGGCCAGGTAGTGGCTATCATAGGAATGGGGATAAAAACTCATGCCGTGGGCCTGCATTTCCCGCATTTGTTCCCAGGTAAGCTTCGGTATTTGTTTCCAGATATGCCTGGAGCCCGGGCTGCCTTTCGTGTCGCCTGCAGACTTCACAATGACAAAACAGGTGGCCGGTATATTTCTTTTTTTTAATTCCGGGTAGGCGTAAGTATAAAAGGATTCATACCCATCGTCAAAGGTAATGACCACAGCTTTTGGAGGTATGGTATCCTTTCCGGACAGAAACCGGGCCAGCCTTTCCGTGGAAATGACATGGTAACCTTCCTTTTGCAAAATATCCAGGTGTGCCCGAAACAACCGGGGAGTGATTACCGCCGGACCGCGGTCGGTATTGCTGATGTGATGGTACATGAGCACGGCCACACGATTTTGATAACCCGGATGGAAACTGACGGTACTGGAATGGGTTGGAAAGAAGAGGGGAATCAGTCCCGGCGTAAAAAGAAGGAGCAATGTTCTGATCATTCCTAAAAGGTTCATCTGTCGCCTCTCTCTCGCTTTACCTATAATTTTTTGTGCCTGGAGGTATGGAAGCCAGGTGCAAGAAAATCAATTCAGTTTTCATTCCCTGGCTACCGTTGAATTAAACTCCCATCCGGCTTTTATTTTACAACTCCCCGGTGTTGAAGAAAAGCGACAAACCTGGATTCAGCAACGTCAGAAGTAAAAAGAAAAATAGGACAGGTTTCATCAACCCATCCTCACCACCACACTGAACAGCGGCTATTTTTTAGTCCCGGTTTTCTTTACAGCAGGGGTTTTCACCGCCACCCGTTTCTTATGGACGGCCGGCTTCTTGGGTACAACTTTTTTTCCGGCAACCGGCTTACCGGTTGCAACCTTTTTCTTGACGTTTGACTTCGCCTTGGCTTTAGCTGCCGGTACGGCAGGAGCAGCCTTCTTCACCCCTGCTTTGGGATTGGCCGGTTTGGCCGGTACTGCTCCCCGCTTGGTTGCCGTCACCACTGGTTTTACCGGTTGCTTTGCTGTCGCCGCCATGGCTACCGTTCCAAGCGGAGCAACAGCAGTAAAGGCGGCCATTGAGATTAGCGCTATACCTTTGATGAGTTTCTCCCTTAAGTTCATGTTTCCTCACCCCCTCCCTTGCCCCCTATTCTAAACATGCTTTTTTAATGTTCCATCTCAGTTTTGTAAATAAAGTGTAAAAACTTTAGACCTGGTTACCGTCCGCAGGCCGGCCGGCACCACCCGGCACTTCGTAAGCGAACTTTCCTTGCTGGAAAACCAGGGGGCAACGTTCATCCTGGACCAGGAGAAGCACAAACAACCCGGATCGAGTGGCACGGCGCGGCTAAAAAACGACCGCGCTTTTTCTCCGGGAGACAAAAAAAAGAGCCGGCCGAAGCAAGCCGGGGTGCACATCTTACGCGGAAGCCAGGGAGAGAGCGGGGACCCAGCACTCACTGGTATACTAGGTCTTCCTAAAACCGGAGGTGTCAATTAAACCTGAAATACCAGGAGCAGAGCCTTTTTTTGGTGAGTGCTGGGCGGCACCAGCGAACGAAATAATTACTCCGGTGCAGGGGAGAAGTGCCACAGGCTGGAGGGCACATTACGCGAACTGTCACTGACCTTCGGGGGTAATGTCCCGGCGCACATCGGGGGGTCTGTCGGGGGGAACCACCGGGCCGCTCTTGCGGGCAGTGCGGAAGAGGCGCAGGAGCTCTTCGTTGGTTTTGGTTTTTTTCATGCGCTCCACGAGCATCTCCATGGCCTCCCAGGGGGCCATGCCTACGGTAGCCTTGCGGAAAAACCAGATCCACTCCAGTTCATCCCGGGACAACAGCAATTCTTCCTTGCGCGTGCCGGAACGCTGTACATCAATGGCCGGGAACAGGCGCCGTTCCGCCAGGCGGCGGTCTAAAATCAGCTCCATATTCCCCGTACCTTTGAACTCTTCAAAGATGACGTCGTCCATCCGGCTGCCCGTTTCAATGAGGGCGGTGGCCAGAATGGTCAGGCTACCCCCTTCCTCCAAGTTGCGGGCGGCACCGAAAAATCGCTTGGGCTTATGGAGCGCTGCCGGATCCACGCCCCCGGACAGGGTACGCCCGCTTGGGGGGATCACCAGGTTATGCGCCCGGGCCAGTCGGGTGATGCTGTCCAGCAGGATCACCACATCCTGCTTGTGTTCCACCAGGCGCTTGGCCCGCTCCAGCACCATTTCCGCCACTTTAACATGGTTTTCCGGCGGCTCGTCAAAGGTGGAGCTCACTACTTCTCCGTCCACCGAGCGCTCGATATCGGTAACTTCCTCCGGCCGTTCGTCAATGAGGAGCACGATGAGGTAAACTTCCGGATGATTCTGGGTAATGCTGTTGGCAATTTCTTTTAGGAGCATGGTTTTGCCCGCCTTGGGCGGCGCCACAATCAAACCCCGCTGTCCTTTGCCGATGGGGGCAACCAAGTCGATAATCCTGGTGGCAATCTTGTCAGGCTGAGTCTCCAGGCGGATCCGCTGCTGCGGGTAAAGGGGGGTGAGGCCGTCGAAATGCAACCTCTCGGCAGCTTTCTCCGGGTCGACGCCGTTAACCTGTTCCACACGCAAAAGGGCATAGTAGCGCTCGTTTTCCTTGGGGCCGCGTACCTGGCCGGCTACCAGGTCGCCGGTGCGCAGGTCAAACCGGCGGATCTGGGAGGAAGACACGTAGATATCATCGTGGCTGGGCAGGTACTGGAAAGGCCGCAGGAACCCGTAGCCGTCGGGGAGTATCTCCAGCACCCCCTGGGCGTAGATGAGCCCGTTTTTTTCAGTCTGGGCTTTAATGATTTCAAAAATCAGTTCCCGCTTGCGCAGGCGGGAATACCCGGTAAGCTCCAGCTCCCGGGCTATTTTGTACAACTCCTGCATTGTTTTGCCTTCTAGTTCCGAATAATTCACACTGCATCCATTCCTTTCCAAGCACTACTAGGGAACGGCCCTAAAAATTCTGCCGCAACGCCCAGCGCTCACCTAAATATGACTCTGCTGCCGGTGTTTCAGGTTTAATTGACACCTCAGGTTCTGGAAGAAAGCCGGTATTCCAGTGAGTGCTGGGGCGTAAGATGCGCACTGCATCATTGTCATAACGGTTTTACCGAATATTTACAGGAAGATAAAGGGGGAGACCAGCCCGGCTGGTTTTCCACAAGAGGGGGCGACTCAAGAATGTTTTGTGGCCCGCCGTAATTCCAAAATACGGCGCACGGGGAAGTAAATCAAGATCCACGCGAGGGCAGCGTCTATGGCTGCACCAATAAAAAAGGGGTAGCCCATTTGTTTGAGGGTGGAAAGGGACCCCCCGGCACCCGCGCCAACCGCCAGGCTGTCTCCGATGAGGGTGCTGCCCACAAGGTAATTCAGGGCGTAAAAGAAGGGAACGGCCCACTTGAAGAAGGCTGCCGAAAGGGCGGCGGCAACGGCGCTTACCCTTAAGCACCGGGCTAAGAGGTAGGCCACGGGGATGCTGATCAGAGGAATGGGGAAAAAATCCAGCGCCGTACCCAGAGCGACCCCGTGGGCAATTTTATGCGGGGCGTCGGGAAGGTCCATAACTTCATTATATTTTTCTACCAGGTAGTTTTTCCAACCCAAAAGTTTTTCCTTGACGCGCATTATCACCATGGGATATTTAGACTATCTTACTTCCTGGGAACCGTGGCCCAGTCGGCCAGGAATCTTTCAATACCGATGTCGGTTAAGGGGTGCTTTAGCATTTGCATGAGCACCTTATAAGGCACAGTGGCGATGTCCGCACCGGCCCGGGCGGCCATGGTTACATGCACCGGATGGCGAATACTGGCCGCAATCACTTTAGTGGAAAAATCGTAATTGCTGTAAATGGCCATGATGTCCTGGATCAATTCCAGCCCGTCGTGGCCCACATCATCCAGCCGGCCCACAAAGGGGCTGACATAGGTAGCCCCGGCCAGGGCCGCCAAAAGAGCCTGGTTGACCGAAAAAATTAGGGTTACGTTGGTTTTGATCCCCTTGGATGCAAGGAACTTCACTGCTTTGAGCCCTTCACCGGTCATAGGGATTTTGACTACGATGTTGGGATGAATGGCTGCCAGTTCTTCCGCCTCCGCAATCATGCCTTGCGCATCAATGCTCACCGCTTCGGCGCTGATCGGCCCGTCCACAATGGAGGTAATTTCCCGCACCACTTCGGCAAAATCCCGGCCCTCCCTGGCAATCAGGGACGGGTTGGTGGTTACGCCACTGATTACCCCCAGGGCGTAGGCTTTTTTGATCTCTTCCACATTGGCTGTGTCCAGAAAAAGCTGCATAAAAAGTCCTCCTTGAATACATTACCCCCTGACCTTCCCGGAGCAGCCAAAGACCCGCATCTTTTCCCGGATTACCTCAATGGCCGCTTCCCGGGCCGGACCCAGGATTTTGCGGGGGTCGATTTCCTGGGGATTTTCGTCGAGCTTGCGCCGGGCCGCCCCCACAAAGGCTTCACGGATATTGGTATCAATGTTTATCTTGCGCACGCCCCGGCCAATGGCTTCACGGATGGCCTCGTCGGGCACGCCGGAAGCCCCGTGCAACACCAGGGGAACGGACACCAGCTCTTTAATCCTGCTCAGGCGGTCAAAATCCAGCCTGGGCTCGCCCTTATAGCGGCCATGGGCCGTCCCGATGGCAACAGCCAGAGAATCTACACCCGTTTGCTCTACAAAGTAACGCGCCTCGTCCGGGTCGGTAAAGAAGGCCTCCCGGTCGGTAACCGCAATGTCGTCTTCCACACCGCCGATTCTCCCCAGCTCAGCCTCCACGGAAACCCCCACCGGTCTGGCCGCCGACACCACCTGGCGGGTAAGGGCAATATTTTGCTCCAGGGGCAGGTGAGAACCGTCAATCATCACCGATGAAAAACCGGCTACCAGGCAACGGACGACCTGATCAAAGCTGGTTCCATGGTCCAGGTGCAGGGCCACCGGTACCCTGGCACCGCGGGCGGCCACCCTTACCATGGCCGCAATATAGTCCACGCCGGCGTACTTAATGGCTCCCTGACTGGCCTGCATTATCACCGGCGCCTTTTCCGCCTCCGCCGCAGCCACGATGGCCTGCACTATTTCCATATTATTACAATTAAAGGCTCCCACAGCATAGCCTTCCGCAGCGGCTTCCTTGAGCAACACACTCACCGGAACAAGGGGCATTGGATTCCCCCCTTCTTTTTATTCCATTATCCCCCGGGAAAAAATTTTTAGTATAATTGCCGTCGCCACAGCGGGGACAATGCACCAATCACGGCTGCGGCGGCGTTTCCCTGGCTTTCCCGAGATGGGCGAAAGTATGCCGCGTCAGCTTTATTTTCCAGGTACGCCCTACGGCATCCAGATCTTTTTGGGTTTCCGCATAAACTATGTAAAGGTTGTCGCAACGGCTGCAGTGTAGTTCTAAGCGATCGGGGAAGATATCCACTTCAATACGTTGATTTCCACACTCGCAGTAAAGCCTTCCGGTTCTACCCAGGTTATGCACATGTTTTAAAACCGCAGACATTACTTCATGATTATGGAAAAAGTTATCGGCCATAAAATCCAGCCCATCAAGGATTTCTTCCAGGCGGGCTTGTTCGCGCACCCGGTCCTCCGTCCCCAGGTACCCGAGCTCCAGACCGGTAGTCTGGCAGAACAGCTCGATGTTCCCGCTGGACCATAGAATGCGGGCGTTAACCAAACAGGTGTGGCTGGAACCACAAACCACACAGGGGATCTGCAGGTTCACCTTGTTGCCCCGGGAAGTGAGTGACAACTTGAGAGCACCGCACGAACAGTGGATATGGAGTGAGGAACGGGCGCCCACCAGGGCAAAACGGGAGATCCCGTGGTGCTCCAGCCTGCCGCATTCCGGACATCGCATTATCAGGGTCGTTTGGGTATTGATGACCACGCAAACCAAACCCCCATACGGTAACCATTAAAATTTGTTGCTCTGCTTTCCTTAGCCAATTACCTCCAGATATCTCCTGGCCGGACGCCTGTCCGCCAGGAGGGCCCGGACAAGGTAACGCACTTCCTGGAGATCAAATGGCTTGCTCACATAATGCCTAACTCCCAGCTTTTTAGCTTCACCAAGCAGTTCAAGCTCCCCGTACGCGGTCATCATGATCACCGGCAGATCCGGATCCAGCTTGCGAATTTCCCGCAGGGTGTCCAGTCCGCTCATTCCGGGCATTTTCATGTCCAGTAGCACCAGGTCTATACCACCATGTTTAAGCTTCTGGAGTGCCTCAGGTCCGCAAACGGCCACTACCACTTCATATCCGTCATCGGTGAAAGCCTCCAGCAGCATCCGGCGCACTCCTGCCTGATCATCTACCACCAGCAGGTAATACCGGCAATCCGTCATCCCCCTTACCCCCCTGCCTGAAACTGGTCTAACCCTCACGGTGGGATTCGTTAAAGTAGTGTTTCGGCAGGGGGTATTAAATCCCTTCCGCGGGGAAAATTTTTTTACCAGGGTTAGTTGTTCAGGGGAAAGAGGGAAGAGATGCCCGCAGCAAAGAGCACCAGCAGAATAATCCCGCTCAGGATAATCACGGCCGGTGGCAGCAACACCGTAAGCAAAGCGCGGCTTGCTGAAAACTGGTATACCTCCATCAGCCCCAGGACTACCAGGACGACACCCCATATGAAAACCGCCAGTCCTAAAATCGCCGTGACCACGGTTAAGGAGATTCCCCGGGTATCCAGCAGGAAAAGCAGCAAATCAACAGGTATCATGGTCAGTGCCGGCAACGCCGCCAGGGCAGTTATGGTTAAGATTCCAGAGGCCCTGCCCCGCCCGCCCAGCAAGCCGGCGGTGAGGTGCAAAAGGGCGCTCACCACCACCCACTTCACATATTGGAAAACCAAGCCCGCCACCGCCACGAGGGGAGCGGCCGGTGCCAGCCAGTGCATGCCCATGTAAGGGTGGCCGGGCGGCAGGGTCAGGCGGTATCCCACCAGGGCTCCCATGAGGGCGCCGGCCAGGTTGACCAGAGTGAAGATCAAAACCGCCAGGCCAAGGGGCGGGCTGGCGGCCAACCGCCGGAAAGTAGCCCGGGGGTCAAAAAAGACCCCGTAAATGATATCCAGAAAACCCATGGGGGGCTCCGGGGGAGCCTCATTTACCGCCGGAGAGCCATGAACATCTTCACCGGGGGATAAGACCCCGCCGGAAGTCCCGGTGCGCTCTTCCACCTGGAACCACCTCCATTTTCAAAGTAACCCCTTAAGAATTGGGAAACCTGAGCGTATCGCCCTCTGACCCGGGGGGGAGGCAGGGGGGACAGATGAGCCAGATGGCTGTTTTGTTGTCCGGAAAAGCGCTGCCAAACCCCTTGGGGAAAAGCGTCCCGGAAAGGATGCCGGACCAGAAACCGCGGGGACCCAGTTCGGTGGTTACGGGGTCGGGACCGAGCCCGGCCAGACGGCCGGCCAGGCGAACGGCGTCCCGCAGGTTGCCCAGCTCATCCACGAGCCCCAGTTTTTGGGCCTGCCGCCCGGTATACACCCGCCCGTCGGCCAGTTTTCTCACCCGGTCCAGTTCCATCTTCCTGCCTTCCGATACGGCACGCAGAAACTGGTCGTAAATATCGTCAACCATACCCTGAAAGATGTCCTGTTCCTCAGGGGTTACCGGCCGGCTGGGTGAGCCCATGTCTTTATAAGGGCCGCTTTTAAAGGTACGGGTGTTGATGCCCAGCTTATCGTATAAACCACGCAGGTCCTGGGTCTGCATGATTACACCAATGCTGCCCGTCAGGCTCCCGGGATTAGCCACAATTTTATCCGCGCGGCTGGCAATCCAGTAAGCTCCGGAGGCCGCGGCATCCCCCATGGAGGCCACCACCTTCTTGCCGCTTTTGCGCAGGTTATCCACTTCCGCGGCAATCTCCTGGGCACCCGCAGCGGTACCCCCCGGGCTGTTTAATCGTAGCACCACGGCCTTAACCGCCGGGTCCCGGGAAGCCTGGCGCAGCCGCTCCATCACATCCTCCGAACCTGTCCCTGAACCAAAGAATCCCGGGGTAGCCCGGCCGCTGACAATGGTGCCGGTAATGGGAATTATGGCCACCGCACCGGTACCCCGGGAAATTTTTATTCCCCTGTCCGGGCGGGAAAGCACGCTTACCAGCCCGGCACCCAGGGAAAGCAACACCACTACACACACCACGGCAGCTACGAGCCTTCTCTTCACGCCAGCAAACCTCCCACAGGCCTATTCTTTACCCGGCCGGTTGATCCCATGCAGGGTTAAGTGCGGCTTCCCCGGTAAGTCAGGGAAGCACCGATAAAGTCTCGGAAAAGGGGATGGGGCCGGTTCGGCCTGGATTTAAACTCGGGATGAAACTGCGTGCCCAAAAACCAGGGATGCCCCGGCAGCTCGACGATTTCCACCAGGTAGCCGTCCGGACGCGTACCGCTGAAGACAAGTCCTCCCCGGGACAGTTCATCCCGGTAGGTATTGTTCAGTTCGTAGCGATGGCGGTGTCTTTCGTAAATAATTTCCTCCCCGTAAGCCCTGTGGGCCAGGGTTCCGGGTACCAGGCGGCAGGGATAACGGCCCAAACGCATGGTGCCGCCCAGGCGGTCCAGCTCCTTTTGTTCCGGCAACAAGTCGATAACCGGATACGGGGTGCGGGGATCAAACTCGGAGCTGTTGGCCCCGGGCCAGTTTAGAACGTGGCGGGCATATTCCACCACCGCCAGCTGCATCCCCAGGCAAATGCCCAAAAAGGGGACCCTTTTCTCCCGGGCAAATTTGATGGCCCTGATTTTCCCCTCGATGCCCCGGTCCCCGAATCCCCCGGGAACCAGCACACCATCCACATCACGGAGATAATCTTCGGCCGGCTTGCATTCCAGTTCTTCGGAATTGATCCAGCGAATGTCCACCGCGGCACCGTGATACAGCCCGGCATGGCGCAGGGCTTCGGCCACGCTGAAATAGGCATCGGGCAGGGAGACATACTTGCCCACCAGGCCGATAACCACTTTCTCCCGCAGGTTTTTCATGCGGTTGACCATATCTTCCCATTCGGTCAGTTCGGGAGGATGACATTCCAAGCCCAGGCGCTGTACCGTTATTTCCCCCAGGCCCTCCTTCTCCAGCATCAGGGGCACTTCATAGATAGAGGTGGCGTCAACTGCCTGAATTACCGCCCGGGGGTCAATGTCACAAAAGAGGGCTATTTTTTCCTCCATTTCCCGGGAAAGGGGGCGCTCCGTACGGCAGACAATCACGTCGGGTTGAATGCCGATGCTGCGAAGTTCCTTTACGCTGTGCTGGGTGGGTTTTGTTTTTAATTCGTTGGCTACTCTGAGATAAGGCACCAGGGTGACATGGATGTACATGACGTGCTCCCGGCCCAGGTCGGTGCGCAGCTGGCGGATGGCCTCCAGAAAGGGAAGGGACTCGATATCGCCCACGGTACCGCCGATCTCCGTAATGACCACGTCCGGGTTAGATTCAGCGGCAACCCGCAGGATCCTTTCCTTGATCTCGTTGGTGATGTGGGGTATTACCTGTACGGTGGCGCCCAGGTAGTCGCCCCGGCGCTCCTTGGTAATCACCGACCAGTAGATACCCCCGGTGGTAATGTTGCTGCTGCGGCTCAAGTTGCTGTCGATGAAACGCTCATAGTGTCCCAGGTCCAGGTCGGTTTCCGCGCCATCTTCGGTAACAAAAACTTCCCCGTGCTGGTAGGGGCTCATGGTGCCGGGGTCAATATTGATATAAGGGTCCAGTTTTTGAATAGCCACCTTCAGGCCGCGGCTTTTCAACAGACGGCCCAGGGAAGCGGCAGTAATACCCTTGCCCAACGATGATACTACTCCACCGGTGACAAAAATAAATTTGGCCATGATAGCCTCCTGTCAAACATTATTGCTCTATTTTTTACGGCATCGGTAGATAATACCTATCCTATTCTAGCCGTGGCAAAAGGACATGTCAACAGATCTAACGGTTTATAAGGCGAGCCACCACAAGGTAGCCCAGAAAAAGGCCCACCACCCCCATGACCCCCGCCAGGGTAGGGGGTGCGGGCACGGGCAACTTTAACCAGGCAAAGGCCGCACCGGCCACGAATCCCGTGACCAATGCCAGAACAGGTTCCTTCAACAAAGAGACACACTCCCCAAACGGACTATCTACAATCACATCCGCTCCGGGGCGGAGAGACCCAGCAGTCGCAGGCCGTTCCGCAGGACGATGCGGGTGGCATCCACCAGCACTAGCCGGGCGGCGGTCAGGGCTTCGTCTCCGGTAATCACCCGGTGGCTGTTGTAAAAGCTGTGCAACAGTCCCGCCACTTCATGCAGGTAGCGGGCCATACGGTGGGGGGCCAGATCCTTCGCCCCCAGGGCCACCTCCTCGGGGAAATCGGCCAGCTTGCGGGCCAGGGCCAGTTCTGCCTCTTCCTTTAAAAGCCCCAGGTCCACCTGCTCCGGCAAAGGGGCTTCCCGGTCCATCTGGCGCAAAATGCTGCAGATGCGGGCGTGAGCGTACTGGATGTAATAGACCGGGTTTTCGTTGCTTTGCTCCTTGGCCAGGTCCAGGTCAAAATCCAGGTGGCTGTCGGCGCTGCGCAGCACGAAAAAGTAGCGGGCCGCATCCCTGCCGACCTCCTCCACCAGTTCCTCCAGGGTGACAAACTGGCCGGAACGCTTGCTCATGCGCACGAGCTCGCCGCCCCGGTACAGGCGCACAAGCTGCATGATCACTATTTCCAGGGCATGGGGGTTGTAGCCCAGGGCGGCCACCGCCCCCTTCATGCGGGCCACGTGGCCGTGGTGGTCCGCCCCCCAGATGTTAATGACACGGTCAAAGCCGCGGCGGAATTTGTCCAGGTGGTAGGCGATATCCGCCGCAAAGTAGGTGGGCACACCGTTGCTGCGCACCAGCACCTCGTCTTTCTCCACCCCGAACTCCGTTGCCTTAAACCAGAGCGCACCTTCATATTCATAGAGGTACCCCCGGCGGCGCAGGATATCGATGGCCTCCTGTACCGCCCCCGATTCGTGGAGGCTCTTCTCGGAAAACCACACGTCATAGTGGACGCCAAAATCCTCCAGGGCCTTCTTGATGGCGGCCAGCTTCTCTTTCAGAGCGTAGTCCACCAGGGCCCGGCGCCTTTCATCCTCCGGAGCGTGCAGGTATTGATCGCCAAAACGCTCCACAAAGCCCCTTACCGTGTCGATAATATCTTCTCCGTGGTAGCCCTCCTCGGGCACTTGAGCCGGCAGGCCGAGAAGCTGGAAGTAGCGGGCTTCCAGGGAACGTCCGAAATTTTCGATCTGGTTGCCGGCATCATTGATGTAGTATTCCCGGGTGACCCGGTAACCGGCAAAATCTAAAATGGCAGCAATGCTGTCCCCCAGGGCCGCTCCCCGGGCGTTGCCCATGTGCAAAAGCCCGGTGGGGTTGGCGCTGACAAATTCCACCTGCACCCGGGAACCGTTACCCAGGTTCACCCGCCCATAGTCGTGATCCGCCCCAATAATGCGGGGCAGCTCGGCCAGCACCCAGTGGGGAGCCAGGTAGAAATTAATAAAACCGGGTCCGGCCACTTCCACCTTTTCCACCGAAATCCCGGTCAGGTCTAAATGGGCCACCAGGGCCTCGGCAATCTTGCGGGGTGCGAGACGGGCCGGCCTGGCCAGGAGCATGGCCAGATTGGTGGCAAAATCTCCATGTTCCTTTTCCCTGGGCACCTCCACCACAAAGGCCGGGGGAGTGACCGCGGGCAACAAACCCCTGCTTACAGCAGAAGCCAGTGCCCTTTCCAGAGCACCGGCCAGGTGTTCCCGTACTTCCTGGACTAGACCCTTCATCTTTTAAAAACTAGACCTCCTGCACGGTAATGGATAATTCGTTGTAACCGATCCTTTGCCGGCATAATTCCAACTCGTATTCCAGATTAATACTTCCGCCCACCTCTGTCAAGTCCACCTCCACTTTCCAGGGCAGAACCCGGATCCACATGGACCCGTAAGGCGTCATGTAACTGGTTTCATGATGAATTCCTTCTTCAAAAACCTGCTTTACTTCGGCCGTACCCATGCGGTTCAAGGTAACCCGGCTGGGTTCAGCCTTTAGAGAGGTGGTGGTTCCGGCCAGGCCGGAAATTTCAGACTCATTGTAAACAATGTAAAAAGAACTGTTTTTCTGATAATAGTTGGCTTTCGTCACCAGTTCGATGGTTTCCCGCTCCCCCAGGTCATTGGTCTGCGTTCCACGGATGGTTACCAGCACCTCTTTGCGCAATACCAATCATCCTTTCACCTTAAGAGCCGGGCAAGGCATCTTAACGAAATTTTAATTATTATATCCTGTTTTCCGGCGGGCAAAAAGGGGGTATTTATTTTTTTCAGCTGAAAATTTGGCCGCTTCAGGACGGCTGGCGCAAAATAAAAAGCGGGGCATTAAAGGCTCCCGCCAGCGCGGGCAAAACAAAAACAGGCTCCCTCTGGTGCCTGTTTTGCCGCCAAACCGTGAGATACGCGTGATTATGGTTAACACATCTCCCTTTTAGCGGAAGAGAAAGGTTACCACGCTGTTATAAAAGTCATTCATAAACACTTTTACCACCAGCAAAGCGGTCAGGTTGATAATAGCGCCCACTCCCAGGATGTCTACCGCCAGGCACAGGTTTTCCAGCCACCGGGGTTCCTCCCTTAAAGACGGTGATTGACCTTTGTTCATTTTTATACCCCCGTTCAAAAATTAAAGTGGGGCTTTTTCCGGCCAATGAGTTGTGGTGACAAAACTAAGGTTTATATGTAGTGCCAATTTGTACGAATTTTAACAAGCTCCACATAACCGCCCTGTTGATTTTATTATAGTCCTAAATTTTCAGAAATCAATAGGTAGGTGACAAAAAGATAGGATTCACAAGCACAAAACAAATCATAAAAACAAAGCGGCGCCTTTTAAAGGCACCGCCTGTTGAAGCTGCTATTTCACTTAATGCCCGCCGGTATGTATACCCCTCCACCCGGCGGCTCCCGGAGCCGGGCGTCAGGCCTCTGCCTTTTCCCCGTGGGCGGAGGCCGAAATGCCCAGCCCCTCGAAGATGAACATCATGGCAAAGCCGTACCACATGGTGTAGATGACGTAAAAGGCGAGCATGAAGGTGGTCACGCCGGCTTTATCGGCCACTCTGGCCGCCTGGATCCCTTCGAAGTTATATGCGGGCTCCAGGGCCTTGGTCAACACCGATCCCGCAAAGGACATCTCACCGGCACGGGCCTCCAGTTTATAGTGCTTCTGGAGGATATTGAAAAGGTTCCACCAGTAGTAAATTACTTCCCGGGACTCCAGGCCGTAACGACCCTTGATCTGATCGCCCCGGTTGTTAAACTCCGCATCCGCATCGGCCAGCGCCGCCCGGGCCACTTTACCCAGGTCCCCGCTGACCGTCAGTTTTTGCCCCTGTGCCGCCACTGAGGCCCCAAC
This sequence comes from Desulfofundulus thermosubterraneus DSM 16057, assembly GCF_900142025.1. Classification (GTDB taxonomy): domain Bacteria; phylum Bacillota; class Desulfotomaculia; order Desulfotomaculales; family Desulfovirgulaceae; genus Desulfofundulus; species Desulfofundulus thermosubterraneus. The sequence continues at coordinate 16,999 of NZ_FQZM01000041.1, read as the reverse complement.
GGCGGTAAAGAGCCCCGTCATTTTAGCTGCTTCTTCTTTATCTCCGGCTTCCAGGGTTACCTGGAAATTCTGCCCTTCAAAATTTTTCGCCTTGCTCATAATACCGGGAATGTAGCAGGTTGAACCCTTGGTCAACTGGTTAAAAAGGTCGTCGGCATAGCCAATCACCGTTTTGCCGTTCATCACCGGACTCATCATTACCGCCAGAACCACCAAGAAGGAGATGAGCAGCACTATACCGATAAAGAATTCCCTTTTCCGTATAATCATACCGGATTTCACCCCTTTTTTTACGGGCTACCTCAGTGCCCTACACCCGCGCTGCCGGCCGTAAGGGCCTGCCGCTCGGCTTCCCGGATCTTGCTGGCGCCCTTGAAGAACACGGCCAGGATCCACAACGAGAAAATACCTACCAGGGCAAAGAAGATCACTGTACCCACGCTGTTGATCAGAGTAGCGGTGGCCTTGCTCATGTTGATCCAGCCAACCTCGTTAAGCTTGCCCGGCAGGGCGCAGATGCGGTTCACAAAACCGGCCAGGATGGTCAGGGCGTAGAAGGCTCTTATGGTAACTCCTTTCACCATCCTGGTCACCAGGGCACCCATCTGCACACCCACCAGGGACCCCAGGAGCATGCCCATGGCCACGGTGTAGAAGACGTATCCGTAAATGGCATACTGGGTGATGGAGGAGTAGCCGGTGGTAAAGATGATCTGCAGGATGTCGGTACCCACGGTGGTGAAGGTGGATACGCCCAGGCCGTAAACCATCATGGGGAAGGTCAGAAAGCCGCCGCCCACGCCCATGATCGCTGCGACAAAACCAACGATGAAGCCACAGATGATAATTGGGTATACGGCGATGCTCCGGCCGCCGGGGACAATGTGCTCGTCGAACTTTACCCGCGGCTTCAAGGGAAGGGATTGTAGCCACCGGGCAAAGTTGGTGGTGGTGTCGACACTGGATGTCCTGGCACCGGCAACAGCACCCTTACGGGTCCGCATCCAGTCGGCCAGGGCGTAGAACCCCAGAATGCCCAGCATGAACACGTATACCGCACTGATGAAGGCATCGCTCAAGGCGGGGCTTTTCTGGTAGATGGCCCTGTTGAGCACACCGCCCACGGAGGCCCCGGTCACGGAACCCAGGACGAACCACGCGGCAATCCAGAAGTTCACGTTACCCATCTTGCGGTGGATGACCGTACCCATGATTGCCTTGGCAAAGAGGTGGAACTGGTCGGTACCCACAGCCATGATCCCTTTCACCCCGATGCTCATCAGCGCCGGGGTCAGGACGTAGCCGCCACCCGCACCAATGACGCCGGTAATCAACCCGGCCATGATGCCTACAAAGATCGAGCCAATAAACATCTCGGTGGTGGCAAAGCTGGGCATGTAGGCTTTGTGACCACCGATGTGCTCGGGCAAGCCGGCCGCCACGGCCATCTCCATCCCCAGGCCCAAAAGGACGGGGAACAAAGCCACCAGCAGGAGCTTCCAGCGCCGGCCCAAAATTACCCGGCTCATTTCCAGTTCCCACTGGGCCTGCTTTCTGGACAGGGCGGTCAGGAATTCACCGGCAGCCAGACCACCCCCGACAACCCTTCTAAACATTCCCATAGATGATACCTCCTTAAATTAGTTCCCCCAAACTGGCCAACTCTCCCAACCCGGCGTTTTAAATACTCCATTCCCACTCACTGCCAGCCCGGTATGCTCCTTTGCCCTTCTCGCCGCGCCGGCCTTCTCACCTCCTTCCCCTTTCGCCACTACAAACCGTAGTGACAACTTCCAAAGATACAATTCTGAGGGCTAGTGAATTTCCGATCCCCTAAATGTGAAACTTTTCACTAGTCAGGGTAATTTTTTGTCACTACCCCGTTGTGGTAGTGACCCTGGCCTTCCGGCGGTATTGATCGGCAAAGATCACCTTGCCTCGCGAGCCACCGCCCCCACTGTCCAGCTCCCGCACCATTTCGGCAAAAATCTCTTTCATGCCCACCATGCCTACCAGCCGGTCTTCCTCCCATACGGGTACCGGTTCCTGCCCGGTGCTCAGTATGATGTAGGCAGCCTTAACGATGCTATCCTGAGCCTTTAACCGGCGCGGTACAGGCACCATGATTTCTTTTACCGGACGCTCGGCCAGGGCCGCGCAACGCTCCTGGAAGTGACCTGTAAACAGCACGGGTTCTTTCCAGTCGGGGTTGATGGTCCAGCCGCCGTAAGTATCTTTCTTAAACATCACCGGATCCAACCCCCGGAGAATCTCTTTCAGCCCGATCAGCCCGGCCACCTTGTCATTTTCCAGTACCAGTACCACCGGGTAGCCCCGGCTGGTCTTGAGGGCCACCACTGCGTCTTTAGCCGTTGATTCCCCGGCTACCGTGGCCAATTCCCTGACGGGCACCATGACGTCCCCTACCTTTTTTTCCATGGGTCCACCTCCTCCCGTGGGGGAATCACAGGCCGGAGTACCTAAACCACAACCGCCCTGGGGTCGGGCACCCCGATGGCCTGCAGGATTTCTGCCTGAGTTTTTTCTATGCTCGTCACCGATTTCAGCTCCACATCGTCCACCCGGTTGATGGCCACTTTCACTTCTTCCAGCAGTTCCATGGCCTGGCGGGAGGTAAGGGGTATCCCCGCCCGCCTGAGCAACCCTTCCAGGGTCTTTTCCAGCATGGCTGCCAGCACGCATACGAAGATACTGGCGGAAAGGTTGCGTTCGCGGTAAAACTCTTTCGGCCTGGTTTCAAAACTCCTGATTTCCTCAAAGGATTCCCCCAGCTGGCTCAGGCCGGTGTAAGCCAGCAACAATTCCCTGCCGTCCATCAGGGTGGCGTTGGTTTCCAGGAGGAAAGCCCCCGCCGTTTTCTCCTCCCGGGTGATCACATCTTCCTTGCGGCACCAGGTCAGCTCCCCGGTGGCTTCGCTGTAATGCCAGTCAAAATAGCGGCGGCAGTATTTATCCTTCAGGATGGTGGCACCCCTGGGAAGGGTCCTCTTGCCCGAACGGTGTTCCGAGGCGACCGCTTTTTGAAGTTTCCGCAATTCCTCCTCCACCTCATCCAGGCGTTCCGCAAGGGCAATCGCCTTTTCCCTTGCCGCCGCCGGGCTGTAGCACACCAGGTACCGCACCCCCCCTTCCACGACTTCCCTGTACCAGAGAGCCCCATCCACTTCTTTAAACTCTGCCCGGTTCTCCACCAGTTCCCGCTCACACAACCTTAACTCCCATTCCGACTGAACCTTACGGCGTACCAGGTAATGGTAGCCGTGGGACATCAAAACCTCCAGGTGGGGGGCGGCCACCAGCCGGCGGTCACCCACAAAGATACACTGCCGGGTACCATGCGCGGTCTGCAGGTGGTGTACAATTTCCCGGAAGTCCCCCTCGTCGGGCACCTCGTGCAGGATGCGGTGCCCAAAGGGCATACCCTCACGGCTGACCAGAATCCCCAGGTAAACGAGCTGCTCCTCCAGTGGTGATTGTAAAAGGTACCGGCCATAGGGCGAATGTTCAAGGTCGCTCCGGGGAGCCGGCTCAACGGTGGCCGTGGTCAGCAAGCAAAAAGCAACCTCCCGGCTAACCCGGGTAAAGGCGCACAACCTCTGAAAAAGTTCCTCCTCCAGCCTTTCTTTCACGCCGGCCACACTGTCCAGCGCCCGGTAAAAGTGGTGATCCAAAAATTCTTTGCCCTGAGCCTCGGGAAAGTACAGGCACCGGTACCACTCGCTAATGGCTTGTTTATTTGGGGGATTGATGATCTGGTTTATGGCCATCAGTTCCAGGAGCAGGGCGGTATCCGGGTCGTACCTTTCGCCGGAAAAAGCGGCCTCCACGGCTCTCCCCACGTCCAGCATCTCCCAGATCCGGTGGATGGCCAGGACCTCGCCGTAGCGCAATACCTTCCTGGCTTCGATGTTGGCTGGCCGCCGGGAAACGCCGCATATCCGGGCCAAGCCGTCGATCAGCCCCTCCACCTTTTCCGGCGTCAGGTTCTCCAGGTTGCCCAGGTTGGCGATTACCCTCTGCTTTACCTTGTTCCCTTCCCGGTAGTTTTCAATGAGTTTCAAGTAGGTGTATTCTTTCCCCCCGCTGCGGCTGGTAACTTTTCGGAAAAACACGGGCACATCACCCCCAAGTCAACCTGGTAGATATTTAATGAACCCGCAACCCCCAACCTCAACCCGGCCGGTAAGGGGGGCTTTTGTCACTACACAACAGCGCATTCTTCCAGGATTGTTACGGTGTTCACATACTCCATTTATCCCTCGTTTTGCTTCAATCTGTCATGGCCCAAAGTCCCTGTGTTTACTGGCTTTTCACCACGCCTGTTCACTACAAAATATGCCGTTAATTTCAGGTTGTGCACTTATTCACATTCCTGTGTCTGTACCCTTCCTTTGCTTCAAGTATAACATAGTACCTTGGATTGTGCAATATTTCACTTTGTTATTTTTTAAATCAAGAATCTTCCGACATTATGCTTGCTTTGGACGAGAATGGAATTTGTTTCTTTAAGAATAGCCCGGTTACCAGACGCCCAGCACCCGCCACCAGAAACTGCCGAGAAAGGCAACGGTGAGGACCAGGGAAATAAGAAAAAGCACGCCTCCGGCCTTTAAAAAATCCTGTGCGCGCAAAAAACCGGGACCGTAAACAATGGCGTTGGCGGGAGTGGCAATCACCAGGAGGTAGGAAAAGGCCGAAGCCAGGGAGGTGGCCACGCCAATAACCAGGGGCGAGGTCCGGGACAATTCAGCCACCTTCAAAAAAATGGGACCGAGGACGGCCACCGTAGGCCCGTCGGCCATGGTATTGGTCACCAGGGCAGTTACCGTGGCGGTAACTGCCAGCAGGGAAACCCCCTCGGTCACCTCGGCGACCGCCGCCAGGTGCAGGAACTGCCCGGCCAACCAGGAAGCGGCGCCGGTGGCAATGAGCATTTTGCCCATGGAAATGGCCCCGGCGTAAAGCAATACCACTCCCCACTGGGTTTTTTGCTGCAGGTAGCTCCAGTCGATCAGGCGCAATACCGCCGCCAGGAGAATGCCCACCATGGCAATGTTGCCCACCCCAAAGCGCTGGCTGGCAAAGATCCAGCCCACCACCACGGCCAGAAAAATGGCCAGGGCCATCCGGGCCTGGTTGGTCATGGGACCATCGGCTTCCATTTCCTCCCTGATGGCCTGGACAGTCCCGGAGAGGTCTGTAATTTCCGGAGAAAAGAGGTTCAGCAGCCAGTAACTAACTATAGGGATCATGATCAGGGTAAAGGGCATGACCATGAGCATCCACTGTCCGTAGCCGATGTTTATGCCCAGGCTGCTTAAAAGGCCCAGCATCAGGGCATTGCGGGCGCCCCCCGATGGCGCGGATACACTTCCAATCATCACGCCGTAGGCGATTGCCAGCATAATCAGCTTGGCCAGGTTGGGAACCTTTTTGTAACCGCCGCTTAAAGAAACAATGCCCACCCCGATGGGCAGCATGATCATCACCGCGGCATGTTCCGTAATGAAGCCGGCGCTGATGGCGCAAAAGGCCACGATGCCCAGGATAACCCTTTCAATGCGGGCGCCGCATAGTTTGAGCATGAAGAGAGCCACCCGGTTGTGGATATTGTATTTCATCAGCATGGCGCCCATCATCAGCACGCCCATGATGAAAATCACGGCATCATCCATAAAAGTGCGGGGAGCCTCCCTGAAGCTGGCGATGCCGGTGAAAACCTGGTAGCAGCCGATAAGCATGGCGGTCATGGGCAGGGGCACCGCTTCGGTCAAAAAGCAGACGATGACAAAGGCCCAGAGGCCCAGGGCATACTTACCCTGCACGGTCAGGCCACGGGGGGTGGGCAACAGGTAGATGAGGACCGTTAAAAGCAGCGCCAGCAGGAGCCACTTTTGCTCCTTTAAAAACGCCTTGACTTTATTCAGGGGCGGGGGGAAGCGGGCCCCCCTATCCCCGTTGTCCAGGGGTTCAAGGCCCGATACCGTCCTCTCCTTCTTTCGATATTCATTTAGCTTAAAAACCTTTTGCTTGCCCATACTTCCCGACCCCAGGCATTTTCGTAGCTGCTCAATTCGAGAACATTAACTCAAAGGGCATAACCGCTCTGGAAGGCGGCCCGGTTGACCTCCAGGTAACGGGCGGGGACACAATCCTCGATGGCGCTGAGCCAGTAAGAAAGCGGGATGGGCATCCGCCTGGCCAGGCTGCCCAGTAGCACCACGTTTGCCGCCCGGGCATTGCCGCACCCCAGGGCCTTGCCCAGGGCGTCCACCACCAGGGTGTGGGCCCGGCGGGAAAGGTGGGCGATAATGTTTTCGGGATATTGGGCCATGCCCGCCAGTACGGGTACGGGATAGATGATCTGGCTGTTCACAATGATGGTACCCCCGCCCTTCACATACTCCAGCCAGCGCAGGGCCTCCAGTTGTTCAAAGGCTAGGATGATATGGGCCTCTCCCTCGGGAATGAGGGGGGAATAAACCCTTTCGCCCAGGCGCACCTGGGTAACCACACTGCCCCCCCGCTGGGCCATACCGTGTATTTCCGATACTTTAATATCGTACCCGGCCGACCGGGCGGCGTAAGCCAGGATCTTGCTCGCCAGGATGATTCCCTGGCCCCCTACGCCAACCATCAATATGTCCACCGGTGCCAGGGCCGCACCCGTTACCTCAGCCATTGTTTTCTCCCCCTTCCTTCAGGGCGCCAAACTTGCACACCTGCACACACAACCCGCAGCCGGTGCAGATAATGGCATCCACCGCCGCTTGTTTGTCCTGCACGGAAATGGCCGGACAGCTGAGCTTAAGGCAAGTCTTGCAGCCGGTGCAGGCCTCAACATCCACCCGGACCGGCGGGCGGTTTTCCCTTCGCAGCAGCGCGCAGGGCCGGCGGGCGACAATCACCGACGGGGCGCCGGCGGCCACTTCCTCCTGGATGGCCTGCGTCAACCCGGCGATATCCAGGGGATCCACCACCCGCACCCGGCCGACCCCCAGCGCCCGCACCAGCGCTTCCAGATCCACCGCGGGGGCGGGCTCCCCCATGAGCGTTTTGCCCGTGCCGGGATGCTCCTGGTGGCCGGTCATGGCCGTGGTGCGGTTGTCTAAAATGATTACCGTACCCTGGCCCCCGTTGTAAACCATGTGCATGAGGCCGGTGATGCCGGAATGGAAAAAGGTGGAGTCACCGATTACGGCCACGGTGCGGCGGGCCAGGGAGGAATCGGCCAGTTCGCAGCCATGGGCCATGCCAATGCTGGCCCCCATGCAAACGCAGGTGTCCATGCCCTCCAGGGGGGGCAGGCCGCCCAGGGTATAGCAGCCGATGTCCCCGGTAACCAGAAGCTTTAATTTACGCAGCACATAAAAGACTCCCCGGTGAGGGCACCCCGGGCAGAGCACGGGCGGGCGTCCCGGGACGGGGGGCAATTCCTCCATTTCACCGCCGGGTCCCAGGGGACAGGCGGCGGTACCCTCCCCGGGGCCAGGCGAAGGCACCGGTATTCCCGCCTCCCTTAGCTTGCGGCGGACAAGGCCGGGGGTAAACTCGTTCCAGGCCGGGAAAATCTTTTTGCCCGTCACCTCCAGGCCAAGGCCACGAACGAACTCTTCAATGTAAGGGTCCAGCTCTTCTACCACCAAAAGCCTTTCCACGCCGGCGGCAAACTGGCGGATCAGGCCCTGCGGCAGGGGAAAGGTCATCCCCAGCTTGAGGATGGAGGCTCCGGGCAACACTTCCCGCACGTACTGGTAGCTGATGCCGCTGGTGATTACTCCCACCCGGCGGTCGCCCCAGGAAATGAAGTTCACCGGCGTGGTTTCGGTGTAGGCTTTGAGCTTCTGCAGCCGTTCCTCCAGGGCCTGACGGCGCAGGCGGCCAAAGGCGGGCACCATGAGCCATTTTTTAGTATTTTTCCGGTACGGCCTCAAGGGCACCTCGTTACGCTCCTTGAGCTCCACCAGGCTCTGGGAATGGGCCACCCTGGTGGTGGTGCGCAGGATCACGGGCAGGTCAAACTCCTCGCTCACCTGCAGGGCCAGCCCCACCATGTCCAGGGCTTCCTGGCTGTCCGACGGTTCAAACATGGGCACCCGGGCAAAGCGGGCATAAAAACGGTTGTCCTGTTCGTTCTGGGAACTGTGCATCCCCGGGTCGTCGGCGGAAACCAGAACCAGGCCGCCATTTACACCGGTGTAGGCCGCCGTCATCAGGGGATCGGCCGCCACGTTCACCCCCACGTGTTTCATGGTCACCAGCACCCGGGCCCCGGCCAGGGAAGCCCCCATGCCCACTTCCAGGGCCACCTTTTCGTTGGGGGCCCATTGGGCTTTAATCCCCGGGTAGCGGGCAAAGTTTTCCAGAATCTCGGTGCTGGGTGTACCCGGATAGCCCACTCCCACGGTAACGCCGTGTTCGTAGGCTCCCCGGGCGATGGCTTCATTACCCGTCATTAGTTCCTTCATGTCAAACCTCCATACGTTGCTGTCGCATATCCATTGGGGTAAATGTTTAGTGAACCCGCTTTGGTGCCGCCCAGCACTCACTGAAAAAGCCATACGGGGAAAAACATGCCGCTCACTATCTTTCATAGCAGGCTTAGAAAGAGCACCACTGCCAGTGAGTGCTGGGTTCGCCGGGTGCTGTTACCAGCGCTCCGCAAGTCGTTCGCTTTGGACAACGCGGCACCTTGCCTATGGTAGCGGTTCTACTGAACATTTGCCATTTAGGCGGAGGTCGTTTCCCGTCGCTCCAGTGCTCCTTAGCGACGACCGCCGCCCATGCCCCATTTTTGCGACGCTATATATAAATTGCTACTGCTTTTTAGGGCGCCTGTCTATAACCCGTTTGGCCTTGCCCTGGCTGCGCTCGATGGAGTGTGGCTCCAGCAGGCGCACCCGCGGGCTGATGGAAAGCACCGCCTGGAGACGACGGCGGATTTTTTCTTCCAGGGCCTCCAGGTCCTTGAAGCTTCCGGTGAAGGCCTCCTCCGTCATTTCCACCTGCACTTCCAGGTAATCCAGGTAACCCTTCTTATCCACCACAATCTGGTAGTGGGGTGAAACACCTTTGATTTCCATCAGGACGCTTTCGATTTGAGAGGGGAAAACATTTACCCCGGAAATAATCAGCATGTCGTCTGTGCGCCCGGCAATGCGGCGCAGGCGGGCGGTGGTGCGCCCGCAGGGGCAGGGCTCGGGATTGATCACGGAAATATCCCGGGTGCGGTAGCGGATTACGGGGCAGGCCTCCTTGGTCAGAGTGGTGATGACCACCTCCCCTTCCCGGCCGTAATCTAGAGCCTCGCCGGTTTCGGGATCGACAATTTCCACCAGGAAATGGTCCTCGGCAATATGCATCCCCGGCGCCACCGTGCATTCACCGCACACCCCCGGTCCCATCACTTCCGACAGGCCGTAGTTGTCGGTGGCCTTCATGCCCCACATCTTCTCCAGCTCCCGGCGCATTTCCTCGCTCCAGGCCTCGGCGCCAAACAGCCCCAGGCGCACCTTCAGGCCGGTGGGGTCGATACCCATGGAACGAGCGGTTTCTCCCAGGTGCAGCACGTAGGAGGGGGTGCCCACCAGCACCGTGGTACCGAAATCTTTCATCAGCATGATCTGTTTTTCACTGTTGCCCACCGAGGCGGGGACAATGGTGGCACCCACTCTCTCCAGCCCGTAATGCAGGCCGAAAGCGCCTGTAAACAGGCCGTAGCCGAATGTGATCTGCACCACGTCCTCGCTGATGACCCCGGCCTGGGTGACAATCCGGGCCACCAGCTCACTCCAGGTTTCCAGGTCCCTTCTGGTGTATCCCACCACAATGGGCTTTCCCGTGGTACCCGAGGATGCGTGCAACCGCACCACTTCTTTCAGCGGAACAGCAAAGAGCCCGTACGGGTAGTTATCCCGCAGGGCTGCTTTGGTGGTAAAGGGAAATTTTTGGATATCCTCCAAAGTGTGCAGATCCTCCGGCACCACGCCGTGGGCGTCAAAGAGGCGGCGGTAGTAGGGTACCCGCCGGTAAACCCGGTGCAGCGTCTCCTTTAACCGCTCCAACTGCAGAGCCTGGAGCTCCTCCCTGTCCATGCATTCATGCTTTCGATCCCAAATCATGTACTCTCCACTTCCTTGTATTTCAGTAAAGTCTGCCTTCCCGTTGCAGCACCCGGACCAAAGGCCCTTGCCACCGCCTCCGCCGGCAGGGGGCGGGTAACCAGGCTGACCGCGGGCACCACCGCCAGGGGAATGAGCATGGCCAGCGACCCCACCAGGGGAATGACCGCCGGATCAAGCCGGTAATAAAGGGACAGGATTACGGAACAGCCCAGCCCGGTTAAGGTACCGGCCCAGGCCCCCGCACGTGTGGTACCCCGCCAGAACAGTCCGTAGAGGTAGGGGGCCAGGAATGCACCGGCCACCGTGCCCCAGGACATGGCCATCAAGCTCAGGATGATTCCCGGCTTGACCAGGGCGATGATCAGGGAAAGGGCAATAAAAAGGCAGCATAACAGGCGCATGATTAAAACGCCGTATTGTTTAGCCCAGCCTGGCCGCAGGCTTTGCACCAGGTCTATGGAAATGGCCGAACTGCTCACCAGCACCAGTGATGCCAGGGTGGACATGGATGCCGAGAGTACCAGAAGGAGGATGAGCGCAGCTCCCAGTTCGGGAAGGGTGCTGTGAATCAGAACCGGCATGAGCATGTCGGGAGTGGGCTTGCCACTGGCCGGATCCACGGGCAGCTTGTCAAAGAACAGGTGCGTGAGGGAACCGGTGAAATAGGCCCCAAAGGTAATCACCAGCGCAAAAAGGGTGGACACCACCATGGCCGGGCGGATGGCTTTCTCATCCTTGATGGCATAAAACTTTTGCACCATTTGGGGCAGACCCCAAGGGCCCAGGCTGGTCAGAACTACCAGGGCGGCCAGAGGTAACCAGCGGCCCTGGGGCCCAGCCAGGCTGACCAGCCCGGGGTCAACCTGGGCAAGCCGCTGCAACCCCTGGAACAGCCCCCCCACCTGGGGGGCCCCCAGGACATAGTAGAGCAAAATGCCCACTCCGGCCAGCATAACCGTCCCCTGAATCACGTCGGTGAGGGCCACTGCCCGGTAACCACCCATGATCAGGTACAGGGCTGTTAAAAGGCACATCAACAGCGCGGCATATAAATAGGGAATGCCAAATATCTGATTGAATAAATAGCTTAAACCCATGAACACGGATGCGGAATACGGCACCAAGAAGAGGAAAATCACCAGTGCCCCGTATATTTTCATGGCCCGGCTTTGATAACGGGCTTCCAAAAACTCCGGCATGGTCATGGCCCCCAGCCGGGCGGTCATGATCCGGGTCCGCTTGGCCAGGACCAGCCAAGCCAGCAGGCTCCCTACCAGGGTGTTGCCCAAAACAATCCAAAGGGCGGCCGTACCGAATCCCCAGCCCACTTTGCCGGCGTAGCCGATAAAAATCACCGCCGAGAAATAGGTGGTGCCATAAGCGAAAGCCGAGAGCCAGGGACCCATGGCCCGCCCGCCTAAAAAGAAATCACCCAGTGTACGGTTACGCCCCATACTGCTGTAGCCGCTGTAAATAAGTACACCCACAAAAAGACATAACAATAAAAGTTTCATTTCCTGCCGTCCTCCCATCCTTCATTTTTTCGGCCGGATACGGTTCCGGCGCAAGTTGTAATCAATAAATATTCTGTGTCGAATAATTCTACGCCGGATGATTAATTCCTGCACTTGCACAAAATTTAGGGTTAATCTTCAGTCAATATAGCTTTACTAAGCAGTCACAATTCAGGAGGATACACCGCCCGCCGCACTCATGCCCGCTTCCCGGGGCGGGTGAGACTTTGGGGGAGTGGAAATTACCCGCGGCCGGACACCCAGCCGCCGCACCAGTTGGGCCATGCGCCGCAGGGCCTCACCCAGATCCTCCAGGGAAGCGGCGTAGGAACAGCGCACGAAACCTTCGCCGCTTGGCCCGAAGGCATTGCCCGGCACCACGGCCACCTTTTCCTCCTGGAGCAGGGCCTCGGCAAATTCCTCCGAGGTCAGGCCGGTAACCCTGATTTCCGGGAAGGCGTAAAAAGCCCCTTTGGGCTCAAAACAGGGCAGCCCCATATCCCGGAAAGCATGCAGAACCACGTGACGGCGCCGGTTGTATTCACGGACCATGCGTTCCATGGCCGGCCGGCCGTTTTTCAGTGCCTCCAGTGCGGCCATCTGGGCGGTAATGGGCGCACAGAGCATGGTATACTGGTGGATTTTGGTCATGGCGGCAATGAAATCCGCGTTGCCGCAGGCATAACCCACCCGCCAGCCCGTCATGGCGTAGGACTTGGAAAAGCCGTTTAAAAGAACGGTGCGCTCCTTCATGCCCGGCAGGCTGGCCACGCAGGTGTGCTGGCCCACGTAGGTAAGCTTATCATATATCTCGTCGGAGATCACGATCAGGTCGTGGGCTACGGCCACCTCCGCAATTTCCAGCAGGGTTTTCCGGTCCAGCACTGCCCCGGTAGGGTTGTTGGGATAACATAACAGCAGGAGCTTGGTGCGCGGCGTGATGGCCGCCTCCACCTGGTGGGCACGCAGGCAAAAGCCCTGTTCCGTGCCGGTGGGCAGGGAAACCACCTTCCCCCCGGCCAACATCACCGTGGGGGCATAGGAAACGTAGGACGGCTCCGGGATCAGCACCTCGTCGCCAGGGCAAACCAGTGCCCTTAAGGCCAGGTCCAGGGCCTGGCTTACCCCCACCGTTACCAGAATCTCGCTCCGGGGATCATAGAATACGCCGTAAGTACCGGCCAGATCCCGGGCAATGGCACAGCGCAGTTCCAGGAGGCCGCTGTTGGAGGTGTACATGGTGTACCCCTTCTCCAGGGAGTAAATGCAGGCCTCCCGGATGTGCCAGGGCGTGACAAAGTCCGGTTCACCCACGCCCAGGGAAATGACCCCTCTGGTTTCGGCCACCATATCGAAAAAACGGCGAATTCCCGAGGGTGGTATGTCCCGTACCACGGGATTAATCCGCTCGCACCAGGTTTTGTTCATCTGCCTTTTCCTCCCCGCTTGTTTTGCAGTTTAATGCAACTAAGGCGTTACCATCAGGCGGCGGTCCTCTTCACCATCATCCACAATAACCCCGTCCTGCTTGTAGGTTTTGAGGACGAAGTGGGTCGTAGTGCTGACTACCCCTTCAATGGTGGCCAGCTTGGTGGCCACGAAGTGGCTTACCTCCCGCATGGTGCGTCCCTCGATGAATACGGCCAGGTCGTAGGCTCCGGACATCAGGCGCACACTGCGCACTTCCGGGAACCGGCTAATGCGCCGGGCCACTGCGTCAAAGCCCACGTCCCGCTGGGGCGTGATGCGTACCTCGATCAGGGCGGAAACCTTTTCTTCCCCGGCCTTTTCCCAATCCACCAGGGTTATGTACTTCAAGATGGTCTTATTTTCTTCCAGCTCCTGGATGACCCGGCGCACCTCCCCCGGGTCGGTCTGTAGCATGACGGCTATTTCTTCCGGTGTAAGCCTGGCATTGTCTTCCAGAAACTCGAGCAGTTCCAGTTTATTCACCTGCTCACCCCTTTACAGCTGGCCTGTCTTTCAAAGTTAAAGGGCTCTCGCCCCAATGGGACGAGAGCCCGGTCTCGCGGTACCACCCAATTTGGCCGCCTACAAGAAAAGGCGACCCCCTCCTGGCCCGGTAACGGCGGGCTGCCGGAAAGGACATACTCGGTGGAGTGGAATCACCTTTGGGTCCCCGGCTCCGGGGCGGCACGGGCACTTCCCCAGCCGGGCTTGCACCCTCCCCGGCTCGCTGGCATGGTTGACGCACCCATCTTCCCCTTCACGGCCTTACTGCCATATCAAGTTAAGTAAAATACTAGCATGTGGTTGCCCCGCTGTCAACAGGTAATTGGTTTACAGCGTCAACACGCCCTCCGGGTTGCGCACCACCCGCAGCACCTGGGCTTCGCTGCCGTCCACGGCGTCTATGTAGATCAGGAAGAGATCCCTGTCCAGCCGGGCCTGAAATTCATAGGCCAGCTTTTCTTTGTCCGGGGACACCGGGATGAGGGCCAGCCGTCCGCCCTTTATCTCCTTCAGCCGGGAGTTGAGCTTTTTCCGGGCTTCCTGCGGGCTAATCCGGGGGCGGGGCAGTTCGCGGCGGGTGTGGTTCATCAAATAGCCTGAGGCCTCCACTCCCAGGATCTGGCCGTTGTCCAGGGCTACGGTCACCTTGATTTGATCCGGGTAGAGGATCACCCGGTCCTGGGTGGCGGCAAAGTTGAATACGGCAACGCCGTTCTGCTGCTCATGATACACCGCCACCATGTTGTTGAAGCCCAGGGAAGCCAGGTATTGCCGGGCCTTTTGCCTGGCCTTTTCAATGCTCCAGGCGGGGCGCCCAATCTGGCGGCCGTTGGTCATCCAGCTCAGGTGACCGCCCTGCTGGGTAATGGCCACGGTGATATTGCCTCCCCCATCGCCGTTTTGAGGGCGCAGTTCCACCAGGTAAGAGGGAATTTTGCCCCGGGTTTCCCCCACCCGTTCCACCGTGTAGTTATCCCTGCCTTCCACCAGCTCCAGCGCCCGCCTGCGGGCCTCGTCCCTGTTAATGGTCTTTCCGGTGAGACCCCGGGCCGTTCTTTTTTCCAGGTGGTCGGAGAAAGGGCCATCGTATATCAGTGTGGGGAAGTTCTCCATGTGCTTCTCAATGGTCTGGAAGTTGGCGTTGGCCAGGCGCGGGCCCTGCCGGCCCAGGGTGCGGCTGCCTTCCCGCACCAGTTCGTTCAGGTAAAGCCGCCCATCGGCAATGCGGCCTTCCAGGTCGTGCAGGGCCAGATTTAAATCGGCGGACTGCCGGTAAAGGCGGTTTAAGGTTTCCCATTGCCGGTCGGACTCCAGCCGCCCCCTGGCCGCCTGCTGCAGCAGGGAATGGGCGTAATCCCCCACCTGGGTGAGGAACTTGGACGTGCGTCCGGTGAGGGCATCGGTCACCGGCAGCTGGTTTAAATCCGCCTGGGCCGCCATGGCCCGCTGCCAGAGCTCCATGAAAAGGGTGCTTTGTGCTTCCGGCGTACCGGTCACCAGGCTTTTGGAAAGCAGCACTTCCATGTTCTGGACGTTTTCCGTCAGATCGTACAGGGCCCGGTAGTACTTGTTATTTAAAGCCGTTTCCAGACGCTGGCGTACGGTGAACTGCTGGTAGCCCCAGTAACCTAAAGCGCCCACCAGCAATACCCCGGCCACCAGGGGCAATAGCCAAAACCTCTTATTGTTCATCGTCAACTCCCGACCTCCTTTAGCGGGCAAATACGTGACGGCCAATCTGGGTGACGATGTTCCGGGTCCAGATCCACGGGTTCACCGGCTTGGCTGGATTCCAGAAGTAAAGACTTCCCCCCGTCGGGTCCCACCCGCTCATGGCCAGCATGGCTGCCCGCAGGGACTCCTCGCTCACCGGGCGGTTGTACTGGCCGTTGCTCACCGATTCAAAGGCATGGGGCTGAAAGATGACTCCCGCCAAGCTGTGGGGAAAGGCCGCACTCCTGGTGCGGTTCAGAATCACCGCTCCCACGGCCACTTTGCCCTCAAAGGGCTCGTCGGCTGCCTCCCCTTCAATAACCCTGGCCAGCAGGTAAACCGCATCCCGGTTGGTTACTCCCCGGGAGACCGCCGGCGGTTCTGGGGGTGGTGCTGTCGCGGGGGCCGGGGGAAAGCCCAGGGCGGCCCAGGTATTTGGACCGACCACGCCGTCGGGAACAAGGCCATTGTTTAGCTGAAAATCCACCACCGCCTGCTGGGTTTTGCTGCCGTAGAAGCCGTCTACCGGCCCGTCATAGAACCCCCAGTCCAGCAGGCGCTGCTGCACCCTGATCACATCATCCCCACTTAGTCCCCAGTAAAGGGTGCGCTCCTGGGCCGGTGATTGCCCGGCGGTCACCACCAACCCCGTGGCCAAAACAACCAGGGCCAGTAATAATAAAGCGGAACGGCGGAAGGAAACGAGCGCCAGTTTCATCGTGCCCGAGCCCCTTTTTGGTAAAATTGTAAGTTTAGTATGAGCCGAAAAAAACGAAAACATGATCAGGAAAATTTAACCGCGGAATTTCTCCCGCAGTCCCGCTCACTCATATGCTCCGCGTAAGATGTGCACCACGGTTCGCTTCGGACCGGCTCTGTTTTTTTCGTACGGATGACTGCTGTCCCTCTTCTTCGAGAGCCGAACAGGCCCAGCACTCACTGAAAAAGCTGTACTGGTAAGACCAGCATTTACTGCTTGTCACGGCAGGCTTAGAAAGAGCATCATTGTTCAGTGAGTAAAAAAACGATAATAATACGATGTGCGAAATTAGTGTAACCTGCAAAATTCAAGTTCCAGGCTGGTAAGAAATAACTCCTGAGGAGCATAAATGGGAAATTAGCCCTGAACTATCGCTAAAAAATGATCAAAAACTTATTCTGACAACAAAAGGCAGCTAAAAAAGGACAGATCACCCCTCTCCAAATTTGGTTCCACTTTGCGGCATTCTTTTGACTAACAGGAATTAAGCAGCCTTACGGCTGTGCTGCTCGATTTTCAGTTGGGCCAGTGTGCCGGCAAGGAAGGTGATCAAGCAGAGCATCACATCTGTAAAAGCATTATCGATTCCCCGCCGGTTCATTTTGTCCATATACAGGTGTTCTTTTAACATCGCAAACCAGCGCTCGATAGAGATTCGCTGGCTGTAAAGCCTCTGCCAGTTTTCACTGCCCCGGTGAGGGCAGGAAAACAAGCGGGGGTTATCGGTTACGCGAAACCTTACCACCAGCCCGTAAGGGTTATTGCACCGGCACTGGTCCTCACACTCCACCTGTCGACCGGCAGCTTTGGGACAGCGGAACTTTAGGGTCATGTGCTTTTTGTCTGAACCCCAGTAAACCATGGGCTGACCCGCTGGGCACAGGGGTATAAAC
>NZ_FQZM01000016.1 GCF_900142025.1 Desulfofundulus thermosubterraneus DSM 16057 | reverse complement strand
CCTAAAGAGCCGTGGCAAAACAGTTTAGAAGACAGTTTAGAAGACATTTTCTAGAAGAGGAAGAACCGCCCGAAGGGCGGTTTTTTTATTTCATGGGGGATACTCAGTTAACTGAAAATAGGGTAGCGGTGTTTTTTAGATGCATAAAAGGGCAATAATAGATCTTGCCAAAAATCAAGGCAAGGAGGCATGACCGTGGCAGAGTTTCCCGGGGGACTGGGCAGCTTTATCACCTTTGTCCAGGTTTTCTTTGGAGTGATCATCGGCCTTTACTTCTGGAACCTGTTAAAGGCCCAGCAGGGTAATAGAACGGCCGTGGAGCGGGAATCCCGCAAGGAAATAGAAAAGCTGCAGCGGTTGCGGTCCATTTCCCTCACCGAACCGCTGGCCGAAAAAACCCGGCCCAACAAATTCGAGGAGATCATTGGCCAGGAGGAAGGTTTACGCTCCCTGCGGGCGGCCCTTTGCGGCCCCAATCCCCAGCACGTCATTATCTACGGGCCACCCGGGGTGGGCAAGACGGCAGCGGCCAGGCTGGTGCTGGAGGAAGCCAAAAAAAACCCCCATTCTCCCTTCAAAGAAAATGCGAAGTTTGTGGAGGTGGATGCCACCACCGCCCGCTTTGACGAGCGGGGGATTGCCGACCCCCTGATTGGTTCGGTGCACGATCCCATTTACCAGGGAGCCGGACCTATGGGCATGGCGGGCATACCCCAGCCAAAACTCGGTGCGGTGACCAGGGCTCATGGGGGGGTACTCTTTATTGATGAAATTGGCGAACTTCACCCGATCCAGATGAACAAGCTGCTCAAGGTCCTGGAGGACCGCAAGGTCCTTTTGGAAAGCGCCTATTACAGTTCCGAAGATCCCAATATTCCCGGCCATATCCATGATATCTTTCAAAACGGCCTGCCCGCGGATTTCCGCCTGGTGGGGGCCACCACCCGCATCCCGGAGGAAATTCCGCCGGCGCTGCGCTCCCGCTGCGTCGAGATCTTTTTCCGCCCTTTGCTGCCTCACGAAATTGAAATTATTGCCGCCAACGCCGCCCGGAAGATTGGTTTTCCCCTGGATGAGCGGGGGCTGGCAGTCATTAAAAAATTTGCCACCAATGGACGGGAGGCGGTAAACATTGTCCAGATTGCCGCCGGTATTGCTCTTACCGAGGGACGCCAGCAGATCAAAGCGGCCGATGTGGAATGGGTTGTGCACAGCGGCCAGTACAGCCCCCGGCCCGAAAAAAAGGTGGCCTCCCAACCCCAGGTGGGTCTGGTCAACGGCCTGGCCGTTTACGGTCCCAACATGGGGGCGCTGTTAGAAATTGAAGCCAACGCCCTGCCTGCCCCCCGGGGTCAGGGCAAGGTGATTGTTACCGGCGTGGTGGACGAAGAAGAGGTGAACGGGCGGGGACGGACCATGCGGCGCAAGAGCATGGCCCGGGGGGCGGTGGAAAATGTCCTCACCGTCCTGCGCCGCACCACTGATGTGGATCCCCGGGACTACGACATCCATGTGAACTTCCCCGGCGGCATTCCCGTGGACGGGCCTTCGGCCGGGGTGGCGGTGGCCACGGCAGTATACTCGGCCATTACGGGCATCCCGGTGGATAACCGGGTGGCCATGACCGGCGAAGTTTCCATCCGTGGTCTCGTGCTGCCCGTAGGGGGGATCGTGCCCAAAGTGGAGGCTGCCCGCCAGGCCGGGGCCAGGAAGGTTTTCATCCCCCGGGAAAATTACCAGGAGCTTTTCCGCGATCTGCCGGATATAGAGGTGGTGCCGGTGGACAGGCTGGAGGAGGTACTCAAAACGGCCCTGGTGGAACAACCTGGCGCCGCCCGCAAAAGCGTCCTACCGGCGCCGCGGGATGTACTGGCGGCAGCGGGACTGCTTTCTTCCCCTGGCCTTTCGTCAAACCACTGTCCCGGGAGTTAAACCCCAAAATGTGGACCAGTGAATATTAGCTGTTCCTGACCCGGTGTCTTGCGCCGGGTTCTTGTTTTTCCGCACCACTTATTGCTATGGCAGGAATGTTAGGTGTATGTTAAAATAGTGGTGTATGTGGCCGGAACGCAGAAACACACCGAGAAGGAGGTGCAGCTATGGAGCCGGTAGTACGAATCTTACCATTGCTGCCGTTAAGGGGCATTCTGGTATTTCCCTACATGGTCATCCACCTCGACGTGGGTAGGGAAAAGTCGGTGCAGGCCATTGAGCAGGCCATGATGAACGACCGCATTATTTTTCTGGCCACCCAGAAGGAAGCCCAGACCGACGATCCCGGCGTTGATGACATATACCGGATTGGTAGCGTAGCCGAGGTGAAACAGCTTCTCAAGTTGCCCGGCGGTACCATCCGGGTTCTGGTAGAAGGTCTTGCCCGGGGCCATATCAGGCGTTACCTGGCCCATGAGCCTTTCTTTAAAGTAGAAGTGGAACAATATAACGAAGATTTTATCAAAACTCCCGAGATTGAAGCTTTGATGCGCAGCCTGGTTTACCAGTTTGAGCAGTATGTCAAACTCTCCAAGCGCATCCCGCCGGAAACGGTGGTTTCCGTGGTCAACCTGGAGGAACCGGGACGGCTGGCCGATATCGTTGCCTCCCACCTGCCCCTGCGCATAGAGGAGAAACAGCAGGTGTTGGAAGCCGTGGACATAGTTAAACGGCTGGAGAAACTGTGCGCCCTGGTGGCCCGGGAACTGGAGATCGTGGAGCTTGAGCGCAAGATCAATATTCGTGTGCGCAAGCAGATGGAGAAAACCCAGAAGGAATATTACCTGCGGGAACAAATGAAGGCCATTCAGCGGGAGTTGGGGGAAAAGGACGAACGTGTGGCCGAAGGTGAGGAATACCGGGAAAAGATTGCCGAAGCCAAGCTGCCCAAAGAAGTGGAAGAAAAGGCCTTAAAAGAAGTGGAGCGCCTGGAAAAAATGCCGCCCATGGCGGCGGAATCGGCGGTTATCCGCAATTATCTGGATTGGCTGCTGGCGCTGCCCTGGAGCAAAAGCACCCGGGACCGCCTGGATATTAAAGCGGCCGAAGCCATCCTGGACGAAGATCATTACGGGCTTACCGAGGTCAAGGAGCGTATCCTGGAATACCTGGCCATACGCAAGCTGGCCAGAAAAATGAAGGGACCTATCTTGTGCTTCGTCGGCCCGCCGGGGGTTGGCAAGACCTCCCTGGGCCGTTCCATTGCCCGGGCCCTGGAGCGCAAATTTGTGCGCATTTCTCTGGGCGGCGTCCGGGATGAAGCGGAAATCCGCGGCCACCGCCGCACATATGTGGGGGCGCTGCCGGGCAGGATAATCCAGGGTATGCGCAACGCCGGTTCCAAAAACCCGGTATTTCTGCTGGATGAGATTGATAAGATGAGCATGGACTTCCGGGGCGATCCCTCGGCGGCCCTGCTGGAAGTGCTGGACCCGGAGCAAAACAACAGCTTCAGCGACCATTACATTGAAGTACCCTTTGACCTTTCCAATGTAATGTTCATCACCACGGCCAACGTCCAGCATAGTATCCCGCGGCCACTTCTGGACCGCATGGAAGTCATTCAGATTTCCGGTTACACTGAAGAGGAAAAAGTGCAGATTGCCTTGAGGCACCTTCTGCCCAAACAACTGAAGGAACACGGGCTGACCCGGGAGATGTTCAGCATTTCCGAAAAAGCCATTCGCCGGATTATCCGGGAATACACCCGGGAAAGCGGCGTGCGTAACCTGGAACGGCAGATTGCCACCCTTTGCCGCAAGGCTGCGCGGCAGATTGTGGCCGGGGAAGCAGAAAAGGTGCGCGTCACCGTACAGAATCTGGAGCATTTCCTGGGTACGCCCAAGTTTCGTTACGGGGTGGCCGAACAAGATGATCAGGTGGGCGTGGCTACCGGCCTGGCCTGGACCGAGGTCGGCGGTGATACACTGGCCATCGAGGTTACCATCTACCGGGGTACCGGCCGGCTTACTTTAACGGGTAAACTGGGTGAAGTAATGAAGGAATCCGCTCAGGCCAGCTACAGTTATGTACGCAGCCGGGCGAGCCAGTTGGGTATAGATGAAGAAGTGTTTGACAAGCACGATATCCACATCCACGTTCCGGAGGGGGCCATCCCCAAGGACGGGCCTTCGGCGGGCATTACCATGGCCTGCGCCCTGGCCTCGGCTTTCACAGGGCGCAAAGTGCGCCATGATGTGGCCATGACCGGGGAAATTACCTTGAGGGGGCGGGTGTTGCCCGTGGGCGGCATCAAGGAAAAGGTGCTGGCCGCACACCGGGCGGGTATCACCACGGTGATTTTGCCCAAGGATAACCGCAAGGAGCTGGACGATATACCGCCCAACGTCAGGAGCAAGATGCAGTTCATCCAGGTGGAGCACATGGATGAAGTCCTGGAAATAGCTCTTTTAGAAAAGGAGCAGGCACACGAAGCTACTGAACTGGGCTCCTCCCCGGGGGAGGTTCCCGAGGTTTCCTACCAGCCTGTGATACCGGTTAAGGAGGATCCCGCCGCGATCCATGAACATCGTTTCTGCTGAGTTTGTTAAAAGTGTAGCCGATTTGCAACGCTGCCCGGCCGGGGGCAGGCCCGAGGTTGCCCTGGCCGGGCGCTCCAATGTTGGGAAGTCATCCCTGTTAAACTGCCTGGTCAACCGCCGTAATCTAGCCCGCACCAGCAATACTCCGGGGAGGACCCGTACCCTGAATTTTTACCTGATCAACAACCGGTTTTACCTGGTAGACCTGCCAGGGTACGGCTACGCCCGGGTGCCGGAGAAGATGCGGGTCGGCTGGGGACCCTTGATTGAGGGCTACCTGTCCCGCCGCCCGGAGTTGCGGGGCGTGATTCAGATCGTGGACTTGCGCCATCCTCCCACCGCCCAGGACGTGCAGCTGTACCAGTGGTTGAAACATCACCATCTTCCTGCAGTGGTGGTGGCCACCAAGGCGGACAAGCTTTCCAAAAGCCAGGGGTTGCGGCAGTTGCTGGTAGTCCGGCAGACCCTGGGTTTAACGGGGGACGACCCCCTCATTAAATTTTCCGCCCGCACCCGTGAAGGACGGGACGAGCTTTGGCGCGTTATCGAGGGATGGATAAATTAAATCTTTAAGCGTTCAAACCAGCGCGGTTTTCCCTTTTCCGGAACGTACTTTACAGTTTCCACGGCTTTTTGGGCGAACTGGTTGTTTAGCATATGTTCCGGGGGGATCCTTCTGGCTATTTCCCGGGCCTGGTCCAGCAAGTCCATAAGATAGTTATACCTTCCGGGATCGATGACCGGGTTGGCGGGCCAGGTTTCCTGGGCCCGGTAACGCTCAATGGCCTGCACGAGGATGTTTTCTTCCATGTCCTTAAAATACGGTCTTACCACCCGGGCGGTTTCCCGGGTGCTGTGATGGGCCAGCCAGAGCTGGGCTTTGTACACGGCGTTGGTAAAGCGCTGCAGGGCGACGGGGTTGCTGCGGATAAATTCCGCCCTGGCCGCGTAAACTGCCGCCGGGAAGGGGCCTGCTTCTTTGCCCAGGGAGACCACCACCCGGCCCAGCCCCGCATTTTCCACCATTGAGGCCTGTGGTTCGGCCAGGATGATAAAATCCCCCGACCCTGCTGAAAAGGCACCTATGCGTAAAGATGCCGGAATGTTGGTGTAAAGGGTTACCTCCCGGTAGGGGGCGATGTTCTTCTGCCTTAAGAGTCCCTCTAAAAGCACCGTTTCAATGCTTTCCGG
This sequence comes from Desulfofundulus thermosubterraneus DSM 16057, assembly GCF_900142025.1. Lineage (GTDB taxonomy): Bacteria > Bacillota > Desulfotomaculia > Desulfotomaculales > Desulfovirgulaceae > Desulfofundulus > Desulfofundulus thermosubterraneus. The sequence goes on along the minus strand of NZ_FQZM01000016.1, from coordinate 75,574 downwards.
CCAGCCGGCAATGACGGTCTTTTCCTTCAAACTGGCCCATTCAAAGGGGTCGTTTGCTTTGCGGGCCAGCAGGAAATGGCTGTCCCGCCGGGTTACGGCAGCGAAGGCCACCACGTCCCCTAAAGATCCGTCCGCCCGGCTATAAATGGCCTGTTCCAGGCCAACCAGGGCCACGTCGGCCCGTTCCCCGGCCAGGGCGGGCAGCAGTGTTTGGTTATTGTCCGTATTTTCCACAACCACTTCCAGTCCCTGCTCTTTGAAAAAACCCAGGGCCAGGGCTATGTAATGGGGCAGGTGGTAAACCGAACGCGGCCCTTCCATTAGACGTATGATGTTGGTTTCCGGTTGTGGTTGGCTAAACTTTTTAATGATTATGGCACCTGCCGCCAGGGTCAGGCTCAAAAGCAGCAAAAGCACCAACAACAATCTGGGTCTGTCCACTTTTCAACACCCCCGAATCTCCACGACTTTGTTTTCCCCTTTAACTATCTCTATTTGGTTATTAGCATTTCATGCCAGGAATTTGTTCCGGAGGTTGCTAAAAGGCGGGGATCAAATTATAATGTTTCACAGATTACAGGGAGGAGAGGCATTATGACGCAATTTGACATGCCCACAATTTATGATCCCCGGGCCGTGGAAGAAAAGTGGTACCGCTACTGGGAAGAAAATAAATTCTTTCGTGCCGAGGTTGATGACCGGGAGCCTTTTTCCATTGTAATGCCCCCGCCCAACGTCACCGGGCAGCTGCATATGGGGCACGCCCTGGATAATACTTTGCAGGACATTCTCACACGCTGGCGCCGCATGCAGGGCTACAACACCCTGTGGCTTCCCGGTACCGACCATGCGGGTATTGCCACCCAGGCCAAGGTGGAAGAACAGCTGGCCAAAGAGGGCAAGAGCAAATACGACCTGGGCCGGGAGAAGTTCTTGGAAAGGGTTTGGGCCTGGAAGGAACAGTACGGGGGGCGCATAACCCACCAACTGCGCCGCCTGGGGGCTTCCTGTGACTGGGACCGGGAACGCTTTACCATGGACGAGGGGTGTTCCGAAGCGGTCAAAGAAGTTTTCCTGCGCCTGTATGAACAGGGCCTTATCTACCGGGACTATTATATCGTCAACTGGTGCCCCCGCTGCCACACCACCATTTCCGACATTGAAGTGGAGCACCTGGACAAGCCGGGGCAGCTATATTATATCAAATACCCCACCAGTGACGGCCGTGATGCCATCACCGTGGCCACCACCCGGCCGGAAACCATGCTGGGGGACGTGGCCGTGGCCGTTCATCCCGGGGACGAACGCTACCGGCACCTGGTGGGCAAAACCCTGGTCCTGCCCCTTTTGGGCCGGGAAATGCCCGTCATTGCCGATGAGTACGTGGATCCCTCCTTTGGCACCGGGGCAGTGAAGATCACTCCCGCCCACGATCCCAACGACTTTGAGGTGGGGCGGCGGCACAACCTGCCCCAGGTGCGGGTGATCAACAAAGACGCGGTGATGAATGAAGAGGCCGGTCCTTACCAGGGCCTGGACCGCTGGGAATGCCGCAAGAGAATCATCAAGGATTTAAATGAGCAGGGTTACCTGGTCAAAGTGGAAGATCACAACCACGCCGTAGGGCACTGCTACCGTTGCAACACGGTTATCGAACCCATGCTGTCCCGCCAGTGGTTTGTGCGCATGAAACCGCTGGCCGAGCCGGCCATCCAGGCGGTTAAGGAGGGGCGCATCCGTTTCGTGCCGGAACGCTTCACGAAAATTTACCTGAACTGGATGGAAAACATCCGGGACTGGTGCATTTCCCGGCAGCTCTGGTGGGGGCACCGTATTCCGGTGTGGTATTGCCGGAACTGTGAGGAGGCTATTGCGGCCAAGGAACCGCCCCGGAAATGCACCTGCTGCGGCAGCACTCGCCTGGAGCAGGATCCCGACGTGCTGGACACCTGGTTTTCTTCGGCCCTGTGGCCCTTTTCCACCCTGGGCTGGCCGGAAAAAACGCCGGAGCTGGATTATTATTACCCCACTTCCGTGCTGGTGACGGGCCGGGACATCATCTTCTTCTGGGTAGCCCGGATGATTGTGAGCGGCCTTCATTTCATGCGGGAAGTACCCTTCCGGGAAGTGTTCATCCACGGCCTGGTGCTGGACGCCCTGGGGCGCAAAATGAGCAAGTCCCTGGGCAACGGGGTGGACCCCATTGACGTTATTGAAAGCCACGGTGCGGATAGCCTGCGCTTCATGCTGGTTACCGGCAACACGCCCGGCAACGACCTGCGCTTTCACTTTGAGCGCCTGGACGGGGCAAGAAACTTTGCCAACAAGATCTGGAATGCTTCCCGCTTTGCCCTGATGAACCTCCAGGATTACGATCCGGCTTCGGCCCCGGGCAGGGAAGCCCATACCCTGGCCGACCGCTGGATCTTGAGCCGCTACCAGGCCTGCGTGCAGGAAGTAACCAGGTTCCTGGACTCCTACGAACTGGGAGAAGCGGCCCGGGTTCTCTATGAATTCATCTGGGATGAGTTCTGCGACTGGTATATTGAACTGGTTAAACCCCGGCTCTACCGTGGTCAAGACGCCCGGGACCGGGCCTGCGCCCAGGACGTGCTGGCCCGGGTGTTGCGGGGAACCATGGAGCTGCTCCATCCCTTCATGCCCTTCATCACCGAGGAAATCTGGCAGCGCCTCCCCCACCAGGGTCGCACGATCATGCAGGCCCCTTGGCCGGTCTACCGGCCCGAGTTGCGGGATGAAAGGGCCGAGGCTGAAATGGCGGTGCTCATGGAGGTAATCCGGTCCATCCGCCATATCAGGAGCGAAATGAATGTTCCCCCGGGCAAGACGGCAGACGTCATACTGGTGGTAACTGACGGCCATACCCGGGATTTGATCCAGGAGTGGTCCAGTTACATCCAGGGGCTCGCCCGCTGCCGGGTGCAGTTAAAACCTGAACTGGACCGGGTTCCCCCGCAGGCCGCCCACGGTGTGGCCCGGGGTGTGGAGATTTATGTGCCCCTGGCCGGACTCATCGACATTGACCGGGAACTGGCCCGCCTGAAAAAGGAACTGGCTGCGGTGGAAAAAGAGCTCAAGAGAGTGGAAAGCAAGCTGGGGAACGAAAGTTTCCTGGCCAAAGCACCGGCGGAAGTGGTGGAAAAGGAAAAGGCTAGGGAGAAGGAGCTGGCCGGGAAAGCGTCAGCCATCCGGGAACGGCTGGCGGTTCTTGCGGGATAGGGAGGGGTGACAGCGGTGCAGTACGATGAAGCCATGACCTACCTGCAGAACCTGACCAAATTCGGGGTAAATTTCGGCCTGGGGCGCATCAGGGAACTGTTGCGCCGGCTGGGGGATCCCCAGGAAAAGCTAAGGGTGGTACACATCGGGGGCACCAACGGCAAGGGTTCCACCACCGCCATGGTAGCTTCGGTCCTCACTGCCGCCGGTTACCGGACGGGCACTTTTACCTCGCCCCACCTGCATTCCTATACGGAACGGTATCAAATTGACGGGGTGCAAATCCCTCCTGAGCGGGTGGCCTCGTTGGTCGGACAGCTGAAGCCACACCTGGAAGCTATGGTGGCGCAAGGTTTCGAGCATCCTACCGAGTTTGAGGTCAGTACCGCTATGGCCTTCCAGTATTTTTACGAAGAAGGGGTGGATTTCTTAATCCTGGAGGTAGGGCTGGGGGGAGCCATTGATTCCACCAATGTGGTTGAAAGACCCCTGGTTACGGTAATCACCAACGTGGCCATGGACCACATGGATTACCTGGGCCGGACCATCCGGGAGATAGCCGCTGTCAAGGCCGGGATTATCAAACCCGGTATGCCCCTGGTGACGGCCTGCCGGGGGGAGGCGCTGGAAGTGGTGGCCCAGTTTTGCCGGGAAAAGGGTTCGCCCATGGTGTTGGTGAACAGTGGGGGCTCCGCCAATCCTCCGGGGGCGGAGGTGGCGGAGGAGAACGACAACAGGTTCAACCTCAACCCGGAAATTTCTTACCGTACCGTTTTGTGGGAAGCAGCCGGGGGCGGGGTTGATCAGGGCGGGCAGTACTTTGCCGTGCACGGCCTGCGTCGCACCTACCGGGATCTCTTTATCCCCCTGCTGGGGAGGCATCAGCTGGTGAACGCCGCCGGAGCGGTGGCGGTGGTGGAATTGTTGGCGGAGCAGGGTTTTTCCATTCCTGAAGAAGCCCTGTACCGGGGGCTGGCCGTGGTCCGCTGGCCGGCCCGGCTGGAAATTGTCTTGAACCGGCCCCTGGTGCTCCTGGACGGTGCCCATAACTACGACGGCGCCCGCAGCCTGGCAAAGGCATGGGACGATTATTTCACCGGCAAACAGGTGGTGCTGGTCATCGGTATGCTGGGGGATAAGGAGCGGGGCAAGGTGGTGGCTGAACTGGCCTCCCGGGCCCGGGCGGTAGTGGTTACCCGCCCCAACAGCCCCCGGGCCGGCGACTGGCAGCGCCTGGCCGAAGAGGCTCGCAAATATGTAACCGAGGTCTACACCATCGAGTCGGTTTCCGAAGCCGTGGAGTATGCCTTGTCCCTGGTCCGGGCAAATGAGCTGGTTTGTATTACCGGTTCTCTCTATATGGTGGCCGAGGCCCGGGAGGTACTTGTGGAGAAGGGAGCAATGGATGCGGTTCCGTACGCGGGTGGGAAATCATAGCGTTAATTGATATATTAAGCACCGGATAATCCGGTGCTTTTTTAATTTTGGTACCTTTGGATAAAAGCTCCCCGGCCAACTCATAATACCATTTCGAAGGGTTGATTCGGAAAACCGCTATAACAGGGATGCGGTGCGCATCTTACGTGAAGCACTGCCCAGCACTCACTGGGATATCAGGTCTTCCTTAACCCGGATTTATTAATAAACCTGAAGCACCAGGAGCAGAGTCATGTTATGGTGAGTGCTGGGTTCATGAAAGAGGAATAAGTCTTTCCGGGAGGTGATCCTTTGGTCCGCATTTTAAAAAAGTTTGCCCGGATTTTGCCCAGGGGCAACAAAAAACCCCAATCCCTCAAGGAAAGCCACACTCAATGGGAGCAAAGCTACGAGGCCGGGGAATTGAAAAAAATGCCCCTCAGTTCCCGGTTAAAGGACAACCTGGCCCTTGTCAAGCAAATACTAGGGAACAGCAGCGATTTAGTTGTCCGGGAGCTCCGGCTGGGTGTTGACGGGGGTGTTCCCGGGGCCGTTGTTTTTATCGACGGCATGACGGACAAAGGTACGGTCAATGACACCGTGATTAAGGGCCTGACCCTGGAGTCCCGCATGGCCGGCCTGGGGGGGAAGACGGCCGGAAATTTGTTCGCCCTGGTCCGTAATTTCATGGTTAATACGGGCTCGGTAAGGGAAGCTGCAACTGTTTTTGAACTTGTGGACGGGATTCTTTATGGTGACACTGCCGTGCTCGTTGAAGGGGAGGCCGTGGCCCTTCTGGCCACCGCTCCCGGCTGGCCGGTGCGGGGTATCGAGGAGCCCACCAGCGAAAGCGTGGTACGGGGGCCCCGGGAAGGGTTTACCGAGTTGCTGCGCACCAACACCTCCCTCATCCGCCGCCGCCTGCGCGACCCCAACCTGGTGACCGAGAGGATCACTCTGGGAGAGCGCACCCGTACCTTTGTGGAGATAGTTTATCTCAGGGGATTGGCCGATCCCCGGCTGGTGCAGGAAGTGAAGGACCGCCTTTCCCGCATCAAGGTGGACGGCATCATCGAAAGCGGCAATATCGAAGAATTAATCGAGGACCACCCGCATTCTCCCTTTCCCCAGGTGTTCCGCACGGAACGTCCCGACCGGGTGGTGAGCATGCTTCTGGACGGGCGCGTGGCCATTATTACCGACGGCACCCCTTTTGTGCTCGTCGTGCCGGCGGAGTTTGTCGTTTTCATACAGTCTTCCGAGGACTACTACGAACGCTTCTTCCTGGCCACGGCCGTGCGCTGGCTTCGATACATTGCCTTTATTGCATCGTTGATATTACCTTCCCTTTACATATCCATTACCACCTTTCACCAGGAGATGATCCCCACCCGGCTGTTGATCAGCATAGCCGCATCCCGGGAAGGGGTGCCCTTCCCAGCCTTTGTGGAGGCCTTTTTGATGGAATTTACCTTTGAGGCCTTAAGGGAGGCCGGCATCCGTCTACCCCGGAACGTGGGCCAGGCGGTGAGCATTGTGGGTGCCCTGGTGATCGGCCAGGCAGCCGTGTCGGCCGGGGTTGTGTCCAGCCTCATGGTTATAATCGTGGCCCTGACCGGTATCAGTTCCTTTGTGGCGCCGGTATTCAGCATGGCCATCACCATGCGCCTCTTGCGCTTCCCCATGATGGTCCTTGCGGCCACCCTGGGGATCTTCGGGGTGATGATGGGGCTTCTGGTCATCCTGGTGCACATGGCTTCCCTGCGTTCCTTCGGCATCCCTTACCTGGCCCCCCTGGCCCCCCTGCACGCCAGGGATTTAAAGGATGTGATGGTGCGGGCGCCCATGTGGGCCATGGAAGCCCGCCCTGCGGAGCTGGCCAAAGAAGATCCCATCCGCCAGACCCCGGGCTTGAAACCCGCCCCACCAACCCAGAAGGGGCAAAAGGGAGGCGGCGGTGGGCAAAGAAGGTAACAGAACCCGCATCTGTATCTTTGCAAGCTTAAAGGGTAGTGGCCAAATGAGCAGGTTTCGTTTTGATTGCAACACAAAACAACCGGAACCAGTCCCGGGTCACTGTTTTCGTCTTTTTCACCGGGGCGGGCAGATTAAGGTGTTTGTGTTTCTGTTGCTGTTTTTGCCTCTCGTCCTCAGTGGCTGCTGGGACCACCGGGAAGTGGAAGATCTGGGCATTGTTTTGCTCACGGCCGTGGATGCCGCCCCAGAGGGCAGGGTGCGCCTGGAGGTGCAGGTCCTGGTTCCCACGGCCGTTGCCGGCGGAGGTGGAATCACAGGTACGGGTGGTGGTGGCGGCGGAGGTGGCGGACGTAAGCGCTACCTCAACCTGGCTACGGAGGGCAGGACGGTTTTTGAGGCCATCCGCCGGTTGTCCATGGAAAGCCCCCGGGAGCTTTTTTTCGCCCATAACCAGGTAATTCTTATTTCCGAAAAGCTGGCCCGGGAAAGGGGGGTTGCGGAAGTGATGGATTTCTTTGAGCGCAACCGCCAGTTCCGGCGGGATACCTGGATCCTGGTGGCCAGGGGGGATCCCAGTGATATCATGGAGGTTCCCGTCCACCTGGAGGTCACCCCGGCACAGAATATCGTGGGGGTAATCAAGAACCAGGAACTTTCCGCCCGTTTCGCCCCCACCCGTCTGGGGGAATTTGCCGAGATGCTGGAGAGTTCAGGCGAGGAGCCCTATACGGCCATTTTGGAAGCAGTGCCCAACGCCGCTTTTAGCCGCGTGTCCCTGCATCCCGGGGGGGCAGGGCCTGCGCCCTTTCATAACATCAAACTTACCGGGACGGCCGTCTTTCGCCGGGACAGGCTGGTGGGATGGCTTAACGAACGGGAAGCCCGGGGATTGTTGTGGGTGCGGGGGAAAGTGCGGGGCGGGCCAATCACCTTTTCCATTCCCGGCCCCCGGGGTGAACAGAAACTGGCCGTGGAAATTTTGCGTGCCGGCCGCGGGGGAGTGAAGCTGGAACCATTTCTGGCCGGAGGGCAGCCGGGCATGAGGGTGGAGATCAACACCCGCGTGAACCTTACCGAATCGGAAAACCTGGAGCTTGATTTAAGGAATCCCCAGGTCATTTCCCGGCTGGAAAAACAGCTGGCCGGGGCAATCAAGCAGGAGGTCATGGCCTGCGTAACCAGGCTGCAGGAGGAATACCGGGCCGATGCCCTCGGCTTTGGTGAAGCGGTTCACCGCAAGTATCCCCGGGTATGGAGGCAGGTAGAAGGGGAATGGGAGGATGTTTTCGCGACTATGCCCGTGACGGTGGAGGTGAAAACGGTGATCCGGCGCATCGGCCTGATCAATAAACCCTTACGGCCTCCCAGGATGCAGGAAGCTCAGTGAACATATCAAGGAGGGTAATCTACGATGCAGATTACTTTGCTCAGCCTGCTCTTTATCGCCATCATCGCCCTGCAGGTGCCACCCCTGGTGAAAAAGAAAATGTGGCGGGAGTTGGTTGCTTTCAGTGTGCTTTTATTTCTGGGAATGATCTATAGTTATGGGTTGGTCCTGAATTTACCGCTGCCCAATCCGGCCAGGGCCGTGGAGGCCGTTTTTACTCCCCTGACCGGCTTGATCCAGAAGGCGCTCACATAAAAAAAGAGGTAAAGATGTACCGGCGCGGGGCAGTTTGGCCTGGCACCCCCGGGGCATAAGGGTGGACTTTGTCGGCCAGTGGGGCTATAATTAATTTCAGACGTAAGGCCCGTCGTTTTTTGGCGGTGGGCCTTTTTATGTGGAGGGAGCTTCGATGGGTTTGGACGTTGCCCTGTTATTGATCAGTTTGGGGGTTATCCTGGTCAGCGCCGGTTTTTTTACCAATGGTGTGGAATGGCTGGGAAGGAAACTTCGCCTGACCGAGGGGGCGGTGGGGAGCATCCTGGCCGCGGTGGGTACGGCCATGCCGGAAACGGTCATTCCCCTGATCGCCATCCTTTTGGGCGGCGGCGAAGTGGGGAAGGAAATAGGCATCGGGGCCATTCTGGGCGCACCCTTTATGCTGGGGACCCTGGCTTTACTGATCAGCGGGGGAGCCGTGCTGGCCTTCCGCCGCAACCGCGCCGGGAATTACCCCCGTCTGGAGCCCGATCCGCATGTAATCCGGCGGGATCTGTTTTTCTTCCTGGTGGTTTATACACTGGCCATTGCAGCCGCTTTTCTTCCCCGCCCGTTAAAGCTGGTGGTGGCCCTGGGGCTGGTTGTGGCCTACATCTATTTCGTGTATGAAACCATTACCAGAGGACGCACCCTGGACCAGGAGGAAGGGGAATGTGAACCCCTTTACCTGTGTAAGAGGGTCGACAATCCTCCCCTGGTGCTGGTAATTGTTCAGGTGCTCCTGGCCTTTCTGGGTATCGTAGGCGGGGCAAAGGTTTTTGTAGACGGCGTGGCGGATCTCTCGGCCCTACTGGGGGTGCCCGCTTTTGTTTTCTCCCTTCTGGTTGCCCCTCTGGCCACGGAGATGCCCGAAAAATTTAACAGTGTCATCTGGCTTGCCCAGCGCAAGGATACCATGGCCCTGGGTAATATTACCGGGGCGATGGTTTTTCAGAGTTCCGTTATTCCGGCCATCGGCATTATCCTGACCCCATGGGTGCTCACCGAAACGGCCTTTTTAAGTGCCCTTTTGGCACTGGCTTCCGGGCTGGTGACTTACCTGTTGCTTTTGCGGCGCGGTTTTCTTGATGCACGATTTCTGGTGGTCTACGGCGGGGTTTTTTACGCTGCTTTTGTGGCGGCGGTGCTTACCGGAACAATAGGGTAAGATCCCCCCACCCTGCTGCCGGGCGAAAAGCGCCGGTGCGAGAGTGGAAATGCTTGACAGGGCGGAATTGCAGCTTGTCACAAAAGAGGCAAAATGATAAACTAGTACAGATAAGTGGTCAATTTTCGATGGCCGGGTGATAGCTGTGGCTGCTATGTACAAGCCCCAGAGAAATTTCTGGTTGCTGGTAATTCTCATGCTGGTCGGGGCCCTGGTGGGTGACGCGCTGGGAGCAGTGCTCATTCCTTTTTTGCCCGTCCTTAAGCCTTTTACCTCCGTTGGCTTTGCCCCGGCTACTTTAGATCTTCATTTTGCCCGGCTCACCTTTGGTTTTACCCTTACCTTGGGGCCCCTCACGGCGCTGGGTTTACTCCTGGGATATCTTTTATACCGTAAACTGTAAATGCGGAGGTTCAAAAGTGTTGCCTATTTACCTGGCCTCTTCCTCGCCGCGCCGGAGCATGTTGCTGGAACAGCTGGGCTTACCTTTCACCGTAGTGGCTCCTGAGGTCGCGGAAGAGGTACAAGAAGGGTTGCCCCCCCATCAACTGGTAGAGACGCTGGCCCTTAGAAAAGCCGGGGCCGTGGAGCCCTCCATTTCCAAAGGGTTGGTGGTGGCGGCGGATACTGTGGTGGTCTGGCAGGGCAAGGTCCTGGGTAAGCCGGCCGATGCCCGGGAGGCCGCGGAGATGCTCAGCCTCCTTGCAGGAAATGAGCATGAGGTTTTCACCGGCCTGGCGGTGATGGAAAAACCCTCCGGGCGCCGGGTGGTTACCCACGAGCGCACCCGGGTGAGGTTCAGACCACTGACGACAGAAGAAATTGCCAGGTATGTGGCCACCGGTGAACCCCTGGACAAGGCAGGGGCCTATGCTGCCCAGGGACTGGGGGCAATTTTTATTGCCGGAATCAGGGGATGCTATTTTAATGTGGTCGGCCTTCCCCTGGCTCGTTTGGCCCAGGTGTTGAAGGAATTTGGTGTGGATCCTCTGGAGTATGTTCAAAACAACTAAGATTTTTCCCGGAAGTTTCCCGGGGAACCCTTTCGGGTATCTTTTAAGTGTGTTTGGAGGCCGCAAGAAGCCTTGGATTCCCCAACGTACCGCATTACCATTAAGGACATGCCCGTGGATCTGCGCCCCCGGGAGCGTATTTTGCGGGATGGTGCCGGGGTGCTGACGGATCTGGAGCTTTTGGCCGTTCTCTTGCGCACAGGTACACCCACGGCCAGCGCCATGGAACTGGCGGCGGCCCTTTTGGGACATTTCGGCAGCCTGCGGGGCCTGGTTGACGCCTCCGTGGAGGAGTTGAGCAGTGTACGGGGGGTCGGGCCGGCCAAGGCGGCCATGTTGAAAGCAGCCCTGGAGCTGGGCCGCCGTATTGCCCAGGCCGGTGGGGAAACCCGGCCGGTGATCAGAAGTCCCGAAGATGTCGCCCGTTTGGTCATGGAGGAAATGCGCTACCTGGACAGGGAGCATTTCCGGGCGTTGTTGTTGAATACCAAAAACCAGGTGATTGCCCGGGAGATCATTTCCATCGGCACCCTTAATTCCTCCACGGTGCATCCCCGGGAATTGTTTAAGAATGCCATTCGCCGCAATGCGGCGGCGGTAATCCTGTTGCACAACCACCCCAGTGGGGATCCAACCCCCAGCCAGGAGGACCTGGAGGTAACCAGGCGCCTGATTGATGCCGGGCGCATTATCGGCATTGAGGTTCTGGACCACCTGGTTATTGGGGATAATAAGTACGTCAGTTTCAAGGCCAAAGGTTTGATTTAGATGATCTAGATTAAGAAAGGGGAGAGAACATGCGGATCGGGCTGTTCTCCAAGGACATGGGTATAGACCTGGGCACCGCCAACTCCCTGGTTTATGTAAAGGGTAAGGGCATTGTTTTAAGGGAGCCCTCGGTGGTGGCCATTCAGCGGGACACCGGCCAAGTGCTGGCCGTGGGGGAAGAGGCGAAGCAGATGATTGGCCGTACGCCCGGAAACATCGTGGCCATCCGGCCCATGAAGGACGGGGTGATTGCCGACTTCGATGTAACCCAGAGCATGATCAAGTACTTCATCAACAAGGCCCTGCGCAACCGCACCTTTCTCATCCGCCCCCGGGTGGTGGTTTCGGTTCCCTCCGGGGTGACGCCGGTAGAGGAGCGGGCGGTGCGGGAAGCCGCCCTGCAGGCCGGCGCCCGGGAAGCCTATCTCATTGAGGAACCCATGGCGGCGGCCATTGGCGCCGGCCTGCCCGTACATGAACCAACGGGCAATATGATTGTGGATATAGGCGGGGGTACCACCGAGGTGGCGGTAATTTCCCTGGGGGGCATTGTTACCAGCCGCTCCATTCGTATTGCCGGGGATGAAATGGATGAAGCGATCATCCAGCATGTGAAGAAAGCATATAACCTCATGATCGGGGAGCGCACGGCGGAGGAGATCAAGATTGAAATAGGAACCGCCTATCCCACCGGGGAAATTCAGACCTATGACGTCCGGGGAAGGGACCTGGTGACCGGTTTGCCCAAAACGGTGCGCATTACCTCCGAGGAGGTTTACAAGGCTCTCTCCGAGCCTGTATCGGCTATTCTGGATGCCATTAAGGGCACCCTGGAGCAGACTCCGCCGGAGCTGGCCGCCGACATTATGGACCGGGGCATTGTCATGGCCGGAGGTGGCTCAATGCTGCGGGGGCTGGACCGGCTGGTGAGCGAAGAGACGGCCATGCCTGTGCACCTGGCCGATGAGCCGCTTTTGTGCGTGGCTTACGGCACCGGGCGGGTGCTGGAAAATATCGACGTTTTACGCCGGGTACTCATAAACCCGCGCAAACTATCATAAAAAGATAGGTGTTGATCCGTTGACTTCGGGCAAGAGGCTTTTTTTTCTGGTTATTTTGCTGGTCCTGGTCCTGTATGTGATGCGGGTGACCGCCTTTAGCCGGGTGGAGGCAACACCTCTGGAGAAGACCCTGGTGGATGTCTTTGCCACTTTGGAACAGGTAACCACCGGGCTGGGCCGGGGGATCAGGGATGTGGTCACTTTTCCTCTTTCCCTGGTCAACGCGTCGCGCCGGGCAGAGGAGCTGTCGGATAAGGTGGCCCGGCTGGAAGGCGAGCTTCAGCAGGCCAGGGAATACCGTTTGGAAAACGAGAGACTGAAAAAACTTTTGGATTTTAAAAGCGGTCCCGCTGCCGACTCCGGGCTTGAAGTTACCGCGGCGGCAGTAATAGGCCGGGATCCGGGAAACTGGTTCAGCACCATTACCATCAACAAGGGCCGGGCACAGGGCATCAAAGAAAATATGACGGTATTGACTCCCCGGGGTCTGGTAGGGCGGGTAATCGCCACCACCGACCATACCGCCACCGTTCTATTAATCACCGACCCGCGCAGTGCGGTCAGCGCTTTGGTGCAGGACAGCCGTACGCCGGGTATGGTTGAGGGCACCGCCGGAAGTGCCGGAAGCCTGCGCATGATCCATATACCCAACGACATGCCCACAAGACCCGGGCAGGTGGTGGTTACTTCCGGTACGAAGAGCATTTTTACCAAGGGCATCCCCATTGGCGAGATAACCAGGGTGAAGAGGGATCCAACCGGTCTTTTCTTTGAAGCCTCCGTGCGGCCCTTTGTGGATTTTAACCGCCTGGAGGAAGTGCTGGTAATTACGGGGGTGCACCCCCCGGCTCTTTAAGCCGGTCCGTATACCGGACGTTTTGACTTTAAAGTCGTCACTGAAAGATATAACCGTGCGGGAGGTTTTTTTCTTTGTTGGGCTTGCTGGTCCTGCCCGGATTTTTATTGCTGGCCCTGCTGCTGCAGGTAACGGTGGTGGATTTGATTCACGTTAAGGGTGTGGTACCCGATCTGACTTTTTTACTGGTAGTTTTTTATGCGTTCTTGAGAGGGCAGCGGGAGGGGGCCTTCTGGGGGTTTGTTGCCGGTTTGATGAAAGATTTTATCACCGGCAACTATTTCGGCCTCAACGCCCTCTCTACTGCTGTGGCCGGTTATTTAGTGGGCTGGTCCGAAACCCGTTTCTACAAGGACAGCAGCCTGGTAGTGATGGTGTTGACTTTTTTTGCCACCATGGTAAGTCAGTTAATTTATTACCTCTTGCTGGTATACCTGCAGATCAAAATTCCTCCGGGTGTGGCCCTGGTTGGGGTGGTCCTTCCTTCAGCCATGTACAATGCGCTGCTGGTGCCGTTATTTTACCGCAAGTTTTACCGCCTTTACCTCAAGGGGTGGTTTAAGGTGGGCCAGTTTTAATTAAGCAGGGGAAGGATGCGCCGTGGCAACAAACGGGGTAACAGCAAAAAGGCTGGAAAGAAAGTTACAGGTGTTGCTGGGTCTGGTGATTGCCGCTTTTACCGTGCTCTTTATCCGCCTGGCCTATTTGCAGCTGGTGGAGGCGGACAAATATCAGATGATGGCCCAGCAGAACCACCTGCGCTTGATTCCCATCATTGCCCCCCGGGGGGAAATTATCGACCGCAACGGCGTGCGCATCGTGGGCAACCAGCCGGTCTACACCATTTCCTTTGCCTATTTAGGCATCAAGGATACCGACCGGGTGATTGCCAGGCTGGCCCGTATTTTGGTGGGGGAAAAAACCTTCCAGGGCATGAGCGTGGCGGAGATCGAACAGGAAATCCATAAAAAACTCAACGAACAAAAGTTGCGCCTTTATGAACCGGTGCCCATAGCCGATAAGGTGTCCAGTGAAACGGTAAGCCGGATTGAGGAGCAGCGGCTGGAGCTGCCGGGAGTGCTCATCGATGTGCGGCCGGTACGGCACTACCCCTATGGGGACCTGCTGGTGCCCACCCTGGGTTACGTGGGCATCATGGATCAGAAGGAGCTTGAGGAGAATAAAGACAGGGGTTACAGGCTGGGGGACTCCTGGGGCAAGGACGGCCTGGAGAAATCCTTTGAGCCCTATTTGCGGGGTCAGCGGGGTGCCCGCCAGGTGGAGGTGGATGCTCAGGGGCAGCCGGTAAGGGATTTGGGCGTAAAAGAGCCTGTACCGGGAAACAACCTGGTGCTCACCATTGATGCCCGCCTGCAGCGGGCGGCCCAGGATGCCCTGGCCCGGGGTATCGCCCGGTTGCAAAAAGAGGGTTACAGCCAGGCCAGAGCCGGGGCGGCAGTGGTGCTGGATGTGCGCACCGGGGAGGTGCTGGCCCTGGCCAGCCACCCCACCTATGATCCCACCATCTTTACCCGCGACCTTTCCCGGAAGGAGTGGAATGCGGCCTGGGCCAAAATTAGCCGGGATCAATCGCTGCTCAACCGGGCCATAGCCCTGTATCCCCCGGGTTCTACCTTTAAAATGGTAGTGGCGGCGGCAGCGCTGGAACTGGGCAAAATAACTCCCCAGTTTGCCATTAGCGATACCGGGCGCTACAAATACAAAGTCGACTGGAAACCCGGCGGTCACGGGCGGGTGGATGTGGTGCGGGCCCTTAAGGTATCCTGCGATACGTTTTTCTGGACTGTCGGGGCAATGCTCGGACCCGAACCCATTGCCCGCTATGCCCGGGAGTTCGGCCTGGGACAAAAGACGGGGCTGGAGTTGCCCGGGGAGCATGCCGGCCGCATCCCGGGACCGGAGCAAAAGTACAACCTGTGGAAGCCCCTTCTGGACAATGTACAAAAACAAATGGATGATATCCGCAAGGAGTATGAGAAGCGCCTGGCCGGTGCGGGCGAAGGGGAAAAGGCGGCCCTGGAGCGGGAAATGAACGGGCGTCTGGCCCCTTTGCAGGACAGGTACAACAAGATGGAGTGGGAATTGAAATGGCGGGAATACGATACCCTGGATATGGCCATTGGCCAGGGCAACAACTACTATACTCCTCTCCAGCTGGCCAATTATGTGGCGGCCATCGCCAACGGAGGCATTCTTTACAAGCCTTACCTGGTTAAAAAGGTTGTGGCTCCCGACGGCCAGACGGTGGAGGAGTTTTCACCCCGGCAGATCCGCCGGGTCAACGTGTCCAGCCGTACGCTGGCCATACTCCGGCAGGGTATGCACGAGGCGACCCTGCCCCCCGACGGTACCGCGGCAGGGGTATTCGCGGGAGCAACATACAGTGCTGCCGCCAAAACCGGAACTGCCGAGGTCCATGGCCACGACAACCACGCCCTTTTTGTGGCCTTTGCTCCCTATGAAAAACCGGAAGTGGCCCTGGCCGTAGTGGTGGAGTATGGCGGCCACGGGAGTTCCGCCGCCGGTTCCGTGGCCAGGGAGATCCTGGACGCTTACTTTAATCTAAAAAACGCACCTCCCACTGCTGGCCTGTCAGGCGCGGAGGAAAAGACCAGGGATGAGCGGGCAACGGGAGCCCTTCGCTCCACACCTGTGCCTTCCCGGCCTGCCGGCGGGTCCGGGTCCGGGAATGTCCAGCCCCGGCGCACCACGGCACCACCCGGTGCGCCTCCCGGGGAACAAAAACAGGGCGGTTCTCCCGGGCAGCCCGCAGGCGGGTCCCCACCTGGTGCCGGCAACGAACAGGGTACCCCGGTTGATGTCCTGCCTCCAGCCGGGGGAGGCGGATCCGGTGCGCCGTCAAGTAGCGGCGATCAACCACCCGCCCAGGGCGGTGCTCCAGGGGCGCCCCGGGACGGCACGCAGGTTCAGTAAAACTGTTATGACAGGGATGCGGTGCCGTCCGGAGCGGGGCAATGGAGTGAGTTCTGGACACCGCATCCAGCCGGGTTCACTGAATATTTGGTGCTCCTTGTGTATCCCAGGATTTGGAACATGTCCTGGGATACAATTTTATTGTTATCGTTGGAGTAAACGGCAGGAAAAACGAAATTATTAGCAGGATTTGGTTGCGCCCTGTAGAATTTAAATCAACACTGGGGGGAATGCACCTTGGACAAGGGGAGAGAGAACCCGCAGCACCGGTGGCTGTCTTTCGCCGGTGAACCGGTAGATGATAACACGATTTTAATTCAGCGCACCTTGCGTTCCGGTCAAAAGGTCCATTACGACGGCAATATCGTCATTATTGGCGATATCAACCCGGGGGCGGAGGTGGTGGCTACGGGCAACATCATTGTCATGGGTGCCGTACGGGGGGTAGTTCACGCCGGCGCCGGTGGAAATGAAAAGGCTATGGTGCTGGCCTTCCGCCTGGAACCCACCCAGCTTCGCATTGCCGGTCACATTACGCGTCCCCCGGATGGGCAGAGCTCAAAACCCGAACAGCCTGAAGTGGCCCGGATAAAGAATGGGGTAGTGACAATCGAAATTTTTAATGGAGAACGCCAGGGATGAAAATTGGCAAACTGTTGAAGAGGAGGCTCTTATATGGGTGAGGTCATCGTAGTTACGTCCGGCAAGGGAGGAGTTGGTAAAACCACCACCACGGCCAACCTGGGGGCCGGCCTGGCCACTCACGGGCACAGGGTGGTACTGGTGGATGCCGATATCGGGCTGCGCAACCTGGACGTGGTTCTGGGGCTGGAAAACCGCATTGTTTACGATATAACCGATGTTACCGGGGGGCACTGCCGCCTGCGGCAGGCTTTGATCAAGGACAAGCGCTTCGAGGGGCTGTTCCTTTTGCCTGCCGCCCAGACCAAAGATAAAACGGCGGTCAGCCCGGACCAGATGAAGGCCCTGTGTGAGGAACTCAAACAGGAATTCGACTACGTGATTATTGACTGTCCGGCAGGGATCGAGCAGGGCTTTCGCAATGCCATTGCCGGGGCGGACAAGGCCATCGTGGTGACTACCCCCGAAGTAGCTGCCGTACGGGATGCGGACCGGATCATCGGTCTTCTGGAAGCGGCCGAACTGAGGGACCCCAGGCTGATTATCAACCGTATTCGCCCGCGCATGGTGCGCCACGGGGATATGATGAGCATTGAGGATATTATCGACATCCTGGCCATCGATCTTCTGGGGGTGGTGCCGGAAGACGAGATGGTGGTGATCAGCACCAACCGCGGGGAACCCGTGGTCCAGGATGAACGTTCCCGCTCGGGACAGGCTTACCGCAATATTGTCCGGCGGATCAAGGGAGAGGCGGTACCGATGATGAATCTGGACGAAGGCGGTTTTGTATCTCGCTTTTTACGGCGGATGATCGGCTTGTCCTAATCTACTGGGAAGGGGGGTTGGCCTTGCTGGAGTTTTTAAACCGCGTTTTTGGGCGGGAAGCCGGTGGGAGTAAAAATGTGGCCAAGGAGAGGTTACGCCTGGTGCTGGTGCACGACCGGGCCAGTGTTTCGCCCCAGCTCTTGCAAACCTTAAAGACGGAATTGATCAAGGTCATTGAAAAATACATGGATATTGACGAGGATGCACTGGAGATCAACCTTGACAGCAATGAAACCCAGGTGGCCCTGGTGGCCAGCATTCCGGTAAAGGGTATGAAACGCGTGACGAGGCACTTGGCATCGGGTATTTAAGGGGCAACCGCATAATCACCACACCCTGACCCTGTGGTAATTTGGTATTACCCCGGGGCTTTTTTTGTCCCTGGAGGTGGTATATAATTAAACCTGTGGTTTTAGAACATCGTAAATGTTCAGCGAACCCGGTTGAGTGCGGTTTTGCTAAACATTCGCAGGAAATCAACTAGAAGCGGTGATTTTCCTTGGTTGGTAAGCGGTTTACACGCAGCCTTGATCATGTCCTCCTCCTGGCCGCCGGCATGGTGGTTCTCTTTAGTTTAGTGGCCATCGGCAGCGCCACCCTGGAATTTACCGATGAATCATTCAGCCGGTTAAAGAATCTTTTTTTTGCCGTAAAACTCCTGCATCTGGACTATGCCTACGTTGTCAGGCAGCTGGCCTGGATTTTTGTCGGTTTGTGGGTCATGGCGGCAATCATGTATATACCTTACGAAGATCTTTGCAAGCACGCCCGGGAGCTTTATATACTCAACCTGGTCATGCTAATTGCGGTAATCTTTTTGGGACGGGAAGCTCTGGGTGCGCAGCGCTGGATTTATATTGGCCCCTTTAATTTTCAGCCTTCCGAGTTTTCCAAGCTGATCATGATCATCACCTTCGCCAGTTTCCTGTCCGCCCGGGAAGGCCGCTTGAACCGCCTGCGGGACCTCCTGCCCTGTTTTGTGTACGTGGGGATACCCACCCTTTTAATTCTGAAGCAGCCGGACCTGGGTACTTCCCTGGTGTTTGTGGCCATCATGTTCGGCATGCTCTTTTTGGCCGGGGCCAGGCCGGGGTTGCTCCTGGCCCTGATCGGCGCTGGCCTGGCCCTGATGGTTGGCCTGTTTGTCCTGCATATGTACCTGCATAACGCCGACGTTGACCTGGAAAAACAGCTGCTGGTCCTGGAACAGCAGAAAAAGGCGGCCGTTTCCGAAACGGCCAGGCAGGAGCTGCAAAGGAAATATCAACAGGTGGAGAGGGATTACCGGGAAGCCCACCGCCGGCATGAGTCCTTCCACCGGCACACCCTCAAAGAATACCAGGTGACCCGGCTGACCGTTTTTCTGGACCCCCAGAGCGATTTGCTGGGGGCGGGTTACCACGTGTGGCAGTCGCTCATTGCCATTGGCTCCGGAGGGTTCCTGGGCAAGGGGTTGCTGGGCGGTACCCAGAGTCACCTCACCTTTCTGCCCATCCGCCATACCGACTTTATTTTCTCGGTTGTAGGCGAGGAGTTCGGGTTCATGGGAGCGGTGGTGCTCCTGGGCCTGTACCTGGTCCTCTTATACCGGGGGTTAAAAATTGCTTCCCAGGCCAGAGATCTGCAGGGGACGCTGCTGGCCGGGGGAGTGGTTTGTATGTTTGCTTTTCATATCTTTGTCAATATTGGCATGACGGCCGGGATTATGCCGGTGACGGGTATCCCGTTGCCCCTTTTCAGTTACGGCGGCAGCAACATGATCATGAACCTGGCGGCGCTTGGGCTTTTGCTGAACGTCTACATGAGACGCAAGAAAATCCTTTTTTAGGGTGGTGTCCTGCGGGGAAAAATACAAGTAACAATTTGCTTTGCGGGAGGTTATGCTGTTGGTCAAGGGCAGCGCCGTGCGTCAAATAACAAAAAAACGCATAAACTGGTACGGCTCGGTTACGGTTCACCCTGCCATAGCCGGGGTGAGGATATTCCCCCGGGTGGAATCATTAACCCACCGTGTGTTGGAAAACAACGTCCTGCAGGTGCAGGCGACTATCAAACTTTTTGCCGTAGCTCCTCCCGCTACTGATCTCCCTGGTCAAAATGGCCAGGGCCTCCATTGTTTCAGCAGTCTGGTCGACACCACCACCTTTATCCGGTTGAGGCCGCTGGCCCATTCCCGGGACATCCTTTCCATTCGCCATGAAGTGGGGATAGAGAAAACTACCATGCGTCCGGGACGCATCAGTGTCATTGGCCGGCTGGACATTGAGGTTGAATATCTTTCCCCGGTCAGCTTAAATGGGAGGGTGACGGCCTTTGCCACGGGACAGCCTGTAGCTGGGGCAAAGGTCCAGGTGCTGGACATGGAGCAGGAAGAGGTGCTTTACGAAACCACTACCGCTGCCGACGGCAGTTATGCCTTTGAAGGAATTGATGCCGGTACCTACCGGGTGCGGGTTCAGGCGTCCCATTATGAGCCCCGGGAAGAAATCGCCGTCCTGATGCTCCAGGATACGGTAAATTTTGTGCTTCACCGCCGGGTGGACCAGAAGGATGTCGTGGCAAATTAAGACCAGGGCTTGTCATATTTGTCCCCCCTCTCCAATATATTTTTTTCTAGCGGGGGGGATGAATCTTGCTTTGGAACAGGCGTAAAAGAAAATACCCCATCTCTGAATATCCACGCACCGAAGACTGGCCATACCGGTATTCCCCTTCCAGGGGCAGCCGGGGTAACAGCTGGTTCTGGCGGGGTATGGTGGCCATGATTATCTTTGCCATTTTGCTCCTGGTCCGGGAACTTCCCTATCCGGGAGGGGAACAGGTGCGGGAAGGCCTGCGCTACCTTTTGACCACCGAGTGGAACTACCAGCCCGCGGTACAAAAGGTGGTACAGCTGGCCCTGCAAATGGTTAACGTGGACCAACCTTTCCCCGAAGATATACCTCCGGGCACCCGCCAGACCCTGGGTCCCGCCGGTGAAGATGGGCGTTTCCAAATCCCCGTGTCGGGCAAGGTGGTACGGGGTTTTGGGTGGGTGCGGGATCCCCTGGACGATCTGGAACGTTTCCATGCAGGTATTGATATTGCAGTCCCAGCGGGTACGCCCGTGAAAGCGGCCCGGGATGGCCGGGTGGCCAGGGTGGGAGAGGATCCTTCCCTGGGCCGGTTTGTGCTCCTGGATCACGGGGAGGGGGATTATACTTTATACGCCGGGTTGACCGGGATCGCCGTGACCTCCGGGCAGCAGGTGGCCGCGGGCCAAAAACTGGCTGAAGTGGGGGATAAAGGCGATGTGGCCGGCGGTGGTTTGCATTTTGAAGTGCGGGAAAAGGGAAGGTTGATCGATCCCCTGATGAAGTTGCAGTTTTGAGGTGGTTTCCATGCGCCTGGGGCGAATCATGGGGGTGGATTTATACCTGAATACCTTTTTCCTGGCCCTTTTGGGCCTCTTCTTTGTGGCCGGCATCCTGGGCAAGGGGCTGGTGGCTTTTGCCGTAGTGCTACTTCATGAGCTTGCCCATGTGGCCTGCGCCCGGTATCTGGGCGTGCCGGTAAACGAAGTGGAACTGTTGCCCTTCGGCGGGGTCACCCGCATGGGCAGCGAACTGGTTCTGGATCCCGTCAAAGAAGTTTATGTGGCCGCGGCCGGACCGTTATGCAATGTGATTATGCTCCTTCTGGGCCTGGCCATGAAGAACTACGGTTTATGGCATGACGAACTGGGGCCTTTTTTTCTCCAGTGCAACTTGCTCATCGCCGCCTTCAATCTCCTGCCCGCCCTGCCCCTTGACGGCGGCCGGGTTTACCGGGCCAGCCTGGCCGGCCGGATGAGCATAAAGGAGGCCACTTACCGGGCGGCCACCCTGGGGCAGGTCTTTGCTGTGGCTGTGGTCCTGCTGGGATCCTTCGGGTTGTTCCTTGGCTTTACGGGTTTAGATATTTTGTTTACGGGGCTGTTTTTGTTTTTTGCCGCCACCCGGGAGCGGGGTATGGCCCCCTACCTGTTCATGGGTCAACTGGCCGGTAAAAAGGGGGAGATCCTGAGGGCCGGGGTGCTTCCCGTGCAATCGCTGATTGCCCTGGAAGACGTCCCCCTGGGCAAGATTGTCAAACCCTTTCTACCCCAGAAGTTTCACCTGGTGCTGGTTCTTGACCGTCAGTGGCAGTATAAAGGTTTTCTTACCGAAGCTCAAATTATTGATGGTTTGTTGAGCCACGGGGTGGACTTGCCCGTGGGCCGCCTACCTTTGCACCCGCTTTAATGTTTACAACTTTTGGTTAAGCAGGTAAAATAATTTTAAGGTGTGCCTTCCCGGGCAATAATATTAACAGGAGGAGCTTATGTTCGAGCTGGAACAGGTGCTGCACCGGGTACAAAAACCGGCGCGCTATGTGGGCGGTGAATGGAATACCATATACAAGGACTGGGGCAAAACTGCCGTAAAGGTGGCCTTTGCCTTTCCCGATGTTTACGAGGTGGGCATGTCCCACCTGGGCCTGCAGATCCTTTATCATGTGGTGAACAGCCGGGAGGACGCGCTCATGGAGCGCACCTTCGCTCCCTGGGTGGATATGGAGCGGGAGATGCGCCGCCGGGGCATACCTCTCTTTACCCTGGAGTCCCACCGGCCCGTAAGGGATTTTGATATCCTGGCCTTTACCCTGCAATATGAAATGACTTTTACCAATATCTTGAATATGCTGGACCTTGCGGGTATTCCTTTGTGCAGCGACCAGCGGGGTCCGGAACATCCCCTGGTGATTGCCGGGGGGCCATGTGCCTTTAATCCCGAGCCCCTGGCCAGTTTTATTGACCTTTTCGTCATTGGTGAGGGGGAAGAAGTTTTTCACGAACTGCTGGACCTGTACCTGGAGCTGGGTGGGCACCGGGCCGGCCGCCGGCATTTTTTGCGCCGGGCGGCGGAAATACCCGGCATTTACGTTCCTTCCCTGTACCGGGTGGAGTATCATCCCGACGGAACAATTTCCGCCATAGAGCCCATTGCCGGCGGCGTGCCGCCAAAGGTAACCAAACGGGTCATCCGCAACTTTGACCAGGTTTCCTTTCCTGTGAAACCGCTGGTTCCTTACCTGGGTGTGGTCCATGACCGGGGTATGCTGGAGGTGCAGAGAGGGTGTACCCGGGGTTGTCGCTTTTGCCAGGCCGGGGTAATTTACCGGCCCGTACGGGAAAAAAGCCCGGCTACCCTGTTGCGCCAGGCCAGTAAAATTGTCAAACACACGGGGTACGACGAGATCTCCCTGGTATCCCTGAGCACGGCCGACTACTCCCGGGTTCAGGAAGTAGTACGCTCTTTGCTTGATCAATTGGGGGATATGGGGGTAAGTGTATCCCTGCCCTCACTACGGGTGGATGCCTTTTCGGTAGCCCTGGCCCGGGAAGTACAGCGGGTACGCCGGGCCAGCCTTACCTTTGCCCCCGAGGCCGGCACCCAGCGCCTGCGGGATGTGATCAATAAGGGCGTGACAGAAGAAAACCTCATGGAGGCGGTTTCGGCCGCCTTTGCTGCCGGCTGGCAGGCCATCAAGCTTTACTTCATGATCGGCTTGCCTGCGGAAACCGAAGAGGACCTGCGGGGCATCGCCGAACTGGCCCGGCGGGTGCTGGCCCGGGGAAGGGAACTGGGTGTACCCAGGAACAGGCTCAGGGTTACGGTCAGTGCCTCTTCCTTTGTGCCCAAGTCCCATACGCCCTTCCAGTGGGAGCCCCAGGTGGAAATGGAGGAGCTGTACCGCCGGCAAGCACTTTTGCGGGGACTGTTAAAGGAAAAGGGGCTGGTCTTCCACTGGCATGAGGTGGAAGCCAGCTTCCTGGAGGCAGTTCTGGCCCGGGGAGACCGGCGCCTGGGCCGGGTGCTGGAAGAGGCCTGGCGGCTGGGCTGCCGGTTTGACGGTTGGTCCGAATGCTTTGACTTTGCCAGGTGGCAGGAAGCATTTCGTGTCGCCGGTTTGGACCCTACCTGGTATGCCTACCGGCGTTATGCCTACGATGATCTTTTGCCGTGGGATCACATTGATGCCGGTGTGAGCAGGAAGTACCTGGTCCTGGAACACAAGAGGGCCATGGAGGGGAAGGTTACGCCCGACTGCCGTACCGGCAAGTGCCCCGGCTGCGGCCTCTGCCCCACCCTGGAGATCGAACCGGAATTGCTGGACCGGGCAGAGGGTGTATCCGGATAATGTCTCATGTAAATATAATACAGGAGGTACCCATTTTGCCCCGTTACCGGATTGAGTTTCGCAAAGAAGGCCCGGCCCGTTTCATCTCCCACCTGGACCTGGTGCGCACCCTTGAACGGGCCATGCGCCGGGCCGGGCTGCCCCTGGCCTTCTCCCAGGGGTTTAACCCCCACCCCCGCTTCAGCCTGGGGGCGCCTTTACCTGTGGGGGTGAAGGGGGAAAAAGAGTATTTAGACCTGGAACTGGTGGCTGCGCTCCCGGTGGATGAAATGCTTAAACGCTTAAACGATCAGCTTCCCCGGGGACTTAAGGTGACCAGGGTATGGCGCATTCCCGATGACGCGCCGGCACTGATGGCCACCCTTGAAAAAGCCACCTACCGGGTGGACGTATCCCTGGCGCGGGAAATTACTCAGGAAGACCTGCAGAGGAGCATTGACGGGCTGCTTGAGACCCCGGAAGTCATCATTACCCGCCGGGCCGGGGAGGACAAGGAAAAGGTCCTGGATATCCGCCCGGGCATTTATGCCCTGTCCGGCCGGCTGGAAGATGGCCGTGCCAGGCTGGAGATGAGCCTTGCCGTGGGTAACCGTGGAACCGTGCGCCCGGAAGAAGTGGTGCTGGTACTGGCGGAGCGGTTCGGGCTTCCGGTTAAAGATGAGCAGCCCGATGTGATCCGGACGGGCCTATACCCGGCGGAACCAGAAAAATCCTATGGAGGTTAAATTTGAAAGAAGGTTTTGGTTTTGTTTAAGGAAATCGTGATTAATGCGGGAGAAGAGGAAACCCGGGTAGCGGTGCTGGAAGACCGGGTGCTGGTGGAAATGTATATTGAACGTTCTTTCCAGCAGCGCCTGGTGGGCAATATTTTCCGCGGCCGGGTGGAAAATGTTCTACCCGGCATGCAGGCGGCCTTTGTAGACATCGGTTTAGACAAGAACGCCTTTTTATATGTGGAGGACGCCCTGCCGCCCCGTGGAGGCGACGGTTTTCATCATCACGGACTGGGGACCAGCATTACCGATATATTAAAAAAGGGCCAGGATGTGATTGTCCAGATTGTTAAGGAACCAATCGGCACAAAGGGGCCGCGGGTGACCACCCACGTTACCCTGCCCGGGCGTTATGTGGTTTTGATGCCCACCATGGATTACATCGGCATTTCCCGGCGCATTGAACAGGAGCGGGAACGGGAAAGGTTAAAAGAGCTGGCCGCCCGCTTGAAACCTGAAGGCATGGGTTTAATCGTACGCACGGTGGCCGAGGGGGTTGAAGAGGAAGACTTTGCCCAGGATGTGCATATGCTTACCAGGCTCTGGCGCAAGATCCTCCACCGGGCCGGTCAGGGACCGGTGCCCAACCTGATCCACCGGGATCTGGAACTGATCCAGCGCATCCTGCGGGACGTTTTTACTGAAGATGTGGACCGCCTGACGGTGGATTCCCGCTCCGAGTATGAAAAAATTATGGAGCTTTTGGACATCACTTCGCCGAAGCTGAAATACAAGGTGTTTTTAGAAGAAAGGGAAAATATCTTCCAGGATTACGGCATTGAACAGGAAATTGAACGGGCGCTTAAACGTAAAGTCTGGCTCAAATGCGGCGGTTACCTGGTGATCGATCAGGCCGAGGCCCTCACCGTGATAGATGTTAATACTGGCAAGTATGTGGGCAGCACCAACCTGGAGGACACGGTGCTGAAAACCAACCTGGATGCGGCAGTGGAAATAGCCCGCCAGCTGCGTCTGCGCAATATAGGCGGGATCATCATTATCGACTTCATTGACATGCAGCAGGAAGGGCACCGGCGCCAGGTTCTAAAAGTTCTGGAAGAAGAGATCAAAAAGGACAAGACCAGGACCAATATTCTGGGCATCACCCAGCTGGGGCTGGTGGAAATGACCAGAAAGAAGGTCCGTCCCAGCCTGTCCGAGGTATTGCAGCGCCCCTGCCCTTATTGTGAGGGGCGGGGTAAGGTGCTCTCGGAGGAAACGGTGGGCATTCATTTCAAGAACCGCATCATTGAACTGGCCCGGCGTACCAGCGCCGACACCATTTTGGTGGAGGCCCACCCCCTGGTGGCTGCCCGGCTAATTGGCAGCGGGGGCGTTAACCTGCGGGAGCTGGAGCAGAAAACGGGCAAAAACCTTTACATTCGCGGTTCCCAAGGGCAGCATATCGAATCAGTGAGCATCCGTCCTCTCTACAGCAAAGAAGAAGTCATTGCCCACACTTTACCAGTCAAGCCCGGCCAGGTGCTGGAGGTGAAGGTGGAAGAACCGCATATCTCCAACACCAACGACGGTATTGCACGTATTGACGGTTTTATCCTGGACATTGAGGGGGCTGGCTCCCTGGTGGGCGAAACGGTGCCCGTGGAGGTAAGCAAGGTCTACCGCACCTACGCCCGGGCCCGGCTGGTGAAGTAATTCCGTAATTGTTCAATAAAACCGCTACCATCGGCACGGTGCCGCGTTGTCCAAAGCGAGCGACTTGCGGAGCGCTGGTAACAGCACCCGGCAAAGCGAGGGTAACCGGACTGCGGCGCGAAACCAGCGGCACCGAAATGTAGCTTTAGAAAAGGTTACTTACTGAAATGACAAAAAGATGACAGTAAGGTACAAATGCCATGCCGCCTTTGCAGCGCCGCTAGTCCGGTCCGAAGCGAGCCGCGGTGCTGTCAGCGCGGAGCACCGGAGCGAGCGTGGACAACGCGGCACCATAGGCGGGTTACTGAACATTTACTTAAATTCCCGTTTTGCTTGACAAAACTAGCGGTTGTGTTAAAATGTTATACCGTAGGCAGTTTTCGCGCTGCCGCAACCGCACGAAAGGGGTTTTATAAAAGGGCAAAAGTCCCTACCTGCTTTCGGCGAGACCTGAAAAAGGGGAGGTTTTATCTTTGTACGCCATAATTGCCACAGGTGGCAAACAGTACCGGGTTTGTGAGGGGGACACCCTGCTGGTGGAAAAGCTGGCGGTGGAACCCGGTGAAGTGGTGGAAATCGACCAGGTGCTGGCTGTGGAAAAGGACGGGGAGCTCCGCGTGGGCAGCCCGGTGGTGGAAGGAGCCAGGGTAATCTTAAAAGCCGTACGCCACGGCCGGGGTCCCAAGATTATCGTCTTTAAGTATAAGCCCAAGAAAAACTACCGCCGTAAAAAAGGGCACAGGCAGCCTTTTACCGAGGTTATCGTTGAAAAAATTGAAGCCTGAAGAAACCGTGCTTTTGGGGCCGGTCTTAGCAGGAGGTGAGAATTATGGCGCATAAAAAAGGTGTTGGTAGTTCACGTAACGGCCGGGATTCCAATCCCAAGTTTCTCGGCGTAAAGCGTCAGGACGGTCAGTTTGTCACCGCCGGAAGCATTCTGGTACGGCAGCGGGGAACCCGCATTCACCCGGGGCGTAATGTAGGTAAAGGCGGCGACGATACTCTGTTTGCCCTGGTAGACGGTGTGGTTTCCTTCCACCGCAAAGGGCGCGATAAAAAGCAGGTTAGCGTGATTCCGGTGGCGGCACTGCAAGCTTAGAAGATTTGACACGGGCCAGCTTTAGGCTGGCCTTGATTTTTCTCGCCAGACTTTTTTTGCCGGCAGGGATTCTCTTTTTCTGAATAGAAAAAGTTAACCTGTCGAGTATAATGCTGGAGGAAGGTTTCATGGAGTTAAAATCCCTGCTGGAGTTTATCCGCCTGCAAAGGCACGACTTTCTCAACCACCTACAGGTAATCTCCGGGTTTATTCAAATGAATAAGGGGGAAAAGGCGCGGGAATATCTCCTGGAAGTGGCCCGGGAACTGGAGCGCCTGGCGAAAATCATCCATTTGCAGGTGCCCGAGGCCACCGCGGCATTTCTGGCGGCTCTCGCTCAAGGTACCGATTTACAGGTTGAAGTAGACTACGACATTCAATGCAATCTGGCTGATTGCTCCGTTGCCGGGGAACAGGTGGGTGCCGCCCTGGAAACGGCCTTTTCCCAGGCCATATCCTGTCTGTCGTCACCAGAGGTTGCAAACCGCCGCCTGGAGATTACCCTGCGGGAGTCGGAAGACTGCTACACCTGCCGTTTGGTTTTTCCGGCGGTGACCCCTTGCGAACCGCTCAAGGAGAAAATATCCGCCGTCAACAGGCTTCTGGCCGGTCATGATGGCCGGGCGGAGATGGTTGAAGTTCAGAAGGATGGCGAAAGTTCCTTTGAAATTTTACTTGTTTTTCCCCGCCGGGAGTCCTGAACCATTTCAATGGGGTACATAATAACCAAAGGTGAAAAGAGTATGTTTTTTGATACTGCAAAGATTTATGTCCGGGGAGGAGACGGCGGAAACGGGTGCGTGGCCTTTCGCCGGGAAAAGTACGTTCCCGAAGGCGGTCCGGCGGGGGGTGACGGCGGCCGGGGCGGGAATGTGATCCTGAAAGTGGACCCGGGCCTGCGCACCCTGGTGGATTTCCGCTACCAGCGTCATTACAAGGCCGGGCGGGGCCAGCACGGCATGGGTAAGAATATGCACGGCAGGCAGGGAGAGGACCTGATCCTCAGGGTCCCCCCGGGTACCCTGGTGCGGGATGTCGCTACCGGGGAAGTGATTGCCGACCTGGTATACCCGGGGCAGGAAGTGGTGGCAGCTCGGGGAGGACGGGGAGGACGGGGGAATGCCCGTTTTGCCAGTGCGGTGAACAGGGCTCCCCGCATGGCCGAAAAAGGCGAGCCGGGAGAGGAACGCTGGTTGGAACTGGAACTCAAGCTGCTGGCCGATGTGGGCCTGGTGGGCTTTCCCAACGCCGGCAAATCCACCCTGATCGCCCGGGTGTCGGCCGCCCGCCCCAAAATTGCCGACTACCCCTTCACCACCCTGGTGCCCAATCTGGGCGTGGTACGGGTGGACGAGGGGCGCAGTTTTGTCATGGCCGACATACCCGGCCTCATTGAAGGGGCCCACGCCGGTGCCGGGTTAGGCCACCAGTTTCTGCGCCATACGGAACGGACGCGCCTTTTGGTGCACGTCCTGGATATTGCCGGGAGCGAGGGACGGGACCCCCTGCAGGATTTTGAGATCGTCAACCGGGAGCTGGCCCTGTACGACCCGGACCTGGCGGCGCGCCCCATGGTGGTGGCGGCCAATAAAATGGATTTGCCCGGGGCTGCGGAGAACCTGGACCGTTTGCGTGAGGCCCTGGGTGACAGGTACGAAATTTTCCCCATCAGTGCCTTGAACGGGGAAGGCACAGCTCCCCTGATTTATCGCCTGGCTGATTTGCTGGACCGGCTCCCGGTCCCGGAGCCGGTGGTTGAGGAAAGGGTGCGCGTAACCAGGGTGGAGGAGCCCCGGTTTACCGTATCCCGCCGGAATGGAGTGTTTGTAGTGGAAGGACGGGAGATCGAGCGCCACGTGGCCATGACCGACCTGGAAAACGAAGAGGCGGTGGAAAGACTGCAGCGGATCATTTCCCGGATGGGGCTGGAGGATGCTTTGAGGGAAGCGGGTATTCGGGAAGGGGACACGGTGCGCATCGGGAAATTTGAGTTTACTTATATGGAATGAAGTAAGGTCTTCCCCACTTTAAGGGGAAGGCCTTTTAAAAAGGTGTGAACCTCCCCCGGGACAAGCCCTCTAAAAAGGTATAAAAATCAGGTTGATGGGCAGGTAGGACGCAGCCGGGGGCATAAAACGCAGGGTTTTTTGCTGCCCGGGTTCGATAATGCCCACCAGGGCCCCCTGGCCGGGTGGGTTCAGCACGCCCCGGTTGGGCAGGTAGAAGGGCTGGTCGTCCCAGGTGGCCGCGCCGGCAAAGGGCCCGCCCCGGGGCGAGAAAAACACGCCCATGCGGTGCTTCGACTCAATGGTTATTTCGTAAGACACACCGTAATTGCCCTTGTTGTACCCCAGCAGGTTGGTGGCTCCGTCCCTGCCGTAAAGGAAAGAGTCATCCCCACCGTCGGCAATAATCAGCCGGGCCGGTTTGTTTTCATACAGGTGTACCGACAGGAACCGGTTGGCCAGGGGATAAGTGCCCCGGATGTGCTTGCCGTCCGGTGGAAGCGTGGACAGATCACTGTATGCGGTTATGGGATCCCTGTTTTCCGTGGCCACCACGGAAAAGAGTACCTCCCGGTCGGTATGTATATCAAAAATGCCGTGTACACACAGTCCCGGGGGAATGGACCTCTGCTCTTCATTTAAGATTCTCGTTTCCCCCGGTTCCAGGTAAATGGTGCGGGCCTGTTCCGTCCCGATTGCCAGGTAGCGGTAAGTGGCCGCCCGGCCTGCAGCCATGGGGTCCCCGGGGCCGGCAAGGGCCTTCTTCTTGATAGTAACCGTGGCCGTGTCCAGGCCCTGGTTGGTGGCCAGGATATAAACGTGCTGGTTGACGGTGCTTCCGTTGATGTGGTGGTAGTAAAGCCGGGCCGTTCCCCGCAGGGTATCGGCATAAAGGATGCCTTCCCGGGTAAATACCTCCGGGCTGTTGCTGACCATCAACATTTCCCGGCTCATGGTGGTGGCGGGATCTACCGCGGGCAGCTGCAGCACCTCCACCGCCGATAAATCCAGGGGTTCTCCCGGGATGGGGTGGTGCAGGTTATAGGTTATCTCATCCATGAGCACTTCTTCGGTGACGGTAATGGTTTTGCTGGCCGTTTCGCTCCACGCACCGCGGCTGTCCTTAACCTGCAGGGCGACGGTATATTCCCCCGGTTTGAAAAAGGCCCGCTGTTTGCCCGTCCATTTCACTTCCACCAGCCCGTCCCCATCGGGGTCATAACTCTCATCCCGGTAAATGACTGTCTCCCCCTGGGCCACGGTGGTCTTTTCGATCTCGAAGCGGGCCACCGGGGGTCGGTTTGGTGGGGGCGGTGGCGGGGGTAGGGTAATCCTGATTTCCCGGCTGGGAGCATCGTAGGAAACCTGGTATTTTAAGGTTTCGGCCACGAAACGCAGGGGTACCAGGGTAGTGCTGCCGCTGATGGTGGGCGCGCAGGGCAGTTGCTGGATCCGGCCTTCAACCACTGCCTCTTTGCTTTCCGGTTTGAGATGGATCTGGCCCTCCCGTCCTTTAATGGTTATCTCCCGGGACTGGTTGTCCCAGTGTACTTCCATGCCCAGCGTTTCCGCCAGAAAGCGCAAAGGCACAAGCGTAATGCCGTCCTTAATTGCCGGTGCCGCCGGGAGAGGGTAAACCGTTCCGTCAACCACTGCCTGGTTGGAGGACAGCTTCAAAATAATTATGCCGGCCGATGCATACACCGGGGTTTGTAAAGGAAAGGCAAAAAGGCAAAGGACCGGTAGAACCATCAGGATCTTCTGGAAAATTGCTTTCATAGATAGCACCTCTAACTAAAAAGCTGCCAATCTAAAGTCTATAAGCATAAAAAAATCATGTGCTTGGCCGGTAGTTATGTGCACCCGTGCCAGTGCTGATCACCTCCTTCCTGCACTTTTTAAACCATGGCCTACTATATAGACGTTTCCAGGCGGATTTTGGTTTCATAAGCTGAAAATTTTTTTACCGGCTGCCGTCCGGCAGTTACGCAATAGTATCTTTTGGCACCGGTCAATGGTTTATGGTATACTGTTGCCGGTGGTGATTTTCATGGCCGGGGAAAGGGATTTCCACCATATCAAACGGGTTGTGGTCAAGGTGGGTTCCAGTTCCATCATCTATCCCACCGGGCGGCCCAACCTTTCCCAGATGGAACAACTGGCGCGTCAACTGGCGGATTTACATAACCAGGGCAAAGAAGTGCTCCTGGTCACTTCGGGAGCCATTGGGGTGGGACAGCACCGGTTGGGTTACACCCGCCGACCCAGGACCATTCCGGAAAAGCAGGCCGCCGCGGCGGTGGGCCAGGGTATGCTTATGCATATGTATGATAAGTTCTTTGGCGAATACGGTATTGCCGTGGGCCAAATCCTCCTGACCAGGGAGGATTTCAGTGACCGCAGGCGCTTTTTAAACGCCCGCAACACCATGTATACCCTTTTGCGCCAGGGCGTGGTACCCGTGATTAATGAAAACGATACGGTGGCGGTGGAGGAAATAAAGCTGGGGGATAACGACAACCTGGCGGCCCTAGTGGCCACCCTGGTGGATGCCGAGTTGCTGGTTCTTTTATCGGATATAGCAGGCCTTTACGATGCCGATCCCCGCAAAGACAGCGGGGCCAGGCTAATCGCGGAAGTGCACGAAATCACGCCGGAACTGGAAGCCCTTTCCGGAGGGGCGGGGACGCCGGTGGGTACCGGCGGCATTGTTACCAAGCTCCAGGCGGCGCGCATTGCCATGCACGCGGGGATCGTTACCGTGCTGGCCAGTTCTTCCGAAAAGGATGTGGTCAGGCGGGTGGTGGCCGGCGAACCCCTGGGTACGGTATTCTGGCCCTGCAGCCGGCTGGAGAAAAAAAAGTGCTGGATTGCCTATAGCTCCACCGTGCACGGCCGCATCTACGTGGATGAAGGAGCGGCACGGGCGCTGCTGGAAAACGGCAAGAGCCTTTTGCCTTCGGGGATCATCCGGGTGGAAGGTTCCTTTGAGATGGGCAACACCGTGAGCATCTGCGATCCTGCAGGTAAAGAAATTGCCCGTGGTATAGTGAACTACTCCTCCGCCGAAGTGGAACGCATCAAGGGCTTACAGACCAGGGAGATTGCCAGGGTATTGGGGCATAAGGACTACGACGAGGTGGTCCACCGCAACAACCTGGTGCTGGATATTTAAACATGCCGTGCCGGCAATTAATAGGGGGTAGGAAAGATGATGGAACAAATTGAGCAAGAGGTAAGGGAAAAAGCCCGCAGGGCCAGGGAGGCAGCCCGGCATCTGGCCTACCTTTCTACGGAAGTAAAGAACCGGGCTCTTCTGGCCATGGCCGAAAGCCTGCTTAACAACCGGGAGCGCATTCTGGCGGCCAACGAAATTGACGTGCAGGCCGGACGGGAGAAGGGTTTATCCCGGGCCCTGATCGACCGCCTGCTGCTTACCCCCGGGCGCATCGAGGATATGGCTGAAGGGTTAAGGGCTGTGGCTTCCCTGCCCGATCCGGTGGGGGAAGTGGAATCCATGTGGCTGCGGCCCAACGGCCTGCAGGTGGGGCGGATGCGGGTTCCCCTGGGGGTAGTAGGGATGATTTATGAGGCCCGGCCCAATGTTACTGTGGATGCCGCGGGCTTGTGTTTGAAGGCGGGCAACGCCGTAGTGCTGCGGGGTGGCTCTGAGGCCATCAATTCCAACCGCGCCATTGTGGCCGTCATTGCCGCAGCCGCCGAGGGCGCAGGCATCCCCGCCAGTGCCGTCCAGCTCATTGAGAATACCGACCGGGCGGCAGTGAATATCATGCTCAAGTTAAACGGCCTTCTGGATGTACTTATCCCCCGGGGCGGGGCCGGATTAATCAGGACGGTGGTCGAGAATGCCACCGTGCCGGTGATTGAAACGGGCGTGGGCAACTGCCACGTTTATGTGGACGAGGGGGCCGACCTGGAAATGGCTCGTTCCATTGTGATCAACGCGAAATGCCAGCGTCCCGGGGTATGCAATGCCATGGAAACACTCCTGGTGCACCAGCAGGTGGCCCGGGAGCTGCTGCCGGGGCTTTTGGAGGATTTAAGGGCGGCCGGGGTAGAAGTGCGGGGATGCGAGAACACGCGTGAGCTGGTGCCCTGGGTGGTACCGGCCACAGAGGAGGATTGGGCGACGGAGTACCTGGACCTGATCCTGGCCGTGAAGGTGGTGGAATCCATGGAGGAGGCCATGGAGCACATCTACCGCTACGGCACCAGGCATTCCGAGGCCATCGTCACCCGGGATTATGCTCGGGCCAGGCGGTTTTTGCGGGAGGTGGATGCGGCGGCGGTATACGTGAACGCCTCCACCCGCTTTACCGACGGTTACCAGTACGGTTTGGGGGCCGAGATCGGCATTTCCACCCAGAAGCTCCATGCCCGGGGACCCATGGGATTGAAGGAACTGACCACTTACAAGTATATTGTTTTCGGCGAGGGTCAAATCCGGAGTTGATGCCTTATTGTGGGTTTAAAAGCAAAGGACAGGCTTTGGGTAAAAGGTCTGTCCTTTTTTCGGCATTTTTGCGTTTAAGCCCTGGCCTGCAGGGCGGCGATTACTTCCTCCGACGTGATAAACCGGGCGAATTCATCGCAGGCCCGGGACTGGAACCTGGTGCGGTTGCGGATGATTTTGAATTCCCTGGTTATGTTTATGTCCTTCAGCCGAACCGGTTTGATGGTGCCCAGGGCCAGCTCCTTGCGGATTGTCCACTTGGAAAGGAAGGAGATGCCCAGCCCCGCTTCCACGGCCTGCTTGATGGCCTGGGTGCTGCCCATGACAATTATCCTGGACGGTATAACCTCCAGCTGGCGCAGGGCGTTTTCCGCAGCCACACGGGTGCCGGAGCCTTCCTCCCGCAGGATGACGGTGCAGGGTTCCAGATCCTCCCCCGTAGCATGGGATTTGCCGGCCAGTGGATGTCCCGGGGAGACGATGAGCACCATTTCATCGGTGAGAAAAGGTTCCACCTGCAGGTGGGCATGTTCTACCGGCCCCTCCACCAGGCCGATGTCAATACTTCCTTCCAGGGTTTGTTCAAAGACCATGGCCGTGTTGCCGATGGTCATGGCCAGCTCCACATCGGGGTACTTCTGGGCAAAGGCGCCCAGCAGCCGGGGCAGCACGTACTCCCCGATGGTCATGCTGGCTCCCACCGCAATCTTGCCCGTAACCAGTTCGATGAGATCGGTTACCGCCCGTTCGGCCTCCTGGTGCAGGTTTAAGATTTTTTTGGCGTAGGAGTAAAGGATGGCGCCGGCCTGGGTCAGTTCCACCTTTTTGTTTGAACGGTCAAAGAGCCGTGCCCGGTAGTGTTCTTCCAGGGCGTGGATGTGCTGGCTGATGGCCGGCTGGGTGAGGTTGAGTACCTCGGCGGCCCGGGAAAAATTTTTCTTTTCCGCTACAGTTACAAAAACCCTCAATTGGTGATCAAGCACTTTCTTTTTCTACCTCCAGTTGCGTATATTTGTGACAACCTTTCGGCTGGCATTTTTAAACGCTGTAAATATTGGGTGAACTCCATTGAAAAATGTGAATTATTATATACCTTAAATAACACTTACTAATTCTATACGCACCCGTCAATCGTGTCAACAAGGGGTTGCTTTTTGTCACCAGGACCATTAAAATGATGCTGAGGTTTTGGCTTATGGCACAGACGCTGAAAAGATTGGGCATTATGGGCGGCACCTTCGACCCCATCCACTACGGACACCTGGTGGCTGCCGAGGGAGCCCGGCATGCCTTTCAACTGGAAAAGGTTATTTTCATTCCTGCCGGCCGTCCCCCCCACAAAACGGGCCGGAAGATTTCCGACCCGCACCACCGCTGGATCATGACAGAACTGGCCGTGGCCAGCAATCCTTATTTCGACACCTCCAGCATCGAAGTGGAGCGGCCCGGTTATTCCTACACCATCGACACGGTACGGGAAGTCCGAAATCTTTACCCCGGGGCGGAAATTTTTTTTATTACCGGTGCGGATGCGGTACTGGAAATATTGAACTGGAAAAATGTAAATGAGCTGCTGGAAATGTGCTGGTTTATTGCCGCCACCCGTCCCGGCTACCCCCTGGGAAATTTAAAGCGCCGGCTGGCGGGGATAAGTCCGGAGTACGTAAAGCGCATTATCCCGATGGAAGTGCCGGCCCTGGCCATTTCTTCCACGGAAATCAGGGCTCGCGTGCAGGAAGGGCGCCCCATCAAGTATCTCCTGCCCGAGCCGGTGGAGGCGTACATCTTGAACCGGGGGCTGTATAAATGAAATGGCCCGCGCGGCAGGAGCGGCACCTGTCCGGAGTAAACCCGGAAAGCAGGTGCCGCCCTGCCGTGGGGCCATCTTTTACGTTAAGTTGTTTACAGGTTTTACTGTTTAAGCTTGCAAGCAAAAGCGGCAAAGCTGTTAGAAAAAAATGCAGCTCAGGTTCAGCTAAAATATACTGCTTCCGGTTCGAGATATTTCGAGATCACAGAAAAAACGCCCCCGTAGGTTATGTCCAGGGGTACGGATACGATATCGAAGATGCTGTTTTCAGGATATTAAAATTGGGAATACCAGCGGCAAGATGATCGTATTTAAAGACAAGAGCCTAAAGATTAGGTGGATAAATCTAGGGATAGTTTATCAACTGGAAGGAAATGTTAGTAAAGAAGAAGCTCTAAAAATAGTTGAGTCTTTGCATTAAACAAATCACGGCTGGTCTTTACTTTATATAAAATGCCGGTAAATAAGACTCCGCGGGCTTGCTGGGTTTGGTTACCCCGTCATTGGTCAGACTGTGCTCGCCTCTTACTCGATAATAATAGCCTTGATCAGCACAAAGGGGAAAAGGGACAATCGACTCCTTTTCCCCTTTACCATATATGGCTGGACAACTGGCCCCCCTGTTTGCATGCGGGCCGCCCCTGTCTATGGTTTTGACGGAAAGTTTCGTAAACTAACCGACCTTGGTTTGCGGCCTTGCCGTAAGACCCGCCGCGGCCAGCTTGCGGCGCACGTAGGCCAGTTGCATTTGCAGGGGCAGCTCCATGGGGCAGTTGTCTTCGCAGGCCATGAGGCCGACGCAGCCAAAGGTGCCCTCTTCCGTGCCCACCACTTCGAAGTATTCCTGCGGGCTGCGTTCATCCCGGGGGTCGACCATAAACCGAGCCACCCGGTTTATGCCTGCCGCTCCGATGAAATCTTCCCGGATGTTGGCCGTGGCGCAGCCGGCAATGCAGCACCCGCATTCAATGCAGCGCTCCGCCTCGTAAATTTTCAGGGCCGTTTCGTTGTCCATGCGCTCTTCTCGGGCCTGGGGATCGAATTCTTTGGTTGTGTGGATCCAGGCCTCCGTCTTCAGGGACATGTGCCTGAACCAGGTGCCCGTGTCCACCGAGAGGTCCCCCACGAGCTTGAATACCGGCAGGGGGAAGAGAGTAATCCGGGACGGGAGGTCTTTGGTCAGGGTTTTGCAGGCCAGGCGGGGCTTCCCGTTCACCAGCATGGCGCAGGAGCCGCAGATGGCCGCCCGGCACACGAAGTCAAACATCAGGGAGGGGTCCTGTTCCTCCCGGATTTTATTTAAGGCCACAAACAGGGTCATGCCCGGCATTTCCTCGAGCTTGTACTCCTGCATGTAGGGCTTTATTTCCGGCGTGTTGGGGTTGTAGCGGAAGATGCTGAAAGTCAGCAGGCGATCAGCCATGATTCTCCTCCTTATCCTGTGCGTAGACTAAAATTCGCCTGGATAGCGGTCGCCCCTGGTCGCTCCGTGCTACGGGCCGGGCTCAAAAGCTTGCCTTGCTTGCCGTTTGCACCCACGTTCACTCCGGTTCGCCTCGCAGGCCAAACTAGCGCTCGGGCTTCAAGCTCCGGCGGGGTTCCCGGCCCATTCGGCTTCCTGCCTCAGGGGGCCGGTCGAGCGCATCCCGCGCTCGACCCCGCCTCCGCTTTCGCCCTCGCTAAGTTTGGTCTCTGCTCGCTCAAGTCGCTCACTTTGTGCAAACGGCAAGCATTTTTTGTTCTCTATGGTGTGGTTTCCGTCCTGGCGGTGTTTGCCGCCGACGATTCGCCGTAGCCCCGGTCTCCCGGCGGGAGTTCGGTGATTTTAACCGGTTCATATTTCAGGACCGGCAGTTCAGCTCCCGGCGGCCAGTAGGCCAGGGTGCGCTTGAGCCAGTTCACGTCGTCCCGGTAGGGGTAGTCTTCCCGGGCGTGGCTGCCCCGGCTTTCGGTGCGGTTCAGAGCACCGTAGGCTATGCACAGGGCTAGGCGGATCATACCGGGCAGCCTTAAGGCGGAGGCCAGTTCCGGGCTGGCGTATTTCCCGCTGGACCGCAGCCCGAGCTTTAAGGAGCGCCGGTAAAGCTCCTGGAGCTTGTCCACGGCCTTTTGCAAATCGGGACCGTTGCGGAAGATGCCCACGTATTCCATCAGGGTTTCTTCCATTTGCTTGCGGAGCTCGTAAACATTTTCGTTGCCCAGCCGGCCGGAGATGAGGTCGCTGATCCTGTTTTCCTGGCGTTTGACATGCTCATCCACCAGCTTGAGGGGGCAATCCAGGGCGGCTCCCAGGGTGTATTCGGCCACCTTCTTGCCCACCACCATGCCGGCCACAATGGTTTCGGCCAGGGAATTGCCCCCCAGGCGGTTGAAGCCGTGCAGGTCCCAGCAGGCGGATTCCCCCACGGCAAATAAACCTTTTAAGCCGTAGGCATGCCCGTCGATATTGGTTCTGACTCCCCCCATGCTGTAATGCTGGGTGGGACGTACGGGAATCAGGTCTTTGGCCGGGTCGATGCCGGCAAAGTTCTTGCATATGTTGGCAATTTCCCGCAGATTGGTATAAATATGTTTTCGTCCCAGGTGGCGGATATCCAGCCACAGGTGGGGGCCCCACTTGCTTTCCACGCCGTAACCTTTGCGGATATGCTGGATCATGCGCCTGGAGACCACATCCCGGGAAGCCAGTTCCTTTTTCTTTGGTTCGTAGTCGGGCATGAAGCGGTGCAGGTTTTTATCCAGCAAGTACCCGCCGTCGCCCCGGGCGCCTTCCGTGATGAGTATCCCCACCGGCACCATCCCCGTGGGGTGAAACTGGACCGCCTCCATGTTGCCCAGGGGCACCACGCCCGTTTCCAGGGCCAGGAACATGCCGCTACCTTCGTTGATTACGGCATTGGTGGAGACCCCGTACAGCCGGCCGTAGCCGCCCGTGGCAATGACCGTGGACCGGGCCAGATAGACGTGGAGCTGTCCAGTGCGCAGGCAGCGGGCTACCGCCCCGTAACAGTTCTCGCCGTCATGAATCAGGGCGATGGCCTCCATGCGGTCGTGGACGGTGATACCCATTTTGATGACGATACTGTCCATGGTGTACTGCAGGGTATGCCCCGTGCCGTCGGAGGTGTAGCAGGTGCGCCACTTGGCCGTACCCCCGAAATCCCGGGCGGTGATCAGACCCTCGTACTCCTTTAAATCCTCTATTTCCCGGCCGTCTGGGAGGGTCTTCTTACCGGCTACAACCCGGTTCCAGGGCACCCCCCAGTAGGCCATCTGCCGTACGGCTATGGGGGCGGTGTTGGCGAAGAGGCGGGCCACATCCTGATCACAGCCCCAGTCAGAGCCCTTCACCGTATCTTCAAAATGAATGTCCGGGTTGTCCCCGTAGCCCATGGCGCAGTTTCCCAAAGAAGCCTGCATGCCTCCCTGGGCCGCGGTGCTGTGGGAACGCCGGGGGGGAACCAGGCTTAAGATAATCACATCCAGCCCGTGGGCTGCCGCTTCAATGGCCGTGCGTTCTCCGGCTAGGCCGGCACCGATAACTAACACATCCGTGGTGTGGGTTTGGTAGACGCTCATTGTGCACCTCCTAGCCGCATGAAAGCCCACAGGGTGACCGCTCCCAGGGCCACGATGATTACCGTGATGGTTTTCAGTACCGCCCCGATGGTATGCCGGTTAATCCAGCCCCATTTCACGAACTGGCGGTATAGGCCGAAACCGGCGTGGTATTCACCCACCAGGAGCAGGACGATGTAAAACCAGAGGAAGGACTGTACCCGTTCGGCGCTGGTAACGGCCCGAATGGGCCAGCCGGACAGGACCATCCAGACGTGAATGCCGGCCAGAACCAGAATGGCCATACCGGTGATGGTTTGGAAGACCCATATCCATGTGTCGGTGTGGCCCAGCATTTTGCTGTGGCGCAGGATAATACGCTGCTCGTGCCATTTGTTGGGGATTCGCCGCCCGGCCACCACCATGTGCACCATGGCCACGATGATAATAAAAGGAATGCCGATGTAGGACAGGAAATATTCGTCCAGGAGGATGGACAAACGGTCAAAGGTCCTGCCGCCGAGCAATATGGTGGCTACGAATATCATGTGGGTCCACAGAAACCCCACCAGTAAAAGACCGCTGACCAGCTCGGCCAGATCCACCAGCAGATCGGCCCGGGGGTTGCGAGTGAGCAGCTTTTCTTGCGTGGTCATGGGATTCTCCTTTCTTTGGCAATTTGGCATCACTTGTCTTTTTGCCGCGGCGACAAAATATTCCCGCAATTTTTGTGCCAAATTTTCAGCCCGTCGTCTACTGTGGCTAAAGAAGGTTTATGAGACCAAGACGTGAAAAAACTTGACCTTTCAGGTATAATTATTCCTTATAAAATTTATAAGCAGTGATAGGTTCTAAAAATTATAATTTTAATCTTTGGAAAATCCATTCTTTTTGATAGCGTATTCCTAAACAATTTCCCTAACAATAAAGGGCCATTGAGTAAGAAAATGGCATGTCTTTCGGGTTTATGCGCAGTATGAGGGATAAATCTTTAGCAAATAATAAGCGCACACAGCTTAGACATGCTGCAGGGAAAGAGGTGAAACAGGTGGTTCGCACCCTTTATGTGGGTAATTTGCCCTGGGCTACCAGGGCTGAGGATTTAGAAGAGGCTTTCTCCCGTTATGGAGAAATCATCAGCGCCCGGGTGATTACCGACCGCCAGACCGGGCGGTCGAGGGGATTTGGTTTTGTTGAGGTGGCCGATAAAGACGCCGATGCCATCATTGCCGCCTTGAACGGAACCGAATTCAACGGTCGGGTAATTACGGTCAATGAAGCCAGGCCCAGGGAAGAACGAGCTTGAAAAAGTAAAAACCTCCAGATCCTCCGGACCGGGAGGTTTTCTTTTTACCGGCAGGAACTTTCCCCTCGAGGGCGAATATAATGTACCTAAAAACTGTTAAGGAGGCATGCCTTTTGACCATTGATCCGCAGGCGCTGGTTAAAGTTGTCGTTGAGGCGGCGGAAGATAAAAAAGCCTATGATATCACCGTACTGGATATCAGCAGGATATCCATCATCGCCGATTACTTTGTGATCTTGAGCGGTCGCTCAACCACCCAGGTCCAGGCCATCGCTGAGGAGATTATCAAGGTAGTGAATGAAAAGGCCGGGCTCGTTCCCCGGCAGGAAGGAATGCGGGAGGGACACTGGGTGCTGCTGGACTACGGCGACGTGGTGGTTCACGTCTTCCAGGAGTCTGAACGGCAATTTTATAACCTGGAGCGTCTGTGGGGAGATGCCCGGGTGGTGGGTATGCCCGTGAATTTGTAAGCCTCCTCCGGGACAAGCCCGGAGGTTTTGGACGCTGATTACTTCAAAATTTTTTGCGACCAGGCTGTTGACAAACTGGCGGGTATGTCGTACAATTGTAGGTGTCTGTTAATAAGGGCAAATGACTGTGATGGGGAGCAGTAAGCAGCAGCGGTATCCGCAGAGAGCCGCCGGCGGGTGCGAGGCGGTGAACCGGGTTGCTGAACTCGCCCCGGAGTTGCTCGGGGGAAAGGTGAAGTACTCCGGGCCGGTGTGTGGCCGTTAAAGCACATCGAGAGGGTAAGTATGGGGCTGTGGCGCAGAGGGAGCGCGCTTCCTTGGCATGGAAGAGGCCGCGGGTTCGATTCCCGCCAGCTCCACCATTTACCAATTAGGGTGGTACCGCGGGATAAGCCTCCCGTCCCTAGAGGGGCGGGGGGTTTTCATTTTATGCACTCCCCGGAAAGCCGGGCGTGGAGGCACATTTGGTATATTCTTTTATCTTCATTAAGTTAACATTTTAAAGTTTTAATATTCTGCAGGAGGTCGGTGGGATGGACCGGTTTGACCAGATTACTATTGGGGATTTGCTCGATAGGACAGCTGCCCTGTATCCCGATAACGAGGCCCTTGTTTATGCGGACCGTGAGGTGCGCTATACCTACCGGCAGTTTCGGGATCTATGCAACCGGGCGGCCAGGGGATTGATGGCCCTGGGCATAAAACGGGGCGAGCACATTGCCCTGTGGGCCACCAACGTACCCCAGTGGGTCGTCCTCCAGTTTGCCTCGGCCAAAATCGGCGCCGTGCTGGTCACGGTAAACACCAATTATAAAGTGCGTGAACTGGAGTACCTGTTGCGGCAGTCCGATGCCACCACCCTCTTACTCATCAACGGAACAAAGGAATCCAATTACATAGAAATGCTCCACGAGCTTTGCCCGGAATTGAACCACTGCCTGCCCGGGCGGCTGAATGCGAAAAAATTCCCCCTGTTGCGCAATGTGGTTTTTATCGGCGACGAGGAGCACCCGGGGATGTACACCTGGGAGCAGGTGCTGGGGATGGCTGAGGCCATTTCCGAACAGGAACTGGCAGCCCGCCAGGCCTCCCTTGACCCCGATGACGTGATAAACATGCAGTATACCTCCGGGACCACCGGTTTCCCCAAGGGAGTTATGCTTACCCACAGAAATTTAGTCATGAATGCCAAAAGTATAGCCGAGTGCCTGAATTTCAGCTCCCGGGACCGCTTGTGCATCCCGGTGCCTTTCTTCCACTGCTTTGGCTGTGTGCTGGGGACTTTGACCTGTGTGGTTTCGGGAGCCACCATGGTGCCCCTGGAGTCCTTCAATCCGGTGCGGGTTCTGGAAACAGTGGAGAAGGAAAGGTGCACCGCCCTGCACGGCGTACCCACCATGTTCATCACCGAGCTGGAGGTGCTGGAAAAGCAACCTTTCGACACATCTTCCCTGCGCACCGGCATCATGGCCGGGGCTCCCTGCCCCATGGAAGTGATGAAAGCGGTGGTAGACCGCATGGGGATGAAGGAAATAGTCATTACATACGGCCAGACTGAAGCCTCCCCGGGAATTACCATGACCAGGACCGACGACCCCCTGGAGATCAGGGTATCCACCGTGGGCCGGGCCTTGCCGGGCGTGGAGGTGAAGGTGGTGGACCCGGCCACCGGGGAAGAAGTACCCCGGGGGTACCAGGGCGAGATTTGCGCTCGGGGATACAACGTTATGAAGGGTTACTATAAAATGCCGGAGGCTACGGCCAGCACCATCGATCGGGAAGGCTGGCTGCACACCGGCGACCTGGGGATTATGGATGAACAGGGCTACGTCCGTATTACGGGACGGATCAAGGATATGATCATCCGGGGCGGTGAGAACATCTACCCCCGGGAGATTGAGGAATTCCTGCATACCCACCCCAAGATCAAGGATGTGCAGGTGGTGGGGGTGCCCAGCAGCAAGTACGGCGAAGAGGTAATGGCCTTCATACAATTGAAAGAAGGCTGTACAGCCACGGCTGAGGAAATCAGGGAGTTTTGTAACGGCAAGATTGCCCGGTATAAAATACCGCAGTATATCCAGTTTGTATCGAGCTACCCCACCACGGCCAACGGCAAGGTGCAAAAGTTCAAGCTGCGGGAGCAGGCCATCCGTGAGTTGAATTTGTTCCAGGCAGCCCGGGTAGAAACAGCCTGAAGTTGCCTGTTGCCCCCGGGGTGGTGAAGACATTTGCTTGTCCACCACCCCGTTTTCTCTTTTCCCCGGGGTGCCGATTCTTGTCTTAAGCGCAACATTTATGATAAAATGACACTTATGATGAAATGCCGTCGAAACAAGGGACAGCAGTTTACGGTATACGGCAAGGGGGATGCTTTGGTGAACGAACGCTACGACTTCAAGGAAATTGAAGCGAAGTGGCAGGCCCGCTGGGCCGCAGAAAATTTATATAAGACCCCGGATTTCTCAGACCGCCCGAAATACTATTGCTTGGAGATGTTTCCCTACCCTTCCGGCAAGCTCCACATGGGCCACGTAAGGAACTACTCCATTGGCGATGTGGTGGCCCGCTTTAAAACCATGCAGGGTTACCACGTCCTGCACCCCATGGGGTGGGACGCCTTCGGCCTGCCGGCGGAAAACGCAGCCATCAAGCACGGCAACGTCCATCCGGCCGACTGGACCATGGATAACATCAGGACCATGCGTGCCCAGCTCAAGCAACTGGGCATCAGCTACGACTGGGACCGGGAAGTGGCCACCTGCCATCCCGGCTACTACAAGTGGACCCAGTGGTTGTTCCTGCAGCTTTATCATAAAGGGCTGGCCTATAAGAAAAAGGC
Source organism: Desulfofundulus thermosubterraneus DSM 16057 (assembly GCF_900142025.1). GTDB lineage: Bacteria > Bacillota > Desulfotomaculia > Desulfotomaculales > Desulfovirgulaceae > Desulfofundulus > Desulfofundulus thermosubterraneus. The sequence goes on along the minus strand of NZ_FQZM01000016.1, from coordinate 31,813 downwards.
GGCGGTTAACTGGTGCCCCTCCTGCGCCACGGTGCTGGCCAACGAGCAGGTCAAGGAGGGTGCCTGCGAGCGCTGCAAGACTCCCGTGGAAAAGCGGGAACTGGAACAGTGGTTCTTTAAAATTACCGCCTACGCCGAGCGCCTGCTCAAGGATCTGGAGCTGCTGAAGGGCTGGCCGGAGAAGGTTAAAATTATGCAGGAAAACTGGATCGGCCGCAGCGAGGGGGCGGAAATCCGCTTTAAAGTGGCCGATATGGATGAGGAGATTGTGGTCTTTACCACCCGCCCCGACACGGTGTTCGGGGTGACCTATATGGTGCTGGCTCCGGAACATCCCCTGGTGGAGAAGCTCGTTGAAGGCAAGCCCCAGTCCGAAGCGGTGCGGGACTTCGTGCGGCGGGTGCGCAATTTAAACGAAATTGCCCGCACCGCCACCGACGTGGAAAAGGAAGGGCTGTTTACCGGAGCTTACTGCATCAACCCCTTGAACGGTGAACGGGTGCCCATACTGGTGGCCAATTACGTCCTTTTGGAGTATGGTACCGGGGCAGTGATGGGCGTGCCGGCCCATGACCAGCGGGACTTTGAATTTGCCCGCAAGTACAACTTGCCCATCCGGGTGGTCATCCAGCCGCCCGGGGAGGAACTGGATCCACAGACCATGACGGAAGCTTATGCCGGCGACGGGGTGATGGTAAACTCCGGCCAGTTCAACGGCCTGTCCAAAGACGAGGGGATCCGGGCGGTAATCGCCTACCTGGAGGAAAAGGGTCTGGGCCGGGGCCAGGTGAACTACCGCCTGCGGGACTGGCTGATTTCCCGGCAGCGTTACTGGGGCGCCCCCATTCCGATTATATATTGCGATAAGTGCGGCATCGTCCCTGTGCCGGAGGAGGACCTGCCGGTGCTCTTGCCCCGGGACGTGGAGTTTAAACCCACCGGACAATCACCCCTGGCCGACTGCCCGGAGTTCGTCAACACCACCTGCCCCCGGTGCGGCGGGCTGGCCCGGCGGGAAACCGATACCATGGACACCTTCATGTGTTCCTCCTGGTACTACTACCGCTACACCAGTCCCAGGGAAGACAAGCATCCCTGGGACCGGGCCAGGGTGGATTACTGGCTGCCCGTGGACCAGTACATTGGCGGCGTGGAACACGCCATTTTGCACCTGCTGTATTCCCGCTTCTTCACCAAGGTGCTCTACGACCTGGGGCTGGTGGGCATCCAGGAACCCTTTACCAACCTGTTAACCCAGGGCATGGTGTTGAAAGACGGCGCCAAGATGTCCAAGTCCAGGGGGAACGTGGTCAGCCCGGAGGAGATTGTGGCCAAATACGGGGCCGATACCGCCCGGCTTTTCATCCTCTTTGCCGCACCCCCCGAGCGGGATCTGGAATGGAGCGACCAGGGGGTTGAGGGCTGCTACCGGTTCCTCAACCGGGTCTGGCGCCTGGTTGCCTCCGTAGCCGGCGGGCTGCTGGAAGCACCGCCAAAACCGGCAGGTAAGCTGGTGGGGGTCAACCGGCAAATGCACCGCCTGATCCACCTGACCATTAAAAAGGTGACCGAGGATATCGGTAATCGGTTTAACTTCAACACCGCCGTTAGCGCCATCATGGAGCTGGTGAACGCCCTATACCAGTACAAAGAGGTGCCGGAAACCGACCGGGACCCGGCGGTTTTGCGGGAGGGGATCGAGCACCTGCTGATTCTGCTGGCTCCCTTTGCACCCCATATAACCGAGGAGCTGTGGGAGGCCACCGGCCACCGGGAGAGCATCCACAAGCAGCCCTGGCCTGCCTACGACCCCGAGGCCATTGTGGAAGACGAGATTACCATTGTGGTGCAGATCAACGGCCGGGTGCGGGAGCGGGTGCTGGTGCCGGCCGGCATCACCCCGGCTCAAATGCAGGAAGTAGTGCTGGCCCAGCCCCGGGTGCAGAAACTGGTGGAGGGCAAGCAAATAGTGAAGGTCATCCCCGTGCCGGGGAAACTGGTGAACATCGTGGTGAAGTGACAAGAAGGGCCGCAGGCATTTCGCCGGCGGCCCTTCTTCGGATCTTCGCCCGGCGCTCTCCCTGCCCTGTTACAACCTCCTGAATTCCTTCAGAAGCACCGGGCGATTGGCGTTTGTTTTCGAATCTGGCCTATGTATAGCTTGAAATCTACAGGGTAAATATTGGTACCGGTTCCCTAGCCGGCAACCGGTTGCCGGTAAACTTCAGATTTGATACCATACCGTTCTGGAGGCAGTCTTCACCGCACTTGAAGACGGCCCGGGAGTCAACCATCTTAGCTACATGTTCCCTCTTGAGCTGGGAAAACTTCATATGTTCCACCTCACTTTCACACAAAGGAGTGGCAGGGGGGATTTGCTTTGCTGGTTAAACAGGTGATGCTGGAAAATCCCCAGACTCTTTATCCATGGCAGACCCTGGCGGACGCCTGTGAGGTCTACCGGCGGCAGGGGGTGAACTGCGCCCCGGTTCTTGACAGTGACGGCAGGGTTGTTGGCATCCTTACCGTTTTTCAGGTTCTCCAGGCCCTGCAGCGGGGGGCTTCTTTTGATACTTCTGTGGGGCAGGTAATGGAGCGGGACATTATGACCATAGACGAGGACATGCATTTTAACGAGGTAAGCAACCTGCCCATAGACCGCCTGGTCATTCTCAACCGGCAGGGCCGGCTGGCCGGGGTGCTGACCCGCATAGACCTGATCAACAAAGTGCACAACGCCCTGGAGGCCACCGAGTATAAACTGGCGGTGATTCTCCAGTCGGTCCACAACGGCATCATTGCCGTGGATGCCCGGGGCGATGTTTGTCACTTCAACGCCGCTGCAGAAAAATTGACCGGCATCCCGGCCGTCAAGGTGCTGGGACGGCCTGCAGGACCTCTTTTGAAGCAACTGGGGCTTGGCCAGGTGAACCCCGGGGTAGACGCCTTCCTGGGGCGTTTTAAGGTGGGGGACAGGGTGCTGATCATCCGCCAGAGCCCCATTCAAAAGGACGAAGAGCAGGTGCAGGGTTTTGCGCTGGTGTTGCAGGATATCTCGGAGCTGGAGGATATATCCAGCCAGCTGGATTCGGTACGCAATTTGAACAAGGAGCTGGTCGGGGTTATCCAGTCCTGTTACGACGGCATTGTGGTAATCGACCGGCAGGGGAATATAGAGCGGGTTAACGCCAGCTACGGCCGGATCACCGGCATGGATTCACTGGGAGAGATCCAGGGGAAAAACGTGACCGAGCTAGCTTCGGGGCAGCATAAACACCTTCTACAAATCTACAATGAGATTATGTCCGGCAAGTCCCTGGTTAACATGGCGGTGCATACGGAGGATGGAGAGGAGCTCATTTTCTCCGGCAGTGCGGTGGTCGGGGAAGGGGGACAGGTGGGCCGGATTGTGGTTAACCTGCGGGATATAACCGAGCTCAATCGGTTTAAGGAAGAGGCTGCCCGGGCTTCGGCGGAGCTGAAGGAATTGCGGGCCAGGCGGCTGGCCGATGGGGAAATTATCGCCGAAAGTCCCCTGATGCGCCGGGCAGTGGAACAGGCCTTGCGGGTGGCTACCGTGGACTCTACGGTGCTTATCACCGGCCCTTCGGGGGTGGGCAAGGAGAGGCTTGCCAAGCTCATTCACCGCCACAGTTCCAGGGCGGACAAACCCTTCATCGAAATCAACTGCGGAGCCATTCCGGAATCCCTTCTGGAGTCCGAGCTGTTCGGCTACGAAAAGGGGGCCTTCACCGGAGCCCAGCGGGAGGGAAAACTGGGCCTTTTGGAGATTGCCAACGGGGGCACGGTGTTCCTGGACGAAATTGGGGACATGCCCTTAAACCTGCAGGTGAAGTTGCTGCGGGTGCTTCAAGAACAGGTCATCTACCGGGTGGGGGGACGCAGGCCCATCAAGCTGGACATTCGCATAATCGCCGCCACCAATAAGGATTTAAAACGCCTCATTGCCGAGAAAAAGTTTCGGGAGGACCTGTACTACCGGCTGAATGTGGTGCCCATCAGCATCCCGCCCCTGAAAGAACGCCGGGAAGATATTCTGCCCCTGGTCACCCATTTTCTTAACCGCTTTAATGCCAGGCACGGCACCAAAAAGCGCCTGGGCATGGAGACTTGCCGCCTGCTGGAGGGCTATTCCTGGCCGGGCAACGTCAGGGAGCTGATCAACCTCGTTGAGCGCCTGGTGATCATGTGCGAGGAGGAGGTTATTGAGCCTCACCACCTGCCCGGCGAATTCATGGAAGCCCTGGGTAGGGAGGGGTGGCGGCCCCAGATTTCGGAAATTGTGCCCCTGCAAGAAGCCAGGGAGGCCACGGAAAAAGAATTAATCAGGATGGCCCTGGAAAAATACCACAGCCTGCGCCGGGCCGGACAGGTTTTGGGAATTTCCCACTCCACCCTTCTGCGCAAGGCCCGCCAGTATGGCCTGGTGGTATAGAACTGCACCGGTACGGTGCAAAATTGAACCATACTATGCTCCCGGCATTTTCCGGATGAGCACAAGTTACTTGGAGTACAGGTCCCTGGGCTGTTTTTTGCCGCCGTAATCAACAGGGCCTTTTTCTTTGGCCCTTCGCACGGAGTTTGCGTACAAAAAGTGCCGTGAAGGGATTTGAAAGTTTACCATACTACAAGCAAAACGAGGTGAGGGATATGCATTACAAGATTGTGGTGATCGGTGGAGGTCCCGGAGGTTATGTGGCGGCCATCCGGGCGGCCCAGCTGGGTGCCCGGGTGGCGCTGGTGGAAAAGGAGGAACTGGGGGGAACCTGCCTGAACCGGGGCTGCATTCCCACCAAGGTGCTGGCTGCGGCTGCCGAGGTCCTGGCCGGCATAAGGAAGGCCGGCGAGTTTGGCATCTCCACCGGGACGGTGGAGGTGGACATGGCCGCCCTGATAGAGCGCAAGCGCCAGGTTGTCAAGCGGCTTGCTTCTGGAATCCAGTTTCTGCTGCAAAAGAACAAGGTGGAGCTGGTACGCGGGACGGCCATGCTGACATCGCCGCGTACAGTTAAAGTAAGCCTGCCCGGCGGGACTGAACAGGAGCTGGAGGCAGAGAACATTGTCCTGGCTACCGGCTCCAGCCCGGCGCTCATCAAGAGCCTGGGGTATGACGGCCGGCAGGTGATTACCTCGGACGAGGCTTTAAACCTGACGTCGGTTCCGGGTAGGTTGCTCATTATCGGCGGAGGTGTGGTGGGATGCGAATTTGCTTCCATATTTGCCGCGCTGGGCAGCACGGTTACCGTGGTGGAGATGATGCCCACCATCCTGCCCACCGTGGACAAGGAAGTATCCCGGTACGTTCAGGGGATTTTCAAACGGCAGGGTATTACCATCAAGACCAGGGCCGCCATCAAGGCCGTTCGGAAGGATGCCGGTGGCGTGGTGGCCGAGCTGGAAAGTGGTGAGGAAATTGCTGCCGACCTGGTCCTCATCTCCGTGGGCCGTGTTTTAAATACCGGCGGATTGGGGTTGGCGGAAGTGGGCGTAACCCTGGGTGAACGGGGTGAGGTGCTGGTAAATGAGCGCATGGAAACCTCGGTTCCGGGCATCTACGCCGCAGGAGACATTACCGGTAAGATCCAGCTGGCCCATGTGGCTTCGGCCCAGGGGCTGGTGGCCGTGCACAACATTTTGGGTCATAACAGGGAAATGAACTACCGGGTAGTACCGGCCTGCATTTTTACCCGCCCCGAGGTGGGGGTCGTGGGTCTAACCGCCGAAGAGGCCCGGGCCCAGGGCTATGAGGTAAAAACGGCCAAGTTCCCCATGATGGCCTGCGGGAAGGCACAGGCCATGGGGGAAACCGAGGGCTTTGTCAAGGTGGTGGCCGATGCCCAAACCGACCGCATTCTTGGAGTACACATAGTGGGACCCCACGCCTCTGACCTGGTGGCCGAAGCAGCCCTGGCTCTGGAGATGGATATGACGGCCGCCCGGCTGGCGCAGGTGATCCACGCCCATCCCACCCTGGCGGAGGCGGTTCTGGAGGCGGCAGAAGGTATCCACGGGTTGGCCATTCACGCCTGAGCTGTGTTTGCAGAAAAGTACGCTGTATGTGGTGGGGTACGGATTTGTACCGGCATGGTGCAAAAGCGAACCGGCCTGCCCTGAACGGACAGGCCGGTGGTGGTGCATAAATGAACCAGTATTGATGAGGCCGGGAGATTGCATCTGACCTTTGTCGCCTGGATGACACGGCTGGCTTTATATGATGGTGGCATGGCATGCTTTTTGCTGCCATAAGTAAAAGTAATAGCGCCGGCGCAAGGATATCCGCAACAAATCATGAAAGGAACGGGGGTAAAGTATGAACTCTTATGGCTACTGGATCCTGGGGCTGGCCGTGCTTTACACGGCGGTGCTTATAGTCCTGGGCAATATTGTCCGCCGCAGGGCCTCCTCCGCCGAGGGGTTCTGGGTGGGCGGCCGGTCTTTCAGGCCCTGGATGGTATTTGCGTGCATTACCGGCCTCTTTTCGGGTTCTACCTTCATTGCCGTTATGGAGCTGGCTTACCTTAAAGGAATATCCGCCGCGTGGTATGGTGTAGCGGAAATGGTGCATGTGCTCATTATCGCAATTGTGCTTCTGGGGATCTTCCGCCGGAAGTTGATGGTTACCATTTTCGGCCTGATTGGCGACCACTTCGGGCGGGTTGCCCTGGGGGTGGCGGGTCTGATTACCGCCTTCACCTTCCCTATGTGGTCGGTGGCCACCGCCCTCTCCTTTGCCTCGGCGGTTTCCGCCTTCACCAACCTGCCCATTACGGTGTCCGTGATCATCAGCGCCCTGTTGCTGCTGATTTACCTTCAGGCCGGGGGTATGTGGTCGGTGGTCATGACCCAAACCGCCAACACCATTATGTTCGCCCTCATGTTTATCGTGGGGGCCATCGCCTTCTTCATCAAGCCGGGGATCGGCGGTTTGGCCCAGCTGGCGGTGAGCAGACCCGAGATGTTTGACCCCACCGGAGTGGGTCTGCAGGTGATTATTGCCTGGTTCGCCACCTTCCTCATCAACGTGCTGCTGGCCCAGGCCGCCTTACAGATGGCCCTGTCCTGCCGCACGGTGGAAGAAGGACGCAGGGGGTTACTCATGGCTTTTGGTGCCAACATCTTCTTCATTTTCTTCGGCGTTCTTTTCGGCCTGGCTGCCGCGGCGGTGACTCCCGGCGGCGCCAGGGGAATGATCCAGGTGCCCCTGTACCTGGCGCAGGTGCTTCCCGCCCCCCTGGTGGGAGTGTTTTTCCTGGGCGTTTGGGCCTGCGCTCTGGGTTGGGGGGCACCCTGCCAGTTTTCCGGTTCCACCAGCCTGGGCAGGGACTTCATGGGTGCGGTAAACCTCCGGTTTACCGACGAGCAAAAGGTTCGCTATACAAAGATTTCCCTGGTGTTTTTAACCGGCGTGATGATCCTGCTCAGCTTCCTGCGCAGCGACCAGGCCGCCTGGTGGAATGTGCTGGCCTGGACCCTGCGCAACGGGGCCACCTTTGCCCCGGTAGTGGCGGCCCTGTTCTGGCCCCTGGCCACCCGGCGGGCGGCGGTTACCGCCATGCTCTGCGGTTTCCTGTCCGGCCTGGCCTGGTATTACCTGGGTGGCTGGCACCCCAGCAAATTCTACCTGAATATCCACCCGGTATTCGTGGGCATGTCGGCCAACATCCTGGGTATGGTTCTGGTAACCCTGGTGGAGCAGGCCGGAAAATGGCGCATAGGCGGTCCCAATCTGACAGCTGTGCGCCGGTCCCTGGCCCTGTTTTCCGGTACCGCTACCGTAGCGGTCCTGCTTCTGATCCTGACCAACTTCGGCTGGCTGTATAAGATGGGGTTGTTTGGCCTGTCCTTCTTCCTGGTGGTCGTTGGTCTCTACGTCCTGATCCTGTCCGTGGTGGTGCCTAGGGAGGAAATGGTGGCCAGGATGGAGACGGATCCCGCCACGGCGTAATTCCTTGACCTTGAAGTAATATACCAACATTTTTAGGAAGGAGACATGGAATATGCCGGAAGTGACCGTGAAATGGGAAGGAAACATGAAGTTCGTTGGTATGGACGAAGCCGGGCGGCAGGTGGCCATGGATGCCAGCCAGATTTACGGCGGCATGAATCAGGGTGTAAGGCCCATGGAATTATTGCTGATGGCCCTGGGCGGCTGTTCCGGAATTGAACTGGCCCACATTTTGAAGAAAATGCGGGTGCAGTTTGACAGCCTGATCATAGAAGTGGAAGGGGAGCGGGCGGAAGATCACCCTAAAGTTTTCAAAACCATCCGCATGGTTTACAAGTTCACCGGACCCGACCTGCCGCCGGAAAAGGTGTCCCACGCCCTGAAGCTTACCGATGAAAAATACTGCTCCGTGTCCAATATGGTGGCAAGGGCGGCTGCCATATCCTATGCCTTCGAGTTAAACGGCACCAGGTATGAATATCCCGCCCGGGAAGTACAAGAAGTACAAAAGGGGGCCTGACATGTATCCGCAGGAATTAAAGTACCACCGGGAGCACGCCTGGGTAAGGGTGGAAGGTGAAAAAGCACGCATTGGCGTGACGCACTACGCCCAGGAACAGCTGGGGGACATTTTGTTCGCCGATCTGCCGCAAAAGGGCGACGAGATTGTTGCCGGGGAGTCTTTCGGCCGGCTGGAATCGGTAAAATCGGTTTCCGATGTCATTGCCCCGGTGAGCGGTACAGTGCTGGAGGTTAACGAGCGCGTGGTGGATCGCCCGGACCTGGTCAACCAGGACCCTTATGGCGAGGGATGGTTGATCCTGGTCCAGATGTCCAGCAGTGCGGAGATTGAACAGTTGCTGGACGCGGCAGAATATGCAAGAATAGTACAGGAGGATTAGAAGGAAAGCCGGGGTGATGTTCGTGACCGGGGGCGGCGGTCTTCCCCTGGAGCGTTTGCTGGAAGAGGCCTGGCAGGTGCGCCGCCGGAACTTTGCCCACCGGGTGGAGTTCGTGCGGCCCACCGCCACCCGGCCGGTGAGTGTTACCGGCACCGCCTGTGCCCTGAATTGCGCCCATTGCGGGGGCCACTTTTTACAGGGGATGCTGCCCCTCCCCCGGCTCATGGAGCGCTGGCAAAATGGCGAAGAGCTGCCCTGGAGCAGTTTGCTCATTTCGGGCGGCTGCGACCCTGAAGGGGTGGTACCCGTGGCCTGCCACCTGGACCAGCTGCGGGAACTGGCGGCCCGCTTTAAACTGAACCTGCACCCGGGCCTGGTGAACGGGGAAACGGCCCGGCTCATCGGCCAGGTGGCCAGCGCGGTTTCTTTCGATTTAATCCTGGACGAGGATACCATTGCAGAGGTACTGGGGCTCTCCTGCGGCCCCAGGGACTACCTGCGGGTCTACCGCCACCTCAGGCGTTATAACCGGGTTTTTCCCCACCTGGTGGTGGGGCTAAGGGGCGGCCGGCTCTCCGGGGAGTACCGGGTGCTGGAAGCGCTGGGTGAACTGGGGGCGGAGGCCCTGGTGGTGATTGTGTTTTTCCCGGTGCCCGGCACCGCCTACGGTGAATGTCGCCCTCTCGCCCTGGAGGAGGTGGCACGCCTTCTGGCTACCGCCCGGATCATGCTCCCCCGGATGCCCATATACCTGGGATGCATGCGCCCGGCGGGGAGCTACCGGGCCCGGCTGGATGCCCTGGCGGTGAAGGCGGGGGTGAACCGGCTGGTGCTGCCCGCCCCGCCGGCCCGGGAACTGGCCCGGGAACTGGGCCTGGAGGTGGCCTGGCGCCGGGAATGCTGCGTTTTGTGATCTACGGGGCCGGCCGGCCCCTCCTTGCTTTGGGGTGATGAAGTTTGCACTGGTATGTTTCCGAAGGAACGGCGGCGGTGCTGGGCCTTCTCCCCGTGCGGCTGGACGCGGCACCCACCACCGCCTATCTGATGACCGGGGAACATTGCGCCCGGGACTGCGCCTTCTGTGCCCAGGCCCGCTCCAGCCGGGGGCGGGCCCACCGCCTTTCCCGGGTGATCTGGCCCCCCTTTCCCGCCGGGGAGGTCCTGCCCCGCCTGGGTGATGCCTGCCGCGCCGGGCGGATACGCCGGGCCTGCTTTCAGGTGGTGCACTCGGGGGATTACCTCCAGCGGGTCCGGCAGGTCATTGCAGAAGTGCGCCGGGAGGTGGACATCCCCCTGTGCGTTTCCATCGGCCTGCGTACGGTGGAGCAGGTACGGGAGCTGCTGGAAGCGGGGGTGGATGTGGTGGGCCTGCCCCTGGACGCGGTTACCCCGCAGCTCTACCGGGACGTAAAGGGAGGCAGTTGGGAGCGGCACCTTCGTTTGTTGCAGGAAGCGGCGGCACAGTTTCCGGGCCGGGTGGGAACCCACTTAATCATCGGCCTGGGCGAGAGCGAGGAGGAGGCCATACGGTTAATCGGAGAACTGGCGGCCTGCGGGATAGGGGTGGCCCTCTTTGCCTTTACCCCGCTGCCCGGCACCAGGCTGGAGCACCACCGGCCTCCCGACCTGAGGACCTACCGGCGGGTCCAGGCGGCCCATTACCTTTTGAAGCGGGGCCTGATGCAGCCGGACGGGATGAAATTTAAGGACGGCAGGCTCGTGGACTGGGGCATCTCCCGGGAGGAACTGGTCCTATACCTGGCGGACGGTGAAGCCTTCCGCACCACCGGCTGCCCGGACTGCAACCGGCCCTACTACAACGAGCGGCCCGGGAAGACCCCCTACAACTACCCCCGTCCCCTCAACCCCCGGGAAGCCGCTGAAGCGGTGGGGCTTGTGGTGGAAGGCTAGCAGATTGGCCGGGAAATTTAGCTAAAAAGGACTTTTATAGTACGGATTAATCAAAGAATTTCGGCTTTCTGGAAGAACATGCCATAGCACTTGTATCGAGAACCCGTAGCGGCTTAAACTGTTACGGGTTTTTTTGGTGCCCTTTAATGGTAAAAAGTACCAGGTTGTGCAAATTGATGGGGTATTTTTCATTTTTCTGGCAGGACTATACGGGCATATGTCGAATAACAGGTGATAAATTCTGGTAACATGCACCAGAGATGACAGGCATATATGGTAGAAGATTACCATCTAAATTAGTAGTCCGCAGCTCTAGCTGTACCGGCCGTTTCGGAGTAGGGTGAAAGATAGAACCCTGCATTCAACACCGAGGTTAAGTTAATACTCAGAAAACTGAGTGTTACGATGGGTGTTGGGTGCTGGGGGCGGGTCCCCGGAATTCTGTGAATACCCGTAACGGCCGGGAATCGGATTTTTAGAGCGGGAAGGTGATTATATGAGCCCTCCCTCCGGTCCTCCGGGTAAGAGCAACCGCCGTGCCGGTATATTGATCGCCACCCTGGGTGTGGAACCCCAGGTGGTGACCATCACGCTGGACCATTTGTTATCCGGTGGTGAAGCAATCAGTGAGGTAGTGGTAATCTACACGGAAACCCCCAGGGTGCAGGAAGCCTTGAGAATCATTGAGGGGGAGTTTCAAGGGGCGGTCTACCCGGGTATTCAACTGCGGACCGTTCCCGTTACTTCTACGGATGGACCAGTGGGGGATTTCTGTACCGATAAGGACCTGCGGGCTCTTCTGCGCACCCTGTATGTGGAAATTCGCCGTGCCCGCCAGGCGGGAGACATTGTGCATCTTTGTATATCGGGCGGTCGCAAGGTCATGGGGATACTGGGCATGGTGGTTGCCCAGCTCCTTTTCGGGCCGGAGGATCGTGTCTGGCACCTGATTACCGAAGGATGGCAGCCTGGTGCCGGCCGCCGGCTGCACCTTCCTCCCGGGGAAAAGGTCTGGCTGGTACCTGTGCCCGTCCTGCGCTGGAGTGAAGCCGGGGTACTGATGCAGACCGTAGCCGAGATGAATGACCCCGCCGAAGTGGTGGCCTGGCATGAAAAGATCAGCCGTGCTACCCGGATAAAACGACAGCGGGAGTTCATTGAACGCTGGTTGACCCGCGCCGAAAGAGAGGTGGTCCGCCTGGCCTGCCGGGGGCTGGATAACGCTGCCATTGCTGCTGCCCTTTTCAAGCAGGAGCAGACGGTGGCCAACCAGCTCCGGGGGGTTTACGAGAAACTGCGGGACTGGCTGGGTTATCCTGCCGGCAATGTGGATCGCAGTAAACTGATCGCCGAGTTTGCTCCATACTTTGCTCTGGTGGAGGAAGTGAAACAAGGTGAGGATTATTAATTTTTCTCGTCCTTTGACAGAACAGAACTTGCGGGAAATTGAAACCCTGGCCGGGTGTGCAGTTTCAGAGGTAATCGAAGTGCCCAGCCAGATCGATCTGCAAAGCCCCCTGGAACCCCAGATCGCCTCCCGGCTGGATGATTTGGGCCTTAGTTCCCGGGAATGGCAAACCGAACCATTATTAATCAACCTGCCATCTTTGAACTACAGTGCCGCTGTGGTCCTGGCTCTGGTACACGGTCGCATGGGCCACTTTCCGCCCGTTTTGCGCCTGGTGCCGGAGACCGGGAGTGTGGTAACCCGTTTTAAAGTGATGGAAATTTTAAACCTCCAGGCCATCCGCGAGCGGGCCCGGGGGAAGCGGTGAAAAGCGATGTTGTGGTTGAAAAACTTAAGAGACGGAGGTGGTAGGAGTTTGTCGTTTATCAACTGGCTAAAAGATGTTTGTGAACCCTTAGGTAGACCGCTACAAGAAGAGGACATACCCTCGAAGGCGATTCTCTGGAAGCACCCGGTGACGGGTACGCAGTATTATCTTGAAGCCAGCCGGGCTAGCGAGATCACCCGCCAGGGGTTGGCCCTGGTAATGGTTCTGCTGAAAGAGAAAGGGTCTGACTATGCCGCCGAAAAACTGTCGGACTTTTTCGCCCAGCGCGATATTTTTGAAAGGAAACGGTGGCTTAAGGAAAATGGCTTTCTAAACACTGAGCCGAAAGATAAGGATGATGCGGCTATAAACCACGTCCCACTGGCGGCCCTCTGGCCCGAGTTACCCTTCCCCGGCCGAATCGCTGCAAGGTCAGACAGGAACAGACCGCCGACCGGTTGGCTGCGTGGTGAAGGAAAACCGTGCGTGCGCCTGGCTGATTTTTTGTTATTAAGAACGGGCTTGTTTTATGCCATGTCGGCTGACCGGATTTCCCCGGAAGAATGGCGGGTTCTTCGCCTGACCAGCCTCCTGGAGGGAAGCAATGTTTTTGCACCGGAAAACGAGTTGATTAATTTAAAGTCGATTCCGGACACCCTCCGGTCAATCTATGAAACAGCATCATGGCTGGCCGGGTATTCAGATGAGGTTGAGATAGGGCGAGAACTGGGGCAATTGAAAGTAGACGTAGTTGAGGGCGGGGCCTTCAAAATTAAGGAATATTATCTGGAAACAAACCGCATCAGCGAAATCCGCGGCGCCAGTGTGCTCCTCGATGGCATCAACCGCCGCCGTTATATCCAGATGTTTCGCGAACTGCCCGGGCGAACCACGGAGTCAATCATCTACGCCGGCGGCGGGCGCTTGATGGCGGTAGTGCGGGCAGGAAAAGGTAAAACCGTAGCGGAGGAGATTGAGCGCCTGCACCGGGAGGTGTGTCTTACGGCCCGCGCCGTCGGGGTATCGCACGCGGCAACGGTTTCAGATCTCGCTCAAAAATTTAGCGACTTGCGGGGCCGTTTGGTTGAAGAAATGGCCGATCGTCGCAGCGTACTGGTGCCGGCATGGGAAACAACCGAAGGGGCAATCGACCTCTACGAGAAAGAATTCCACCTGGCAGCGGAGCCACACCTGCTGCCGGAGAAAACAAAAGATTTGTGCGACTCGTGCGGCATTCGTCCAGCCTTCAAGCAGTGGCGGTACGAAGATGAAAGCCGCAATCTCTGCGCCTCTTGTTTGCGGAAACACCTTGTGGGACAGGATGCCAAAAAGTCTGTTTTCGTTGAAGAATACCGGCAATTCTGGCAAGCACGGGGAGAAAATGTTTCTCTAAAGGTTGCTGGCGAGATTGCTGATATTGCCGACAACAACAACGAAATTGCTGTAATTTATGCAGATGGCAACAACTTCGGGTCCCTTTTTGGCCGGTGCGAATCCCTGGCGGGACTGCGCCTGTTGAGCCAGTTCAGTGAAAACGCGGCCTATACGGCTGTTTTTACGGCCCTTAAGGAAAACCAGGCGCTTCTGGAAGGACGGGCAGTGGAAATCATTGCCCTGGGTGGAGATGATATCTTTCTGCTCGTTCCGGCCCGGGCGGCACTACCCCTGGCCGTTACCGCCGGAGAATATTTTGACCGTTTGTTCAAAAATCTCTCGACCTGCGAGGCCGGCCCCACCCTTTCTTTGGGAGTGGTTATTGCCGGGGCCAAGACGCCGGTGCGGTACCTTTTCGAGATGGCTCAGGCGCTTCTCAAAGAAGCGAAAAAGCGTATCTACAAGGCCGGAAAAGAGGCCCGGGAGGGTACCCTGGACATAGCCGTGCTGGCCTCCTACGCCTCCTATCAGGACCATATCGTTTCTTACCGCCAAAGCACCCTGGTGAGGAAAGACGGCATGCGTTTTGAGCCGGATAACCGTAAGCAAAACGCGAAGGCAGGGGCGGTTAAAACCATACTGACACTGCGTCCTTATACCTTCACTGAAGCACGGCGCTTTATGGAGGCGGTCAACCAGCTTCAAGCGACTCCAGCTTCCCGGGCACCGGGCCGGAGCTGGTTTTACGGGTTGCGGGTGGCGGCAGAGCAGTACGGCAGGCAGGTGGCGGAGCTCTTTTTCCGCTATCAATACGCCCGCCTAACCGAAGCCCAGCGCGAGACACTGAAAAAATCCTGGGAGATTATAACAGGGGCAACTTATGAACCCGAGATGTTTTTTCCCAGCAAAGAACGCGGAGAAGAGCGGTACTACTGCCCATGGCTGGACGTGGTGGAACTCTGGAACTATGTCGGCACGGAAGGTGATGACCGGTGAGCCTGGCTAAAGTATGCATTACCTACCGGCTCGAGTTCTTTACACCGGTGCATGTGGGAGCAGGAACGGGCGGTCGCGGCTTCCTGGACAAATATCTTTACCGTGAACGGGATTATCACCAGAAGAAGGATTATCCAATCATTCCCGGATCGACCATCAAGGGACGCCTCCGGGCCGCGGTCACCGCTCTGGCCCGGGCCCAGGTCTACGGTCCGGAGGAAGCTTGCCGGGAAACCGAGGACTGCCCCTGTCTGGTTTGTCTGATTTTCGGTCAAAAGGGTAATCGCCGGGGGCACCTCTACTTTGAGGACGCCCGGCCCACCTATAACGATATCGACCGGTTGGTCGGTGTACGTCCCGGCATCGCCATGGACCGCTACCGGCGGGTGGCCCGTGACAACGCCCTTTATACCGTGGAAACAGTTGGAGGTAAAAACGTGGTTTTTCAGGGCCAGATATGGGGATGGGTTCCGGAGGAAAAACGGCAAACAGTCGTGGCGGCACTCAAAGATGCCTTTGCTTTTAACTATGCCCTGGGATTCGGTAAGAGCAGGGGCTTGGGCTGGTTCCGGGTCCAGGTCGTGGAGGAGGGAAGCGGAAAATGCGGTACGCCGTAACCCTGGAGCTGAAGTCGCCCGCCCTGGTCGGTGACCGGCGTGAGCCTTCGGCTTATTTCCTCCCTTCCCGCGACTTCATTCCCGGCGGGGTGCTGCGGGCTGCCCTGGCACGGGTAATTACCGAGGGCTGTCCCTATTATTCGGAGGCAAGGGGATACCACTGGGTGCGCTTTGCCGCCGGGTCAGAATGCGCCGACTGCATGTGGTGCGGTCTTTGTGCTTCATTTGAACGCGTGCGGTTCAGCCATTTATACAAGGACGGTGCACGGGTGGCACCGCTCACGGCTTACCACTGCAAATTTGATTCCAGCCATTCCACCTTCGACACCCTGCTCGCGCCCGGGCGGCTCCGCTGCCCTGAGTGCAAGGAGCGCGTCGAGCGCGTTTCGGGCTATCTGGATGACGAATACCGTGATGTAGCGGTAAACCGGCGCCTGATAATGCGCCTAGCCGTCGATCCTTACCGTGGCGTGGCCCAGGACCGTCAGCTTTACGCCCTCCGCGTTTTGGACGCAGGCCAAACCTTCCTTGGCTGGCTGGATGTTCCCGATGCTGATACAATTCCTGAAACAGTCGAACTCCGCCTGGGGGCGAAAACAACCGTGGGACTGGGGCGGGCTGCCGTCCGCTTTGAACGGAAGGCCGGGCCCGGCCCGGAAGCCACGAAACAACGTATCGAACGGTTCCAAGAAGCAATCAAGCAATTAACCGAAACTCAACCGGAATACACCTATTTTTCCCTCACCCTGCTTTCCGACGCTCTGCCGGATACGGAGCTGACGCCGAAAACCGGATGGGTTTCCACACCGGAGCTGCGGCAGGAAGTGGCGCAGGCCGTTCTTCCGCCCCCGCTGCGGTCGGCCGGCCCCGCGGTGGAAATTACCAAAGCCGTTGCCGACTTTAAAATTTACGGCGGGTACTGCACAGAGGTAAAAGGTGATGGACGGCAAGAGGCGAGACTGTACATTGCCGCCGGAAGTGTTTTCCTTTGCCGGGTGCGCGGCGAGTTAAATGATGGGCTCCTGCAGGCCCTTTTCCATCTCGAAAATCAGGGCGTGGGTTTGAAGACCGAAGACGGCTACGGTGCGCTGTGCGTCTGCGATGAATTTCACCTGAATAATGGAGGGGTGAGCGATGAAGGTTAGTGAAACGCAGGTATCGGATTTTGAGCTCGAGCGGGCCAGGAAGAAAGATCTCGATGAACTGAAGGAAGAACTGGCGAGAAGGGCAGCAGACTTTTTGAGGGAAGGTAGGCCCAAACCCGAAGGCATCGGGGACAAGCAGATCAAAAACCTGGTCGTAATGGCCCAAATGGCCGCCATACCCCTGGAAATCAAAGCCTTTATCGAATACCAGATGGGACGTGACTCCGGCGGGCAGGGCTGGACGGCAGAGATCAACGGAGAGCCTTTTGGCAGGGCACTTCTTAAGGAGATTGAAGAAATAGAGAAATTAGCAACAGACAAACTAAAAGATAGTAACCGTACCAACGACAAGCGTTTTGTCCTCCTCTGCCTGGCTCATTTCTTCGGGTATTTAAGCTGGCGGGTCAAGTATCTGGATTACCTCAAAAAAGAAAAAGCGCAAAGCAAAAAGCGGCATCCTGGAGGTGATCGTGATGGCGGCAGCCGTTAGATTCCTCTACGACACCTTCTATAACCGGCGGCGCATTACCGGGCGTTTGGTGACCTTAACCCCGTTGCGCATCGGGAGCGGGGAGGCCGTGCCCGACCCCACTGCCATCGACAACCCGGTCATCCGCGATGCTTACGGGCGTCCTTTCATCCCGGGGTCATCTTTCAAGGGGGTGTGGCGGAGCTTTGCCGAGCAGGTTTTGGGGCAACGCGATAACGGCGACCGCGGGTGCTGCGATCCGCTGAGCGCCCCGTGCCTGCCTGCAGAAGAGGTGAAAAAACTCAAGAGAGAGCATAATGACCTCCGGCGGCTGGCCGGCGAAATTTACACCAGGCTATGCCCGGCGTGTCGCATCTTCGGCAGCCCCCACTTTGCCGGCCGGTTACGGGTCAGGGATTTGCTCCTGGATGAGTCCACCTGGCCGGGCTTTTGCGAGGTCCGCCCCGGCGTCGCCATTGACCGGGATACGCGTACCGCTCACACGAAACGCAAGTACGAGATTGAGGCAGTACCGGCCGGAACGGCTTTTACTTTCGAAGCCGTTGTAGAAAACGCCAGCGATGAAGAATGGCGGGATATACTTCTGACGCTGCTGCCCTTTACCCGGGGGGAACTTCCCCTGGGTGGTTGCACCGGGCGCGGCCTGGGCCGGGTGCGCCTGGAGAGTACGCAGGTGGCTTCGGTCACCGCAGCCAACCTGCGCGAATTCCTGGCCCGCGGCTGGAACGGGCTTTCTCCTCAGGACCTGGGAAGCGCCTGTCGCGAAGCGGGGTTGGCTATGGGGGGTGCGGCGGGTGTTTAAGAACTTTCGTAACGAGGCGCGCATCTTTTTCTGGTTACATACCGCCGGGCCGCTTTTAATCAAAGGGCCGGATCAGCCGGGACTTGATCCCCTGCAGCCTGATATGAGTTTTGTCCGGGCCTGGCGGAACGGCAGGGAAGTGCCCTACATCCCTGGTTCCAGCCTCAAGGGTGTTCTGCGCAGCCGGGCGGAACAGATCATCCGGGCGCTGGCACCAGACAGAATGGCTATTCCCGACCCCTTCCAGCGAGGGCGCGATGACGAAATGAAGGATAAACCGGGCGATTACCGCTACTATGCTTCGGACCCTGTAACCCAGCTTTTCGGGCAGACCTATCTGGCGGGACGCCTGCGCTGTGCCGACGCCTTTCCGGTAGAGGACAGGCCTCTAGTTTTGAACGAACGGAACCACGTGGCTATCAACCGGATCACCGGCGCTACGCAGGGAAAGGCACTCTTCAACCCGGAGGTGGTCGAAGAGGGAACCTTTGCCGCCGAGATCAGCCTGACCAATTTTGCGGTTTGGCAGCTTAAGCTGTTGGGCGTACTGCTGCAGGACCTGGACGATGGTTTCCTCCTGCTCGGGGGCAGCACCACCCGGGGTTACGGCCGGGTGCGTGTAGAAAACGCGCAGGTGCTGGTGCGGGATTACCGCCGCGATCCACCCGCGGAAGTACTGCGCGGGTATGAGCACGACGATACTGTACCGGTAGCCGGTTGCCGTTACACCAACAAAGGCTACTGCTGGGAGGCTGCCCGCGAAGGTTTTGAGTGGCTCCTGACCCTTAAAGTTGACTTGGCAGAAACCTTAGAGAGATTGCACCGTAAACAAATGGAAGTGCAACAAAAGTGGGTGAATCACGGTGGCTAAAGGAACCGGAACCATGTTGCGAGACAAGCCTTACGCTTTTGTACCCCTCCTGCCGGTACGCCCGGAAGACCGGCGGGAAGTTGTGCCCCACAACCGGATCGACATCTACCGGCTGACCGGACGGCTGGTTCTGGAGCTGGAGGTTGTCACCCCGTTGCATATTGGCAGCGGATCCTACCGGCTCAATGAAGGACAGATAGTACGTGCCTTTATGCGTCGAGACCAGGTCCCGGTCATTCCAGGTTCTTCTTTGAAAGGTGTGGTAAGGAGCCTGGCCGAGGCAGCATCTCGGAGCTGCCTGGCTCAACCTCCTGGCAAGCCCTGCCAGAGATTGCATGCCGCCACCCCGCCGGGAAACCGCCAGCCGTGCAGCGAAAAGGCCGCCTGCATCACCTGCCGTCTTTTCGGTTTTGTACAAGGGAAAAAGGGTTACCGGGGACGGGTGGTTTTCGGTGAATTCACGCCCTGCGACGAGACGAAATGGGTTGTTGCAGAGCTGCCTCCACTGGAACAACCGTTTAAAGACTACCCCCGCACGCGGGAAAACCGGGGTTGTGGCAACGAACGCCTCTACTACTGCCAGTTTTACAGGGTCGTCGGCTGCGGCGGACCGGCGCACTGTCCCGATTGTACCAAGGAGGAGTGGCTGCGCTGGCGGAACGGTTTAAAAGGCCGGTTGCCAGCCCCGGCTTTTCGCGGGCGCAAGTTTTACCTTCAAGGGGATCCCCGCCAGGGAAACCAGCCCCACGAGTTTGTCCCGCCCGGCGGCCGCTTTCAGGGCGAGGTAACCTTTCATAACCTCGACCGGGAAGAGCTGGCTCTTCTTTGCTTTGCCCTCGGCCTGGACGGTGAGATCCGCCTGGGCCTCGGCTACGGCAAACCTGCTTACTTCGGGACGGTTCGGCTCGGCTTACGAGAGGTGCGCTGGTATACACGGGAATATCTCCCGGCGAAAGCGGTGGAGTTGGACCCCGTAGAACTGGCGCGCAACTACGGCCGCAACGACCCGGACGTTGCCAGGAACGTCGCCCTGTTGCGGGAGATTCTCTCCGGCAAGCGCCGCGGTCCGGCGTGGGGTATGGAGGGGTATTAGCAGAAGGGCAAAAGGAGGTTCGTCCCCAAATGGCTCTGGATAAAGAACGTCTTTTGGAGCTGGCTTACCAGCTCGTCAGGGAGCCGGGTTGGCCGGGCGGTGACCAGAAACCAGGCGGCAGTGCCATTGGAACGGTGGCTGAGATCTTTCGAGAATTTAGCCGCAGGCCGGCGAAGGAAGACCGCCTGCGCCAGGCGCTGTCTATTATCGAAAAACTGCCGGAATGCCCGCTGGCGCGCCACAGTATGCGTGATCAATACCGTGGGATTGTTCAAGCCCTCGGCGTGCATAATGGTCAGGTCAAGCATCCGGTACTCAAGGACCTTTCTTTTGAAGAACTGGCCTACGTGATCGGGTGGGTCGCCCGGTTGCACCGGGCATTTGCCGGTCCGGTTACAGATCTACCGGAAGGTGTGACGCCGGAGCGTGACCCGTGGAAAGACGTGCCTGCCGGCAGGCAAAGCCGGCCGGAAACTGGCAGCACCGGAAAATCCGGCAAAGTCTCCGGCAGAACGTCCTCGGGAGAAAGGAACCGCCGGAGTGATGCTGATGATATCGACCCGAGGCTGGCCGTGCTTAAAAACTGGACCGGCTTTAAAGATACAAAAAACGAGGGCTAGGGTTTCTGATAAAGCTTTTTGATATAGATTTGGTTTCTAATTTCATTGTGGAAAGAATTTTGCTGGTAAAAACCCGACCAGTGGAAAAAACCCAATAAGAAGAACACCGCCAAGATCGAAGCGATCAAGAGAACGATGGATATATAAATGTCTTACCGGTATACTTCAAAACAGTGCTAAAAGACCCGACGATTATAAAAGACGGCAATCCAGGTTATGTACTGGCGGCAATAAACTGATTCTTTCCCCAGAGAGGAGAAATAAAATGCCTTACCTGATTGTTTCTACAGTGGGTACCAGCCTGTTAACTAATTATGTCAACAGGCAAAAAGACCAGGATTTAAGCCTGATCTTCAGAGACACGGCCAATGCTGTAGAAAAAGAGCTAACATCCCACCAGAGGGATATGATCGATGAAATTATTCAGAAAGTGGATGCCGAACTGCGGAACGCCGCTTTTAAAGAATTGCCACGGTTGAGTGCCGAGTTAAGGGGGCTCCTGGGTTATTATGGTCGCGAATTTCATTCCCGAAACACCGGCATGGATCACCATGTCCTTGTGGCCACCGATACCTATCAGGGCCGTGAAGCGGCCCGTTTACTTGAGGAGCATTTAAAAAGGCTGGGATTTAATTCAGTTGAGATTCTGGTACCACCGGGACTAAGCACCAGGGACTGCAGAAGTTTTACCGCCGGGGTAAATGAGGTTGTCAGGTGGTGCGAGCAGACTCTGGCCGGTTACCGGCAGCACCGTTATCATATTGTTTTTAATCTGGTGGGCGGTTTTAAAAGTTTGCAGGGGTATATGAATACCCTGGGGATGTTTTACGCCGATGAAATAATTTATATTTTCGAAGCGCCATCGGCGGATCTCATTCGCATTCCCCGCCTGCCGGTGGTTTTGGACGAAATACCGGTTTTACAGGAAAAAGCGGTTCTTTTCGCCCTTATGGAGAACGGTTACTTTGCGCGGGAGGAAGAGGTAAAAGGTATCCCGGAGATTTACCTGGACTCCGACGGAGAGGGAAGCTATACCCTGAGTACCTGGGGACTGTTGATGTGGGAACGGCATAAGCAAAAGATTCTGGGCAGCGATCATCTTTTACCGTTCCCGGCCCTGGCTTATGAGCGAAGCTTCGAGAAAGATTTCATGGACATCACGGACAAAGCCAGGCGGGCGGATATCCAGACAACCCTGGCTAAAGTGTCCCTGCTTTTTCGCGAGCAGGGCCTTGCGGGTTTGCGTAAGGATAGTGGTCTGCTTTACGAAACTTATAAGGGCAGGCCGGGAAACATCGGGCATTTCCGTCTTAACCAGGACTGGCGGGTTTCCTGCCGTCCTGAAGGTAATATCCTGCGTTTGCGCCATGTCGGTCCACATGATGTTAATGACAATCCATAAATAAAGCCCTATGGCCGGTGGATTCCGGCCTTTCCTGCCCCCGGTTATACAGGCAGTTGTCAGAGAGGAAGGTAGAAATATGCAGCTGACCATCTATTTCCATGCCCCCGGCCCGTTGGCCATTCCGGTGCACTACGGCACCCTGCTCCAGGGGCTCATCTATCACCAGATGCAAAACCCGGTTTTGCGCACCTACCTGCATGAGCAGGGCTTTGTCCTGGAAAAGCGCCGCTTCAAGCTTTTTACCTTTTCCCGGCTGATGGGCCGGGCAGTGAGGTATGACCGGGATAGCGGGCGTTTGATTTATACGCCGCCGCTCAAGCTGGTCATCTGTTCACCCATTCCTTTTATCCTGCAGGAGTTGGGCACCGGTTTTTTGCGGCAAGGTCAGGTCCGCCTGGGTGATGTCCGGCTGGAAGTGAAGGAAATGTCCGCCGCCAGCCCCCGGGTACAAACACAACCGGTACGGGTGCGGATGCTTTCTCCGGTGGTGGTTTACAGCACCATGGAGTCGCAGGACGGGCGCTCCTACACCTATTACTACGCACCTTTTGAACCCCGCTTTACCGAACTGGTAGGCGCCAACCTGGTCAAAAAGCATTTGCTCATTCATGGGCGTCCGGCCCTCCTGGATGGCTTCAGCATCCTGCCGGCGGCCCTGGAGGAGAGGGATCTGAAAATCACCCGCTACAAAGATATCATTATTAAGGGCTGGATGGGCGACTACCTGTTGCAGGGGGATCCGCATCTTCTCCAAGTGGCCCTGGATGCCGGCCTGGGAGCGAAAAACTCCCAGGGTTACGGCTGCTGTATGCTCCTGGATGGGTAAACCTTTCTCCAGCACCTTGACAGCAGGTGTTGACCATCCAGATGACCGCTGTATGGTATTGGGCTACCAAATATAACAGTAGCCGGTTCTCTGGTCGTCGGGGTAAAGATCTGATAATTTATGGATTGTGGTCCAGTTGGGTTTTCTGTTGGGGTAGTCCAGGTTTGTGGCGGAACGGGAAAAAAATCTCCTTGCTGCTAAATTGGACTGCCAAAAATTTGACGGACTGCTATGTTAGAATAAACCAACAGGGGCCGCAAAAATTTTCAAGGGGGTGATTAATTCTGTTAGAAGCTGTATCCCTGGTGGGAAGAACCCTGGCCCTGGGCGGTGAGGATCCCATCGCTGATTTGATCAGACCGGTGGCCAAACCGCCCCGGGTGGAAAGAATCTACCTGGTGAAGCTGAACTTTCAGATTAGCGAAAATGGCCCGCGCCTGGATGCGGATATGGAGGAGATCGATTCGTCCGTGCTGTACCGCTACCGCTGGGTTGGCAATAGAAAGGGCAGCCGACCCCAGTTGTACCTGACCACGGATAATCTGGATTATCTGGTGGGACAGGCATTGCCCAACCTGCGGGCGGCCATGGAAGAAATGGGCCGGCAGGATACCCGCCTTTATCAGGGGCTGCTCCAGATTACGGAACATTTCTTTCAAAAACTGCCCGACGGCAGCCCGGTGCTGGACCCAGAGAAACCCGGCCTTGCCGGGGAGGATTTTCTGGCCATTGCCTGGGAGGGAACGACGGGCAAGCCCCGGGAAAGGGCACGGGGTGTAATCGGGAAGGTGGCGGACCAGGTCAAAAAGTTTGCGCTGGCCGAGCTGGGTATTAAATCCTCCGAAGCGGCCCTCTGGACGGTCCTTTTTAATGGGGAGCCCCTGGCTACGGATCCCGCCTATGCGGCAGTGGTGGTCCGGAGCAGGGAGGGTGCCGTGGCCGAGGGCGGTCAGAAGAGCCTGCGGGGAATATGTTCCGTCTGTGGCGGGGAGAACCGGCCGGTGACCTATGACCTTTCGCAGCTAGTTTTCCTGAAATATTACATCAATGACAAAAAAGGTTTTGCCTCGGGAGTGAGCGATGAGGGTTTCAAGAAAACTTTCCTGGTCTGCTCCGCTTGCTTCCGGTCCCTGCTCCTGGCCGAAGAGTACATCCGCCAGCATCTGGGCCTGCGCATCGGGCAGCAGATCAAGTTCCTGGTCCTGCCCGTCTTTCTTATTGAACCGGACATGGGCCGGGAAGATCTGGAGGCATGGGCGGGAAGACTGCGGGCGCGGGTGGGCACCCTGTCCAGTGCGGCGGTCTGGCTGGAGAAGATTGCCGGCAGGGGCGGGCTGGAAACCGAACTGGCGTATTTCCTGGAGGAACAGCCCCAGGACAACCTGGCGCTGCTGAACTTTCTTTTCTACCAGTACCAGGAGAACCAGAGCGAGTTCCGGGTGCTGGGGCTGGTGAAGGATGTGGCCCCCGGCCGGATATCTCACCTTTTACGTCACAGTTACCGGCTGGCGGTAAAGGGGGAGGCCCTTTTAGGGGCTGACCACCGATCCTGGTGGCTGGATCTGACCTGCATCTATCGCTTGATTCCCATCAGCGAAGGCCAGCGGGGGGCCGAGCATAAAAAGCTTCTCTACACATACGAAGCCTTGCTCGGGGAACAACCGGTTAATTATCATTTTCTCATCCGGCAGTTCGTGGCCCTGGCCGCCATTTTCCAGACCGGCCGCTTTGCCGGCACCAACATCCTGCCACCCCAGGCGGGATACGAGGAACTGGAGATGGGGCGGCGGGTATTGCAGGCCAACCTGCTGCTGAAGCTTTTGCGGGAAGAAAATCTTTTGGAGGGAGGATGGCCTTTGCCTGGCGTTTGCGAACTGGAGGGCCTGAACGGGGCCATGCAGGATTACCTGCGGGAAATGGATTACAACGGGCCGGCCACCGCCCTGTTCCTGCTGGGTTACTTGATGAACCAGGTGGGCCGGGAACAGGCCGAAGCCGGGTACAAACAAAAACCTGTGCTGGAGAAGTTAAATTACGCGGGCATGCTCTGGTCAAAGGTGATGCGGCTGTCCAATATGGTTTTTGACCAGCTGCGCCAGTACGACATCCTGCGTTACAACGAAGGACTCTTTGCCATTATGAAAAAGTTGTTTGACGCCCACCGGGAACAATGGCCTTTTTCACCGGAGGAAAACGTGTTTTATATCTTATCCGGCTATGCCTACGCCACCCGGGCGGCCATGAAGGCCAAAGCCGACCGGGAAAATAGTAACGAAGGAGGAGGAACCGGCCAGTGAATGAAGTGATCCGGCAAAACAGTGAGATTTTGTTCCTGTACGACGCCAAAATGTGCAACCCCAACGGCGATCCAGACGATGAGAACCGCCCGCGCATGGATACCGACCGGGAGCGCTGCCTGGTATCCGATGTCAGGCTTAAACGCTATATCCGGGACTATCTGGAAGAGATGAACCATACCATTTACGTCACCAAGTCGGAAGGCCTGGGGGAAGCCGCTGACCGCTTAAAGCAGGTTCTGGGGCATGAACCCACCGGTGCCGACCTGCCCGTTCTGCTGACCAAACTGGTGGATGTGCGTCTCTTTGGCGCCACCATGCCCATTAGGGGTGAGCGGCGGGGGGCGGGGGAGGCCGTCAACCTCACCGGGCCGGTGCAGTTTACCTGGGGATATTCCCTGAACAAGGTGCAGCTGGTGGATTCGGTGACCATATCCTCGCAATTTTCCACCCGCGCAACGGCGCGGCAGGGGACCTTTGGCAAGGACTACCGGCTGTATTACGCCCTCATTGGTTTCCACGGGGTAATCAGCGCCCGGCGGGCGGCGGCCATGCTGGCCCGGGCCGGGGGAGACGTGAATGCTGCCACGAGCGAGGCCGATGTGGCCCTCCTGGATGAAGCCATGCTGAAAGCCATTCCCCTGCTGGCCACCCGCTCCAAAATCGGCCAGTACCCACGCCTGTATGCCCGCTTTGTTTTTACTGATGCCGAAACCTTCATGGGCGATCCCCGGGAAGACCTTCAGCTGAATCCGGCGAAAGGCCTCAGGGCCGTGCAGGATTTCACCCTGGAATTAAAGGGCTTGGCCAGGCGGCTGTCACGGGTGCGGGAGCGCCTGGACCGGGTATACATCTGGCAGGACGCCGAGCTGCGTACGGTGGTGGACGGGCAGGAGGTCAGCATGGCCGGGTGGCTGGGCTATATACTGGGTCCCGATAGAGTGAAAACCCTGGGAAGGACTTGATATTTTGAAACAGGTGCTGATTTTCGACCTGCTGGGGCCCATGGCCCACTTCCGCAAGTACTATACCAACTCCTCCTCCCTGACCTACGGTTTTCCGCCGCGCACCGTATTGATGGGTGTGGTGGCCGCTGTCCTGGGATATGAGCGGGATTCGTACTATGAGGAACTGGACCGGGGGCGGTTTTCGGTGGTGATCAAGGTGCCGGGGCGCCGCCTGATCCAGACCGTGAACTACGTGCGGACCAAAAAGGAAGACCTGACCGAGTTAAGGCGCCTGGGCCGGGCGCGGGGCACCCAGGTACCCCTGGAGTTTTTGTTGCCGGCCCGCGGAAACCACAATTTATGCTTCCGTATTTTTTTCACCCACCCCGATACCGGCCTGGTGGAGGAGGCCGTCTACCGGTTGAGGGAAAACCGGTCTTACTACCCCCTTTACCTGGGGTTGACCGAGTGCATTGCCCGGGGGGAGTATGTGCTGCTGGCCGGCCGGGGTGATTACCAGGTCGTTCCGCCGGGGAGCCAGGTTAGCCTGAACTCCGTTTTGAATGCCGCCCTGCTGCAGGAAGTGCTGCTGGCAAAAAACAAAGGTGCCTGTCGGCTGATCCGGGAAAAGGCGCCCCACAGCTTCGGTTCGGGGCGCACCCTGCGTCCACCGGTGTCCATTATTTACGAAGACCGGGGCCAACCTTTTACGGCCCGTTTGCATGTGTCGGCCTACCGCTTCCTTTTTCCCAATGGAGAGGAAGAAACGGTGGCTTTTCTGGAGGGGTAGAAGTGCTTTACTACGCCCATAAGGATGGACGGCGGTATCATCTTTTAAGCATTCACCTGGCCCGGGTGGCGGCAGGGGCCGCCGCCCGGCTGCAGTCCCTGCCGGGCCGCCGGGAACTTATCCCGGCAGCAGTGCTGGCCGGCCTGGCCCATGATTTCGGCAAGTACACCACTTACTTTCAGCGCTACCTGCGGCAGGGCCGGGGTGGGTCGGCCAAACAGCACGCCTTCATTTCGGGCCTCTGGGCGGCCCACCTGGCCGCCCGGCTTGATCTTCCCGTTTCGCTGCGGCTGGCGGTTTTCCTGGCCGTGATCCGGCATCATCAAGGACTGGCCACCCCGGATGAGTTCCTGGTACCTGAGCGGGATCTATCCCTGCCTTCCTGGGATACTCTCGACCCGACGGTCAGCGGGCGGTTGCGCGTGGTAAAAGACCAGGTGGCCGACCTGCGCAATCAGGCCGGTACGGTGGCCAGATCCCTCTTTTGGGCCGCCAGGCGGGCCGCGCTGTTCCTGGACGGGCAGGGCCTGGCAGTACCGGACTGGCTGGGGCTGAACTGGTCCCGGATTCTGCAGGAGTTTCTGGACCAGTGGACGGCTGCCTATGGAGAGCTGTACGGTCAATGGCGAAGGCTGAAGCGCCGGGCCGAAAAGGACCTGAAAAACTATTTCGATACATTAAGTCTTTTTTCCGCCCTTATCGATGCGGATAAAATTCATGCCGCGGGTGTGGAAGAAGGAAAGCGGGCCATCTTTCCCGCAGAAGGAGAACTGGTGGAACGGTACCGTGCCGTCCGGTTCAGTACGCCCCGGACTACCATGGAAATGCTGCGGGAAAATCTCTACCGGAATGTCACTGCCCGGATAAAGGAGGCCCCACCGGGGCAGAGAATTTTTACCATCACTGCCCCTACCGGCTCCGGGAAGACACTGGCCGGAATGCAAGCCGCCCTTTACCTGCGCGGCCGGTTAACCGCCGCCAGTGGCCTGCCGCCCCGCATTATTTACGCCCTTCCCTTTACCAGTATCATTGATCAGACATTTGGCGTGGGGGAAGATGTATTGCGGGCGGCCCTTGCTGCTCCCGGTGCCTGCGTTCCAACCTCCTGGCTTTTAAAACACCACCACCTGGCAGAAATTCGCTACCAGGAAAGGGGTGACGACGACGGGAGGTCTCTTGACGAGGCGCTCATGCTTATCGAAAGCTGGCAGAGCGAGATGGTGATTACCACCTTCGTTCAGCTTTTTCATACTTTAATTGGTTATGAAAACAGGATGCTGAAGAAGTTCTGCCGGCTGGGGGGCGCTATCCTCATCCTGGATGAGGTGCAGAACATTCCGGTGGAATACTGGCCCCTGGTGGAAGAGACCCTGCGCCGGGCATGCGGGCAGCTGGACCTGCGGGTCATTCTCATGACTGCCACCCGCCCGGAATGGTTCAGTGATCATGAAATCATGGAACTGGCCGGGGATCCGGATACCGTTCGGCAGCAGTTCCAGGCGGTGAACCGGGTCATTGTTTCCACGGATATTACCCCGCTGACGGTGGACTTAGCGGCGGCAGATTTTCTGCGCTGCTACCGTCCCGGCCGCTCTTACCTGGTGGTATTGAACACCATCAAAAGCTCCATAGCCTTTTACGCGGCGCTGCGGGAGGAATGGGGCGGGAAAGGGCCGCCCCTTTACTACCTTTCCACGAATATCATTCCGGCCGAGCGGGAGCGGCGCCTGAAGGAAATACGCGCCCGGCTGGAGCGGGGGGAGAAGCCGGTCCTGGTGTCCACCCAGGTGGTGGAGGCCGGTGTGGACCTGGATTTTGACGAAGTATGGCGGGACCTGGGACCGGTGGATTCAGTGGTTCAGGTGGCCGGGCGCTGCAACCGTCACTTTCAGCGGCCGCAGGGGAATGTCCGCCTGCTGCACCTGGTTGATCAGGCAGGTGATGGGGGCCGGTCCCTGGCTTCCTTTGTCTACGGCAAAATTCATACCCTGGCCGCCCGCCGGCTCTTTGCGGCCCGGCCGTACCTTGAGGAACCGGACTTTTTTGATGCCGTGGACGATTACTTCCGCACCGTGCGCCAGGGCAAATCCATGGCCGAAAGCGAGGGGCTGCTGGAGGCCATGGCAAAGTTGCGCTTTACCATGGAGACGGTGGGCGAGGAGGGCCCGGCTGTACAGGACTTCGCCCTGATCCGGGACCTGCCGCACTATGTGCAGGTTTTCGTCTGTACGGACGCTGCTGCGGAAGACGTATGGAACCGCTATCAAGCTACCGTGGCCGGGGAGCGGGACCTGAAGCGCCGGAGGGAGGCCTTCCTCATCCTCAAACGGGATTTCCTGCGCTACCTGGTTTCCGTGCCGGCAGCTCTCCTGCTGCACCGGCTGGGCAGCGAATCACGACCACCGGTGATACCTCCCCACCTGCTCGAGGAGTTCTACGATGCGCAGACCGGTTTCAAGCGGGTTAAAGATGAGGGTGCGCTGATCTATTGAGCCGGGAGTGGTGGAATGTCCGGCAAAGGCCGGTAGTTCTGGAGCCGGTCAAGGTGGTGAAAAGGCTGTGGCAACGGATATCCGGGTGATCGGAAGTTTCGTTCAGGCCATGATGATCTGCCCGCGGCAGGTCTGGCTTATGTCGCGGCAGATCTGCCCCGATGAGGACAACGTGTTCCTGGAACTGGGGCGCCTGATAGGATCTCACGCCTATGGACGCGAGCGCAAGGAGGTACACCTGGGGCACCTGTGCCTGGACCTGGTGCGCCGCGGTGGGCGTGAATTTGTGGTGGGTGAGGTCAAGAAGTCCTCCCGGGCCC
The DNA here is from genome assembly GCF_900142025.1 of Desulfofundulus thermosubterraneus DSM 16057. Taxonomy (GTDB): domain Bacteria; phylum Bacillota; class Desulfotomaculia; order Desulfotomaculales; family Desulfovirgulaceae; genus Desulfofundulus; species Desulfofundulus thermosubterraneus. The sequence goes on along the minus strand of NZ_FQZM01000016.1, from coordinate 2,174 downwards.
GGGAAGCGGCCCGGATGCAGCTGGCCTTTTATCTTTACGAACTGCGGGAAATGGGAATTGAGGCCGAGGGGGAACTGCTGTTTCCCGAGGAGCGCCGGCGGGAGCGGGTGGTGCTGGATGTGGGGTTGACGCAACAGGTGGAGGATTTGAAAAGGCGCATTATTGCCGTTATTTACCGGGATAAACCCCCGCCGCCACAGAAAATATCATTTTGCTCCAAATGTGCTTACGCTGAGTTATGCTGGGCATAGAAGCGCCCGCCCGCACATTTTTCGCCTTTCCCTGGTGAAATAATCGCCTTCCAGGGTTATACCGCTGAAATGGTACTGGTGCATAAGAGGTGGTCCCATGCAAAAAACCCTGTATCTATTTGCCAGTGGCCGGCTGAAGCGCAAGGATAATACCGTCTGCGTGGAAAGCGAGGAGGGGACGAAATATTTCCCTGTAACCAGCCTGCGGGACATTGTCGTTTTTGGCGAGGTGGATCTGAACAAAAAGCTGCTGGAGTTCATGCAGGAGAATGAAGTTATATTGCACTTTTTCGGCCACTATGGGAATTATGTAGGGAGCTTTTATCCCCGGGAACATTATAATTCCGGGTATGTGATCCTCCGCCAGGCCGAACACTACCTGGATCCCGGCCGTCGTCTTAACCTGGCACGAAAGTTCGTGGAGGGTGCGCTGGCCAACATCCTGCAGGTGCTGCGCTACTACCAGAACAGGGGGAAGGATCTGGCTCCATACATCGAACCCATTGCCTGCCTGGCCGGGGACAGATTGCCCCTCTGCGGCAATATTGAAGAGCTCATGGCCATTGAAGGCAACGCCCGGGCCTATTATTACGACAGTTTTAACATTATTCTGGAAGGGGCTCCGTTTGTCATCAAAGGGCGCAGCAAACGGCCCCCTGCAGATCCCCTCAATGCGCTTATCAGTTTCGGTAATTCGCTGATTTATACCAAGGTTCTCACCGAAATCTACAAGACTCACCTGGACCCGCGCATCGGCTATCTGCACGCCACGAACTTCCGCCGTTTTACCTTGAACCTGGATGTGGCGGAAATCTTCAAGCCCATTTTTGCCGACCGCGTGCTTTTTACCCTGGTGGGCAAAAAGATGATCGGATCGGGTGATTTTGAACGCCACGGTACGGCTGTCCTGCTCAAGGAGTCAGGCCGCCGCCTTTACGTGAAAGAACTGGAGGATAAGCTTCAGACCACCTTCTATCACCGGCGCCTCAAGCGCAATGTCAGTTACCAAACCCTGATACGGCTGGAATTGTACAAGCTGGAGAAACACCTGATCGGGGAGGAAACCTATGAGCCCTTTGTAAGCCGCTGGTAATGAGGTGTTCTTCTTCATATCACCGGGGAGCTGCTATCTCCTTGGCAGGCCCTGGCCCGTGATCTCTTCAATGGACATGTATACGTACTTCAGGAGCTCATTAGTAGGCTCCTGGCCCGGGAGGTGTCGGAATGTACGTCATCCTTGTATACGATGTAAATGTTGCCCGTGTGGGCAAGGTGCTGAAAATTGCGCGGAAATACCTGAACTGGGTTCAAAACTCGGTCCTGGAGGGCGAGCTGACCGAAGCAACCTTTCGTGCGTTGAAGGCCGACATGGAGCGAATTATCGATCCGGAAGAGGATTCGCTCCTCTTTTATGTCCTGGGAAACCAGAAATATGCTAAAAGAGAGCTGATAGGGATAAAGAAAGGTGGGGAGGAGTGGATCTTTTAGCAGGATTTTTGTCGTCGATGTCCAATAATGCAAAAAGCACCGGGGAACGACGACAACCTGCCGAAGAGCGGAAATTGGCGCGCGGCGCGGCGTAGACGGTTTTCGGCCCAGCCGGGTGTAAGCATAAAGTAGTGGGCGGTACGAAGGATAACTCTTAATTTATGCGCCAAGAACGGGTTTCCAGCCTACCTATGAGGGATTGAAACGTTTTGAAATGATTCAATCCTGTTTTGTGCCTCTTGCGTTTCCAGCCTACCTATGAGGGATTGAAACCCGGGATTTTTTGTTGAAAAGGCAAAGGCGGTGACTGCGTTTCCAGCCTACCTATGAGGGATTGAAACTAGAAAAGAAAAGCGGCTGGAACGCCGGATGTTACCGTTTCCAGCCTACCTATGAGGGATTGAAACCCCTGATTTACACTTTTAAAAAATTGTT
>NZ_FQZM01000082.1 GCF_900142025.1 Desulfofundulus thermosubterraneus DSM 16057 | reverse complement strand
CTGGCCCGCAGGTTTGGAGTTGATTCTGCCAGTGTGCAGGACAAAGTGCAGCAGCTGACCGACATGGAAACCCTGGACCGTGTATTGGAGCGGCTATTTGCCGCCAGCACCCTGGAAGAAGCCCGGAACATCATATGGGAGGAACTGAGCAGGTTCACTCATTAGTGGAAAGGGAATCGGATATACTATAAGGTTACAGAAAATAGTTATGAATATCTGATGCTCCTTGAAGTACAGACTAAAACGGAGCGAGAAATGCCCCGGCGGTTGCTGGAATATACGGCGATGCAGCACCGGGAGTTCAAAAAACCGGTCTACCCGGTGGTGCTTAACCTTACGGGCCGGCTTCAGGAGGAGAGGTACTCTTTTGACTGCCTGGACCTCACTGTGGTGACGTTTAATTTCCGGACTATCAACCTGGCAGATTTGCCCGGGGAACACTTGCTGCATCATGCTCCGGTGGAGATTATACCGCTGGTACCGTTAATGCGGCATGAATATCCTGCCGAAGAAATACTGGCCCGGTGCGTAGAACGGATTGCAGAAGCCCCCGTTGAATGGCAGGCGGATTTATATCTTGGGCTGGCAGTATTTTCGTCACTCCGGTTTACCAGGGAAGTAATTTTAAAAATGAAAGCGAAAATAATTGATGAATTCATGAAGGCTCTTAACGAGGCGGTACGTAAGAACAATTAGTCGAACACAGAAAGCGGTCAGAACCGGCAGGTGTAGAGCTGCCGCGTTTTCTTTTACGTATACCTGGTGAGGGGGAGTGTTGTTTGGGTAAAATCGGCAGAAATGACCCCTGCCCCTGCGGGAGCGGAAAGAAGTACAAGAAATGTTGCCTTCTCGTAGAGAGAAGAAAGCCTTGGAGTTTAGAAGAGGTTCGCTCGCTTTCAACGAAAGAGATAATCTCTAGACTCGGTACGATGGGAATTCATATTACTGAAGAGAATTTCCTCCGGGAAGTTGAAAACTTTTACTCCGCCTATGATTTGTCCGAAAAATGGTGGAAAACCAGCCATGTTACTGCAAGGGGCTTCGACCGGGACTTTCCGTGGATGGCCGCCGTTGTCCTGTGGGAAAGGCTGGCCCCGCATATAATTAATTCCGAGAAGCTGAATGACATGATGCAGGAAGGGTACCGTCTTTGCAGCGAGGGAAAAGAGGACGAGGGTTGCCGGATCTGGCTGGAAGTGTGGGAGCATCTGAAAAAACGCTTTACTCCGGAGATGAAGTCCATCAGTGACGCGGAAAAAGTCTTTTCAGGGCTGCAGAGCCTTTTTAACTGGTGCCAGGATCTGGAGATGGAGCTGGGCAACGCTGGTTTAAAAGAACCTTCTTTCTACGAAAAGAGGATAGAATACTGCCGGGAGTTCTGCAGGCTATTCCCGGAAACAGATAGACTGATTATCGAAAACATGAAGCGAGCGGAAGCGGAATCTTACTTCATGCTTGGTATGGTTGAAGAAGGAGACAGGGCCTTCCGGGATTTGGTGGAAGAGTTCCCCGATTCTGCGTGGGTGTACATTGGCTGGGGAGATATGTACTGGCTGTACGCGGGCAGCAAGGCACCGTGCGATTACGACAGGGCGGAAAACATTTATCGTATGGCCCTGGAAAGAAACGTTGACGGGAGAGAAGATGTCCTGGAGAGGTTGCAGATGCTGGAGGAAGAGAGAACAAATGAGACAGCTGTTTGATGACAAAGCTGGCAGCTACGATTCATGGTACCAGACTGCCGCCGGCCGTTTCGTGGACCGGGTGGAAAAGGAGGCCATACTGGCCTACCTGGAGCCGCGGCCCGGGATGAGCGTGCTGGACATAGGTTGCGGCACGGGCAACTATTGGGGATTATCTGGATTGTGATGAAATTGCCGAGCATTCAGGCGATCACGGAAAGTTTATCATTAGCCGCTTTTCATATCACTTTTCCTCAACCGGAGATTTACTGGAATTTCGAATTGATTTAGAAGAGGGAGATTTACATGCTCATCCTGATAAAAGAACGAAACTTTCTTCTCACTTGAGGCCGGGAGAAGGGTTACAGCTTGATATTAGTGATTTTAATCTTCTTTTGGCCATTCATCTTGTCATGTTATATGTTAAGAAAAAATGCTATCCCTTATTTGATGAAAATGCTGATTACACAAATAGGATTTTAGAGCGAGTAAGGAGGCAGTTAAATGAACCCTAATAATCATAATCAGCCCTTAGGAGAACAAAAAGAGATTTTTTACTTTCAGACAGAAGGAAAAAGATAAGAGAAATTATTTGCATGCCCAGGTACTGCACCATTTCTCGGTCTGGAACATCACGTAAAGAGTTAGGGGAAATAAAGGAGGAGGACTAGTGTCCCCCTCCTCCAGTGCCTTTCCCCATAAAGTTTCTTCATCGTATTCTAAAAGGTCCCATGGGTCTCCTTCAGCCATTATGAAAATATTAAAATAGTGTTTCCAGATTGCCAGTTCTTTTTCGCTAATTTCAATCCCGGGAATAGTACCGAAATTGTCCAGGTGTTCAAAAAGGACAATCGTATTGACACCAAATTTTCGCTGGAATTCTAAAAGTCTCTCCCGGGAATAATCAGGTTCTTCCACAACAAGGAAGCCAGGCCCCAGATTATTCAGTTCTTGAAGGTCCATGATTCTCACTCCTCCAGGACTACCCCTGTCGGTAAGGCGCTGTATTATATACATATCACGAAATTGGGTTATCTGTCACCCTCGATAACCGGGGAAATCTGCCAATTAAATTCTGTTATAGCAGAGATGCTTAAATTTAAACCGAACTTTGACACCCAATCCCAATAAAACCCCGGAAAATCAAGGCTTCCGGGACATAACGAGTTGGCGTGCCACAACATTTTCCCTTATTGTGGTAGATATGCTAATTAATGATTATTACATGATTTGGAACTCCTAACCCCAATGCTTTAAAAGCTTGAAAAGCATTTCCTGGTAACTCAGTTCGGCACAAGTATCTTATGCCTTCCAGGGTTAACTCGACAGCTTTTAGATTTTTTA
>NZ_FQZM01000040.1 GCF_900142025.1 Desulfofundulus thermosubterraneus DSM 16057 | reverse complement strand
CTTTTTTCGGGTGGTGTGGAGGTAAAAGAGCATGGCAAAAGCAAAAAAACAAAAGAAGAAAAAAGAAAGGTCGTTGTTAGAAAAGGGGGCTACGATAACGTATCGCTGTTTGCAGTGTAATGTTGAAGAAGAGATCCCGGAAGAGGTGGTCCAGTATTTTGATCTGGTTGATCCAGGGGACCCGACTATGCCACCCAGATTTGCCTGTGAAAAATGTGGGGGAGAAATGCACCCTAAAGAGCCGTGGCAAAACAGTTTAGAAGACAGTTTAGAAGACATTTTCTAGAAGAGGAAGAACCGCCCGAAGGGCGGTTTTTTTATTTCCTTTGCAAAAGAAGTGAATGTTCAGTGAACCCGCTTGGTGCCACGTTCTCCACGCTCACTCCAGTGCTCCGCAAGTCGTTCGTTTTGGACCCAGCACTCACTGGCATATCAGGTCTTCAAAAAACCTGGGGTATCAATTAAGCCTCAAATACCAGGAGCAGATTCGTATTCTGGTGAGTGCTGGGCGGCACCGTACCGATGGTAGCGGTTTTACTGAACAATTACCCTGAAAGTCATGTGCATAAAAAAAAACCCCCGGCATAATAATAAGCCTGTGGCCTGATTTCGTTTACCGTTACAGCCAGGAGGTGATAGTTTGGCACATCCAAGCAATTTCGGGGAAGGGGAGGGGCGGCTCAAAGCCATGCACGACGCCGACTTCCCCGGTGGAGTTGTGGTAGATCCCACACCGATCACAGCCTACGATGAGATCACCGTATTTTACAACGGATTGTTGGCCCAAAGAGGTGCCGAACAAGTTTACCTGCACGTGGGATTCGGGGACCCCCGTAACTGGCACAACGTCCAGGATTTACGGATGTCCCGCACGGGGTGGGGTTTTGTTAAAACGCTGGAAATACCCGATGAAAGCCGCTTCAACTTCTGTTTCCGGGACAACGCCTATAACTGGGATAACAATAACGGGCTCAACTGGAGTTTCGAAATCCATAACGGCCGGCGCCATATTTAATTTCCAGGGAAGCTTTATGGTCACCACTGGCTTTTAGCGCAGCTTCCATTTGCTTCTTAAATCCCTACCGCCAGGGCCCGGTAGGGATTTCACTTTAGGGCAAAAGGCAAATAACGGATCAGGGAGGGAAAAACTTTTTGCGCATCCTGATGCTTTCATGGGAATACCCGCCGAAATCCGTAGGGGGACTGGCCCAGCACGTCTACGACCTGTCCTGTGCCCTGGTGCGAATTGGAGAGGAGGTACATGTGCTCACCTGTGGTGCCCCCGGTATTCCCGATTACGAGCAAGTAAACGGCGTACATGTCCATCGTTTTCAAACCTACCAAATATCCGCCCCCCATTTTGTCACCTGGGTTGCCCAACTGAACATAGCCATGCTGGAACGAGCCATCCCGCTCTTCTCCGAATTGGGAGGGTTACATATCATTCATGCCCATGACTGGCTGGTGGCATATGCAGCCCGGGCCCTAAAACATTCCTGGCGCCTACCCCTGGTAGCCACCATTCATGCCACCGAATACGGCCGTAACTGTGGTTTACATAATGATATCCAGCGGCATATTAGTGATATTGAATGGTGGCTCACTTACGAGGCCTGGAAAGTGATCTGCTGCAGTCAGTATATGAAAAATGAGGTGCGTCATGTCTTTCAAGTGCCGGAAGATAAGCTCCAGGTCATCGTCAACGGGGTTAATCCGGCCAATTTTGCCACCCGCACCATACGGGTAACCAGGGACCATTTTGCAGCACCCGACGAACGTATTGTTTTTTATGTGGGGCGGCTGGTACGAGAAAAGGGTGTACAGGTCCTTTTAGACGCTGCCCCCCAAATTCTAGCCCGGCACCCGCAGACTAAATTTATCATTGCGGGTAAAGGTCCCTATGCAGAGGAACTGCACCGCCAGGCCGCCAGCCTGGGTATAGCCCAGCGGGTTTATTTTACCGGATATGTAGATGACGAGGTCCGGAACACCCTGTACAGCTGGGCTGATGTAGCTGTTTTTCCGAGCCTGTATGAACCCTTTGGCATCGTCGCTCTGGAAGGAATGGCCGCCCGGACTCCGGTGGTAGTAGCGGATACCGGCGGTTTAAGTGAAATAGTGGAACATGGAGTAGACGGTTTAAAGTTTTACCCCGGCAACAGCCGTTCCCTGGCTGATATGATCGTCTGGCTATTACAAGATCGCCAGTTGGCCCAAAACCTGCGCCAGCAGGCCTATCGCAAGGTACTGGAAAAGTTCAACTGGCGGGATATTGCCCTTGCCACCAGGCGGGTTTATCAGCAGGTGTGGAATGAATACCGCCACGTTCCATGGTACAGCCCGTACATGCGCAGCAACCGTTTATTCACCCGCATGTCCAAAATCTTTGCCCGGGCCTAACCCGAGCTTTAGCGCAGAACAGGAGGGATTTAATGAAAGCAATCATAATGGCCGGGGGAGAGGGCTCCCGCCTGCGCCCTCTTACTTGTAACCGCCCCAAGCCGATGGTACCATTAGCCAACCGGCCCATGATGTCTCACATTGTGGATCTGCTGAAAGCCCACGGTTTTACCGACGTGGCGGTAACCCTGCAATACATGCCCGAAGCCATCCGTGATTATTTCGGTAATGGCTTGCGGTACGGAATTAACATGCAGTACTTCATCGAGGAAAATCCGCTGGGCACCGCGGGCAGTGTAAAGAATGCCCAGGAGTTTCTGGACGAAACCTTCCTGGTAATTAGCGGGGACGCTCTCACCGATTTGGATCTTTCCCAGGCTGTTGCCTTTCACCGCCAGCGGGGAGCCATGGCCACCTTGGTGCTCACCCGGGTGAGCTGTCCCCTGGAGTACGGCGTAGTCATCACCAAACCAGACGGACGCATCACCCAGTTTTTGGAAAAACCTGCCTGGGGTGAGGTTTTCAGTGATACGGTTAATACGGGAATTTATGTGCTGGAACCGGAAGTCCTGGAATACATTGAACCCGGCCGCATGGTCGACTTTAGCAAAGACCTCTTTCCCCTGCTGTTGCGGGAAAAAAAGCCGTTGTTCGGTGTGGTTCTGCCGGGCTATTGGTGTGATATAGGCAATTTACAGCAATATTTGCAGGCCCATCAGGATGTCCTCTCCGGCCGGGTGAAAACTGCCATCCCGGGCCGGGAAATACAACCGGGAGTCTGGGTGGGTGACGGGGTGGAGATAAGTAAAGGCGCCCGCATTACCGGTCCCGTCCTGATTGGGGACGGGAGTTACATCGGTTCCGGCGCAGAGATAGAACCATTCAGTGTCCTTGGGGAAGGTTGTTTGATCCAGGAACAAGCCTCCATCAAGCGCAGCGTTCTTTGGAAAAACGTATATATAGGGCCTGGAGCGGCCTTAAGGGGGGCCATCGTAGCCAGCCGCGTGCAGGTGCAGGCCCACGCGGGTGTTTATGAAGGAGCCATCATTGGCAGTGACTCGGTAATTCAGGAACGGAGCGTAGTCAAGCCCGACGTGAAGTTATGGCCCTATAAACTGGTGGAAAGCGGTACCGTTGTTCAAAACAGCCTGGTCTGGGGTAGCCGGTGCCCGAAGAAAATTTTCGGGCTTGAAGGCATCAGCGGACTGGTCAATGTGGAACTCACCCCGGAATTTGCCTGCCGGGTGGGGGCGGCCTTTGCCTCGGCCATGGGCAACCGGAGGGTGCGCCTGGCTGTAAGCAGCGATGCCTTCCCGGCTTCCAGAATGGTTAAAAGTGCTTTAACCTGCGGGTTGCAGTCGGCCGGCGCACAGGTGGTGGACCTGGGCACCGGCATTACCCCCATGCATCGTTTTGCCGTGCGCCAACTGGCGCTGGCCGGAGGGGTACATGTAAGGCTATCTCCCCACCGCTCCGACCATGTAACCATGATTTTTCTCAATGGCAAGGGCGGAAACATTTCCCGCAGCATCGAGCGAAAAGTAGAAAACCTGCTCATGCGGGAAGACTTTCACCGGGCTGAACCGCAAGCCATCCTTCCCCCCGAGTTTGTTTCCGCCATTGACGAAAGTTATATCGAGGCCCTGATGCGGGATCTCGACCCGGCAGTGCTGGAGGAAGCGCGTTTCCGGCTGGTGGTAGCCTGCGACCGGGATAATTTGGGCCCCTATCTGAAAGATCTAACCGGAAGATTGGGCGTTACAGTGGAAAACCTGGACCTGCCGGGGGGTACACCTCCCGCCACCTGGCGGAATTATCAGGAAACCTTGTCCTTCTTGGGCCGGCGGGTGCGGGAAACGGGTGCTTCGGCCGGGGCGCTCCTGGATGCCAACGGCGACCGGCTGGTGCTGGTAGACGAACGGGGGCGGATAATCCAGGACAACCTGCTTACCGCCCTGATCGCGCTCATCATCCTCCGGGCCCGGGGAGGACCGGTGGTGGTCCCGGTTACAGCCCCGCGGGCCATTGATACCCTTGCCGAAAAGTACAGGGGACAGGTAGTCCGCACCAAGACAGCTGTCCACGACTTTGTGGAAAAAGTGCTGGGACAAGATGAGTTCCAGTTCCTCCTGAATTTTGATGCCCTGGGGGCCCTCACCCGCATCCTGGAGTTTACCGCTAAAAATGGGCTTACCCTGGGTGAGCTGGTAGATGAAATACCCACCTTTTTTATGGACCAGAAGGATGTACCCGTGCCCTGGGAGGCTAAAGGGCGGGTGATCCGTCGATTGATTGAAGACCCCCCCACCGCACAACTGGAATTGCTGGATGGAATAAAGGTCTTTCACCCCCAGGGATGGGCACTGGTCCTGCCGGACCCCGACGAACCGGTTTGCCGCGTTTTTACCGAAGGGGCATCCATGGAAATCGCCAGGTCTTTAAGTGACTTTTATATTGATAAAATAAGCAAAATTGCAGGTTCTGCCGAAGCTACCGGTTGAAAAAAGCTCCCCGTGAAAAACGGGGAGCTTTTTATCCGGCTGCCATTAGCTCTTTTTGTTTAGAACGGTACCAGGAGTAGTCGATATCAGGGAAAATATTATTGGTACGTTCCAGCCAGGACAACCAGCCTTCGTCGATATGCCGCCCTTTGATTTCATCGTAAAGCCTCAGGAAATTCAACAAATGGCTTTTGGTGCGCCTCACCGCGTAATCAACCATGGTTCCAGTGCTCATGATGAAAGCCCAGTCACTGCTCTGGGCCAGAAGCAACTCCCGGGCCGCCTGATTTAAAGCCCGGCGCAAAAGCCCCTGCGCATCGGTATGGGTGTTGGCCAGTTCAACCATCCTGGAGGCAGCCAGGTGAAGGTGGCGGTAAATCCAATCGTTGGCCTGGCAGAGCCAGACTTCATTATATCCCTTGTTCCCCCAGCTGGAAGGACAGGGCCTAGCCACCTGGTTGCAGGGAAAACGCTGCAGGTAATCGCTGGGGGTAACCAGTTCCACCGTATCCTGGTTAAAATGAATTTTGCGAATGAGAAATTCCAACCAAATAGGACCTTCAAACCACCAGTGGCCAAAAAGTTCGGCATCATAGGGAGCGACAATAATGGGCGGCCTGTCCATGTGCCGGCAGAGGTACTTGATCTGCAGTTCCCGGTTGAACATAAAGTTTCCGGCATGGATGGCGGCCTTTTCCCGGGCCCAGACCGGCACATAAGGTTCTTTATGGTTTGTCCGCCCGGTGATGCGGTAATATTTGATGCCTGTGTGCACGCGAATGCCGTCGGGATGAATATACGGCTTGATGTATTCATAGTCCAAATCGTAACCAATATCCCGGTAAAACTCCCGGTAATCAAAATCCCCGGGGTAGCCTTCCTGGGCACTCCACACCTGCTTGGAAGATTCGACGTCCCGGCCAAAGACGGCTACCCCCGAAGGACAGTAAATAGGGGCAAACACCCCGTAGCGGGGCCGGTGGGAGGCAAATAAAACCCCGTGGGTATCGGTAAAGAAAAAGCGGATACCGAACTCCTTGAGAATCTGATCGATGCCCGGCCCATAGGCACATTCAGGCAGCCAGATTCCCCGGGGGGGCATGCCAAAATGCCGGCGGTGCAGATCCACGGCCACAGCAATTTGTGCCCGCACAGCCTCGGGATTCACCATTAGCAGGGGCAGATACCCATGGGTGGCCGCACAGGTGATAATTTCCAAGCGACCTAAATCCTGAAAGCGCCTGAACCCTTGGATCAGGTTGCGTCCGTAAGTGTGATGATAGCTACGGGCAATCTCCCGGAACATGCTCTGGTACATCAGGGCCGTTTCATGGAAAGGGCTGTTTCGTGTACGCTCTACTTCTTTATCCGCAAGTTCCATTAATTGTCTTAAATGGCGGGAATAGCGCTCCTGCAACAGGGGATCGGTTAGCATGGAAACCAGCGGTGGCGAAAGGGAAACGGTAAGGCGAAAAGGTATGTCGTCAGCCACCAAGCGTTCAAAGACATGCAAAAGGGGGATGTAGGTTTCGGTGATGGCCTCGTATAGCCACCTTTCTTCTAAAAAATGTTCATGCTCCGGATGACGCACAAAGGGTAGATGGGCGTGCAACACCAAGGCCAGGTATCCTTTGGCCACCTTAGCCAGCTCCTCCCTCACTCTTTAACCTCTATTTTGGGTCCTGCCACCGGCGGTCCAAATCCAGGAGAACTGATCCCCAGGGGAACCACGGCCGCCCGGCCGGCCACTTCCTGGATTAGCATGGGCGAACTGACACCAAACTGGAATTGATAGGAACGATACACTCCCTCAATCCACATCCATTCCTCATCCAGGCATTCTGAAAGGCTCGACCTAGGAGTAGTTACCACATTGGACCGCAAAAGGGTTATAAAACGACCATCTGGAAACATGCGGCCCAGGTCGACACAAAAGGAACGGTTGGGTTGACCCACGGGGATATGCCAGTTATCCACCTCTTCCTGGACGTTAATATCCATGTAACTGTTGGCATTGTACCCGTTAAAAGTGACACCTGTAACATCGTAAACCCTTAAAACCGGACGGGTATTATTCCACGCCCGGGGCCCGTAAGTGGCATTAAACTCTTCCTGCCGGGTGGCGGTTATTTCCCAGTATGCATAGAGCCAGTAAGGATCCCGCACCAAAAGCACCAGACGATCCACCCCGTAGCGGCGGGGTAGCTCTGGAACTGCCAGCGGCGGCGATTCAACCGGTGGAGCAGGTAAAGCCAGTTCTTCAGCTACTTCCTCGGTAAAAAGAGGAGGAATGACTTTTTCCGAGGGCGCCGGCTGGGTTCCCCGGCGCCGGGAAGTCCATAAAAAAACAACTAGAAACAGGACCACCAGGGCGATCCCGAAAAAGAGCGGAACTAACGCGGTCATGGGAGTACCTCCTTTAGAAAATATAGATAAAACCAGTTTAGGGGTAAATTTAATGCAAGAAGTGTTTGAAAGCTTTTTTTATTATTGCCTCGATGCCGGGATTTATGAACTAAAAATAAGTACCAACCTGCATAAATTTACTTATTTAGAAAAAATCGACCGATTTTTTAGCTTCCGGAAGACGTTAACTTACCACTGTTGCAGGAAAGCACCGTGTAGTGTGGAAGCATATGGGGAGGAAAATCAGTTCTCCAGTTTTTTGGTACGGGTTGTTTTGAAAGGATACAGGGATTAAGATATATAGAAGGATTAATAAAGAGGTGATCAGTTTGTTTCAAAACCCCGACGATGCCATTTTAAAGGAAATATTAAGTAATAGCCGGCGCATTGCCGTGGTAGGTTTATCCAACAAACCGGAAAGGGATAGCTACCGGGTGGCCCATTACATGAAGGAGCGGGGGTATGAAATTATACCGGTCAATCCCATGATCCATGAAGCCCTGGGTGAAAGGGCCTACCCGGAACTCCGTGCCATACCCCATCCCGTCGACGTAGTTAATGTTTTCCGGCGTGCAGAGGAAGTCCCGGAGATTATCGAAGCCGTACTACAACTTAACTTCCAGCCGGTAATCTGGTTGCAACTGGGAGTGGTGCATCAGGAAGCGGCTGAAAAGGCACGGGTCCGGGGCCTAACAGTAGTTATGGACCGTTGTTTGATGGTGGAGCACCAACGGTTGCTGGGGGACAGCTGCTAGTGCTGGACTTCCACGGGAAAAATCAACCACAGCAAGAAGCGGACCGGCCCGCCCGGGCTAGGGAAATCCTGGCCATATTATCCCAAACTTACCCCGACGCCGGAACAGCCCTGCGCTTTGAGACTCCCTTCCAGCTACTGGTGGCGGCCATGCTTTCAGCCCAGACCACCGACCGGCAGGTCAATAAGATTACAGAAAGGCTATTTAAACGCTACCGGGAACCCCGGGACTTTGCCCGGCTGAACCCAGAGGAACTGGCCCGGGAAATCAAGGGTTGTGGATTGTACAAGAATAAAAGCAGAAATATCATTGCCACCAGCCGCATCCTGGTGGAGAAATACAACTCGCAGGTTCCCCGGACCCTGGGGGAACTGGAGCTTCTTCCCGGAGTAGGCCGCAAGACCGCCAATGTAGTGCTAAATGTTGCCTTCGGTCAACCCACCCTCCCGGTAGACACTCACGTCTTCCGGGTCAGTCACCGCCTGGGCCTGGCCCGGAGTAAAACTCCCGAAAAAACTGAGGAGGAATTACTGGCCATCATTCCGGAATACGCCCGCCGGGCCGCCCACCACCAGCTAATCGCCCACGGCCGCACCATTTGCACCGCCCGCCGGCCCCGGTGCAACGCCTGCCCTGTGGCTCACCTGTGCCCTGGCAGAGAGAATAAAAAAGACCCGCCTCAAAATGGCGGGAATGGTAATTAAACCAGTAATGGCCCGGTTCTGTCACGGAACGGGGATTCAGCAAACATCAGGCATGAAAACCCCTGCCCGTCTTATGCTCCACATGACGGCTTTCATCCACGTAGAAGGGCCATTTCTTGGCAAACCAGTCGTTCCAGAGCAGGGGAATGATCCACCAGAAAAGCCAGACCAGCGGTTTATTGTTCAGGTGCATACCATTGTACTCCACAGGAGTATTGGCAAACACCGAGGGTAGACCCAGCAGAGGTTCACAAACCCTGTAATAGATAATCCCAATAATGGCAGCAGCCACAAATACCCCAATGGTGCGGATAATCCAGCCAGCCACCACCCCCCACTGTTTTGGCCAGTTATCAAAATAGTGGTTCCAGATCAGAAATGGAATAAGAGTAAAACCCGCCAGCGTGGCCGTATGGTAATAGCGGTAATCCAGGCTCATAATACCGTCTTTGGCCTGCGGGTCCACCGGGCCGTAAATGGAAGCCATAACAGCCATGAGCACTTTAACCGTGATCAACGCCAGAACGAAAATGGAAACGGTGGCAAAAATACCGCGCCAGGGCTGGCTCTTCACAATATCCCAGGGCTTACCTTCCCAGACGTTGGCGGTCATAAAGAGATAAACAATACACCATTCGTACCAGCCTATGTTAAAGTTCACCGTTGCGCTGGTACCGGCAATAGCCGAGGATAACCCCTTCCACCAGATGGTTCCGCCGAAAAACTCCTTGTTGACCAGATAGGTAGCAAAATGGGGAAAGATAAGAATACCGAAAAGGATTACGGTAAAAACAGTACATAAGGACCATTCGGCCAGTCCAAGAGCAGGCTGCTTCAAACCAGCAAAAGGCCATTTTTGAAAAGCTATCGTCCAGAAAGCGTAGGTGAAAAATCCAATTAAAACAAACAGGGTTAGCGCTGATCCCACAACTTCATTTACATGATGGTGATCCAGTTTGGGCAGGGACTGGTGGAGCGCATCGGAGCTCCAGAAGGGCATGGAAAGCTTGCCTAAAAATTGCCCAAATACCACATTAATAATAAACCATACCCCCGCCAGGTTGATAGCGGTTTCTACCAGAAGCCGCTTGGGTGGGGTCAGGTTTTGAAAGGGATAGTCACCGAATAACAGGTGCTGCCACAGACCAACCAGAATCATCCAGGCCATGAAGGCCAAAAAGGGTTGCTCATAGGTATGAAACGGTCCCCGCGGGTCCACAAAAATCCACCAGATTACGAGTGCTACAAAGGTAAAAGTAAAAAGAGCAATAATTCCGGTTAGAGGTTGACCCCAGCGGGGTTTACCATGTCCTGCCATCATTTTACCTCCTTTTATTTTGATAGCCGTGGAAATTAATAGATTTTAGATGAATATACTCACCTCCCTCAATCTTTTAGAAATAAATTTCTGGAATGTGTGAAATGCAAAAATCGTGGCAACATTCTGTATTGATGACATATTACTCTTTATAAAATTTAAAAGCCTGTATTTTTATTCAATGCTTTGTTCAATGTTTTTGGTAAAAGACCGCACGCTCCTCCCGGGGAATCCAGGAGTATTGTTCTCAGGCACGAACATAATCCAATAATTTGGTTATCATTTTGTCCAGGCAGAGAAGCCAGGTCTGTGTCAATAAGTAGATATATGTAAAGAGCAGTAAACACATAACTTGCTAAACGGCACCAGTAAGCTATAATCTTAATTAACCGGGAAGGGAAACACATATTTTAAAAGACTCCACAGGTTTTAAAGAGGTCGGGAATAGAGCATTAAACTGTTGTCAGGGGGGTAGTTCAGTATTGCACATTGTTCTGGTTGAACCGGAGATTCCGGCTAACACCGGCAATATTGCCCGCACCTGCGCGGCCACCGGCAGCATTCTCCACCTGGTTCGCCCCCTGGGCTTTTCCACCGACGACAAATATCTTAAACGGGCGGGCCTGGATTACTGGCACCTGGTGGAGATACATTACCACGATTCCTTCGAGGAAGTGCGCCGCCTGTATCCCCAGCACCGTTTTTATTTTCTGAGTACCCGGGGCATACGTTTATATAGTGAGGTAAGGTATGGACCGGATGACTTTCTGGTCTTCGGCAAGGAAACGCAGGGATTGCCGGCGGATCTACTGTCCGCCAACCGGGACTATACCCTGCGCATCCCCATGCGGGAAGGCACTACCCGCTCTCTAAACCTGGCCAACTCCGTGGCCCTGGTTCTGTACGAGGCTTTGCGCCAGCAGGGCTTTCCAGGGTTACGTTAACGCAAATTTAAGTAATTTCTAAAAATTATTGAAGGATTCTGGTGTTGGCAGAACGAATACTATTGTTTACACCTGGCTGTTTGGGAAGGAGAAGCCCATGGATTTAACGATAAAACAGCTCCAACAAAGATTGGAAACCCAGGGCTACATTTGTGATCAGGACCTGGTGGTTACCCTTTACTTGTCCTTAAAACTGGCCAAGCCACTGCTGGTGGAGGGGGCCCCCGGTGTAGGCAAAACTGAGGTGGCCAAAGCCCTGGCCGGGGCTTTAAATACAGAGTTGATCCGGCTGCAGTGTTACGAAGGGCTGGACGAAAACCGTGCCCTTTACGAGTGGAACTACCAGCGGCAGTTGTTGAAGATTGAAATTGCCCGGGGCACCTGCGAACCTGCCGCCCTGGAAAAGGATCTTTTCGATGTGGAATATTTGCTGGAAAGACCGCTTTTAAAAGCCATCAGGGCCGAAAAACGAGTTGTTTTGTTAATTGATGAAATTGATAAAACCGATCCGGAATTTGAAGCCTTTTTATTTGAACTCTTGTCCGATTTTCAGGTATCTATTCCCGAACTGGGCACGCTCAAAGCGAAGCAGATACCGGCAGTGGTGTTAACCAGCAATGGCGAAAGGGAATTATCCGATGGGTTAAAGCGCCGGTGCATCTATTTGTATATTGACTATCCCACGTTGGAAAAGGAAATTCGCATCTTACAGGTCAAAGTTCCCCAAGCCCAGGAGGAACTGGTGCACCAGGTGGCCCGGGCGGTAAACTTCATCCGGTCCCACCTGGATTTGAAAAAGAAACCGTCCATTGCCGAAACCCTGGACTGGACCCGGGCCCTGGTAGCCCTGCATGCTGATGCTCTGACACCGGAAATCATTGGGCAAACCTTAAGCCTCTTCCTGAAAAACCGTGATGACCAGGAAACATTAAAGAGGGAGGTGGGATTAAACGGACTGGTTGAGCAAATCCAGGGGATGAAAAGCGATTCATCAACCCCTGCCAGAGCCACCTGTCACTGCGGCCACCATCACCATTAGCGGGAGGAGCAAACATGGAAGTTGATCCGGTCACCCGGGCGGTGGCCCGGGTAGAAGGGCACGGCGAGAATACCCTGCACCACAACTTGGTACGCTTCACCCATATCCTGCGCCACCTGGGGGTCCGGGTGAGTATGGCCGAAGCGCTGGATGCTTACCAGGCCCTGACGCTGGTTGACCTTACGTCGAGGGAACAGGTAAAGGCCGCCCTGGGGGCGGTGCTGGTAAAAAACGCCTCCGACAGGCAAATTTTTAACCTGGCTTTTGATCGCTTCTTTGTCCCACCGGAGGAAAAAACGCGGCGGCGCACGTTAAGAAAACAACTGGAGGAAGAAGAACGGCGGCGCCTGACAGAGGCCAGGGAAAAATTAAACCAGGCCCTTTCCCCCTGGTCCACGGAAGCGAATTTCAACACGGAGGAAATAAAAACCTTTGCCCGCTTGCCCGCCCGGGAACAAAAGCGTTTAACGGAACTTATCAGCCGGATGCACGGTAATCCGGTGAACAACCCGGGACACCTGATCGCCCGGGTAATGCAATCAGCTCTCAACTACTGGCGCTACTACCTGCTTAAAACCCAGGGGGAAGAAGCCAGGCAGCAACTGGAGGCAGAGCTGACCGGGGAAACGGAAATGGATGATGTAATTGCCGGTGTAGCCGCAGATTTTTACCGGGACCCGGATGACCAGTTGCTTCACCAGGATATGCAACAGGTTGCCGGCACCGACCTGGAAAAGTTTACCTTAACCCTTGAACGCCTGTCCACGCGCCTGGCCAACCGGCTTTCCCGCCGTTACCGGCGAAGCAACCGCCGGCAAAAATTAGACATGCGCAGGACGATTCGCCGGAACATTGCCTTCGGCGGGTCACCCCTTAAATTATGCTACCGGTCTCGCCGCCAGCACCGACCCCGCCTGCTCCTGATCTGCGACGTGTCCGCCTCCATGGCTCGCTATGCCCGGTTTGTCCTCCAGTTTATCTATGGTTTAAGCAGTGCGGTACGATACATCGAAAGCTTCGTTTTTTCCGAGGATCTGGAACGGGTTACCTCCTATTTCCGGCGGGATGAAGGTTTTGTACCTGTAATGACCGAGCTTGTCAATACTAGCCGGCAATGGGGAAAGACAACCGACTTCAACGTGGCCTTGAAAACTTTTCACCGCCACTGGCGCCACCTGCTTACCGTCGATACCCTGGTAATAATAGTTAGTGACACGAAGACCATTACTCCCCAGGAGGCGGCCCGTGAGCTGGCCGCTTTACGGAAGCGGGTGCGGGAGATCCTGTGGCTTAACCCCGTCCCCCGCAAGCAATGGCCTTATTTACCAGGTGTTAATGTCTTCCTGCCTTATGCACGCATGTTTGAATGCTATTCCCTGCATCACCTGGAAGCAATTCTGCGCCGGCAGATGTTGAAGTAAAAGGACGGTAAAAAATCCACCGGATTACGCAATAAAATTAAGTTAAGTAACAGGTCCTGGTTACAGGTGGGGGAGGTGAAAAGCTTGGCGATCAATAAACTGGAAAATACCGCCTTTTTAGGGGACGAACTGTCTATTTTTAATTCCGTACACAATATGGTCGTTGCCGTAGACTATCAGGGCCGCGTGATCATTTTTAACCCCACCAGCGAACGGGTTTTTAATTACCCGGCAGAAAAAGCCCTGGGGCGTCCCATCAGGGAAGTCGTTCCTTTTACGGGCCTCCCCAAGGTGTTGCAGACGGGAAAACCCCACATCGGACGCAAATTTGTGGTAGGCAATGCCCTGTATGTGGTCAACCGCACACCCATAATCCGCAATAACACCATTGTAGGCGCTATTGGCGTGGCTCAAGAAATCACCGAACTGCAACATCTGGCCCAGGAACTGAAAGAGGTCAAGGAAGTTAACGTCCTCCTGGAAAATATTTTTCACAGCACACATGAAGGCTATATTGCCACCGGTAATGACGGCCGGATTCTGATGATAAACGGGCCTATGGCGGAACTGCTGGGCGTTACCATCGAAACGGCGGTAGGCCGGCACATCCGTGAGGTTGCTCCTGATAAGCGGCTACACCAAATCCTCTGGACCGGTAAGTTACAGTATGGGGAAGTAGTACGCATCCGGGGCAGGGAAACGGTGGTCATGCGGGTGCCCCTTTATAACCAGGGCAAGTTGGTGGGAGCAGTGAGTAAAGTAATGTTCCAGGACGTGGAACAGCTGCTGGCCTTGGCGGAAAAGATCAGCAGCCAAAGGCGAAGTTCCTTCTGCCCTTCAGTAACACACAACGATAACCACACCGCTCGTTACACCGTGGATAACCTGATTGGCGCCAGCAGGGATATGCTGCGGCTCAAGGAAACCATCAGGAGGGTGGCCCAGGGACCTTCCACAGTATTAATCCAGGGAGAAAGTGGTACAGGCAAAGAGCTGGTGGCCCATGCCCTGCACACGGCCTCCCCCCGTCACCGACGGCCCTTCATCAAGGTCAATTGCGCTGCCGTGCCAGAAAATCTTTTAGAATCGGAGCTTTTCGGCTACCAGGAAGGCGCCTTTACCGGGGCGAGAAAAGGCGGGCAAATCGGCAAATTTGAACAGGCCGATGGGGGGACTATTTTTCTCGATGAAATTGGGGATATGCCTCTGCCCATGCAGGCCAAGATATTGCGGGTCCTGCAGGAAAAGGAAATTGAGCGCCTGGGAGACACCCGTCCCCGCACCGTGGATGTACGGGTGGTAGCAGCTACCAACCGGGATCTGGAGGAATTAATCCGGCAGGGACATTTCCGGGAAGATCTTTATTACCGCTTAAATGTAGTTTCCTTTTATATTCCACCCCTGCGGGAAAGACCCGATGACATCCCCCTGCTGGTCAACCATTTTATCAAGAAATTCAACCGAGAATTTGGTCTTCTTGTGCGGGGTGTTTCACCGGAAGTACTGGAGGTACTTTACACCTACGATTGGCCGGGCAACGTACGGGAACTGGAAAACGTAATGGAAAGAGCTTTTAACCTGGTGGAAGGAGATATCATTGAAGTTAAACATATGCCCCCCTACCTTCAGAAAGCTAGCCAGGGCAAGAAAAGAAACCTGCACAACCACACGCTGACCACATTACTGCAGGAGGTGGAAAAGGAAGCTCTTCTGGAAGCCCTGGCTGCTGCCGGTGGCAATAAAATGCAGGCGGCTAAAACCCTGGGTATTTCCAGGGCCTGGTTATACAAAAAGATGAAACAATACGGCATCAAATCATAAATAATTGTGAATGTCCTGAGCATTTACAGGTTATTTAACCATGGAAGAAAGTGCTGAAAAAGGAGGATATTCGCCCACATATATCGAATAATATCATGAGGCGGCCGTCCTGAACATGGATTAAAATGGGAGGGTTGCTTTTAAGCCGGGAACCGACCTCTCACGCCTAAGAAACCGGCAAAGTACAACGGGGAGCTCCTGTTAGGGGCTGAGAAAGGGCTAGTGAGCACCTGACCCGCTAAACCTGCTCGGGGTAATGCCCGCGAAGGGAAAAGCCGTGTATGCTGTTGACTGTGGCGCATCCTTTTGTGGGTGCGCTGTTTTTATTTGCCACCGGGATGCCCACCGGTCAACCGCTACAAATAAATAAAAAGGAGTGGTATTACAAAATGCACCTGGAAGACGTGACTATTTCCAAGGCCATTATCACAAGGTATCAGGAGGAACTGCTGGAAGCGCTGGAATCAGACGTAGCCGTAGTGGGTGGAGGTCCGGCAGGACTGGTGGCCGCCTATTACCTGGCCCGGGCAAACAAAAAAGTAGTTCTCTTTGAACGCAAGCTCAGCATCGGTGGCGGCATGTGGGGCGGCGGTATGATGTTTAACCAGATTGTGGTCCAGGACGAAGCATTACCCCTTCTCAAAGAGTTTGGCATCTCCTACAGGTCATTTGAAGATGGATATTACACGGCCAGCTCCGTGGAAGCCGTTGCCGCCCTAACCCTTGGTGCAGTACGGGCCGGGGCGAGAATCTTCAACTTAATCTCCGTGGAAGACGTCATGGTGAGGGAGAACCGGATTACCGGACTGGTGATCAATTGGACCCCCGTTGATTTGGGCCGCCTGCATGTGGACCCCCTGACGGTACAGTCCTCATACGTCATCGACTGCACCGGACATGATGCCCAGGTGGCCGGTATGGTAGTCAAAAAAATGGGGACGGTCTTAAGAACCAGGACCGGCAACCTGGAAGGAGAAAAGCCCATGTGGGCCGCGCGGGGTGAAACGGCCACCGTAGCCAATACCCGTGAAATTTACCCCGGGCTCCTCGTGGCCGGTATGGCGGCAAACGCGGTTTGCGGCGGCCACCGCATGGGACCGATTTTCGGCGGGATGCTCCTGTCAGGCCAGCGGGCGGCCCGGCTTATTCTTGGTGAAGAATAAAACTTGACAATAGAAAGAAAAAAGCTGTATATTTCTTTTAAAAGTAGCTGTTATCAAATAGGGGTGAGGTTGTTAGTGATCAAGCCCAAACGGATGACCAGACAGAAAAAATTAATCCTGGAAATCCTGCGCAGCACCGATACTCACCCCACGGCAGACTGGATTTACGAGCAGGCCCGCAAACAAATTCCGGACATCAGCCTGGGCACGGTTTACCGCAATTTAAACAACCTTAAACAGGCCCGGGAAATCATGGAACTCAACTACGGCAGCACGTTCAGCCGGTACGACGGCAATCCGCAGAATCATTATCATTTTGTCTGCGATGGTTGTGGCCGGATATTTGATCTTGATTTACCCCTGTTAGATAATCTGGAAGAAGAAGTGGCAAGCCGCACGGGCATGGAGGTAAACCGGCACCGGCTGGAATTTTACGGCTACTGCCCTGATTGCCGGCAAAGGTAACCGGAAGAACTACAGGTGTAAAATATCATGGTTACAAGGGGGGGCATAAGCCACCCCCCTTTTTTCTCTACGATCAGGAGCAGGATTTTGCCTCAGTTAAACGAATGAGGATCATGGGGAAAAAGCCAGGTTTCCAGGAGTGTTTGGAAGACCATGTTCATACACCTGCATGTACATACCGAATACAGCCTGCTGGACGGCGCCGCCCGGATCAAAGAAGTGGTGGCCCGCGCCAGTGAACTGGGCATGGACTCCCTGGCCATTACCGACCATGGCGTTATGTTTGGAGTGGTGGACTTTTACAAGGCCTGCCAGAAACAAGGAGTTAAGCCCATCCTTGGTTGCGAGGTTTACGTGGCCCCCCGCACCATGAAAGACCGCACACCCAAGGTGGATGACCATCTCTACCACCTGGTATTGCTGGCCGAAAACCAGACCGGGTACCGCAACCTCCTGCAGCTGGTGTCTTTGGCCTTCACCGAAGGTTTTTACTACAAACCCCGGGTGGACAAAGACACCCTGGCCCGCTACAGCGAAGGGTTAATTGCCTTAAGCGGCTGCATTGCCGGGGAGGTGGCCGACCGCCTCCTGGCCGGGGAGAAGGAAAAAGCCGTGGAAGCCGCCGCCCTCTACCAGGATATTTTTGGACGGAGGAATTTCTTTTTAGAACTGCAGGACCATGGCCTTCCCGAACAGCGCAAAGTTAACCGAGAGCTTTTGCGCTTGCACCGGGAAATGAATATACCCCTGGTGGTAACCAACGACGTACATTACGTAAAGAAAGAGCATGCTGAAATGCAGGACATCCTGCTGTGTATTCAGACGGGCAAAAGTGTGGACGATCCTTCCCGGATGAAGTTTGATTCCCAGGAACTATACCTGAAAAGCGAAGAAGAAATGGCCCATCTCTTTGGAGAGCTGAAAGAGGCCATGGAAAATACCCGTCTCATTGCCGAACGCTGTAATGTAGAACTCAGTTTCGGCCAGATCCACCTTCCTTATTACGAGGTACCCCCGGGTCATACCGTGGATAGCTACCTGGAGCAGCTGTGCCTGGAAGGGGTGCACCGCCGTTACGGGGAGATCACCGAGCCCGTACGGCAGCGGCTGGAATATGAACTAAAAGTTATCCGGCAAATGGGCTACTCCGCCTATTTCTTGATTGTGTGGGATTTCATCCATTATGCCCGGAAACAGGGTATCCCGGTAGGTCCCGGCCGGGGTTCCGCCGCCGGCAGTTTGGTAGCCTACGTACTGGGGATTACCAATCTCGACCCCCTAAAATACGGCCTATTGTTTGAACGTTTCCTCAACCCGGAACGGGTCTCCATGCCCGACGTGGATGTGGACCTGTGCTTTGAGCGCCGGGGAGAGGTCATCAACTACATTACCAGCAAATATGGAGCCGATAAAGTAGCCCAAATCGCCACCTTTGGCACCATGGCGGCCCGGGCGGCCATCAGGGACGTGGGACGGGCGCTGAACTTGTCCTACGGAGAAGTGGATAAAATAGCCAAACTGGTGCCTGCGGAATTGCACATGACCATTGAACGGGCCCTAAGTGAATCCAGCGAATTAAGGGAACTCTATGAACGGGATCCGCAGGTAAAAAAACTAATTGATACTGCCGCCCTCCTGGAAGGTATGCCCAGACACGCCTCCACTCATGCCGCCGGGGTGGTAATCACCAGGGAACCACTAATCCACTACTTGCCCCTTTACAAGGCGGCCGACGGCCCGTTAACCACCCAGTTTGCCAAAGACCAGGTTGAGGAATTGGGCCTGTTAAAAATGGACCTTCTGGGCCTGCGCACCCTGACGGTCATCGCCGATACTATAAAGCTCATCAGGGAAAGTGGCGGACCGGAAATAAACATTGATGAAATTCCCCTGGATGATCCGAAAACTTTTGCTCTTTTATGCCGGGGCGAAGGGAGCGGTGTGTTCCAGCTTGAATCCAGCGGCATGCGGGCCCTGTTAAAAGAGTTACGCCCGGAGGTTTTTGAAGATATCGTAGCCCTGGTGGCCCTCTACCGGCCCGGCCCCCTGGGCAGTGGCATGGTGGAGGATTTCATTAAGAGCAAGCACGGGGAAAAGAAAGTAACCTACCTGGACCCCAGGCTGGAACCAATATTAAGGGACACCTACGGCGTCATTCTCTACCAGGAGCAAGTTATGCGCATAGCCAGCGACCTGGCGGGCTTCACCCTGGGGGAGGCAGACCTTTTGCGGCGGGCCATGGGTAAAAAGAAGCCCGAAATTATTGCCGGGCTGCGGAACCAGTTTATCGAGGGAGCGGTAAAGAACGGGGTAAACCCCCAGGTCGCGGGGCAGATTTTCGATCTGATGGAGTACTTTGCCGGTTACGGCTTCAATAAAAGCCACAGCGCCGCCTATGCCCTGGTTGCCTACCAGACAGCGTACTTGAAGGCCAATTACCCGGCTCAATATATGGCGGCACTGCTAACTTCGGTGCGGGACAACACGGACAAGGTAGCGGCATACGTGGAGGAGTGCCGCCGTATGGGCCTGGAGGTGCTGCCTCCCGATGTCAACGAAAGCCGGGAAAGCTTCACCGTCATTGAAGGTAAAATCCGTTTCGGGCTGGCGGCCATTAAAAACGTGGGCGAGGGTGCCGTGCAGGCTATTATCAAATCGCGGGAGGAAAAGGGGCCTTTTAAAAACTTTGCCGACTTCTGCCGGCGCCTGGACACGCGGATCATTAACCGGCGGGTGCTGGAAAGCCTTATTAAAAGCGGAGCCTTGGATTCCCTGGGCCACCACCGGGCACAGCTGATGGCGGGCATTGAGCTGGGGCTATCCCTGGCCCAGCAGTCGCAGCAGCAGCGGCAAAACGGGCAGCTTACCTTTGAACAGTTCTGGCAGGAAACAGGGGAAGATATTGTTCTACCCCAAGTGCAGAAATATTCCCGTGCCGAAATGCTGGCCCTGGAAAAGGAGGCCCTGGGACTTTATATCAGCGGTCATCCCCTGGAAGAATACCGCCAGGCCCTGGCGGAAGAAACTACCGCTACCGTGGCGGAACTTGGAGAGGAGGAACAGGCCGGGGTCACGGTTGGTGGCATGCTCACGACCCTAAAGCGCATCAACACCCGGCGGGGGGAGCCCATGGCCTTTGGTACTTTGGAGGATCTTACCGGCAGCATAGAAGTAGTTTTCTTCCCCCGCGTCTACCAGCAGTACGCCAAACTCATCATCCCCGAAAGGGCGGTATTAATCCGGGGACAATTAAACTCTACCGGTGAAACATTAAAGATTGTCGCCGAAGAGGTCTCCCTTTTGCAGAAGAAAACCAGTGCCAGCCTTTATTTGCAGTTCAGGGAAGCTACCCCCCAGTTAATCAGGCGGGTGCAGCGGGTCCTGCGCTGTTATCCCGGCCCCTCACCGGTCTACCTGTACTTCCCTCTGGAAAAGAAGCTGGCCCGGGCTTCCCGAGACTACTGGATTAACCTGTCTTCACCGGTAGTCACAGAACTGGCTACCCTTTTAGGGCCGGAAAACGTGAGAATAAAGGAATCGCCTGGCGGGTAGCTTGTCAAAGACCTTGCGGTATGCTATGATGGAACTGCTAAAAGCCGGCAATCTACCTGAAAAGGGGGTACCTGCATGCCTGAAAGCTGGGAAATTAACGCCGACTATGTGGCGGTCAAAGCCCTGGAAAACGGGGTAACCATCATCGGCCTCACTCGTGGAAAGGATACCCGCTTTCATCATTCGGAAAAGCTTGATAAGGGCGAAATTATGATCGCCCAGTTTACAGAGCATACTTCGGCAATTAAAATCCGCGGCAAGGTAGAACTGCTGACCCGGTACGGCATCATGCGCAATGACGATTTAGCCTAAAAGTATCCAGGGTTTATACTCTGGATATACTTATTGTTATCTTTAAATTAAAATCCCGGCCCCGGGGGTGGGAATCTTGTGGACTGTGGTTTATATTGCCCCAAATAAAAAAGAAGCGATCCGGATCCAAAACATTCTTACCAATGAAGGAATACTGGTAAAACTGCGGGAACTCTCGCCGTCCCATTGTGGGCATAACTGTTCGGTGGAAATCCTGGTACCGGAAGCAGAAGTAGACGAAGCCCTGGAAGTAATAAACACTATTTAATGTCTTTGGAGCGAACCAAAAATGCTGGATATTTTTAAAAAACAGCGACAGCGTTACGCCACGGTCAATCCCGCCAGTCGGGAAATACCCGATGGCTTATGGGTGAAATGTCCCCGTTGCCACGAAATCCGGTTTACAGGAGAGCTGGGAAAACAATTAAAGGTTTGTGCCAAGTGTGGCTACCATTTTCGCCTCACTGCCGGGGAACGGCTTAAAATAACCATTGATGAGGGTACCTTTACCGAATGGGACCGGGACATGATGCCGGTGAACCCCTTCGGCTACACCGAATACGACGAAAAGCTGGCCAGAGCACACCGGGAAACCGGGCTGAATGAAGCAGTAGTCACTGGAGAAGGAAAAATTGGCGGGCACCGGGCAGCGGTAGCCGTAATGGACACTCGCTTTATGATGGCCAGTATGGGCACGGTGGTGGGGGAAAAGATTACCCGGGCCATTGAGCGCGCCCGGGAAAAACAGTTGCCTCTTGTCATTTTTGCTGCTTCCGGGGGTGCGCGCATGCAGGAAGGAGTGCTCTCATTAATGCAAATGGCCAAGACATGCGCGGCCCTATCCGCCTTTTCCGAAGCGGGACTGCTGTATATATCCGTACTAACCGACCCGACAACGGGGGGAGTCAGTGCCAGCTTTGCCTTTCTAGGAGATATTATCCTGGCTGAGCCGGGGGCACTGATTGGCTTTGCCGGTCCCAGAGTGATCGAGCAAACCATTCGCCAGAAGCTACCCGAAGGATTTCAAAGGGCCGAGTTTCTACGGCAGCATGGCTTTATAGACGCCGTGGTTCCCCGGCCGCAGTTGAAATCCACCCTGGCCCAAATAATAGATCTACACCGGAGCGAGTGAGATGGTTTACGATTTCGAACGGCCCATCATCGAACTGGAAGAAAAAATTGCCGAACTACAACGTTTTGCCAGGGAAAAGGATATTGATCTAAGCAACGAAATTGAAAACCTGGAAAAAAGGGCCCGGGAACTGAAGCAAACCATTTACGGGCAACTCTCCCCCTGGCAAAAGGTACTGATCGCCCGCCATCCCGAGCGCCCCAATACCCTGGATTATGCCAACATGCTATGTACTGATTTCATTGAACTACACGGGGACAGGTGCTTCGGGGATGACCCGGCAATAGTTGGAGGTATCGCCCGGTTCCGTGGACGGGCAGTAACCGTAATCGGCCACTTGAAAGGCCATGATACCAAGGAGAACCTGGCCCGCAATTTTGGCATGGCCCATCCCGAAGGATACCGCAAGGCCCTGCGGCTCATGCAGCAGGCGGAAAAATTTAACCGGCCGGTGCTGGCCTTTATCGATACCCCTGGCGCGTACCCTGGAATGGGAGCGGAAGAAAGGGGGCAGGCCCATGCCATTGCCTGCTGTATTGCCGGCATGCTTATCCTGCGCGTACCGGTAATTTCAGTTATTCTGGGCGAAGGAGGCAGCGGAGGGGCCCTGGCCCTGGCTTCGGGAGACCGCATATTGATGCAGGAGCATGCCATTTTTTCAGTTATTTCCCCTGAAGCCTACGCCACCATTCTCTGGAAAGATGCCACCCGCTGCCGGGATGCCGCCGAGGTAATGAAAATCACTGCCCAGGACCTCTACGCACACCAGCTGGTAGACGAGGTTATTCCAGAGCCGCTGGGCGGAGCCCACCGGGATAAAAATGAAGCTGCCCGGCTGGTGGGGGAAGCCATAGCCCGCCACCTGGAAGAACTGCTGGGTTGTTCCACGGAAGAACTTATCAAACGGCGTCACGCCCGTTTCAGGCGCATCGCTCCTGAATATTTACCTGGCAATAACATAACTTAATAATGCATTTACCCTAAAAGCCAGGGAGGTATTTTTTTGCAAAGGATAGGGATTTTAACCAGCGGTGGCGATTCCCCGGGAATGAATGCAGCCATCCGGGCGGTAGTACGCAAGGCTATTTATCACGGCCTGGAAGTAATCGGCATCAAAAGGGGCTTTAACGGTTTCATTGAAGGTGACATGGAACCCATGCGGCTGGGTTCGGTAGCAGATATCATTCACCGGGGAGGAACTATTTTACATACGGCCCGCTCCGAGCAGTTCAAAACACCCGCGGGGCGGGCCAAAGCATGGGAAAATGTGGAGCGTTTCGGCTTGGAAGGGCTGGTGGTTATTGGCGGTGACGGCTCCTTTACCGGAGCCGGTATCTTCCACCAGGAATACGGGCTGCCGGTGGCGGCCATCCCGGGAACTATCGACAATGATATCAGCGGTACTGATTATTCCATTGGTTTTGATACCGCCGTAAACACCGCGGTTGACGCCATCAACAAGATCCGTGATACCGCCACTTCCCACGAGCGGACCTTTATAGTGGAAGTAATGGGTCGCGACACGGGTTTTATCGCCGTAGCCGCCGGCCTGGCCGGAGGAGCGGAATCCATTCTTATCCCCGAATATCCTTACAGCATTGAAGAAGTCTGCCACAAACTCTGCAAGGGTTACCGGCGCGGGAAACTGCACAGCATCATCGTAGTGGCCGAGGGAGCAGGCAGCGGACTGGAAATAGGCAGGCAAATTAAGGAACACACCGGCTTTGATACTAAAGTTACCATCCTGGGCCACCTGCAACGTGGTGGTACCCCAACAGCTTTTGACCGCATTCTGGCCAGCCAGCTGGGAGCCCGGGCCGTAGAATTGCTCATGCAAGGAGCAACCTGTAAAATGGTCGGTATGACCGCGGGAAAAATAGTGGAAACCGACCTGGACCGGGTGCTGGGACAGAAGAAAACCGTTGATCTTGATGTTTACCGGCTGGCGAGCATTTTAGCCATATAAGGAGGAACAGGCCTTGAGACGAACCAAAATAATCTGCACCATCGGTCCAGCCTGCGAAAAGGTAGAAACCCTCATGGAAATGATGCGGGCAGGCATGAATATAGCCAGGCTTAATTTCTCCCATGGCACCCACGAAGAACACGCCCGGCGCATTGCCAATATACGGGAGGCTGCCGGCCGGGTGGGTAAAAACATTGCCATTTTGCTGGACACAAAGGGACCGGAAATTCGCCTTGGTTACCTTGAAAAGGAACCCGTAGTGCTTAAAGCCGGTCAGCGGGTGGTCCTCACCACCGAGAACATCAAGGGCACTCCGGAACGCCTGCCCATTACCTATGCCGGATTGCCCCGGGACGTGGCCCCGGGAAATACCGTGCTGATTGCCGATGGGCTCATAGAGCTGCGGGTAATAAACAGCAACGGGCACGAAGTGGAATGTGAGGTGGTTCACGGAGGGGAATTGACCAGCCAAAAGGGGGTCAATCTTCCCGGGGTGCCCGTGAACCTTCCCGCCATTACCGAACAGGACATCCGGGACATCAAGTTTGGTATTGAGCAGGAACTGGATTTTATCGCCGCCTCTTTTATCCGCAGGGCTTCAGATGTGCTGGCCATCCGCTGCATCCTGGAAGAACATGGGGCAGACATGGACATTATCGCCAAGATTGAAAGCAAAGAAGGCGTGGAAAACCTGGATGAAATTATCAAGGTAGCCGACGGCATCATGGTGGCCCGGGGTGATTTAGGGGTTGGCCTTCCGGTGGAGGAAGTACCTCTGATCCAGAAAACCATCATTGAAAAATGCAATCTGGCCGGAAAACCGGTCATTACCGCCACCCAGATGCTGGAATCCATGATTCACAACCCCCGTCCTACCCGGGCCGAGGCCAGTGACGTGGCCAACGCCATCCTGGACGGCACCGATGCCATTATGCTCTCGGGAGAAACAGCCGCGGGGCACTACCCGGTGGAGGCTGTAAAAACCATGGCCCGCATTGCCAGCCGGGTGGAGCGAGCTTTGCCCTATGAAGAGATTCTACAACGTCGGGGCCGGGCGCTGGCTCGCACGGTCACCGATGCCATCAGCCATGCCACCTGTACTACCGCCCAGGACCTGGGAGCCGCCGCTATTATAACCTCCACGGAGACAGGCTACACGGCCAAGATGGTGAGCAAATACCGTCCCCGGGCGCCGATCATAGCCGTGACGCCGGTAGCCCGGGTGTTGCGCAAGCTGGCCCTGGTCTGGGGCGTGCAGCCCCTCCTGGTCGGACGCACCCGGGACACTGATAGTATGATTGCTTCAGCCATTGAAGCATCCCTGGCGGCAGATCTGATTAAACCAGGGGATCTGGTGATCATTACCGCCGGCGTTCCCGTAGGTGTCCATGGCACCACCAACCTGTTAAAAGTCCATACTGTTGGCGACATCCTGGTCCGCGGCCAGGGTATTGGTACCCGGGCAGTAACCGGGCGTGTGCGCGTCTGCCACACCTTGAAGGACGCTTTGGAAAAGGTGGAACCCGGAGATATTCTGGTCACCCCATTTACCGATAAAGAATTCATACCGGCCATTGAAAAGGCGGCCGCCCTGATCACTGAAGTGGGAGGCCTGACTTCCCATGGCGCCATTGTTGGCCTGGAATTCGGCATTCCGGTAATTGTGGGGGTAGATGCCGCAACCTCTATCCTTACCGATGGGGAAACGGTGACGGTGGACGGACAACGCGGTCTGGTGTACCGGGGTACCGCCAGGGTGCTATGACCTCCGCGGGAACAGGCCTGCAAGATATTCAACGGGCAAATTTGGCGCAATCGTACCCATATATAACACACCTTTTCCGGGCATGTTAAAGCCCGGGAAGGTGAATTTTTCATGAAGGACTGGGTTTTACACTACCTGGGCACCTTGGGTGCAGGGGGCTTGTTCCTGGGGCTAATTATCGAAGCCCTGGGCATTCCCTTTCCCGGGGGTTTGATGACCCTCCTGGCTGGTATCCTGGTAAACCAGGGGAGGCTTGATTTCTATCATATACTTGCCGCTGCCGTGCTTGGTTTTAACGTAGGTGCCACAGCGGCTTATTTGATTGGCCGCTGTGTAGGTGAACCGTTTTTGCTCCGTTACGGAAAATATTTAATGGTTACGCCGGCCAAATTTGATCAAGCCCGCAGTTGGATGTACCGGTCAGCACCGGCCTTTATCATTTTCGGTCGCTTTGTGCCCATGGTGAGCAATCTCACCCCCTATCTGGCCGGTATCAGCCGCTTACCGTTTGTGCAGTTTTTAATTTATAATTCTGTTTTTGCCTTAAGCTGGGTTTCATTTAATCTAGGTATCGGCATCTTCTTTGGACATCACTGGGAATCCATATTTTCCCTGATCCAGTCACGGTTGCCCCTGCTGGCCTTAGGAGTCTTGGTTGTTTACTTGCTTTATCTTATTATCAAGCAAAAGACATTGCACCGGACATAAAATAATAAAATATTTTGTTCGCTGATGTAGGGATATTTTAGTTTTCGTCGAATTAAGGCTGGTGAATTATAACATTAATCAAAGGAGTAAGGTATGCGCAAGGTTCCCACCAATCTGCTGCGGCCCGGCTTAAAGGTCGGCCGGGCGGTTTATAATGCCTCCGGGCAGGTATTGCTCCAGGCCGGAACCATTCTTACCGAAAGATTCATCACCAGGTTGAAAATGCTGGGCATTCCGGCTGTATACATAGACGACTTTCCAGGTGTAGAAGTAGAGGACGTTATTTCCGAGGAAACACGGGCCCAGGCCATTGCCAAAGTCAAGGCCCTGCTCCTTTCCAAGTCTCAACAAAGCACCGGTCCGAGCCGGGCATTAATCGGTGTAAAGGATATGATCAGCACCGTAAACGAGATCATTGACGAATTGCTCAGCCGGCGCTCATTGATGGTCAACCTAGTGGATATCCGGAGCCTTGATGAGTATACATTCGGTCATTCGGTTAACGTCTGTGTCCTGGCCATAATTACGGGCATAACCCTCGGCTACAGCCGCACCAAGCTGTTTCACCTTGGCATGGCGGCTTTGCTGCACGATATTGGCAAAACACGCATTCCCCTTGAAATTTTAAACAAACCCGGGCCACTGACCGGTGAAGAATTCCAGCTCATCAAAAAACACTGTATTTACGGTGCCGAAATCCTGGAGCAGGACCCCGGAGCCAACCTCCTGTGCCGGATCGTAGCCATGCAGCACCATGAGCGCCATAACGGGCAGGGTTATCCCCTGGGGCTCAAGGGGGCAGAAATTCATGAATTCGCCCAGATCACCGGCCTGGTGGACATGTATGACGCCCTGACCGCCGACCGCGTTTACCGTCCGGCCTACCCCGTGCATGAAGCTTACGAAATGATTGCCGGCTCGGGTGACTATTTATTTGACTTTGATATTGTACAGGCCTTTTTAAGTAACGTGGCCGCTTACCCCGCAGGCAGCCTGGTGCGCTTATCCAGCGGTGAGATTGGCGTGGTGATTGAAACCGAGCGAGGTTTTTCCCTTTATCCCCGGGTACTTGTTTTATTTTCCGCCCACAGGCAGCCCCTGGCCAAACCCTATGAAATAAAGCTGGCGGAACACCGCCACCTTACGGTAACTGAAGTGATTAAAGATTACTGGGAAGCGTTCCTTGAAACCATAAAAAATGTAACATAAATATGGAATAGTATTTGTGGTCATACCTCTGATTTCTGGGGGGGAATAGCAACGCTTCCCCCCAGAAAATTTTTTACCACCCCGTTAGCCGGCAGGAAAAAGGAGGGCTGGCGTTGAATAATTAAGAATATTCATTAATGCAATACAAAATTAGAATTTCCCCTATAACTCATGATAAAAAGTGCCGGTTGCCATAATCCCGATAAATTTCTAGACGAGAAGGGGAGGAGTAAAAGCCATGACCCAGCGCACGGTTTACTATGATCCGCTAAGTCCTTTAAGCTTTCTGCGGCGCAGCGCCTTTGTTTTCCGCGACAAAACGGCAGTGGTATATAATGACAAACGTTATACCTATAGCGAATTTTATCAACGGGTTAACCGGCTGGCCAGCGCCTTAAAAAGGGTTGGTATCGGGAAAGGGGACAAAGTGGCATTTTTGTGCCCCAACATTCCACCCATGCTAGAGGCCCATTACGGAGTACCCATGCTGGGAGCAGCCCTGGTGAGCATTAACATACGCCTATCTCCCCGAGAAATAGCTTACATTATCAATCATTCCGATAGTAAAGCCCTCTTCGTGGACAATGAATTTGCTCATTTAATTACCGCCATTAAAGATGAACTTCCCAATATCAAAACTTTTGTTAACATCTGTGATGTTAACGACAGCCGACCGCTGGACGGACCCGAGTATGAAGAATTCCTGGCCGGCGGTTCCCCGGATCCCCTGCCCAACATGATCGAAGATGAGATGGAGGTCATTACCATCAACTACACCAGCGGGACCACCGGCCTGCCCAAGGGTGTCATGTATCACCACCGGGGGGCCTACCTGAATGCCCTTGGGGAAGCCCTGGAACACAAAATGAGTTCGAATTCGGTCTACCTGTGGACGTTGCCCATGTTCCACTGCAACGGGTGGTGTTTTACCTGGGGCGTCACGGCGGTAGGCGGCACCCATGTTTGCCTGCGCAAAGTGGTGCCTGAAGACATTTACCACCTGATCGAAAGGGAAGGGGTTACCCACCTTTGCGCCGCCCCAACGGTGCTGGTCTCCATGGCCAACTACCCCAAGGCGAAAGAATGCCGGATGAAAACAAAACTAAATGTAATCACGGCCGGTGCTCCTCCATCTCCAACCGTGATCAAGAACATGGAGGAGATCGGGGCAGAAGTAACCCACGTTTACGGCCTGACGGAAGTATACGGGCCCCATACCATTTGTGAATGGCAGGCCCCGTGGAATGAACTGGATACAAGTGAAAAAGCGAAAATTAAGGCCCGCCAGGGAGTGGCCTACATTCACGCAGAGTTCGTGCGGGTGGTGGATCCGGCAGATATGACCGATGTCCCCGCGGATGGCCAGACCATGGGTGAAATCGTCATGCGCGGAAACAACGTCATGCTGGGTTACTACAAGCAACCGGAAGAAACTGAAAAGGCCTTCCGGGGCGGCTGGTTCCACAGCGGCGACCTGGCCGTGATGCACCCCAACGGTTACATTGAAATTAAGGATCGCTTGAAGGATATTATCATCAGCGGGGGTGAAAACATTTCCACGGTGGAAGTGGAGAACTGCATTTACGAACACCCCGATGTACTGGAAGTAGCTGTCATTGGCATTCCCGATCCCAAGTGGGGGGAAGTGCCCAAGGCTTTTGTGGTCCCCAAACCGGGCACCAACCCTACAGCGGAAGAGATCATTAACTTCTGCCGGGAACGCATCGCCCGCTTTAAGGTACCCAAGGCGGTGGAGTTTGGTGAGTTACCCAAAACCTCTACGGGTAAAATCATGAAGTACCGGTTGAGGGAAAAAGAATGGCAGGGTTATGATAAACGGGTCAACTAAACTCAGGCAGGGCTGCCATAGCATTTGCAGCGCCGCTGTCCAGTCCGAAGCGAGCCCCGGTGCTGTTAGCGCGGAGCCCTTGGACAACGCGGCACCATAGCGGATCACTGAACATTTACGGCTAAGGAATAATCGCGGGAAAAATAAAAAGGCGGGCCAAGAAGCCCGTCTTTTTTACGTGTTTATGCGGGTACCAGCTTGAGGCGACCCCAGGCGGCCATTTTGTCCCGGCAAATGATCAGCGCCCCGGTGACCCCGGGGATGCCGGCGGCAAAATCCACCGCCTGCCCTACCTGATCGGGATCCTTTACCAGATTTCCCGCCGCCGTGGCCACTGCATCGGCCAGGGCCGTATTGGGGGAAAGGATAACCACCGCATCGGCCATGCCGAAACTCAAAGAGTGACCTACCGTACCTGAGGAAGTACAAATGCCTAAAGGGGTATCCTGGGAGCGAACCTCCAGGGCCAGGCGATTCGAAAAGGGGGAATCCCCGGCATAAATACCAATCCGACGGATCCGGGCACTGCGCAGGTAAATGTCCCCGCCATTTTCCACAATAACGTCGCGGCTGAAGCGGGCCAGGGCCCGTCCCACCCTTTCGGCTATGGCCCCGGCCACGGCAGCCATGGGGCCAACGCCAGCCAGCCGGGACGCCTCGGCCATCTCCCTTACAATGGGGGGGGCGCCGGGTGGCACATCGTAAGGTGTATGAGCTTTCAGGAATGCCGGGTCCCTTTTAATATATTCTTCCAGGGGGGCCCGGCATTCCCGCACCATTTGCGTTGCCCGCTTCACCAGTTCCGGGGAAAAGCGCTCCCTGCGCACACCAATATCCAGGTCCGTTTCCCCCACCACCACCTGAAAGTGTACCAGATCCTCCTGCCGGTGGCGGTAACGATAAGTGCGTTCCAACTACAGCTTAACCTCCATCGCCCGCACCGGGCAGGCCTTTACGCATAGCTGGCAAACCACGCAGCTATCCCCGTCAAAACGTACTTCCATGCCTGGCCGGTCCAGGTACAGGGCACCGGTGGGACAGATGGCAGTACAGGCACCGCACATGGTGCAGCGTTGTTCATTGCGCACCACCTCGTGGGTGAGGGCCTGGACCGTCACCCCCTGTTCCCGCAGGTACTTCAGACCCTGCTCGTAGTTATCCCCCGTTAACTCCAGGACCATAATGCCTTCTTTTTGGGGGTTAACATTGGCCTTTACTATGTTCATCACCAGGTCGTAATCCTTGACCAGGCGGTAAATAATAGGTTTATCAGAAATCTCGGGTCCAAAGCGAAGGACTATTTTCCTGGGCGACATGGTTGTTTGCCCTCCTTAACTTAACCTTTTAAAACTTTTCCGGTCAAACCATCGGCCGGAGAGGGTAGGAGCTTCACTGGTTCGGAAAGGAAAAACTCACCCTTTTGAATCCATTCCTTCAAGATGCCGGCAATTTCCCGGGCCCGGGGGTAGCTGGACAACGGTGCCGTGGGCACTTCCTTACCCTGGACCACGATCTTCCCCGACTTCAGCTGGGCGTAACTGACATAACCCAGGTTCCCCGGTTTCCGGTTGGGATAGGCCTCACCATAATCCACAATGGGAGCGTAAAGATCCGCATCGGTGGCTGCGGCATAACGGGCAATTTCTTCATTTAAAATGGGAATGGGTACGCCAATACCGACGCTCAAGGTGGCCCCGTAGCCCAGGTAACTGGTGCCCATGAGCCAGCGGGGACTCATTTGCTTTAAGTCTCCAATAACCGCCAGGGTGCCGCCGGCAGGCCCCAGTTCCTTGCCGCTGGCATCGGTTTGTATGGCCGGGAAGTGCTGGGTGCCGTGCCAGGCCACATACCCGATACCGCCGCCCAGGAAAATGCGGGTACCGATGCCAATAGTTTTAAAGTGGGGATCTTTGAGCAAAGGACTTAATTGACCGGAAGTGGAATAATGGGCGTTACCCAGATTGGGTTTCAAGATCCCCATGTAGGTATATATGGTCCGGTTGGAAAGGTTGACGGCACAGTTGTAATTCTGGTAAGCGTTCCGCGGGTTAAACAAAATGGCCTCGTTAATATCATGAATGGTGATGGTGGTTTCAATTTCCCGCCGCGGGTAGCAATCGGTGCCGTAACCCACTGCTTTCAAACGGACAGGCCTTCCGGCTACCAGGTCTTCGATGACATGGCCGCCGCCGTAACGGAATTCTCCTGGATGATTGCTGTTTAAAGGATCATCTTCAGGAAGTTCGGTAGCTCCAATATAGGCATCTACCGCCGCGATGCCCGTATAGGCCGGTACGTTGTTAAGCCACACCCGGTGCATTTTGATGCGCGGGGCCGGGTGGCCGAAATTGAGAAAGGCGCCGGAGGAGCACATGGGGGCAAAGGTGCCGGTGGTCACCACATCCACTTCCCGGGATGCACGGGCAAGCCCCTTCTCTCTGACGATGTCGATAAATTCTTCCGCCGTTACCACTACTGCTTTGCCGCTTCTTATCCGGGCATTGATCTCCTGATAGGTTTTTTCGCTCATTCACCTCATCCCTTTCTCGTCGTGTGCTCTACTCCAGACGTCAGGAGGCCCCTTCTAAACAGAAGAGGCCTCCATAATACGAACCCTCTTATCTGTCAGAAGATAAACTTCTGCAGGAATTAGCACCATTCCCCGGGCAAAGGTAAGAGCCGCTGGCGGTTTGCGAGTTCACCTTCACCCCAGGGCGGTTGCCGGGTTTCATCGGGCCAGTCCCTCCACCACTCTGGATAAGAGCACCTCGGTATTCGTTTTTAATTCGATAGATATTCTAACAACTAGCCAGGAAAAAGTCAACGGTTTTAATTTTATTTATATAGTTGAAATTTTGGGGCCATTTGTCCGTTCAATCTCGCAATATTCATCTCCCGGCCTCACAGGCGAAATAATGGGTTAAACGACTGAGCGCCCGCTTCTCAATGCGGGAAACGTAAGAACGGGAGATGCCCAGGCGCCGGGCGATTTCCCTCTGGGTGCGGCGGGCACCGTCCTTCAAACCGAAACGCAATACCAGCACCTTGCGTTCCTGGGGTGACAGCTGTTCCAGTTGCTTCCACAGACGGTCCTGCTCCATCTGACCGGCCACGATATCGCTTACAATCTCGGGATCGGTGCCCAGTACATCGATAAAACTAATCTCATTGCCTTCTTTATCCACTCCAATGGGATCATAAAGGGAAAGCTCTGCCCGGATTTTTTTGCGTGCCCGCAAATACATGAGGATTTCGTTTTCAATGCAACGAGAAGCATAGGTGGCCAGCCGGGTAGCCTTTTCGGGATTGTAAGTATCCACGGCCTTGATCAGACCAATGGTGCCGATGGAAATCAAGTCGTCAAAATCCTCACCGCTGTGATCGAACTTCTTGATGATGTGGGCAACCAGGCGCAGGTTGCGCTCAATGAGCACCCGCCGGGCCGACTCATCCCCGGCCAGCATTTTTTCCAGGTATAGCGCTTCCTCCTCCTCGCTCAAAGGTTTGGGAAAGCTGTTCCCGGCTACATGGCAGATCAGGATCACCAGACCGTTAAGCATCGACAATACTGCCAGCGCCAATAGACCAGGCCCCATGGTATCCCTCCCCCAAAAGAGTAGGACTATATATCTTATGGAATGATGGAAAAAAAGGTGCCTGGCATGAAAAAATTTTTTGCCATTTAAAAATCCAGGCCTTCGGTTGATTGCTTAATAGATACAGTCGCAAAACCCCCAGCCAACTGGCAGATATTAACATAAACTTATAGAAAAAATGACACCCCCTGCTATGGACGAAAATGGTCTTCCACAGCGATTCATTATGATCACATGTAAAATCACGAAAAACAGGATAAACCCCTATAAAACTACCCTCCCCGCCAGGGAAACAGCTGAAAACATCGAATATCTAACTATGGCTAATGATTTCTACCCGGGGAGGAAAACCTCATGTACAGGCCATCAAAAGAAGAGCAGCTCTCCTTCTATCATCCGGACCTGATCTTGTCCCGGATGTTCGGGGAAGACAACTTTTATCACCTGTTCCGGGAAAAATGCGACCTTTTCATCAAGGACGTGGACTTTACGCCGTTGTACTGTCCCGACAATGGCCGCCCTGCCGCTTCACCGGCGATCCTGTTCAAGGCCCTCATCCTGCAGCGGCTGTTCGACCTGTCCGACCGGAAACTGGAAGAAGCCTGCCGGTATGATCTCCGGTTC
>NZ_FQZM01000078.1 GCF_900142025.1 Desulfofundulus thermosubterraneus DSM 16057 | reverse complement strand
CACGGGCCAGCGCTATTACTTACAGCATCATAGAAACGGCAAAGGAGAATGGGTTGAATCCTTTCCAATACCTCAGCTATCTTTTTGAAAGACTTCCCAATCTGGACCCCACAGACG
The DNA here is from genome assembly GCF_900142025.1 of Desulfofundulus thermosubterraneus DSM 16057. GTDB lineage: Bacteria > Bacillota > Desulfotomaculia > Desulfotomaculales > Desulfovirgulaceae > Desulfofundulus > Desulfofundulus thermosubterraneus. Next base: position 4,803 of record NZ_FQZM01000078.1, on the reverse strand, counting down.
GTAACGCCCTGGATCAGTTACTCCCCTGGTCCGATTCGTTACCCCCTGCCTGCAGGGCCAGTAAATAAGCTGGATTTTGTCCCCACCTGATTGCAAGGTGGGGTTTATTTTACGCTTACTTTTAGAGCATCAATGAAAAATATTGAGATAGGAAGATTATCCTATAAACCCGGGGATTGTGCCAGGTGGGTAGGGTTTGACGCTTACAGCTTTTTAGAGCATCAATGAAAAATATTGAGATAGGAAGATTATCCTATAAACCCGGGGATTGTGCCAGGTGGGTAGGGTTTGACGCTTACGTAATAAAGAATCTTTGAGCCAACTATCCCAATCCGTAAGACTTTTTCAGCTATATCAACCATCGTCTTCAAGGCACTTTTATGCACTACAGTGTCATTGTTTAGTAACCAGATATAGTCTGAAACAGAATTGATAGAATACCGGATGCCCACATTATTTCCTCCGGCATACCCCAGATTAGCCCCGGTCTGGATGAGTACCATCCGGCGGTTCGGGGGCAGGGCCTCGATCTCCGCCTCCAGTTCCGGTAGGCCGCCAGCCTCGGCGGTGACCCGGTCGTACTCGATCCAGCGTACAGGCTTGGTTGACGGATCGTAAGTAAAGAATTTTGATTCCACACGCAGCTCGCCCGCCGCCCAGGCTTTAATTTTTTCCATGGAGCCATCAGTGGAGCCGTTGTCAATGACAACGATGCGGTAATTGGGATAGGTTAACCGCTGCACCGACTCCAGGCATTCGACTGTATCCTGCCAGCCGTTGTAGTTAAGGATGATGATGAAAACACTTGGCAAAGCCATCATTGCACCTCAGATTTCTGCGTAGGTAATTCTACTAACATTTCTTGTTACTCTTAGCGACCGTGTTCATGGTACTGAGAACGCCCGTAAGTAGCCAGATTAATACTCCTACTTGTTCCCAGAAAAATGTCTCGAAAGTTAGCCCGTCTATGGAAAGTGATAAAATACTGAGGGCTACCCACTGATTCCAGGTTAATCCTCTAAGCAAATTCTTTAGACTTGAAAGAACCTGTACTATTAGGATAATTGCTGTACCAACTAAACCCACCTCCATAAGCATGGTCAGCCATATGTTGTCAACTACAAGCAGTCCATCAGGAGGTGGCGAGTTAAGTAGTTCTTCACGGGAGTAACCCACGCCATTCCCGATGAGGAACGAAAATGGCGTTTCCAACCATCTTTCTGTCACCCATCCATACATTAAGAGTCGATGGGAAATCGAACCATCGTTAATACTTGTCATCGATAAGCGCATCTGGACATAAGTTCCTATGGGGGTCATATAAAAGCAAAGCAGAAGTAATGCTAATATAGGGATAAATCTTAACCGAACGATGTAACCTCTTACTAAAAGGAATAACAGTAACGTGACAAGAAAAGCCAACCATGCTCCTCGACTGAAAGTCAACAATATTCCGAGCACCATTACGGAAAAGCAAAGCCAAGCAATGTACTTCTTCCTGCCTGCGGTCTGACACAAAGCATATTCTAGCCAAGCAAACAGAGCAGGTAACAAAACGGCAGCAGCAACGACTGGGTGGCCAATTGTTCCAGGACTGCGTGTGACACCTTCGCCAAAGGCGGCAGGATAAATAAGGAAGCTACCTTGAACAGGCTCGATAAATGGACCAGAGATAAACGTATATATGACTAAAGCTGCTTCTACTAAGCCTGCCAGACGGATGGATGCTTCCAGCTTGGACAAAAATTTTGCTCCTCCAAAGAGTGACATAACACGACCGATTATGTATGAACTAATAACAATTAACACATAGTACGCCCATCGTGATATTGCATGAGATGTCGCATGAACAGACGCTATTAAAAACAGTACCATTACCAACACATCCACAGTGCGGAGCCGAGGGAACAACCCACTTCCGAAAACAGAAACAAAAATAATGACCAAAAGTAACAATAAAATAAATCGAACTAAAGTAAGTTTGCCGAAAAATGGGCTTTCCATTAAAAGAAGTTGCGGTATTACTTCCACTGGCGGCAACATAGTGATCGGAAAGATAGCAAGAGCTACTAATAAGGTAACCTGGTTTATCCACCATAAATTACTATTGGCAAAATTTATTCTATCTTTTGTATTTTTTGTTACACATAATTCTGCTACCCGTTCCACAATCATACACTGTCCTCTCTGAGTCCGAAGACAAAATCTAGCTCGCTGTACGGATCATAATACTCCACATAGAGAGCCGTTGTCGATGACCACTATGCGGTAGTTGGGATAGGTCAACCGCTGCAACGACTCCAGGTACCAAATGGTGTCCCGCCAGCCGTTGTAGTTGAAGATAAAGGATGAAAACATTTGGTGAAGCCATCATTGCACCTCGGATTACTACGCAGACAATCCTCCTCACTTCCTGCTATTCTGAGCGACAGATTCTACAATTAAAGCCCCAGGCAACTTCGTTTCAACTACTTCAATGATGTTTTACCTTCTTTATAGATACCGTCACAAAACACTCCAGTTAAGCATTAACAAAACACAAGAGAGATGGTGTTCCTTACCATGGACAAGAATGGTCTTTAACAGCAACTCATTATGATCACATGTAAAACCAATAAAAGTGGAGATAATCCATCTAAAAATACCCTCTCTGCCAGGTAAACAGCTAATAACATCGAATATCTAATTATGTCTAATGATTTCTTCCCACGGAGGGAAATCTTATGTACATGCCATCAAAAGAAGAGCAACTCTCCTTCTATCACCCGAACCTGATATTGGCCCGGATGTTTGGACATGACAATTTTATCACCTGTTCCGGGAAAAATGCGACCTTTTGTCAAGGACGTGCACTTTACGCCGTTGTACTGTCCCGACAATGGCCGTCCTACCGCTTCACCGGCAATCCTGTTCAAAGCGCTCATTTTGCAGCGGTTGTTTGACTTGTCCGACCGGAAATTTGAAGAAGCCTGCCGGTACGATTTCCGGTCAAATACATCCTTGGGTTAGAGCTGGACGACATAGATTTTGACCATAGTATTTTCGGCCGTTTCCGGGATCGCCTTCTTCAGTTGGAAAAACACAAAGAAGCCTTTTTCAAGCTGCTTGAGCTTTTGATTGATGGAGGACTGGTTAAAGAAAACGAAAAGCATCGCATAGACTCCATCCACATCATAGCCAATGTAGCGGTACCGGCGGCCACTGAACTTATCCGCCAGGGGTTAGACAATGCCTGATCCATCGGTAAATTCAACTTCTGTAAGATCAAGGATGCGCTCAGCTAAGGATACATTTACTAGGTATAAATTGTTTACCTGCTCAATATTAAAAAGTAACACTTCATCAACTATCGTCTTTGTATGTGTACTAAAAACTTGTATCATATTAGGTGCTTGTTGAGAACGCGGGATGATACCTAAATATCTTTTACGAGTCGCTGAAATGCCGGCATAGAAATACTTATCTGATACAGCTGCTCCTCTTCCCCATCCACGAGTTTGTATCCTATCTATAAGTCCCCATGATTTATTATAAATATTGATTGTTGCGTTCCCACTATCAAAAACCCAGTAATTCCCATTAACTTTTCTTACACTATGAGGTGCTTTTAAACCAAGGGGTATACGTTCTCCTGTTTCAAGATTAATAATACCACCATCACCTTGTTTCTTTAGCTTTGATGTCACCTGGTGCAGTACTTGCCTTCCCCATACATGATGTACTAAACAAAATAATTTTCCTTCGTAATCAGCAAAAACTTGATTACAATGATATTTATCAACTAAAATAGAGCTTGAATCGCCACTTCTATCAGCTCTATTTTTTTGAAACGGTTCTTTCAAGTCGTAAAGATTAATCCTGCGCTCAACAGTTTGTGTATTAACATTTATAGCCAAAACTTCATCATAGCCCGTATTTGAAACCCATAAGGTACCGTTTATAAATTCAATTTCGTGAACATCCTCTAGCTCAGAACATGGAATTCTACTAATGCGACCAGTTCTAATGTCTAGTTTTAGTATTGCTACTCCCGGTGCGGGGACGATATATACCTCGTTCTGGTCTGCTTCAGGAAAGGCCAGAGAACTAATGCCAAGTTCACCTATTTTTGAAAGAGATACCGCCTTTTTGATTTCACCATTTATTAATACTTGGAAAGGAATCACCTGCTCCCTATCCATAAACCTATCTTCCATCTTTGCATTGAGCGATCCCGTTATAATAAGAGCTTCGTCCATTCATTCACCTCCAATGATACCCGAAACACTTACATAACTGATTACTAAAGCCCTGAGTTATCATTAGTTTTAATAGCGTGCTTTGGCTCGAAAGCGAGCGACTTGAGCCGAACAGATTAGCCAAACTCAGCAAAAGGCTGGCAGCGGAGGCGGGGCAGAGGGCAAGGATGCCCGAAGCCGGCCCCTGAGGCAGTATGCCAAATGGGCCGGACACCCCGCGGAGCGTTAGCTTGAACGCTCATGCGTGATCGGTTTACCATAAATCCTACTCAATACCATCTAATACCTGGGAATTAACCGCTTTTACCCAGGGTGACAACAGGCGTTCTCTGTTGACATTGGGATCAACGCCCTCAGCCATGAAGTAAATTATGAGCAGGAGAGGATCTTCGTCAATTCCGATAAACTTGAGTACACGAGTCATTATAACCGGCGCAATAGAGTAAAACGACTCGGCCCAGCGCAAAGGAGTAAAGCGAGCGCTTTTCTCCGGAGCCAGCAACCGCATGTGGTTAAGCAGCCGGTGGCTTACAACCAGGGTCAGCATAGCCACCAGAACCAGAGA
>NZ_FQZM01000042.1 GCF_900142025.1 Desulfofundulus thermosubterraneus DSM 16057 | reverse complement strand
GCGATGGACACCCTTGCCTTTGGCTAGCAGACTCGTGCTGCCTCGCCTGCAGTGGACTTTCACCACCAAGTTAACGCCCATGCCGGGCGCACATGGAAAAAAAGATGCGACTTGCAGCAGAAGTCGCATCCTTTTTCATAACATGTCGATAGGAGTTTAACCGTGAATAAGCGGCGGCAGGCAGCGGGTGCACACCCAGAGGCTTTCGCCGCGGTGCCGGCATGGGAGCAGCGGAATACGGTCCTCGGTGTTTCCACAGAGAAAGCAAGTTTGGGTAAGGTATGTTTTTTCTTTATTCTTCAAGTGCTCTTGGACTGCCTCTTTGGAAAAGGCCGGCGCTTCCCGCTCTTCAATAGAAAGGGCGCCCACCGGACAAACGCCGATACAAAAACCAGCACCATCGCATAATTCCTCCCGAACTACCCGGGCCTTGCCATCCACAATCTGGATAGCCCCTTCGGCACAAGGGGTAACACACAGACCGCAACCGGTACATTTTTCTTCGTCTATGCGCACGATTTGACGTTTAGGCATGAAAGAAACCCCCTCTTGCTATATTACATCACTTCCTGCCATTAAAATAACCGATTTCTGTCCGCAAACACTGTGCGCTTCTTCCCCGAGCGGCTGTGACTATTCTCACATGGCCTAAGGAGTGGTCTACCGGTCTAAAAAGCCCCATATATATAAAAGGGTCGCCAAACCCCAACTGCCCCGAACGGCAGTAATCAATGCGGTGCGAAGCGGGTGACCAAAAATGCAAAAACACGGGGAAACCATGCGTCTGTTCTGGACGGCCTGTGCTCTCCTGTTTGTTTTAGGCATGATTACCCAGCCCCAAACCGTCTATGAGGGAGCGGTCTACGGCCTTGGTGCCTGGTGGAATATAGTATTCCCTTCCCTTTTACCTTTTTTCATCGTTTCCGAACTGCTCATGAATTTTGGGGTTGTGCATTTTATGGGTGCTCTTCTGGAACCAATTATGCGCCCCCTTTTTAACGTCCCTGGTGCGGGATCCTTTGTCCTGGCTATTGGTTATACCAGCGGCTACCCCATTGGAGCCATGGTTACCGCCCGTCTGCGGGCACAAAAGCTATGCACCAGAATCGAAGCGGAACGGTTAATGTCTTTTACAAACAACTCCAGCCCCCTATTCATGCTGGTGGCGGTAGCCGTAGGTATGTTTCACAACGCCTCCCTCGGTCCCCTCATTGCCGGAGCCCATTACCTAGCCAACCTTACCCTTGGCCTAGCTTTGCGTTTTTATGGCCGTCGCGACCCGGAGGTGATCCCCCGGCCTATAGCCGACAGAAATACCTGGATTTTAAAACGGGCCCTGGCCGAAATGGTCACCCGACAGCGCCAGGATAAGCGTACTTCGGGCCAGATTATTGGCGATGCCGTAAAAAATGCCATCAATAATCTTTTAAACATCGGCGGTTTTATTATTCTTTTTGCCGTGATCATTCGCCTGCTCACTCAAGCAGGTGTCATTGACTTAGTAGCCCGGGCATTAGGGCTGCTGTTGGTGCCTCTCGGCCTCTCACCGGCAGTGCTCCCGGCCCTGGCCAGCGGGCTGTTTGAAATGACCACGGGTACCAAGCTGGCTTCGGAAGCGGCTGCCCCTTTACTCCACCAGTTGATTGCCGTAGCCATGATCCTGGCCTGGAGCGGCCTGTCTATCCAGGCCCAAGCAGCCAGCATGATCGCCGGAACCGATATTCGCATGGGCACTTTTATACTGGTACGGGTAGCGCATGCCATCCTGGCCGCCTTTTATACCTATCTAATGTTTGGCCCAGCAGCAACTTTAAACCAGTCTCTCATCCAGCCTGTTTTTGCACCACTTCTTACCACGGTTCAACCCGTTTCTGTTTGGAGCGCGAGTCTTATCTCCCTGTTCCTGTTCCTTCTATCCCTGGGTATCATGATTATGCTGTCTGTGGTGCTGGTCATATTAACCCATATACGCGTCATTGTACTCCGTCCTAGATAATCTTGACATTTTTTCTGGTAACTGCTTATAATAGTCTTAAAATAAGATAGAAAATTATGGTTTGGGGGTTTTCTCCTGGCCGGATGAAGTTTTGCATTGAATACACCCGGCAGCAGGAAACCAGCCGGGGCTATTATTTTTTCAGGGAGGTGTCAGTGTGAGAATTGCTATGTTACACTGGGCTTTTCCCCCGATTATCGGCGGGGTGGAAAGCCATCTGGCCATGTTGTGTCCAGAGCTTGCCCGCTACGGTTGCCAGGTCAGCCTGCTCACCGGGTCCACCCCGGAAGGGGATGTGGACTACACCTGGCGGGGATTAAGGATCTTACGCCACAGGCTAATGGATCTGAACAGCCTGGATGCAAAACAAATGATGGACAGAAAAAATGATATTCGCCGGTTGATTGGCGATTTTATCCAACAAGTTCACCCTGACATTATCCACGCCCATAACATGCATTACTTCAGTCCGGTCCATCTTGAGGCTCTGCTGGAAGCAAAGAAGCGCTGGGGAATCCCCCTGGTACTAACGGCCCACAACGTCTGGTCCGATTCCGTCTGGGAAGAAATGTGCCGTCATGCCGCCGAATGGGATGCGGTAATTGCGGTAAGCCATTACATCAAGAAAGAACTGGCTAAAGCCGGTTTTCCTGAAGACAGGATTACCGTGGTGCACCACGGCATCGATCTGGAAAGATTTAGGCCCCCTACCGAAAAGGATCTGCAAAAGGCGCGGGAAACCTATCCAGAACTAAAAGGGAAAAGGGTGATCTTCCACCCGGCACGCATGAGTTATGATAAGGGTTGCCATATCAGCATCAGGGCCTTCAAACTTATCAAGGAACAATTTCCGGATGCCCTGCTGGTGCTGGCCGGTACGGAAAAAACCGTGGACTGGGGCAGCCGGCAGCCCGAACACGTATCAAGGATCAAACGCCTGATTACGGAACTGGAGCTGGAACGGGATATTTTTATCCGGTTCTTCTCCTGGGATGAAATACCGTTGATGTACCAGGCCGCCGAAACTTGTATTTACCCTTCCTGCTTTGAGGAGCCCTTTGGCCTGGCCATGCTGGAATCCCTGGCCACGGGTCGTCCCATGGTAGTCAGCCGGGCCGGCGGTATGCCCGAGGTAATCCAGGACGATATCAACGGCTACGTGGTGCCGATGCACGATCACAAGGCTTTAGCCGAAAGATGCTGCCATTTGCTGGCCAATCCCCAGAAGGCCCGGCAAATGGGTGAAAGAGGTCGGCAAATGGTAGAAAAAAACTTTACCTGCGAAGTCATGACAGCCCGTACACTCCAGGTTTACGGTAAAACACTGGCCTATTACCTGCGCAAGCAAAAACAAATTGCCTAGGAGGTAATGCGGTGCTTGATATCACCCACATACCGGGGTTAGCCACCCGGACGTCCTTTTCCCAGGAAGTGCTTAAAGAAGGAGAACTTTTTTTCATCTGCGGACCCGAGGGAGAAGTGTGCCATGAGTATAATGCGGGCTTGGGGCTTTATTGCCGGGACACCCGCTATCTGAGCTGTCTGGAAATGGGGCTAACGGAAGGAAATCTTTTATTCCTCTCCTCCTCCATTAAGGACAGCCACTTTGCCCAATTCGAACTTACCAACCCGGCCCTGGACCGGGGTAATCATGTGATCCCGGCAAGCACCATTCACATCCGCACCCTGCGGGTCCTGGATAACGCCCTGTTCCAACGGTTACGGCTTATAAATTTCAACCCCATGCCCGTAATGATTACCCTCCAGTTCACCCTGGGGGCCGATTTCCGGGATATTTTTGAGGTCCGGGGCTTTATCCGCAAGCAAAAGGGGGAAATTTTCACCCCGGTGTCTACCCGGGAGGGAGTTCTCTTTGGGTACCGGGGAAGGGATGACCTGTGCCGCTATACCAGTGTCTCCTTTTCCCCTTACCCCGACAGCGTGGAGGTAAACGAAGAAAAAAACCTGGCCACCGCCCGGTTCTCCCTCACCCTGCCCCCTGGACGCAAGGTTTACCTCTATATGCAGGTGAAACCTTTTATCGGCAACAAGCCCGATCCTGCCAGCACTGGAGGAAGTGGAACGGTTGCCGCGGGATTCAGCCGGGCAGTGCGCAAAACCTCTTCCCTCTACGAAAAGTGGAAAGAGCAATGTACCCAGTTTAAAAGCGATAATGTCTTTTTGAGCAACATGCTCCGGCGCAACGTGACCGACCTGTGCGCCCTGTGCACACGCTATCCCGATCTAGGCACCATTGTGCAGGCCGGCATACCCTGGTATGCGGCCCCCTTTGGGCGGGACGCCCTGATTACTTCCTGGCAGGCTTTAATTGTCAACCCCGACATTGCCCGGGATAGCCTGTACTTCCTGGCCCGCCTGCAGGGGAAAGAGGATAACCCCTGGCGGGATGAAGAACCCGGGAAAATACTCCACGAGCTTCGCCGGGGAGAGCTGGCCGCCTGCGGGGAAATCCCCCATACTCCCTATTACGGCAGCGTGGACGCCACTCCCTGGTTCATCATCCTGCTTTCCGAAACCTACCGCTGGACTGGAAACAAACAGCTGGTCCTCGATCTGGCTCCGAACCTTTTTGCGGCCGTGGAATGGTGCCGGAAATATGGGGATAGGGACGGCGACGGATTTATTGAATATGCCGTCCGTTCCCCCGCAGGGCTGACAAACCAGGGCTGGAAAGATTCCTGGGACGGGGTTATTGATCCCCGGGGCAGCCTGCCCACGGGTCCCATCGCCCTGGTAGAAGTACAGGCCTATTATTACCTGGCTTTAAAGCGGGCCGCTGAAATGGGCCGGGTACTGGGAAAGAACGACTGGGCCTGTGAGCTGGAACAGGAAGCCCTGGTCCTGCAACGCAAGTTTTTAGAAGCTTTCTGGATGGAAGATGAGGAGTACCTGGCCTTTGCCCTGGATGGTGACAAGAAACAGGTTAAAACCATTGTCTCTAACCCGGGCCACTGCCTGTTTACCGGCATTCTACCCGAAGAGCTTGCCGTAACCGTGGCCAGGCGGCTGTTGGCAAGCGACATGTATTCCGGATGGGGTATTCGCACCATGAGCAAATCCATGGGACCGTATAACCCCATGAGTTATCATAACGGTTCGGTCTGGCCCCATGACAACGCCATCATTGCTTACGGATTGCGTTGCTACCGCCAGTTTGACCTGCTGGAAAAAGTGGTCAGCGGCCTTTTTGAGGCAGCCATGTCCTTCCCATATCACCGGTTACCGGAAGTCTTTTGTGGTTTTACGAGGCGCAGAGACGGTGGGCCCGTACATTACCCCACCGCCTGTGACCCCCAGGCCTGGGCCGTAGGAACCATGCCTCTGCTCATACGCACCATGCTGGGCATCTCCTGCTGGGGCAACGAGGTGCGGGTAAGCGCTCCTCAGCTGCCTCCCTGGGTCCAGGAAATCCAGATCTGTAACCTTGCCACGGGTTGCGGCACGGTAGATCTGGAATTTACCCGTAAACAGGGTAAAGCCTATTGCGGAGTGCTGCGGGCCACAGGTAACACCCGCGTGATCATTGAAAATTAAAAAGGAGGTGGAAGTTGTGTACGGCTATGGACGTACCCCCTCACAGGTAGTTGTAATTTCCAATCGTGGAGCCTATACCTTCCAGAAGGATCACGATCAATTGATTACCAAACGCACCGTTGGAGGATTAACTTCGGCGGTAGAACCGGTTCTGACCGCCCACGGGGGAACCTGGATCTCCTGGTGCGGGCGCATTGATCATACGGGCAAAGACCGGGGCGTTAAGCTGGGCATCCCACCGGCAGAGCCACGCTATCACATCCAGGAGGTTTTTCTCTCCCCTGAAGAACATGAAAACTACTACCACGGTTTCTGCAACGCTTGTCTTTGGCCCCTGTGCCACCAACTGCCCGAACGTTGTTCCTTTGAAAGGGCTTACTGGGATGCCTACCGCCGGGTCAACCAAAAGTTCGCCCGGATTACCCTGGAAGCAAAAAAGGGGATCTACTGGATACACGATTTTCACCTTGCCCTGGTACCACAGCTTTTACGGCACAGATCACCGGGAGCTACCATTGCCTTCTTCTGGCACATTCCCTTTCCCCCGGCGGACCTTTTCCAGATCCTTCCCTGGGGGCGCCAGATTATCTACGGCCTTTTAGGCAGCGACCTGATCGCTTTCCATACCAGCCGGTACGCGCAAAATTTCCTGGACACTGTTGCGTGCTATTATCCGGCTAGGATTTACCCGGAACAGGGTCTGATTCGCCTGCGTAACCGCCGCATTCTGGTACAGGCTCTGCCGGTGGGTATCAACTACCACCGTTTCGAACAGCTGGCTGCCGATCCCGCCGTGCGTGCCCGGGCGGAGGAAATACGCAAATCCCTGGCTGCGGAAAAGGTACTTCTGGGCATAGATCGCATGGACTATACCAAAGGAATTCCCGAACGGATAAGAGCCATGGCCTACCTTTTGGAAAAGTACCCTGCATACCGTGGAAGGGTCACCCTTCTACAAATTGCCGTACCCAGCCGCAATGGTATTGGCGAATACGGAACCTTAAAGCGGGAAGTTGAACGGATAGTAGGCGAAATTAACGGACGGTACGACCAGGGGTACGGAGCCGTACCGGTGCGCTACCGTTATCAAGCCCTAGACCAGGCAGAGTTGGTAGCTCATTACCTGGCTGCCGATGTGCTACTGGTGACGGCCTTAAGGGACGGCCTTAATCTGGTGGCCAAGGAATTCGTGGCTTCGCGCATTGACGGCAAGGGAGTGTTAATCCTAAGCCCCTTTGCCGGGGCGGCCCAGGAACTTCACGGGGCACTGCTGGCCAATCCCTTTGAACCGGCCCACCTGGCAGCCAAAATCAAAATGGCCCTGGAGATGCCTTTCCAGGAACAAAAAAGCCGCCTGGAATCTTTGCGCCGCATTGTGAAAAGCCGGGATGTACGCTGGTGGTGGCAGAGCAACTTGATGCTGGTTAAAAGCCTGGGTTCCGGCCTCACCCCAGCTGCCATTAACGCCGCCAACCTCTAAGCAGGGAGGTCAGGTTCCCCGGTGTGTAAGGAACCCCCCCTAACAACCCCGGAAAAACTGGCTGCATGGATGGTCACGGCACCGCAATTGCTGCTCATGCTTGATTACGACGGTACCCTGGTGCCCATTGCCCCAAGCCCCGATCTAGCCTGGCCGAACCAGGAGCTCCTGGCTGTTCTAAAAAAATTAACCCTTTCCCCCGACCGAGCAGTAGCGGTGATCAGTGGCCGTAAACTGGCCGAACTACATAAGCTACTGCCCCTAACCGGCTTGCACCTGGTTGGTTCCCATGGGGCGGAAATACAGGAAGCCGGGGGCAAAACATACCGCCTGTTCGAGAATCGCAAGCTGGAAGAAGATATTTTAACCCTGGAAAGAATAGCCCGTGAATGCGTAGCCGGCAGCAGTGGCTTTCTAGTTGAAAATAAAGGCATATCCCTGGCCTTGCATTATCGCCTGGCGGAGCCCGAGTTGGCCCGGGGGGTGCTGGGTAGTTTTATTGAAAGAGCAGCCCCCATCATGGGCAAAGACCGGCTGGAGCTCTTACCGGGGAAAAAGGTGCTGGAAATACGCCCCCGGGAAGTTAACAAAGGCAAAGCGGTGCAGTACCTTTGCCGGAAACATGCCGGAGCACTGCCGGTTTACATCGGAGATGACCGTACCGATGAGGACGCATTTATGGCTCTCGGGGAGGGCTGCGGTATCCTGATTAGTTCCCAGCCTCGTCCCAGTGCGGCAACCGCCCGCCTACCCTCACCACGGGAGGTTTATCAAATGCTGCTCTTGCTTGCTCCATGAGAAGGTTATTTTAGCCCACTAGAGACAACTTAAGCATTACTATAAGTTGCTGCCCATTAGGCAAATGCAGGCCGCCCTATGGTATGCTTTATCTCCTTACCGGACATGATAAACACAACCGAACCAGGTTCAAAGTAGGTGAGATAGTTGGCGGACCTGCATGCTTTTTTTCGCCCCCAAACGGTGGCCATTGTCGGTGCTTCAAAAAAACCTGGTAAAATTGGCAACGTTTTGGTGAAAAATATGCTCGCCTGCGGTTACCCGGGCAGGATTTATCCCGTCAATCCCAAAGAGGAAGAAATAGAAGGGCTTTGCTGTTATCCCAATTTAAGCGCCATCGGGGAAAGCGTGGACCTGGTAGTGGTCGCCGTTCCGGCCAACCGGGTTATCGCCGTAGCACAGGAATGCGGCCTTACGGGGGCCAAAAATCTGGTAGTAATCTCGGCGGGATTTAAGGAAGTGGGTAAGGAAGGACTAATTCTGGAAAAGGAACTCACCCACATTTGCCGCAGTTACGGCATGGGCCTTTTAGGACCCAACTGTGTTGGTATGATGGATACCCACGTACCCATAAACGCCTCCTTTTCTGCCGTTTTTCCGAAGCAGGGGAACATAGCTTTCATTTCCCAGAGTGGGGCCATGCTGGTGGCCATTTTGGACTGGAGCCTGGCCACCGGACTGGGCTTTTCCCGGATTGTCAGCCTGGGAAACAAAGCCGATCTTAATGAAGCGGATTTTATAGCTGAAGCGGCCAACGACCCCAACACCAGGGTCATCCTCTGTTACATCGAGGACGTGGCCCGGGGCCAGCAGTTTTTACAGGTGGCCAGGGCGGCCAGCCACAAAAAGCCGGTGATCATCCTCAAAAGCGGTGCCAGCCAGGCCGGGGCCCAGGCCGCTTCCTCCCATACCGGAGCCCTTGCCGGCAGCGACCTGGCCTATGAGACAGCTTTCCGGCAATGCGGGGTCATCCGCGCCCGGAGCATGGCCGAGCTTTTTGATCTGGCCGTTGCCTTTGCCCACCAACCTATACCTAAAGGAAACCGAGTGGCGGTGGTAACCAATGCCGGAGGACCTGGCATTGTGACCACGGACAGCATCGAAATGAGCGAACTAACCATGGCCCGCTTAAGCAAGGAAACCAGCCAGGAGCTAAGGGCCAACCTGCCGCGGGAAGCAGCCATTTACAACCCGGTAGACGTCCTAGGTGACGCTGGCGAAAACCGCTATCGCTTTGCCCTGGAAAAGGTACTCGGAGATCAAAGTGTGGACAGCGCACTGGTGCTGGTTTGCCCTACGGCAGTCACTGAACCGGAACAAACCGCCCTGGCCATCATTGAAACTCACCGCATTTACCCGGACAAGCCGGTACTTGCTGCCTATATGGGCGGAAAAACCCTGGCGGGAGGAGCTAAGCTCCTGGCAGAAGAAGGCATACCCTGTTTCACCTTTCCCGAACCGGCGGTCAAAGTCTTGAGCGGGATGGTGCGCTACGCCCGGGCCAGGGAATTGCCGGAAAAAGAAAAGGAGCTCGAGCTGGGTGGTATCCAGCCCGAACGGGTTAAAGAAATCTTGCAAAAAGTACACCAGGAAGGCCGGTTAACTCTCCTGGGCAGTGAAGCCAGCCAGGTGGCCGGTTGCTACGGGATTGCCGTGGCCCCCATTGTCCTGGCCACCAGTCCTGATGAAGCGGCGGCCATGGCACAGGAAATTGGCTTTCCGGTGGTAATGAAGGTGGCCTCCCCCCAAATTTTACACAAAACCGACATCGGGGGAGTAAAAATAGGGGTGGAAACTCCCCAGGAAGTAAAAAAGGCATTTATTGAGATTACCGAAAACGTCCAACGTTTCCTGCCCAAAGTGGTTATCTACGGCATTGAGATTCAAAAAATGATGCCCCCGGGAACGGAATTAATCATTGGCATGACCCGGGACGTACAGTTCGGCCCTTTAATAGCCTTTGGACTGGGAGGAATTTACGTCAACCTTTTAAAAGATGTCTCCTTCCGCCTGGCCCACGGCCTCACCAGGCAGGAAATCCAGCAAATGCTTACCGAAACCAGGGCTTACACGTTGTTACGGGGTTACCGCGGCGAAAAGCCAAAGGATTTCGGAGCTATCGTGGAAATGATTGCCCGAACTGCCAGGTTGGTGCTTGATTTTCCCGAAATTGAGGAAATGGATATTAACCCGGTTTTTGCCTATCCGGACGGGGCCTTTGCCCTGGACATAAAAATCACCATATCGTGAGGTGTAAGCGGTGAAAAACCTTTATATCATGGGTACGGCAGGCAGTGGAAAAACAGCCATGGCGGTGGGCCTGGCCCTAAAACTGGTCCAGCATGGATACAAGGTAGCCTATTTTAAGCCGGTTGGCCACCCCACCGGTATAAGGGAACAGAATGACGAGGACGCGCGGCTCATGCAGGAGGTGTTAGATTTAAAACAGCCCCTGGATGTAATCGCACCCTTTATCGCCGGCCCGTCCTATCTGTCGGGCTACCGGCAATGCGAGGCATTAGAATGGATCCTGTCGTGCTACCGGCAGGTAAGTGCCGGAACTGACGTGGTGCTGATTGGAGGAGCCGCTTTTCCCCATATCATGGGGTGCTGGGGTTTAGATGCCGTCACCCTGGCCAAAAAGCTGGAAGCCCTGGTTTTGTTCACGATCCGCATTGAAAATGACTTCAGCCTGGATGAAGCCATTTTCATCAACAGCTACCTGGTAAGTCAGGGCATCCAAGTGCTGGGAAATGTTTTTAACAACGTCCCTCGCCCGTTGCTGGCCAAAACAGAAGGGATTTATAAGCCCATCCTTACCGAACGCGGATTCCGAACCCTGGGTATTATTCCCCAGCGTCCGGAAATATCTTCGCCCACAGTAAGGGAATTTTATGAAACACTGGGCGGGGAAATCCTGGCCGGCGAAGAAAATATGGACCGGCTGGTAGAGGACGTGATTGTCGGTGCGATGACTATTGAAAGTGCCTTGGGTTATTTGCGGCGGGCGCCAAACAAGGCTGTGATTACCGGGGGTGACCGGGCCGACCTTGCCCTGGCGGCCCTGGAAACCAATACCTCGGTGCTAATCCTCACCGGAGGGTTATATCCGGACGTAAAGGTAATTGCCCGCGCTGCAGAAAAAAACGTGCCGCTTATTCTGGTGCATTACGACACCTTTACCACGATTGAAAAGCTAGCAGAGATTAGCCGGCATATCCGGCCCCGGGACCGCAAACGCATCGCCCTGGCCCGGGAAAACATAGACAAATACTGCGATTTTCCCGCTATACTTCAGACCCTGGCGGATTAGCCCTGGGCCGCCCGGGAATTAACGCCGTCATTAACCTTAACTCCTCTTAATTCAGCCCGTCCGTTGCGAATCTGGGTCATGATCTTGTCCAGTTCCTCTTCCAGCCCACCCAGGATCTCATCGGCATATTCCCGTGCACCCTGTTTGATTTCCCTGGCCACCTGTTCCGCCTTGTGGATAATTTCGTCCGCTATGGCCTGGGCTTTTTTCACCACTTCACTTTCTTCCGCCCGTTTTTCCAACTGTTTCTGGGCATCCTCCAAAAGACGCCCGGCCTCCTTGCGGGTGTCGGCCAACACTTTTTCCCGTTCCTGGAGGAGCCAGCGTGCCTGGCGCAATTCCTCGGGCAGTGTGGTGCGAATACGGTCCAGGTAATCTAGCAGGCGATCCTCGTCCACCATCACTCGCCTGGTCATGGGTATCCGGGGACTGTTTTCAATCATCTCCTCCATCTCATTTAAAATATGGAATAGCTCCACTTCTACCCCTCCCTAACCGGTCGCTCAAGGGCCATAAATTTTTCCCGTAACTTTTGTTCTACCACGGGGGGTACCAGGTCACGCACACAGCCCCCAAAGTAAGCTACTTCTTTTACAGCACTGGAACTGATGAAGGAATATTCCGCTCTGGTCATGAGAAATAAGGTATCTATTGAAGGAACCAGTTTCTTGTTGGTCAGGGCCATCATAAACTCGTTTTCAAAATCTGAAATAGCCCGCAGGCCACGAATAATTGCCTGTGCACCCAAGCTTTTAGCGTAATTTACTGTCAGCCCATCAAAGGAATCTACCACCACGTTATAATAGGGCTGCAATACTTCTCGCAGCATTTCTAACCTCTCACTAACAGTAAAGAGCGGCTTTTTGCTGGTATTGCGGGATACCGCCACAACCAGCTGATCAAATAAACAGGCTGCACGCTCAATTACATCGAGATGTCCATTGGTTATCGGGTCGAAACTGCCCGGATAAACCGCGATGCGCAAAGATTTAATCCCCCTCTCCGGCAATGCCGGGCTGGTAAAATGAAAGCACAGTATCTCCCACTAGATGTTGCCGGTATTGCACCAGCCGCCCCACCTGACCAGGAAATGCCTGCCGTTTACTGCTTTCGGCCACTACAATGCCGCCGCGAGCAAGTAGCCCATAACGATCAATGGCCTCCAGAGTGGGCAACTCCAGGCCCTGTCCATAGGGTGGGTCCAGGAAAACCACATCGAACTGCTGTCCGCTCAGTCGCCTCAAAACCAGGAAAACATCTTGCGCCAGCACCTCAGCCCTTTCCACCAAACCCACATGAACAAGGTTATCCCGGATAATTTTAACCGCTCTTTTATCCCGCTCTACAAACACTACCCGGGCTGCACCGCGGCTCAAGGCTTCTATACCCACATTGCCTGTACCGGCATAAAGATCCAGGAAATGAGAGCCGGGAATCCGCGAACCCAGGATATTGAACAGGGATTCTTTAACCCGGTCGGCAGTGGGGCGCCCGCTCCATCCCCGGGGAATTTTTAAGCGGCTTTTCTTGGCAATCCCGGCAATAACTCGCAAGATAGCGATTCTTTCCTCCCTATTCTCAATGCAAATATTATAGCACATTATACCAGAAAAATCGATCAGGCAAAATATGTAGTGTATAATCCTCCTCGAGGCGGACAATATATAGCTGAAACCTGGAGGGATTTCAATTAAAGGGGGGCGACAGCGTGCTTTTTGATCTTTTTCGCTCCTTTGGAGTCAACCTTGATTTAGCATTGGAAGCCCGGGAACTAGTACGAGGGAAAACGGGGCAGGAAATTCCCGGTGTGCGGGTGGATCGGGAAAGATTTGAACATGGTGAAGTAACCATAGTACATATTATCGAGAAGGCCGCGGAAACCATCATGGGTAAACCCGTGGGTACATATATTACCATCGAAGCTCCCGTGTTGAGGGAAAATCACCCGGCCGCCCACCATGAAGTAAGCCAGATTCTCGCCCGGCAATTGGAAAGATTTGTGGCCCATATTCCGGAGTATGGGAATATTTTGCTGGTGGGTTTAGGCAACTGGCGCGCGACCCCGGATGCTTTAGGGCCAAAGGTTATTGAGATGAGTCTTGTAACCAGGCACTTGTATAATTACGCCCCCCAGGAGTTAAAGGGCGGGATGCGTTCCGTCAGCGCCCTGGCTCCGGGAGTGCTGGGGTTAACGGGTATAGAAACGGCGGAAATAATCAAAGGGGTAGTAGAAAAAATCCGTCCGGAGTTGATTATCGCCATAGATTCCCTGGCGGCTCGCAGTGTAACCCGTATTTGCACCACCATTCAAATAGCCGATACGGGGATCAGTCCCGGTTCAGGCATTGGCAACCGCCGGGCCGGAATCAACCAGGAAAGCATGGGCGTGCCTGTAATCGCCATCGGGGTGCCCACTGTGGTACATGCTGCCGTCATCAGCCAGGATACCATTAATGCCTATTTGGAACAGCTGCAAACCACGCCTGTAAATGCGGGGTTTAACCCTGCCCTGGCCCGGCGGGCCATTGAAAAGGTTTTAGAACCTTTCGGCGGCAACCTGACGGTAACTCCCAAGGAAATAGACGCGTTAATTGCTACTACGGCTAAAGTTATTGCCGGAGCTGTTTCCCTGGCTCTGCACCCGGGTTTAACTGAGGACGACTACAGCTATTATCTACATTAAAAAATTAAAAATTGAGCAAAGTTCCTGGGGTTGGGCAGTCCCTGCCGGGGGCCCAACCAACAGGGAGCCGGATTCTCGGCTTTACCGTTAGTTGGGACCCCCCGAAAGGGAACTGTATAAACAACCGGTACACCGCACCAGACCTTGTGTACCCAAAGAGCTCATACCTTAACCTCCGTTAAGGAGTGGTGCGAGCGTTGGTTACTTGAGGAGTCGGAGGCTGGGTACCGTTGGCCAGGCTTTGCTCGTAGGCGGCGATCATCTTCCGGACCATGTTACCGCCAATGGCCCCGTTCACCCGGGAAGGCAGGTCACCCATGTAACCGCTCTGGGGAACCTGGACGCCCAGCTCGGCAGCAGTTTCCCACTTAAATTGTTCCATAGCCGCGGCGGCCTGGGGAAGAATCAACTTATTCCGCTTTTGCCCTAACGCCATCTATAGTCACCTCCTTGCCTTTAGGCTATTCTTATTATGGCCCTGCTGCAATTGATTATGTCTAGAACATTTTACCCCGGCATAATGCTACAGCCCCCTTAGCATAAGGTTTTAAGAAAAGGGCTTTGCCTTGTTCTGTCTTGGTTTGGCTTTCCTGGACTGATTTTAATATTTTTTTTGGAAGAAAAAAGCCCCTGCGGGCTTTTATCTTGGCATTTTAACCGATATCCAGGTATCCCGCCTTCCCGCCAAACCTTAAGCGCAACTCCCGAGCCAGGAGGCGGTGTTCCGGCGCTTTTAACTCGGGATCTTTTTTTATTAAAGCAACCGCTTCCTGCCGGGCAAGCTGCAGAGCGCGCCAGTCCCGGACCAGGTCGGCTATTTTAAACTCAGGCAGCCCCGATTGCCTGGTGCCCGTAAGTTCCCCCGGCCCCCTTAACTGTAAATCTTTCTCCGCCAGGACAAAGCCATCGGTGGTGGAGGTCATCGCCTCCAACCTGTAGCGGGCTTCTTCGGTGGTACTGTCGGAAACCAGAACACAGTAGGATTGTGCTTTCCCCCGCCCCACCCGCCCCCGCAACTGGTGTAACTGGGCCAGCCCGAAACGCTCGGCGTCCAGGATCACCATTGCCGTGGCGTTGGGTACATCCACACCAACTTCCACCACGCTGGTCGTTACCAGTACCTGGATTTGGCCCGTGCGAAAGGCTTCCATCACATCCTCCTTTTCCGCCGGTTTCAAGCGGCCGTGGAGCAAACCCAGCCGGCATCCGGCCAGAGGGCCCCGGGAAAGTTCCTCCATCAATTCCACGGCAGCCCGGACATCGAGTTTTTCTGATTCCTCCACCAGGGGGCAAACCACATAAGCCTGGTGTCCCTTTTCCACTTCCCGCCGCACCAGGCCATAAACATCAGGCAGACGAGAAGAAGGAAAAGCATAAGTTTGTACCGGCCGCCGCCCGGGAGGCAGTTCGGAAATAGTGCTTACCTCCAGATCCCCGTAGAGGGTAAGGGCCAAGGTACGGGGAATGGGTGTCGCCGTCATGACTAGCACGTCCGGACAGTGTCCTTTATATTGTAAAATGGCCCTCTGGCGCACCCCAAAACGGTGCTGCTCGTCAATAACCACCAGGGCCAGTGATTTAAACTGCACTTTTTCTTGAATTAAAGCATGAGTACCCACCACCAGGGGTATCTCCCCGCAGGCGAGACCGGCTAACAGTCTCTCCCTCTCCTTCTTTCTCATGCTCCCTGAAAGCAGGCCAACTTTTATTCCCAGGGAAGCCAGGCTCCGGGAGAGAGTAAGGTGATGCTGTTCAGCCAGGATTTCTGTGGGTACCATTAGCGCTCCCTGTAGTCCGCTACCCACGGCCCGGAGTAGGGCCAAGGTGCTGACCACAGTTTTGCCCGCCCCCACATCTCCCTGCAACAACCGGTTCATGGGCCAGGGAGCATCCATGTCGGCTTTGATTTCTTCCCAGGCCCGCTGCTGACCGGGAGTTAAGGTAAAGGGCAAACTGGAAAGAAATCTTCCCACCAGGTCTTCGTGATCGTGATAACGGTGCGGTTTTAACTTCCGGGTAATTTGCCTGCGCCTTAAGGCCAGGACCAGCTGGAGCAAAAACAGCTCCTCAAAAATAAAGCGTTTTCTCGCCCTGATGGCCTCTTTCTCGGTGGCCGGAAAGTGGATCTGGCACAGGGCGCTGGGAAGCTCGGGCAGGAAAAATTTCTGCCGCACCCCTGGGGGGAGGAAATCGTTGATGCGGGGTGTCCACTCGTCCAGGGCAAGGCGCATTAAGGACCGCATGAGACGCTGGGTCAATTGTTCCGTAAGGGGATAAATAGGTACTATACCCTCCTGTGGTACGGGATCCTCGCCCTCTAACAATTCATAATCGGCAACCAGCAGCTGAATTTCTCCAAAGCGGCGTTCAATTTTTCCCGTAACCTGTACGTGGCTGCCAGCAGTAAACAGTTTTTTTATGTAGCGCTGGTTAAACCAGACGGCAAAAAAGTGCCCCGTCGGTTCCTGCACTTTTACCCTTGTGATCCATAATCCGGATCTGGGGCTTAACTCGGTGACTCCCACAACCCTTCCCTGCAGGGTAACCTGTTCCCCATGGGCACAGGCATAAGACGGCTTTACCGTGCGTTCCTGGTATTCCCGGGGAAAGTGGTAAAGCAAATCTTTTACCGTCCTGATCCCCAATCTCTTCAGCAGGGCAAAACGGCGTGGGCCTACCATTTTCAAATATTGTACGGGATACTGCTCAAAATCAACTTCAACCATCGGGTTTGTGTCGAAAGGTTTTACCTCCTTTTCAACCCCTGCCGCCGGAGCAGGTCCCTACCTTCCCCGCCGAGCGGCGTTCCTTTCCGCTACGGGAAGCCCGAGAATTTATGAAATCTGGGACACTTTCACCCGTTTCACCTTGCACGGCAGTGGTATTTTTGCTAGAATGTAAAGAGTGGTCTAGAAAAAGGAGGTGGCTCTATTGGCCAGGAAATGTGCTGTTTGCGGTAAAGGTGTGGTGGTTGGGATGCAGGTAAGCCACTCCCATATCCGGACCAAAAGAACCTGGCAACCCAACTTACAGCGGGTAAGGGCTCTGGTCAACGGTACTCCCAGAAGGATCCTGGTGTGCACCCGCTGCCTGCGCAGCGGCAAGGTGCAAAGGGCTATCTAGAGAAAGCGGCTGTCAAGCCGTTTTTTATTTTGTGGAGAAGGTCGATGTTTAAAGGATCCTCTGCAAACGGGGATTTGGGGTAATGCCTGGTATACGCCCCCGCTTGGCAACGGGCTTCCCGTTGACTTCTTTCAAATCCATGGTCATGTCTATTGGTGAAGCACCGGATATGTAGCTGCCCACCCCGAAGGCATCCGCCCCCGCCTGGTCCAGCAACTGGATCCGCTCGGGGGTTAAACCGCCGCTGACCACAATCTCCACGTGCTTGTATCCCGCCTGATCCAACCGGGCACGCACTTCCCGGACCAGAGCGGGAGTAACCCCTCCCCGCTCGCTAGGGGTATCCAGCCTGATGGCCGCCAGATCTTTCCCCAGGGTCTGGGCAACTCGCACTGCTTCTTCGGCCTCATCCTTAAAGGTATCCACCAGCACAATCACCGGCGTACCTGCAGGCATGGTCCGCTGGTAGGCCAGGGCTACCTCCAGGGTGTCTCCCACAATGAGCATAACAGCGTGGGGCAAGGTGCCCACGGGCTCCTGACCGGCCAGTTTGGCCCCTAAAATACAGCTGGCACCGTCGGCTCCCCCCACCACCGCCGCCCTTTCCATAACCGGCGCCACTGCCGGGTGAACGTGACGGGCACCAAAGCAAATCACCCGCTTGTTGCCCGCGGCTTCCTTACACTGCCTGGCTGCCGTAGCCCAGCCGCTGGAACTGGCCAGAATACCCAGTATGGCCGTTTCATAAATACCAAACCGGTCGTAGGGGCCGTGGATACGCAGAACAACTTCCTTTTCCCCAAACCATTCCCCCTCGGGTAAGGCCCAAACTTCAACCCCCGTTCCGGCCAAAAGATTTTTTACCTCCGGCACTCCGGCCAGCACACCCCTTTTGCCGGCAAAAACTTCGGCCACCACTTCTGTCCCGGCAAGCCCCATGGCCCGCAGGATTTCCCTGGTTTTGATAAAGTAAATGTCCGTGGTCCAGCCCGCAAGGATTTCCTGACCGTCGGCTGAGAAAAGACGATTATGGGGTGTAACACGAAAATCAGCCACTTCTTTTAAGTTCTGGACTGTATGTGCCGCCCGCACCGGTGTGGCCCCCTTTCCCTAGCCAAGGCTGCGCATGAGATTGGCCATTTCAATGGCCCCTACCGCCGCATCCCAACCCTTGTTGCCAGCCTTGGTTCCCGCCCGCTCAATGGCCTGCTCCAGGGTGTCGGCAGTGATGATGCCAAAAATTGTCGGTACACCGGTATCCAGCCCCACTTTGGCCACGCCCTTGGCCACCTCGGCAGCCACATAATCGAAATGGGGCGTGGCCCCACGGATCACCGCTCCCAGACAAATTACCGCATCAAAGCGCTGCATAGCCACCATGCGCCGGGCCACCACGGGAATTTCAAAGGCTCCGGGCACCCACGCAATCTCAATATCCTGATCGGCAACACCATGCCGGTGCAGGGCATCCAGTGCCCCCGTCAACAGCTTGTTGGTAATAAACTCGTTAAAACGACCCACCACCAGACCAAAGCGCAACCCCTGACCAACCAGATGTCCTTCGTATACCTTCGGCATTTTGTTTCTCCTTTCTATCTATATCCTAATTATCCCAATATCGTTATCCTCTATCGTTGCCCAATGGCCGGGCGGCAACTGTCCGGCTGCCGCTGCAGTTTCTCAAACAATTGCCGCCCGTGAGATTTTCTAGACTCCTTCTTCTAGCTTACCTCATCGGCGATATTGAGCAGGTGGCCCAGTTTCTTTCTTTTCGTCGCCAGGTAAAACCGGTTGTATTTGCTGGGACATACCTCAATGGGTATCCGGGCCACCACTTCCAGGCCGTAACCCTCCAAACCGGCAATTTTCCGGGGGTTGTTGGTGAGCAAACGAATTTTCTTGAGCCCCAGATCAGCCAGGATTTGAGCCCCAATACCGTAATCCCGCAAATCGGGTGGAAAGCCTAAAGCCTCGTTGGCTTCCACCGTATCCTTCCCCTGATCCTGCAGCTTGTAAGCACGGATTTTGTTTAAAAGGCCAATACCCCGGCCTTCCTGCCGCATGTAGAGGAGCACCCCGACTCCTTCCTTGGCGATCATTTGCATGGCCCGGGCAAGCTGATCACCGCAATCGCAGCGGGTGGAACCCAAGACATCGCCTGTCAGGCACTCGGAATGGACCCGCACCAGGGGAGCCTCCACCTGGCTTAAATCCCCTTTGACCAGGGCAAGATGGCCCTTGCCATCCAGCAGGCTCTCATAAGCCACGGCAGTAAAATCACCATATTTAGTGGGCAGATGGGCGGAATCCACCCGGCGCACCAGTTTTTCCGTCCGCCGCCGGTACTTGATTAAATCGGCAATGGTAATGATTTTTAGACCGTGTTGCCGGCAAAAGGCCATTAACTCCGGTACCCGGGCCATGGTCCCATCTTCCTTCATAACCTCGCAAATTACCCCTGCCGGGTACAGGCCGGCCAGACGGGCCAGATCTACCGCTGCCTCAGTATGTCCGGCCCGGCGCAGCACCCCTCCTTCCCGGGCACGCAGGGGGAAAATATGTCCCGGGCGGCGCAGATCTTCGGGGCGGGTAGCCGGATCTAAAATGGCTTTGATGGTCTGTGCCCGCTCGTAGGCAGAAATACCCGTACTGGTATCTTTATGATCCACGGACACGGTAAAAGCGGTACCGTGTTTATCGGTATTATGGGTGACCATAAGGGGCAGATCCAGTTCATCCGCCCGCTCATTGGTTATGGGCATGCAGATCAACCCCCGGGCATGGGTAGCCATAAAGTTAACCGCCTCGGGAGTGACCTTTTCTGCCGCCATGATCACATCCCCTTCATTTTCCCGGTCCTCATCATCCACAACCACCACCATTTTGCCCTGGCGAATATCCTCGATGGCTTCTTCTACGGTGTTGAAACGAAATTCCATGTCCCGTCACTCCCCGTCTACTTTGATATATAGCCGTGCTCGGCAAGAAAATCCAGCGAAATGCTTGATTTTTTACGTTGATCCCGTTCCTGGCCGGGGAGGGCCAGGAACCTTTCTACATACTTCCCGATAATATCCGTTTCCAAGTTCACCAGGTCCCCTGTATTTTTACTGCCCAGGATAGTATGACGGGCAGTATGGGGGATCAGGGATACTGAAAAATCCCCCTTACCCACCTCCACCACCGTCAAACTGGTACCGTCAACAGCCACCGAACCTTTTTTTACCATATAACGCACCACCTCATGTGCGGCGCCAATGGTCAACACGATGGCTATGTCATGTTCCTGGCGGTGTAAAATCCGGCCCACGCCGTCAATATGCCCCGTAACCAGGTGACCGCCCAGGCGATCTCCTAAACGCAAAGCCCGTTCCAGGTTGACCCGGTCTCCTGGCTCTAAATGGTCAAGATTGGTTCTGGCCAGGGTTTCGGCCATCACATCTGCCGTAAAAGAAGAACGGTCAAAGGCCACCACTGTCAGGCATACGCCGTTTACGGCTACACTGTCTCCTAACTGCAGGTCGCCGGCAATCTTGGAGGCCTCTATGGTCAACCGGGCGGAATCCTTTCCCCGGGTTATACGGCGCAAAATGCCTATTTCCTCTACTAGTCCGGTGAACATGAACCTTCACCCCCGCCATCCACATACCCCTCCACATAGAAGTCCCCCCCGTAACGGGTAAAGGAAACATCCTTCAATCGCACTGCTTCCAGGAGCCGGGCCGGCCCTTCCCCGCCTACAGGCCCGGGCGCCTGGCGTCCGCCAATAATCAGGGGGGCAATAAACCAGATCACCTTGTCTACCAGGCGGGATTCCAGGAAAGAGGCGTGAATTTCCCCGCCCCCCTCCACCAGCACGCTGGTTATCTCCCGGCGGGCCAGTTCCTTCATTAAAACGGAGAGATCCACCCGGGATCCGGACCCGGGTACCACCAGTACCTGCGCCCCGGCTTCCTCCAGCCGGCGCAGGTTTTGTACGGGCGCCCTTTCCGTCACGGCGACAATGGTTGGTGCCGGAGATTGCTGGGTAATCACCCGCGCGTCTGGAGGAGTACGGCCCAGGCTGTCTACAATGACTCGCACCGGGTCCTTACCATCCTCACCCGGAATACGGGTAGTCAGGGAAGGGTTGTCCTTCAGCACTGTATTTACACCAACCAGGATGGCGTCATAACGATCCCTTAAACGATGCACGGCCAGCCGGGCTTGGGGGCCAGTAATCCAGCGGGATTCCCCGGTACGGGTAGCTATTTTACCGTCCAGGCTCATGGCCACCTTTAAAACCACGAAGGGGCTACGGGTAGTGATATACTTTACAAAAACTTCATTTAACCGCCGCGCCTCTTCCTCCATCACTCCTACGGTCACTTCAACCCCGGCCTGGCGCAACCGCTCCAACCCCCGTCCGGCAACGAGGGGGTTGGGATCGGTCATGGCGGCCACCACCCGCTTGACGCCGGCGGCCAGAATTGCCTCGGTGCAGGGACCTGTACGTCCCCGGTGGCAACACGGCTCCAGGGTAACATAAAGGGTGGCTCCCGCAGCCTGCTCACCGGCTTCATTTAACGCATGAATCTCTGCATGGGGGGTACCGGCCCGGGCATGATAGCCCCGGCCAATTACCTGGCCATCTTTTACCAGCACCGCCCCCACCATGGGATTGGGGCTGGTTCTGCCCAGGGCCCGCCGGGCCAGGTCCAAAGCCATTTGCATGTAGTATCTGTCCAATGCCCTCACCTGCAAAACAAAATAGAAAAAGCCCCGATTCGGCGAGCAACCTTCAGGGCTAATGGGCATAATGGGGCATGATCCTGCTTTTTTTGTAAAAGCAGTGCCTTCACGCCTTCTCCCATCCAGACTTTTACTGTCGGCCCTGGCTTCTCACCAGATCAACCCTGCAATCACCCAGGTGGGTGCAGGGCTCGCGGGCTTGGAAGGTCTAACTTCCATACCGCCGGTAGGGAATTCCACCCGTCCCCGAAGGCTCTTTAATTTTTAGAACCACTAAGGTTATTATAGGCCCGTTTACAACCGGTGTCAATATTGGCTACGCAAGCTAGAAGTCCAGCTCCTGTTTGCTTAACCGGCTGCGCAGGCGGTTTAGTTCCGCCATTACCTCGGGAATGCGTTCCAGTGTGGCGCGGCGGTTCTGGAAATCTGACCACGAGGTGCATTCTCCTAAACAGGCATAAAGCACACTCAAGCGCATGTGCAAGCGTCGTGGCAAAAGAGCCACATCAGCCCCCAACCGTTCCCAGGCCCCCACGGAAAAAGTTATTTTCCCTCCAGGCAAAGAACAACTGGGATCTCTGCTAATCTCGTCCACAACACGCCTGTTTCTTTTTAATTCTTCCAGCAATTCCTCGATAATAAATAATCTTTTTTCCGCCACTTCCTGCTGCCTGGTTGCATGATAGTACCATACAGTAACAATTACTCCGTACAGGGTGAGCAATCCTCCGAGAACTGCCTGGTTAAAACCCGTGGTAAACCAGTTGCTACTTGCATCCCTTCTAATGATGGCCGCGACTCCTGGAAAGACCACCGTCAGCCAGTAGGCCCGGGCCAGGTAATGGATTATTTCCCGGTTAATCATCAAAGTCAAAAAAACGATAATGGGACTGAAAAAAATAACCAGCACCAGCAATAGTCTGCGCAACATCCGCAGGCAGCGGCGAAAGCTACGGCCCGAAAGGAAGCACAGGCGAAAAAACAGTCCAGCCAATTTCACACCTACCTCCTTTTGGCCCACCATTATTAAAAGAAGCCACCGTAAGGTGGCCTCTTTTTTATTTTTCGGCCGGGGCGATTCCTTTATTCTTGTTAGAGCAACTGTTTCCGTAACGTATGATAGCTTCCATTTCACTGGCCAGTCCATTCGCTCCTGCTATAAATCCACTCGGACTTAAAAAAATACATCCCGCCGGAATTTTCTTAATCTTTACCATATTTTTATTTTATATTTAGTGATAGAGGCTTTTTTGGAATATTTAAAGGGGAGGTAATGTCGAATGGCTGAAAAAATGGGTACCGGGATGGTTCCCCCGCAGGTGAAAGCTTTTATTGACTGGGCAGCCGAGGACCCGGAAGGCTTTTGGGCAGAAGCCGCCAATAAAGCGGCCCATGATATCCACTGGTTTAAAAAGTGGGATAAAGTATTTACCTGGAATTACCCTACCTTCCAGTGGTTTTCTGGAGGTTTGACCAATATTTGCTACAACTGCGTGGACTACAAGGTTAAAAGAGGGAAGGCGGGCCGGGCGGCTTTTATTGCCGAATCGGGAGAAACCGGTGAGGTAAAGGTGGTAACCTACGGCCAGCTCCTTTCCCTGGTAAAACAATATGCAGCCGCATTAAGGGGTTTAGGGGTAAAAAAGGGTGACCGGGTGGCCATCTACATGCCCACGAGCATTGAATCGGTTACCGCCATGCTGGCCTGTGCCCGTATTGGAGCCATCCATGTGGTCATTTTTGCCGGTTTTTCTGCCGGGGCAGTGGCGGATCGCCTGCAGATCACCGGTGCCAGGTACCTCCTTACCCAGGACGAAGGCCTGCGGCGGGGCAAACCAGTACCTTTAAAGAAAATGATTGACGACGCCCTGGCCATGTGCCCCGAGGATTTAATTGCCAAAGTGGTGGTTTTACAGAAAAATAAAGACCAAGCACCGCCAATGAAAGCCGGACGGGACATTTTATGGGACGAGTTCCTGGCCCTGGGCGAAGGGCAGAGTTCAGAAGTGGAACTCATGGAAGCAAACGAACCCCTCTTCCTTCTGCCCACTTCCGGCACTACGGCCAAGCCGAAGGTCACCGTGCAAAAACACGGCGGCTACCAGATTTACATTTACTCCATGGCCAAGTGGATTTACGCTTTACAGGAAGACGATGTATGGTTCTGCACTTCGGACATCGGCTGGATTGTAGGACACAGTTACAACGTTTACGGACCCCTCCTGGTTGGGGCTACCAGCGTCCTTTACGAAGGCACTCCCGACTACCCGCGGCAGGACATGTGGTGGGATATCGTGGAGCGGAACAAGGTTACCGCCATATGGACATCCCCCACCGGTGTGCGGGGCTTGATGAGACTTGGCATTGAGCACGCCAAAAAACACGATTTGACCACGGTCAAACGAGTCTTCTGTGCCGGAGAAGTATTAAACCCTGCCGCCTGGAGCTGGCTGCAGGAACAGGTATTTGAGAACAAAATTCCCGTCATGGACCATATGTGGCAAACCGAAACATCCGGCCCCATCTTTGCCAACCCGTACGGTCTGGGCATGATTCCCATTAAACCCGGCTCCGCGGGCATTCCGGTACCCGGCATCATCGCTGAAATTGTGGATGACAAGGAAGGCAAGCCTACAGCTCCCGGCGAGAAGGGAATTGTCACCATCCTGAGGCCGTTCCCGGGACTGACCTCCACCCTGTGGAACAACGAGGAAGGCTACCAGAAGGAATACTGGGAGCGGCTACCCTTTACCCAGGGCAGATATTACTGTGGAGACGCCGCTTCCTTTGATGAGGACGGGTACATCTGGTTTGCCGGCCGCTCAGACGAGGTAATTAAGATTGCCGCCCACAGAATTGGCACCATTGAAATTGAAAACGCCCTCATCTCCCACCCGGCAGTGGTGGAAGCAGGTGTTTCAGGCGTACCCGATGAACTGAAAGGTGAAGTGGCCTGCGCCTTTGTAGTGTTAAAACAGGGTTACCAACCCAGCGAAGAAATGAAAAAGGATTTAATTGCCCACGTACGCAACACCATGGGGCCCATTGTCATCATCCGGGATATTCAATTTGTGAGCTCCTTGCCCAAAACCCGCAGCGGTAAAATTATGCGCCGGGTGATGAAATCCCTGTGGATCGGCAAGGAACTGGGTGACCTCTCAACCATTGAAGAAGAAGCTTCCGTCGACGAAATTCGCGAGGCTATCAAGAAAATGCAGCAGAATTAAAGAACTTAAAAAGAAAGCCTCTCCCATTACGGGAGGGGCTTTCTTATTGTTTGTCTGCCGTGCCGTTGACCAGGTGATAGACCTGTTCCTTTAACTCCGGCGGTGCCAGGACAATCAGTACATCGCCGGCCTGGATTACCGTGTCGGCCTGGGGCGAGAGGATTTCCTCACCTCCACGGTAAATAGCCAGTATGGTTGAACCTGTTTTGGCCCGGAACTCCGCTTCGGCCAAGGATTTACCCACAAGGGGCGATGTGGGCAGCACCCTGATTTCTTCAATCCGCTGCAGGTTGCCGGCCATCTTAAAGGTGTAATCCAGCAGCTCATTCATGAGCTTCTCAATTTCGCTGTTAATCCGATCCCTTTCCCGCAACAGGCGGTGTAACCGTTCCTGCATATCTCTTAATACCTGGCGCTGGCCGCATTCAGCCAGAAAGGCCTCCGCCGCCTTCTGGGATTTTACCACCACCCCTACTCCCGGGGAGACCTGCACAATCCCCGTATCCTGCAAAAGGGTTAAAGCCCGGCGGATAGTTTCCGGAGAAACATTATACTTGCCAGCCAGAGTAGAACGGCCGAAAATTTTCTGCCCTTCACGGTATTCCCCCCGCGCGATGCGGGTGGCTATGTCGATAGCAATGGTAGCGTAACGGGATAAAACATGAGAGCCCAGGGATTCCATGGGGATCTTCTCCTTTACCTAAATCCAAATATATAGTGTAACCACCGGCAAAAAATTAAATCAAAATCAATCCGGCCCCATCAGGGAGCCGGATTTCCAAGATCTATATCATCCCCCCAAACTGGTTAACTAACAGATTTCACTTCAAAGCCCTGTTTTTGTAAATCGTGCACCAGGGATTCTGGCTCCACCGTGCTCAGGCGCAGCATAATTTGCACCCGTTGATTTTCCTTTTCCCGGCAAGCCACGCCTATAACATTGATCTGGTGCTCCCTCACTACGGCCAGGATATCGGCCAGCGCGCCAATACGATCGCTAACTTCAAGTACCAGGCGGGTCCCCGCTTTGCGCAGGCCAAAGATGCGGATCAAGGCGTCCAGGATATCGGTCTGGGTAATAATTCCTACGAGCCCGTCATCCTCAACTACCGGCAGGCTGCCAATCTTATGCTCCCGCATAATCAAGGACGCTTCTTCAATGGTGCAGTCCGGCCCCACGGTAATGGGATTGGTTTTCATGACATCCTTTACTATCATTTTGGAAAGCAGGTAATTCATTTCAAAAACACTAAGGGTGGTTGCCGGGGAGGGAGTAACGGTAAGCAAGTCCCGCTCGGTAATCAATCCAACCAGCCGGCCCTTGTCCACCACCGGCAGATGCCTGATCTTATTTTTCTTCATAATGTTTAAAGCTTCAAAAATGGGAGTCCCCGAGTAGATGCTGATGGGGGAAGTACTCATGTAATCCCGTACAAACATGCTTAAACCTCCCGCTCAAAGCCTTTCCTTTTATTATAACATTGCCCCCGGGGAAAGCAATGGCTAAAGTAACGAAAGTTAACGTGTAACCCTTACTTTTTTAGACCGAGACACCCTTGTCTATCCTTCAGTGCCACAAAAACCTGCCGCTGGTATTGTACAATCAACCTGTCCAGGCGCTGGCTTAAAGCTAGAAGCTGATCCTGATCTTCCCTGTCTATGCCGTTCAGCCTGCGGCGCAGGTGCTCAATTTGCACCCTGAGTTTCCGATCCAAGGCTACGCCCCCCTTAGTCATGGAAACGATATAAACAAGCTCGCTTCTTTAGCACGCACTTATCCTTGGAAACGTTGACAAACCTTCTCGTTTTACTTTTTCATACGTACTTACTATACGACTGCCGCATACAATTTTCACAACTATAGAAGGAAGATCGTCTCCCGCCCTGGCATTTATTCCAATTTATGGTATAATACCTATTAACAGGTGCATTTCCCGGGCTTTAACTTTTCATATTTTCTCTTTTTTTAGCTACCCCTTTTGCCACCAATGTACGCCCTTATTTTTGAAGGGTAATCTTTTCAGCAGCCGCATTACGCTTGTCGCTGTTGGAGTCGGGGTCGGGCAGTTTCCAACTCCTGGTAGGAAGGCCGAGTTTCAGCATCCATACCGAAACAGTTGCCCTGCCCACACCAAACAGTTGGGCCAGCTGGTCCAGGGTATACCCTTTTTCGTAGTAATAGTGCCTGATAAGTGTTGCTACGGGCTCGCCAAACCTCGCCTCAATTTCGGCCATTTTGCTTTTGCGACCGGCCACGTTATCACCTCGTGTACAATGTTTTCTCAATGATAATTTAATGACAAAAATAAAAGTTCCTGCCATTTATTCTAAAGTTATCATACTGATAACTTGCTGTCAAGAGGTTTTTCCGAAATTTTAAGGAATAATAAGGAATAATATAGTTACACTTCCCTGGTGAAAATTAAGGTGACATTATGAAAAATTATTATGAAGAAATTGGCAAAAGAATAAAGATTGCCCGGGAAGACCGGGGACTCACCCAGGAGCAGCTAGGTGAAAAGCTGGGGTTCACTAAAACCGCCATCAACCTTTACGAAAAAGGGAAAAGGCGGATTTCCATAGATGATTTAAAACGAATATCAACTATTCTGGGCAAGCCCCTGTCCTTTTTTTTGGGGGAAAGCATTGTCCCAATGGAAACCATCAGTACGCTTATCCAGAAACCCCTGGCCGACTTCCTGCCCATCAAACAAGTCCCCCTTTTAGGAACCATACGCGCCGGGGCTTCCCCCTACAGCGAAGCGGATATTCTTGGTTACGTGAGCATCGACAAAGAGCTTGACGCCGATTTTGCCTTTAAGGTAAGGGATGACAGTATGAGCGGGGCCGGAATCATGCCCGGGGATATAGCCATTTGTAAAAAAGTTGACGCGGCAGAACCGGGTCAGATAGCTGTCGCACTCATGAACGGGGATGAGGTAGCCGTGAGGTATATCATTTCCGAGGATGGCCTTTGGAAGCTACGTGCGGCCAACCCCCAATACGAAGATGTTCCTTTTAGCCCTGGCGAAAAAAGGATTCATGGCATTGTAGTGTTAATCCAGAAAAAGCCACCAGCATTGGCAGAGAGAGTTTATGCCGGCCAAACCGACGACTGGCTGCAGGTCAGGGAAGTGGCGGCAAAATACGGTATTAGCCCGGAAAAGGCCAAACGGCTGCTTGAATCCTTTGGCAGGTTAATGGAAAGTGAACAGGGAGAAGCCGTTGATGACAGGGATGACGAGTAAAAAGGCCCGACTGGCTTAAAACCGGTTGGGCCTTTGGCTTAACAAAGCCTAAATATTTGAGCCAGTGGAACAAACGCACCTTATTCATAATTCCTAATCACCAACTCGGTAACAGCCCCCCGCCTGTCGCCCCGGCAGTTGATAGCCCGCCGGGCATACACTATTTTTATATCATACCCCACATAGAGTTTCCGGACAAACTGGGTGTCGGAATTACTGAGCATAACCAGGCATCCCCGGCGATCAAGCTCCCTGAAAAGATCCGCCAGACGCAGCTGATCCCTTTCGTGAAACTGGCCGGCAGTGTAACTGGTAAAATTGGATGTCTCTGAAAGGGGGTAATAGGGGGGATCCAGGTAAATAAACATTCCCGGCCGGGCAACCTCGAGCACCAGGGAAAAATCCCCGCACCTAATTTCAGCATTTTTCAAGGCAGCGCTAGCCTTCGAGAGTTTTTCCTCGTCCACTATTTTAGGATATTTATAACGTCCGAAGGGAACATTGTACTGGCCCTTTTTGTTTACCCGCCACAAACCATTATAACCTGTCTTGTTCAGGTACAGAAAGCGTGAAGCTCGTTGTACCGGATTTAACGTAGCCGGGTCAACTGACCTTATCCAATAATAGTACTCGGCACTGTTTTTATGGTAGCGAAGGTCCACCAGCAATTCTTCCAGGCGATCCCGTAGCACAAGGTAAAAGTTGATCAACTCCTCATTACTGTCTACAAGAAAGGCCCAGGATGGTTGCAAGTGAAAGAATACAGCGCCACCGCCGAAAAAAGGTTCGGCCATTTCCCGTACTTTGGGCGGGAAAAAGGGCTCAAACTGGGGAATAAGCTGCCCCTTTCCCCCGACCCATTTCAACGGAGATTTTATTAAACACCGGCCTTTCCTCTCTTGCATTACCCTAAACACCGTTTAATTCCAACCCTGTTAGATATGTTGTTTACACTCAAGTTTTTCAACACTTTTGTGTTTTTAGCTCATTACATATGATAAAATAGCAGATAGAGATATGGAAGCGAGGTGAACCTCATTGAGTGATCTCAAAGCGCCAGCTCAGGAAAGCCACCCCAATTGCCCACCTTGCTACCAACCCGTACCAGTTGGTTCCCGGGGAGAAATATGCGTGCGTTATGGTTGTTCTCCCAGTTGTGCCGTTTGTCCACTGGCCAGGGTTAAAAATACACCGGCATGCTTCCAGAGCCTGCCCGGCTTTCCCGAGTACTGTATTTCTGAATATTTTATTCCCGAATGCAAGCGTTTTTGCAAGTATGCGGTTACCGAAATATGAGAACTAATTAATTAAAAAAGTCCGGGGAAGGCTGGATGGATGGGATTTAAAAAATTAATTAAAGAATAGATACCAATCAAAATAAACAGGCCAGCCACCCAGAAGATCACTATTTTTCTGTGGTTCCAGGTTGTAAAGTCCCACAGGTAAAAATATAAAAGCATATAAGGGCACAGAAACAGGAAGAGCCAGGTTATGTCCACAAGCCCACCCCCATCTAGTATTGCCGAACTACCCAGGTACCTCTAATCATAATTATACTATATTTTTTAAACAGAGGTGAGCATGCAAAAAAAGCAGGCTGTTCTGGTTATAATCCAGCCTGCATTTTTCCCTCCTGAAGCGTGTAAGGAGGAACTGGAAGTAATAAATAGTTGTATTGCCCAAAAATCCAAATTTGCACCACAAGCTAACGTCCCTGGAATTGCGGCTTGCGCTTGTTTAAAAAGGCCGTAATACCTTCTTCCCGGTCGGCCGTGGCAAATACCAGCCCGAAAAGATCGGCCTCGTGGGCCAGGGCCTTTTCCAGATCCATTTCCAATCCTTCATTCACTGCTTCCTTGGTCAACCGTACAGCCACCGGTCCCCGGGCGGCAATGCGTTCAGCCATCCCCCGGCAAAAGTTAAGCAACTCCTCAGCCGGAACCACATGATTCACCAGGCCGATGCGCCTGGCGGTTTCGGCATCAAACATATCCGCCGTAAACAAAATCTCCTTGGCCAGGCCGGGGTTGACCAGTCTGGTTAAACGCTGGGTTCCACCGAAACCGGCAATTAAACCAAGATTAACCTCCGGTTGACCGAATTTAGCCTTTTCCGAGGCTACGCGAATATCACAGGCCATGGCCAGTTCGCACCCACCGCCCAGGGCAAAGCCATTGACGGCAGCAATTACCGGTTTGGGCAGGTTTTCAATCTTGCTCAATACTTTCTGACCCAGCCGGGCGAAATCTTTAGCCTCCAGGGGGGTCAGCTTGCTCATAAAAGCAATGTCCGCCCCGGCCACAAAGGCCTTCTCCCCTGCACCGGTAATGATGATCACCCGCACCGCCGGGTCTGCCCCCAGTTCTTTGATAGCCCCGTCGATCTCCGTAAGCGTCTCGGCATTTAGAGCGTTCAACACCTGCGGCCGGTTGATGGTGAGTATGGCCACCGGGCCATCCTTTTCCACCAGAATATTATTCCAGGACATTATCCTACCTCCTCTGTTCCCAAACCTTCAGGCCAGAAGTCACTGGTTGTAAACGTAGAATCCCCGGCCGGTCTTGCGGCCCAACCAGCCGGCGGCTACGTATTTTCTTAGCAAGGGGCAGGGGCGGTACTTGCTGTCGCCCAGCTCCTTGTGCAGCACTTCCATGATGTAAAGACAGGTGTCCAGGCCAATGAGATCCGCCAGGGCCAGTGGTCCCATGGGATGGTTCATACCCAGTTTCATCACCTGGTCCACTGCTTCGGGAGTGGCTATTCCTTCGTAAACACAGTAAATAGCTTCGTTGATCATGGGCAGGAGCACCCGGTTGGACACAAAACCCGGAGCATCGTTGACCTCTACAGGCACCTTGCCCATGCGTTCACTCATGGCCTTGACCACCGCAAAGGTTTCATCGGAGGTAGCCAGTCCACGGATAACCTCTACCAGTTTCATTACCGGCACCGGGTTCATAAAGTGCATGCCAATAACCTTTTCCGGCCTTTTCGTTGCCGCGGCAATCTGGGTTATGGGCAGCGACGAGGTATTGGTGGCCAGGATGGTGTGGGCGGGGCAAATTTCATCCAGTTGTTTAAAAATGTTGGCTTTCACTTCCATATTTTCTATAGCCGCTTCAATGACCAGGTCCACATCTTTAGCATCGGCCAGACTGGTGGAAGGTGTAATGCGGGCGAGGATTTCTACCTTTTGATCCTCCTGCAACCTCCCTTTGCTCACATCCCGGTTTAAGTTCCTTTCGATATTGTTCAGGCCCCGTTGAACAAATTCATCCTTAATGTCATTCAAAACAACCTGGCAGCCGGCCACTGCCGCCACCTGGGCAATGCCCGAACCCATCTGGCCAGCACCTACAACCATCACCTTTCGTACATCCATAAGCTCCTTTAACCTCCCCTAAATATTTTCTACAATCATGGCCATTCCCTGGCCTCCGCCGATACACATGGTTACCAAACCCGTTTGTAAATTTCTTCTTTTCATTTCGTACATAATGGTAACGACCAGCCTGGCTCCCGTGCAGCCAATGGGGTGACCCAGAGAAATGCCGCTGCCCAACGGGTTGGTTTTTTCCAGAGTGAGGCCCAGTTCCCTCATACAGGCCAGGGCCTGTGCGGCAAAGGCCTCATTCAGTTCCACCACGTCTATATCCTGGATGGTTAGTCCCGCCTTTTTCAGGGCTTTTCTTACAGCCGGAACCGGCCCGATGCCCATGTAGGCCGGATCTACACCGCCAGAGGCATATGCTTTGATCGCTACCCAGGGCTTTAGCCCCAGCTCCTTCGCCTTCTCCCGGGACATCAGCACCACTGCCGCCGCAGCGTCATTTATACCCGAGGCGTTGCCCGCGGTCACTGTTCCATCGGACCGGAAGACCGGGCGTAATTTGGCCATCTTTTCCATACTGGTGTCCATGGGCTGCTCGTCGGTGTCAAAGACTACCGGCTCGCCTTTCTTCTGGGGCAGGGTTACGGGCACAATTTCTTCTTTAAAAAGCCCCTCTTTAATGGCGGCCCTGGCCCGCTGGTGGCTGAGCAGGCCCAGCTCATCCTGTTCCTGGCGGGTGATTCCATATTTAGCGGCGATGTTTTCCGCCGTGTTACCCATATGGTAACCATAGAAAATTTCCCACAGCCCATCGTAAACCATCAGGTCAATGCATTCGCCTTTGGCGTTGACATCCATCCGGTATCCCCAGCGGGCCCGGGGCAGGATATAAGGCGCCTGGCTCATATTCTCCATACCACCGGCCACCACCACCTCCGCCTCGCCGGCCATGATGGCCTGGGCGCCCAGGGCAATGGCCTTTAAGCCCGAGCCACAAACCTTGTTTACCGTAAAGGCGTTGGATTCTTTGGGAATGCCGGCATAAATGGCGGCCTGGCGGGCGGTGTTTTGGCCGCTGCCACCCTGGAGCACATGCCCCATAATCACTTCGTCAACCTGTACTTCCTGCAGGGAGTCATCCCAG
>NZ_FQZM01000044.1 GCF_900142025.1 Desulfofundulus thermosubterraneus DSM 16057 | reverse complement strand
CTTATTCAACGTTGTAGCTCAAGCGTATGAACGACAAAGTATCATTGTTACTTCCAACTTACAGTTTGGTCAGTGGAACACCGTGCTGGGGGATAACCGCCTCACAGCGGCGCTCATCGACCGTTTGGTCCACCATGCCCATATCCTGGCCTTTGAAGGGGAGAGCTATCGTTTGCAGAAAGCGCTCTCAGCCATAGCTATTAACCAGTCGGAAGATAAAGATAATAGGATTACGACCACAGCGAACTGAAATCTCCCGATTCGAGGGAGAATAATTACCGAGCGTGATGGCAAACTCTGCATTTTTTGATTGCCGAATTCATCATTTTTTAATTGCCAAACACATCTTGCTGATTAACCTGGGAAGCAACAGTCTTAGCAAGGGGCAACTGCCCGTTGTTCTGGGCAAAGCCGGCCACTTTACCCAGCTCGTTGGCCAGGGCCTGCATTCCCTCCACCATCTGGTTAAAGGCCCGGGCCAGTTCACCAATCTCGTTGTTGCTGTGTACGGCCACAGGTTGCCCCGGGCTGCCCAGGGCCACCTGTCTTGTACCTGCAATGATCTCCTGCAGGGGATCGATAATGGTGCGCTGGGTAAAGACCCAGGCCCCCAGGCCTATTACCAGGGTCAATACCACTGCCACCAGACCCATAACTTTAAGTGAACCGTACAGTATGGTATCGTAAAAGGTTCTGGGTGCTCCCACGTAGAGCATACCAATTACCTCTCCGCTTTCGTCCGTGATCGGTTTGTATGCGGTCTGATACTTCCCGCCGACCACGTAGGCTTCACCGACATATTCCTGTTTGGCCCCGAGCACTTTTTGGACTACTTCTCTAGAAGCACGGGTACCAACGGCCCTGTTGCCCTGGTCATCCCGCACGGTGGTGGTCACGCGTACATCATTTAAAAAGATGGTACATGAGTCACCGGTCAACTTTTCCACGTAATCGACAATGGCGAAGTTATCGTTAATTTTAACTTCACTTTTATACAACACCCCGTCTTTAACCCTCCAGGGGCCGGGATACTGCAGATTGATCAGTGCTTCCACCGTGGCCAGGTCACTCATGGCCTTGGTTTCTGCGGCCATCAGGGCGGTAGCCCGGGTTTGAAAGAAAACCGCCAGCATGAAACCCGCGGTCATGATAATAATTGCCCCAACCACGAGTAAGGTAATTTGCTGTTTGAGGGAGTGCATGTGTGGTACCACCACCCCACCCGATGTTACGAAGAAGAAATAGAAGAAATAAAAAAGACGGCCCGCAACCACCTCCGTCTTAAATTCTACTTCATTTAAAGAAAATCCTCCAAATGCAATTAATTTTCATAATTGATACACTGAACAGAGGTTTATAACCCGTCTAATGGTATTCTGCCATTACTTCCTTGGCCTTCAAGTTTTTGCCGCCATCGGCAAAAAAGCCACCCTGGCTTGACTGAAACTAATACAGAAAAGCACCTTCTTCTATAAAAGAACCGAACTCTTTTACCACAGATGTGTGGGACCTGTTTTTTTTATAAATTAAATAAAAGTTTCGAAGCAAGGAAAATCCCTTAATCCTCACAGGTACAAGCGTACATAGTTTTAATTCCTTTTGAACCGCCCACATGGAAATGATACTGGCTCCAAAACCAGCTTCTACAGCCTTTTTTACTGCTTCGGTACTCCCCAGTTCCATGACAACGTTTAATGCAGACAATTCCACCCCCGCTTCCCTCAACCGCTCTTCGGTAACTTTCCTTGTACCCGACCCCTGTTCCCGCAACACCAGGGGGAGCGCAACGAATTCATCCAGCGAGATAGACTTTTTCCCAGCTAAAGGGTGCCCA
This sequence comes from Desulfofundulus thermosubterraneus DSM 16057, assembly GCF_900142025.1. Taxonomy (GTDB): domain Bacteria; phylum Bacillota; class Desulfotomaculia; order Desulfotomaculales; family Desulfovirgulaceae; genus Desulfofundulus; species Desulfofundulus thermosubterraneus. The sequence goes on along the minus strand of NZ_FQZM01000044.1, from coordinate 27,874 downwards.
GCCGGAAGTACCACCATCAACTCGTCCTGCAAAAAGGGGCTGGCAACCAGTTCCTGATCGTCTACATGACTCTCTACCAGTCCTAAATCCAGGATGTTTTTTGATACCCGTTTCGCAATTTGCTCTGTATTGGTTACCTGTAGAAACACTTTTACCTGTGGATACTGATTCTTAAAACGGCCAATTACCTGGGGAATTACATACTCACCCAGAGTAAAACTTGCTCCAATGGACAGTGTACCCCTCATACATCCTGTAAGGGCAGAGATATCTTTCTCTGCTTCATCTACCAGGGACAAGATCTTCTCTACATAATTATACAGGACACGGCCGGCCTCCGTTAGATTCACCTGGTGGGTGTTGCGCTCAAATAACCGTGTGCCGAAGTGATCTTCCAGGGATTTAATTTGCATACTGATGGCCGGCTGGGAAATAAACAGAACCTGTGCTGCCTTTGAAAAGCTCTTTTTATCAGCTACTATCTTGAAAATATACAACTGGTGAAAGTTCATGGCGATTGCTACCTACCCTTAACAACCAGAACGGGGATTTCTGATGCTTCAACCACTGCTTCTGCAACACTCCCCAATGCTATTCTTTTAATTCCCGTTAAGCCGGTATCCCCCACAACAATTAAGTCGGCCTCTTCTTTTTCAGCAGTATCTACAATCTGTTTAACAGGATTGCCCCTTAAAAGAAGCTGCTTAACATCTAAACAGTATGCCTTACCGTACCTCTGAACAAGCTCCAGGCCAGCCAGTCCATAACGGATCCTTTTACTCTTTTTTGCCAGGAATTCCCACTGATCTTCCGGAACAACGGCCTCTTCACCGTCGGAGTCTACAAACACAGCAGTTATTTTTGCACCGTGACACCTGGCTAAAGCTACGGCATATTTAGTTGCTTCAACAGCCGGAGCCGAACCATCCACCGCTAGAATAATCCTGTTAATGGAAATACTTGCTACTTCCAGTTGATATCCTCTTAAAAGTTGCTCTGCCAGCCCGCTAACCATCTTAACACCTCCAAAGCCTAAAAATGAACAATGCGAACAGCAGCAAATCCAGCAATCGAAATGACCAGGGATCCGAGCAAACCGACGAAAAATGATTTTAAGCCCATACGTTTAAACATTACAATATCAACGTTAAGTCCCATGCCCGCCATGGCCATAATCAAAAAAAGATTACTAATTTGCAGGATTAAAGAAGCAAGCTCATCTGGTATTAAACCAGTGGTTCTAAGGCAACTCATCCCGAGAAAACCCAGAAGAAACCAGGGAAATGATAGGTTACGCCACCCGCTAATTTGTTCTTTCTCCCCATTTTTCAAATTAAACCAGAGGCTTATTCCCAGGGTAACGGGAACCAGCAGGGCCACCCGGCCGAGTTTGGTTAAAAGGGCCATGTTAGCCGCAGAGCTTCCTACCGACTGGGTTGCAGCTATCACGTGTGCTATTTCATGTAAGGTTGCTCCTGCAAAAACGCCGTAAGAACTTGCATCCAGGCCCCAAAACGGCTGTAGTAAGACATATAAAACACTACCAATGGTCCCCAAAACGGCAACACTTGCCACTGATACAACTGTCTCATCCTGGCTGGCCTTAATCGTTGGCGTAACGGCAGCTACAGCAGCAGCTCCACAAACACCCGTTCCTACCGCTGTTAGTAAAGCCAACCGTTCCTCTACAGCAAATAATCGTCCCAGAAAACAAATAATAACAATGGCCGTCAAAATAACCGCAGCATCGAGAAGAATAATTTTGGGACCTGTAGCAACTATAGCATCGAGGTTGAGTCGAACACCCATCAAAACGATACCATAACGCAAAAGTCTCTTACTGGCGAAATTTATCCCTACATTAGCATGTTTATGGATCCCCATAACGCCTCGCCAGCAAATACCAATTAAAATTGCAATAACCATAGGTCCGGATACAGAAAAAAAAGGTAGTGTGGCAATATTATGAGCAAGAATCCCCACTACTATGGTTAAAATGAGCCCTTGAATGCCACCGTGAAAAAAAACTTTGCGCTGAAGAATTTCAACCCTCACTTACGGCCGTCTCCCCTTGTCGTTTTTTTTTAAAGTTTACCACTGGAAAGGGTAATAAGGGAAATACCGGTTAATAATAACCCTTATAAGGTAATATTTATAAGCAAAGGGGGTAAGAATGGCCATTCAGGTCCACTGAGTTAAATATCTCCCGTTAAAATCTAAGAGCACACATTCTTACGATGTGTGCTCCAGGAATAACCGATCTCCTGTGAAAATCCTCCAGCTTCTGTATCTTAAAATGACAATCCTGGCAAAGGTCATTTTCCACCTCTTAACGGTATTCCGCTGTGACTTCCTTCCCCTTTTTCCTGAGCAAACGGATTAATTGTTCGATGGTCCGGTGCTTGTAGGCGCAATCTCCGGCCGGATTGACGGCCAGCCCCACGATAAAATGGATCACGTCCGCCCAAAGCAGGGTGGCCGCCAGCCGGCTGGCGCCGTCCCGGGCCTTTTGCAAATCCTCCGGGGGCAACTCCTGGCGCAGGTGTTCCAGGGCGTAAAGCACGGTCAGGGTACCCTCGGTAACCAGGTCAATGCCGGCAATGAAGCCTACCGGTGGCACCCGGTCGCTGCGGGTGGAAAGGTCCACCTCTATTTTCCTGTCCAGAACGCGGGCCACAATGTTGGCCGTGGTACCCCCGCAGACCACCTTCACTCCGGGCGAGCGCACCAGTTTTTCCACCACCAGGGCATCGGCGGACCTGTCCATGGGGGGCCCGATCATTACCGTCACCTTACGGGGGGCGAGAGCTTTCACTACCACCACGCTGGTATCGTCACCCGGCCGGCCGGCATAAAGCTGGTGGCACCGCTGGATTAATTCCTTTGCCCAGGCTGTCGCGTCCAGGTTTTTGGCGGCCAGCTCCAAAAGAAAGGTGCGTACCCCGTCCCAGCCCCAGCCCCGGTTAAGGACGCCGCCAATACCCGCGTGCACCACCCCGTCGCTGATCAGCACCAGCCAGTCCCCTTCCTGGAAATCGAAAAAAGCTTCCGTAATTTCTTTGTCATTGATCACCCGCCGGATACGGCTGATTTCCCTCAACCGATCCCCGTGGCCCAGGAAGGCCCTGGGGTTGTCGTATTCCACCAGATAAGCCCGACCGGCGGCCATGACCTGCAGGATGGAGAAGGTGCTGTAGGCCAGCTTTCGCACCCTGCAGGTGGGCAGGGTCTGCACCAGGGTTTCAATGACTTCCTCGATTTCCCCGCCCATGCGCAGCATGGTGGCGGCAGTTTTGGTGGTCAGAGAAGAGAGGATGTTGGCCTTCACTCCGCTGCCCAGGCCGTCGGAGAGGACCACAATAGTAGAAGAGCGGGTTTTGACTACCTCGATGCTGTCGCCGCAGAGCTCTTCCCCAGCCTTATTTAGCTGAGCCCTCCCAATGTCAAGGGAAATTTTCATGAAAACTCGCCGCTGGAGTACCCCCGATTTTATTCGAGGGAAGAGAGCGGCTCACCCCCCTTATCTACAGCCACTACTCCTGCATCAGGCGAATTAACTGGCTGAGCAAAACCTTGGTCTCCGCCGTGGTTTCCCCCAGCAGGCCGGCAATTTCCTGGGCCACCTTCATTTGCTTGTTAATGACCTCCTGAGCCCGCTTGATGGTCTGGGCCTTCATTTGCCTTAACTCTTCCTGTTGGCGCTTCTCGTGGGTGATGTCCACCAGGATGCCCACCACAACCTCCCCCTTTTCCAGGGGAAAGATTACTTCCCGGATGATCCGGTCGTGTTCGTCATAGGTATGCAAAACGTTCAAGGGTTCCCCGGTAGCCAGCACCCGGCGGAAGTTGGTGGCATCGATCAGTTGATCCAGCTTCTGCCCGGTGATCTCTTTCCCCTGCCAGCCAAACATCTCCCGGGCCGCCGGGTTTGCCTCCAGGATCTCCAGGTGCCGATTCACAATAATACAGCCGTTAGGCATGGCATTGATCACCAGGTTGGACATGGATTCCGCCCGGCGCCGCATGTAGGGGATGCACATCTGCACCTCGGCCATCCCCCAGTACACCGCCGCAGCCTTTTCCCGGCAGGAGTTGTAGCCGCAGGCACCGCAGTTCAATTCGTCTTCGGGAGTGTACTTGCCCGTTTGCGCCAGTATTTGCTTGATGGCTTCCGCCGGCGGTTCGGGCCGGTAAATCTTGCGTTCCCGGTAGCGCCGCCGGAGCATGTTTAAGGGCAGGAGCCGACCCTCCTCCTCCCGTGTGAGGGAGGCGGCAGAAGATCTGGCCCGGAAATATTCAATGATCCTCTGGCGGCGCACGAAGATGTCCCCGGCAGTCTCCATAAGGGGGCCGGCAATACACCCGCCGCTGCAGGCCAGCAATTCCATAAAGGCCGGGGGGTGTTTGATTTCCCCCCGCTGCAGCTGGGAAAGGAAATCAATGCAGTTTACCAGCCCCGAGATGGCCACCACCCGGGTATCAAGCATGTCGGTGCTCAAAGACAGGGTGTGCAGCTCGCCGCCTTCCACCGGGAAAAGGATGGCCCTTTGGGGGTGGGGAGGATCAAAATCCCCCGGAACAAACTGGCCGGGGGAAAGTCCCTCCGCTTCAAGCCACCGCCAGAGTTCGTCAAATCCTAGCACTTCATCAACGGCATCGGGAAATTGCCTGGCTTCATCTTTTTTGGCGATACAGGGCCCGATGAAGACCACCCGGCTTTGCGGGTAGGCTTGCTTGATCCACCGCCCGTGGGCGACCATGGGGGACACCAGGGGAACAAGCATGGGAATTAACTCCGGGTAGTATTTTTCCACCAGGTTCACTACTACCGGGCAGGCAGTGGAAATGTACGATCTGTCTTTGGGCAATTGCTTTTGCGCCCGGCAGACCAGTTCGGCCCCCCAGGAAGTTTGCTGTACCAGGGCAAACCCCAGGGCTTTGAGCAGGGCGGGCAGGGCCAGAGCATGGTCGGTGGGCAGCACGGCCGCAAAGGAAGGGGCTACGCTGGCGACAACCGGACCTCCGCAGGCAAGCAACTCCTTCACCCGCTCCAGGCGCGAAGTAACCTTTTTTGCTCCCTGGGGGCAGGTTAAAACACACCGGCCACAGAGGACACACAGGTCTTCTACAATGCGGGCACGCAGCTTGTCGTTTTCCGCTTCGATACGAATGGCTTTCACCGGGCAGGAACGGATGCAGCGGTAACAATCCCGGCAGCGGTCGGCCACGGTGGTGATGGGAAAGGATACCTGTTCACCCACTAAAAGTGCCCCCTCGAAAATAGTTCGGCTTATATGACCTGGGTGACAATGTATTGCTCACAGCGTAAATACTCAGAAAAACCGTTATGACAAGGATGCGGCGCTGTCCGGAGCGAACGACTTGCGAAGCGCCGATAACAGCACCCGGCGAACCCAGCACTCACCGGCAAAGATGCTCATTCCAAGGCAAATGCAAAAGGCAGTAGAAAATTTGGCCTTCGCAGTATGGCTTATTCAGTGAGTGCTGGGCGGCCCGAAGCGAGCCGCGGTGCTGTCGGCGCGAAGCACCGGAGTGAGCGGGGACAGCGCCGCAGCCAAACAGGGCTTACTGAATATTTACCCCCACAGCTTATGAACATTTCTACGATAAAGGACGGGGTTCCTGCCCCGTCCCTTGTCGCACCGCCTTTCCTTAAACCACCCAGGGCGGCTCGGCCTTGATGGCAATCTTTGTCTTGAAAACCTCTTCAGCATTCTCTAGGGTTACGTTGGTAATGATTTCATCGTTGACTTTAATGCTTACTCCCCGGTCGCAGTGCTCCAGGCAGAAGGTTCCCTTCAGCTGCACGTAATCGGCGATGCCCATCTGCCGCGCCAGAGTCATGAACTTATTTAAAATGTCATAGGAACCTTTGAGGTAACAATTGGTACCCACGCAAACCGCTACCTCCACCGGGCGCTCGTCCCGGCGGCCGCTCACTTCTACGGGCTTGCCGCTGATGCGCCGCCGCGGGTAGTAGCGGGTATGCAGGGCCTGATGGGTATTGGCGTTGGCCGGGCCGCCAAACCACCGTTCCAGGGCTCTGGTGACAAAAATGTTGTCCTGGGGCCTGTGCAGCTGTTCCGCCCGGTCCAGGGCGTAAAGGCCCTTCATGCGCCCTAGCCGTGAAGCGGTATTGTTGGGGTAAGGCTGACCGCCGCCGCCAAGGCAGCCGCCGGGACAGGCCATTACTTCCACGGCATGGTAGAAGGCTTCCCCCGACTTGATGCGGTTGATGAGCTTCTCCGCATTGGCCAGGCCGTTTACCACTGCCAGCTTGAGGGTTTGCCCGCCGATCTCTAGTTCGGCTTCCTTAATTCCCTGGATACCCCGCACCGGGTAAAAGTCCACCCGGCCCACATCACCGGGGGACTGCTGGGCCGCAGCAAAGCGCACCACCGATTCCATTACCCCGCCCGAGGCACCGTAAATGACCGCCGCGCCGGAACCCATCCCCAGGGGATTGTCAAACATTTCCGGCTCCAGCTCGTTAAAAACGATACCCGCTTCCTTGATCATCTGGGCCAGCTCCATGGTAGTGAGGACGAAATCCACATCGGGGACGCCCCCGGTGGTAAATTCGGGCCGTCTGGCTTCAAACTTTTTAGCCGTACAGGGCATTACCGACACGCAGACCACTTCCGCCGGATTCTTACCAATCTCCCGGGCGTAATATTTCTTCACCAGGGAACCGAACATCTGCTGGGGCGACCGGCAGGTGGACAGGTTTTCCAGGAGGTCGGCGTGGAACTGCTCGGCATATTTCACCCAGGCCGGGCAGCAGGAGGTAAACAGGGGCAGCCTGCCGCCCTTTTCCAGCCGGCCCAGCAGCTCCATCCCTTCCTCGATGGTGGTCATATCGGCAGTAAACAGGGTGTCAAACACGCGGTCAAAACCTATTTTCCGCAGGGCGCTCACCATTTGCCCGGTGGCCTTTTCCCCGGGCAGGAGGCCGAATTCCTCGCCGATGGCCACCCTTACCGCCGGAGCCACCTGCACCACCACCACTTTATCCGGATCGTGGATGGCTTCCCAAACCTTACCTACTTCCGACTTGACCGTAAGGGCGCCGGTAGGACATACAGCCACACATTGACCGCAGTTAACACAGGCTACTTCCTGCAGGGGTTTGCCAAAGGCGGTGGTTACCTGGGTTTTGGAACCCCGGAAGGCAAAGTCCCAGATCCCCAGCCCCTGGACCTCCTTGCACATGCGCACGCAGTCGCCGCAGAGGATGCACTTGTTGGGGTTCTTTACCAGGGCCGGGGAAGTATCATCCACCGGCATCTTCTTATCCCGCTGCCCGAAGCGCACCTCCGTAACCCCCATCTGGCGGGCCAGTTGCTGCAGTTTGCAGCTACCGCTGCGCTCGCAGCTGGTGCATTCCCGATCGTGGTTGGCCAGGAGCAATTCGATAATCATGCGGCGCAGCCGGCGGGTGCGAGGGGTATTGGTGTGAATAACCATCCCGTCGGCTGGAGGTGTGGAACAGGAAGCCACCAGCCCCCGGCCCTCCACTTCCACCATGCACATGCGGCAGGCCCCGTAAACGCTCAATTCCGAGTGGTAGCAAAAGGTAGGCAGTTTGATACCGGCCCGGCGCACTACTTCCAGGATATTCCTGGCATCATTTATTTCCACCACATGACCATCTACGGTAACTTTCCCTGTAGACATACCCGTTGGCACTTCCTTTCCTCTTGATATCAGGCGGTGTAAACAGCGCCGAACTTGCATTTCTCCATGCAGGTGCCGCACTTGATGCACTTAACCTGGTCGATGTTATGGGGCTGTTTCTTCTCGCCACTGATGGCTTCCACCGGACAGCTCCTGGCACACAAACCGCAGCCCCTGCATTTTTCCTGGTCAATAAAGTAACTGAGCAGTGCCTTGCAGACTCCTGCCGGACACTTTTTCTCCCGCACATGGGCTTCGTATTCATCACGGAAGTAGCGCAGGGTGGTGAGCACGGGGTTGGGAGCAGTCTTGCCCAGGCCGCACAGGGCACCGTCTTTGACCACCAGCGCCAGCTCTTCCAGCAGGAGCAGGTCTTCCTCCGTAGCCTTACCCTGGGTTATTTTGGTCAAGAGCTCCAGCATCCGCCTGGTCCCTTCCCGGCAGGGAACACATTTGCCGCAGGACTCATTTTGCACGAAGGTCATGAAGAACTTGGCCACTTCCACCATACAACTGTCCTGGCCGATGACCACCATGCCGCCGGAACCGATCATTGCCCCCACCTTTTGCAGGGAGTCAAAATCCAGGGGCAGGTCCAGGTGCTCTTCAGTCAGGCAGCCTCCGGAGGGCCCGCCGATCTGTACCGCTTTAAATTCTTTACCGTCCCGCAACCCACCGCCGATGTTAAAAACTACTTCCCGCAGGGTAATGCCCATGGGCACTTCCACCAGACCGGTATGGGCCACCTGACCGGCCAGGGCAAAGGTTTTGGTACCGGGGCTGGTGGGAGTGCCGTACTGCTTGAACCAACCTGCTCCCCGGGTGATAATGGGAGCCACGTTGGCCAGGGTTTCCACGTTATTGATAATGGTCGGGCAGCCCCAGAGGCCGCTCTGGGCCGGAAAGGGAGGACGGGGACGGGGCATGCCGCGCTGACCTTCAATGGAGGCAATCAAAGCCGTTTCCTCGCCGCAGACAAAGGCGCCGGCACCCTCTTTAATGTGGATGCGAAAAGCGAATCCGCTGCCCAGGATGTTATCGCCCAAAAAGCCAAGAGCTTCGGCATCAGCCACGGCCTTTTTCAACCGTTTTACCGCCAGTGGGTATTCGGCCCGGACGTAAATGTACCCTTCGTCCGCACCGATAGCGTAACCGGCAATCATCATCCCTTCCAGCACCCGGTGGGGAGCACCTTCCATCACGCTGCGGTCCATAAAGGCTCCCGGGTCCCCTTCATCGCCGTTACAAATGACATATTTTTTGTCCCCCACGGCAGACCGGGCAAAGGCCCACTTCCGGCCGGTGGGAAAACCGGCCCCGCCACGGCCGCGTAAACCCGAATCCATTATTTCCTTAATTACGTCCTCGGGAGTCATCTCAAAAAGGACTTTTTCCAGGGCCTGATAACCGCCGTGGGCCAGGTAATCATTGATATCCTCCGGGTTAACCAGACCGCACAATTCCAGGGCCACCCGCACCTGATTCTGGTAAAAGGGAATATCCTCCTCCCGGGCCACCACCTGGCCGGTAACCGGATGATGGTAGAGCAACCTTTCCACCGGCCGGTTGTGCACAATGTGTTCTTCAATGATCTCTGGAACGTCCTCTTTTTTGACCTTTAAATAGAGCACTCCTTCCGGCTCAAAACGCACCAGGGGACCCATCTGGCAAAACCCGTGACAGCCGCTGATATTTAAAGCAGTCCCGGCATTATCCTCCTCATGCACCAGCTCTACTTTATAAGATAAACCCCTTTTAGCCAGTTCCTCCCGGAAGGCTTCGTACACCCCCAGGGAGCCGTTGGCCACACAACCAGTACCGGCACAGATTAAAATGCGCAACTTTTCCTTTTGCAGCGCCTCCCTGGCCCGCTCTGTGAGCGCCTTCAAATCCTGCCTTGATTTAAGCATGGGCTTCCCTCCGTTCTTCCTGGCTTTCCCCCGCTTTTATAGCCCGCAACACCCTTAAAACATCTTCAGTCGTCATCTGTCCATGCACTTCCCGGTCGTTAATGGTTACCACCGGGGCCAGCCCGCAGGCCCCCAGGCAGGATACCGTTTCCACCGTAAACTGCAGGTCATCGGTTGTCTGCTGGCCTTCCGCAAGTCCCAGTTCCTTGCGCAGGGCAAAATGGATCGGTTCCGAACCCCGCACGTGGCATGCCGTGCCGTCACAAACCCGGATGACATATTTGCCCTTGGGAACCAGGGAAAACTGGGCGTAGAAGGTGGCCACCCCGTAGACCACCGCCGGCGGAATATTTAAAGCCGTGGCAATATAGGTCAGTACTTCTTCGGGCAGGTAACGGTATTCTTGCTGCACTTCCTGCAGGATGGCAATCAAATGCGACACCTTACCCTCGTGACGGGCGATAATTTCCTGCAACTTTTCAAACTTTCTGCCCGTTCCCTCCATACAAACCCCTCCAAGTCTTCGAAAGTTTTAGACTATACCGATTCAAATTTTAATGATTTTTCCGCATACTACAATGAAAGCTAAATAAACAACATAAAACACATAAAACTCTTTAAAAAAGAAAAAAACCCTGGCGGGTTTTAAGAGTTATCAGGAACTAAACAAGTTGACCAAAGTATATATTTTTAACGGCCTACCTACGGTGCCATATCTCAATTCAACCTTCACATAGCCAATCTGTTCCAGGTAATCCATGTAGCGCCTTACGGTCACCCGGGAAAGCCCTACTCCTACGGCTATTTCCTCCGAAGAAACCCCCGTTTCGTTATGTTCCTCCAGATATGATAAAACCTGCTTTAAAGTCACCTTATTGAGCCCTTTGGGGAAGTCCGGCCAGAATTCCTGCTCGGATTCATCTTCCCCCATCTGCTCTCCCGGCCGGTTATCGCCGGCTTTTAAATGCTCCCCTGGCTGGAAAACCGGGTCACAGACAGTGGTTGCACCGGAAGCCGTATCCTGTCTGGTAGTGAGGTGCAAAACCAGCGGCTGGATAACCTCCAAAGTCTCCTTTACCGTCCGGATCAGCTCCGTCATTTGTTCGGTACAGGGCGTTGCAACCATTTCGGCGGGGTGTTCCCCTGCATGGCCATGCCCGGTGTTATCCCGGGATTGCCTCTGCCGCAAATAAAACCACAGGCCGGCGGCGCCAAGCACCACCGACAATCCCCAGAAGGCCAGGTTGAGCCCCAAAGCATAATGTATGGCCCCGCCGACCTGCCGGGTGTTGCCGGATACCAGCATTTCGATAATTACGAGGTTATACAGCGTAGCCAGGCCGGTCCCGGCAGCAACCAGCAAGGCAAAGATGAAGATCATATCGTGCCTTGAAAAGCGCATGGTTTTGTCCACTCCCCTGGCTGCAAAGAAAAAGGGCGTTTATTTGCCCCCATCGCCCTATACCAGTAAAGGCACGGCTAAATTGCAAAAGCAAACCCGGCTGCTGGCCAAGCCGGGATATTTGTTTACAATGCGTAAACCTCTTCCCCGCTCAGGATACGGATACCCTTTGCCTGCAGGGCGGCAATGGCCCCGTCCAGTTGTTCCACCCGGAACACCACCAGGGCGGCCTTGGAAGCTTTCTGCAAAAAGGCATACAGGTACTCGATGTTCAGGTTTGCTTCTTGCAAAACGGCCAGCACCCCCGCCAGGCCGCCGGGCTCATCCACCACTTCCACGGCAATGACATCGGTGGCGCTGACGGTAAAACCGGCCTCCTTGAGCACCCGGTAAGCCCGGTCCGGGTCGTTGACAATGAGACGCAAAATGCCGAAGTCGGTGGTATCGGCTATGGCCAGGGCACGGATGTTGATGCCGTTGTCCCCCAGTACCCTGGTCACCTGGGCCAAACGCCCCGTTTTGTTTTCCAGGAAGATGGAGATTTGCTTGACTTTCATGGGAGAACCCCCTTTCCTTATATATGTGCCGCGGAAGCTGCCCGCAACTACAACTGCCCGACCAGTTATATCTGCCGCCGGTCGACTACCCGCTTCGCCTTGCCTTCACTTCTCGGGATAGTGTTGGGCTCCACCAGCTTCACCCGGGCGGAAATACCCAGAACGCTTTCGATCCGCTCCCGCAGGCGTTGTTCCAGGTCTTCCAGCTTGCGCACCGTGTCGCTGAACATGTGCTCCGCCACTTCCACCCAGATTTCCAGGTAGTCCAGGTTAGCCTTGCGGTCCACCACCAGCAGATAGTGGGGTTCGGTTTCGCCGAACTCCAGGAGCACGCTTTCCACCTGGGAGGGAAATACGTTAACCCCGCGGATGATCAGCATGTCGTCGCTGCGGCCGGTAATCCGTCTTATGCGCACATGGGTACGGCCGCAAGAACAGGGTTCCGGATCAATACGCGTGATATCCCGCGTGCGGTAGCGAATGAGGGGGAAAGCCTCTTTGGTAATGGTGGTGATCACCAGTTCTCCCTCTTCCCCGGGAGGTAGCACCTCCCCCGTCTCGGGGTTGATGATTTCGGGGATAAAATGATCCTCGAAGATGTGCATCCCTTGCTTGGCCTGGCACTCCATGGCCACTCCGGGTCCCATAATTTCGGAAAGGCCATAAATATCCAGGGCCATAAGATCCAGTTTCTCCTCCAGTTGCTGGCGCATGCGCTCCGACCAGGGCTCGGCACCAAAGATGCCGGCCTTTAAAGGCAGCTTCTTAAAATCCAGCCCCATTTTTTGCCCTTCTTCGGCCATGTACAGGGCATAGGACGGCGTGCAGGTGAGGATGGTGGTACCGAAGTCCTGCATGAGCATGAGCTGCCGCTGGGTGTTGCCCCCGGAAACGGGCACCACCGTTGCCCCCAGGCGTTCGGCACCAAAGTGCAGACCCAATCCCCCGGTAAACAAACCGTAACCGTAGGCGTTCTGAACCACATCGAATTTGGTGGCCCCGGCGCAGACCAGAGAACGGGCAATCAGTTCCGCCCAGGTATTGATATCGTTTTGAGTGTATCCTACCACGGTGGGCTTACCCGTGGTGCCTGAAGAAGCGTGCACGCGGACCACATCGCTCATGGGTACGGCAAACAAGCCAAAGGGATAGTTGTCGCGCAAATCTTGTTTGGTGGTGAATGGCAGCCGCCGCAGGTCCTCTAATGAACGGATGGACGAGGGTTTGATACCCATTTCGGCAAACCTTTGCCGGTAGAAGGATACGTTGCGGTAAACACGCTCGATGGTCAACTTCAAGCGCTCCAGCTGCAGCGCCCGAAGCTGCTCACGGGACATGGTTTCACACTCGCGATCCCAGTACACAGGCCCACTGCTCCTTTTCTATAAACTTGTTACAACAGGGTTCACTGAATATTTACATTTTAAAATACTTCAACAACCGGTTCTGTGCATCCTGCTGAAGAAAAAATTTTTCGGTACTTCGTCACCAGTCGGTGTAAATATCTGGCAGATTGATAGACAAAAATAAATCTGTTTCGGAAATATTGGACATCAATCGACCCACAATTTCACCCACAGGCCGATCCTTTGACTGGTCAGTTATTAACAAACTTATTCACATTATCCACAACCCGTAATCCACAAAACTGTCACTCACCCGACCGGAAACCGGTTTTTACAGGGAACCATTTCAACCCTGAAAGCCTTGATTTTCAAGGCTTCGCGTTTTTCAACTCCTTTTTGCCCGGCGGATTTGCTGTTTCTTAAAGGCCAAACTTTTTGTGGATAACTCGGGATAATCCACAGGCAAAAGGGATAAAATTCCTTCGACAAAGTTTGCTTAAAACGAAAGCAGGGGTAGGCCGGGCACGGCATTGAGGGTCAGGGGGGCTAGATCGCCCCGCAGATACTTGTAATAGGCCGCACACCCGATCATGGCCGCATTATCGGTGCAGAACACCGGCGGGGGGTAAAATACTTCCCGGCCTTCCTGACACGCCCGGGACGCCAGGGCCGCCCGCAACCGGCCGTTGGCCGCCACTCCCCCGGCCAGGATTATGGTCGGGCAGTTGTAATTGCGGGCAGCTTCCATGGTTTTATCCACCAGCACGTCCACCACGGCTTTTTGAAAGCTGGCCGCCACATCGGCCAGGTTTACTTCTTCTCCCCTTTGCCGGCAGCGGTGCAGGTACTGGAGCACCGCCGTCTTCAGGCCGCTGAAGGAAAAATCAAGGCCGTCCAGGTAGGCCCGGGGAAAATCAATGGCCTCTTCGTTACCCTCCCTGGCCAGGCGCTCAATTGCCGGCCCCCCGGGGTAACCCAGTTCCAGCACCCGGGCCACCTTGTCGAAGGCTTCACCGGCGGCATCATCCCGGGTACTGCCCAATAACCGGTAATCACCGTGATGCAGAACCAGCACCAGATCCGTATGGCCGCCGCTCACCACCAGGCAGATGAGGGGAAAGGGCAAATCGGGCCGGACCAGGAAATTGGCATAGATGTGGCCTTCCAGATGATTAACGGCAATGAGGGGAACATCCAGGGCAAAGGCCACGGCCTTGGCCGCAGCTACCCCCACCAGCAGGGCCCCTACCAGCCCGGGGCCATGGGTAACCGCCACCGCATCCAGATCGCCAAAATCCAGCCCGGCCTGATCCAGCGCTTCTTTAATAACATGGTTGATTAACTCCAGGTGCTTGCGGGAGGCCACTTCGGGCACGACCCCGCCAAATTTCCTGTGTACATCCACCTGCGAGGAAATAATATTTGAAAGCACTTCCACACCATCTGCCACCACGGCGGCGGAAGTTTCATCACAGGAAGTTTCGATTGCCAGAATCTTAACGCCCATCTCACTACCTCTCTCAAAAACAAGGTAACAATACTATAATAATACCACAAAAAACACCCCGGCATAACTGCCGGGGTACGCAACCACCGGGGGAACAAAAGATGGAGCGCGTTGTGCGGCTGCTCACCTATAATATACAACACGGTAAAGGAGTTGACGGCAAAGTGCGTTTGCGGCGCGTGGCGGCGGTTTTGCAACGGTATAACCCCGACGCGGTCGCCCTCCAGGAAGTGGACCGCCACCTTCCCCGCAGTTACCTGCGCCACCAGGCCCGGGCGCTGGCCCGGTACCTGGGCATGCACTTTGTTTTTGCCCCTACCTTAAGCTGGCTGGGCATCTGCCAATACGGCCTGGCAATCTTAAGCCGTTACCCCATATCAGAACATCAATACTACCCCTTGCCCGGCGCTCACGAGCCCCGGGGGCTGCAGTCCGCCAGTTTAGACCACGATGCAGGAACGTTTTTCCTGCTCAACACCCACCTGGGGTTAAACTTCCAGGAAAGGGAAAAACAAGCGGAAGCAATAAGGGAGACCATACGCTCTTTGAGTGGGCCGGTGGTCTTAGCCGGTGATATGAATACGGAACGGCTCACCTTCCCCGAACTGCCCGTAACCCCGCCGGGCCATCTGCCAACATTTCCCTCTTACCGCCCCCGGTTCGGGCTGGACCGCATATTTGCCTCGCGCCACTGGCGCATTACCAAGGCTTTTACTCCTCCCGCAGGGGCTTCCGACCATTTGCCCCTGCTGGTGGAGCTGGTACTGGCGAACTAAATGACCGGTAGAAGCCCTGACGGCACCGGGCTACTGGCCGGTAAGGGGTTCCCCCAGTTCCGCCATTAGATCCCGGAATACCTGGCCGGCACTGTTATGGATTACCAGCTCGGCCTGTTCGTCCAAGGGGGTTGGTTCCCGGTTAATGATCACAACCCGCCGGGCAAATTGCGGCAATCCGGCCGCCGGGTAAACCTGCAGGCTGCTCCCCACAACCAGCAGCAACTGGCAGCCGGACAAGGCCTTGGTGGCTTTGAAAAAGTCCTCGCTCATCCGGTCTTCAAACAGGACCACGTCCGGGCGCAAAGTTCCCTTGCAGATACCGCAAAGGGGCGGGTTCTGCCCCTTTTCAAACTGTTCCACCAGGTAAGAGAAGGGGTAACTTTGCTCACAGCTCATACAATGGCAGGTGCGCAGGTGGCCGTGAATTTCCCACACCCGCTTTGAACCTGCCCGCTGGTGCAAGCCATCGATATTTTGGGTTATTACTCCCACCAGGTAACCCAGCTCCTCCAGGCGGGCTATTGCCCGGTGAGCATCGTTGGGCTCGACACCGCTAAAGGCCGCCCAGCGGGAGAGATTTATTTTGTAAAAAGTCGCCGGATCCTGCTTTAAGGCGCTCAAACTGGCCGTTTTAATCGGGTCATACTTGGTCCACAACCCCGTTCCCGGGCTGCGGAAATCGGGAATACCGCTTTCGGTACTTACCCCGGCCCCCGTCAGGGCAAAATTACGGTCGTAGCGGCGCAGAAGTTCGGCCAGGGTACGGATTTTTTCCTGGTAGGACGTGGAAATGATCGCTCACCTCCTGCAGAATAATTTGCATTATTTAGACAAATTAACTTTCCCCGGCCGGTTTTTCCGAAGCCACCTGGTTGCCGCAGTAGCTGCAGAATTTCCCTCCCGCCGGAAGTTCGATTTTGCACTGGGGACATACCAGAGGTTTGGGCTGCAGCCTGTTGATCTGCTCCTGGATGGAAAGCATATCGGTTTCTATCTTCCGGGTGCTCTCACAAAGACGTTCAATATCCCCGTCCAGTCCTTCTTCACCCTTATAACGGCGATAAACCAGTTCCCCCAAACTTAAAAAATTGTTCTCCAGCTCTTTTTCCAGCCGCGACAGCTCAAATTTTAGCCGGGTGGCCTCGAGAAATTCACCGGACCTCTTGGTCACCTCTTTGGCCTTATCGCTCAACCCCTTAGCCGTCTCACCTATTTTCTGAAAGATTTCCATGTGAAGAGCCCCCTTTTAAATGTTTGGACAGTATATCTTCGACAAGCACCAGGAAAAATCCTGGTTCAAAAAAGCTCACAATACTTAACAAGCTATTAGTTTTTGTGAACCCGGCCTCCCCATGACCAGGCTTTCGCTCCTTTCTGGATTGGATTTGCCTACCCCTGGGAGCAGGCTATAGCGACAGGGAGACCTCGGCCCCGTCCAGCACTCAACACCCAAGTTAAGTTAATACTTAGAAGCTGAGTGTTGCGATGGGTGTTGAGTTCTGGGTCTTACGCCTGAGCAATTTGCCCTTTAGTAAGGCGCAGGGGAAACTTTTCACCAGAATGTTAATAGACCGCTCATCAGAGCAAGTTTTTAGTTTTTTGACCGCATTGTTTTTACATCGGCTCACTTGGTTTCACCTCCCACCGGGGTGATTTCCGGGCTTCGATGTATTTGCGGATAGTTTCGGCGCTTACGCAGTGGTTTATTTTTCCTTCCACAGTTTAATTATACTACGGGAGCAAATGCTTGGTTATATTTTTATCGCCCTATCGGGCGATGTCCCTTTCATCCCACCCCACAAGGGGGTGGGTTTTCAGGGGCGCGATCTATAAAATAAACCCGCAAGATCATGCGGGTTATGGATTTTCCCCGGTAGCATCCAGTTGAATATAAAGCGCCCGCTCGTTCTCATCGAACCTGGCTTCATACTTTCCACGGGGGCTGATGTTAAAGTGTTTAAAAAAGCCCTTGCCAAAAACCTTTGTTTTTTTAATCTGCATGCCCCCTTCTTCCACTGCCCGGATCCGGATAATACGCGCATCCCGATCATAGGCTAATTCCACATGCTGTGCAGCCAGTTTTTCCCTGGCCACATTATTTAGCACTATTGAACTTTTAGAAAAAGAAACCATAGGTGCTTTTTCTGCCCTTTCACCACGGGGTTTATAAACTTCAAAAGGCATACATCACATCTCCTTTTTTATTTTTGATGGTATTATAATCTATAATGTCCATTTTAGTCAAATGCTAACTTTACTTTTCATTTGTACCACAAAGACGAACTTGTTAACGCAATATAAATTAGACATCAATCCTTCCTTAATCCTTCCTTAATAGCAGGTAGAATTTCAGTTTTAAAGGCATCAGGGCCATAACCCGGAATAAATACAAGAGTCTATGGCAAACTAAAAATGCGAATATTTTTAATATATCTATTTCATCCGCCGGGATTGAATATATTGACAGGGTTACCTATAATAAAGATAACTAAACGGTTGTATTTCAAGGGTAAACGGTCGATTATGACACCTGAATGGTCAGCCCGGGAGGTGGGGTCGATGGCCGCGCTGGTACAGTTAAAACCCGTGGAATTGAATACTCCCAAAGGACTGGTTGTCTTTGAAGGACCGGTAACGGACAGCTACATTGACGGGCTCTCTATGAACGAGGGTCTTACCAATTTCCGCCCACCGGACCGCCAGAAAGAAGCCCTCAAACAGATAACCAATCTGCCCGACGGCATGATATTCATTGCCCGCCACGAAAATGAGATTATCGGCTATGTCACCTTCCACCACCCCGATGATTTCAGCCGCTGGTCCAAACACCCGCAGGTGCTGGAAATGGGCGGCATTGAGGTAAGCCCGGCATGGCGTGGTTGCGGCGTAGCGGAAAACCTGATGAAACTGGCCTTTTCCCATCCCGCCGTGGAAAACTTCATTGTAATCACTACCGAATATTGCTGGCACTGGGACACCAGAAACACCGGCCTGGATATCTGGGCTTATCAAAAGATGCTCACTAGGCTCTTCGGGAAAGTGGGTCTGCAAAAGGTAACCACCGACGACCCCGATATTCTGGAGCACCCCGCCAATGTGTTTATGGCCAGAATTGGCAAAAACGTGGGCAAGGAAGATATCATGCTCTTCGAAGGCATGCGGTTTCTCAGAAAGTACGGAAAGGTAGTCAATATGGCGTAAAGCCTGGCCCGGTTAAAAGCCGGGTTTTTTTATTAAGCAAGGACACTCGCAACCAACTGGATGGCTCCGTTCACTGCAGTAAGGTGCAACTACTATGCGGCATTTGCAGCACCGCCAGTCCCTTGCCACGGTGCTGTGCGGAAGCCTGGGAGTGAACATGGACCAGGCACTCACTGGCATACCAGGTCTTCCTGAAACCGGAGGTGTCAGAGCAGAGTATTACTTTGGTGAGTGCCGGGCGGCACCATAGCGGGGTTACTGAACATTTACAGTTGAGTGAATCGTACTTTATCACGCCTGTCGTTTTGCCTTAAAAAATTTTTGGCAACATGCCGAACCCCGGGAGGAATCAGCCAGAAAAAGAGCGAACATTTAAACGTATGGTGGTCATACCATCAGACTACTTCTTTCCGAGGGGGAAATTATATGTCCGTCGCACAGGCCATCGAAGCGTTACGCCGGGAACTGGGCAAAAATAACGTCATTACCGCGACTGAAGATTTGTTCTGTTATTCCTATGACGCCACGGCTGACCTGCCGGAGCAAACGCCGGACGTGGTGGTTACCCCGGAAAACGTGGATCAAGTGGTGAAAGTGGTCAAAATTGCACGCCAGTTTCGCTTGCCCATTTACCCCCGCGGTTCGGGAACAAATTTAAGCGGCGGCACAGTACCCATCAAAGGGGGAATTGTGCTCAGCACCTTAAAAATGAACCGCATTCTGGAAATAGATCCTTCCAACCTGACGGCCACGGTGCAACCCGGAGTGATCATTCAGGACTTGAATAACGCTGTAGCCCCCTACGGTTTGATTTACCCGCCCGACCCGGGCACGGTGGCCACCGCCACCATGGGAGGAAGCGTGGCCGAGTGTTCCGGAGGATTGAGGGGGCTCAAGTACGGGGTCACCAGGCATTACGTGATGGGGCTGGAGTTAGTTCTCGCGGACGGTGAGGTAATCCGGTACGGGGGCAAGACGGTTAAGAATGTAACGGGCTATGACCTGGTCCGGTTGTTTACCGGTTCCGAAGGCACCCTGGGGATCATTACGGAAATTATTGTCCGCCTGATCCCGGCACCCCAGGCCAGGGAAACCATGCTGGCCGGTTTCAGCCGCCTGGCCGACGCGGGAAATGCCGTTGCTGATATCATCGGGCAAAAGGTAATCCCGGCCACCCTGGAAATTATGGACCGGGTTACGGTGGAAACCGTAGAAAATTTTGCCCACGTCGGTTTGCCCACCGATGTGGAGGCCATCCTGCTCATCGAGGTGGACGGGATTCCCGAAGTGGTTAAATCGGAGGCGGCTGCCGTCAGGCAGGTTATTGCCAAAAACGGCGGGTGGGTCAAAACGGCCGAAAACGATGAAGAACGGGAAAAATTATGGAGCGCCCGCCGGGCCGCCCTGCCCGCCCTGGCCCGCCGCAAGCCTACAACCATCCTGGAGGACGCCACCGTGCCCAGGAGCAAGATCACAGATATGCTCCTGGCCGTGGAAGACATCGGCAAGCGTTACAACCTGGTTATCGGCACCTTTGGGCACGCCGGTGACGGCAACCTGCACCCGACCATCCTGGCCGACGCCCGCGACGAGGAGGAGATGGAACGGGTGCGGGCGGCCGTGGAGGAAATCTTCCGTGCGGCTTTGAGTCTGGGGGGCACCCTTTCCGGAGAACACGGGATCGGCATCGCCAAAAAGCAATTTCTCCCCTGGGAGATGGGCAACCCGGGCGTGCAGGTACTCAAGAAAATTAAGCAAGCCCTGGATCCAGACAATCTCCTCAACCCGGGTAAAATGGTAGATCTAACTTGAGGAGGAGCAAGCATGAGCATTTTTGACGGGTTGGCGGCGGTAGAAGAAGAAATACTTAAATGCATGAAATGCGGCAACTGCCAGGCTGTTTGCCCTTTATACCAGGAATCCCGGCGGGAACCGGCCGTGGCCCGGGGAAAAATCCGCCTGGCCGCGGCGGTCCTGGAGGGCAAGCTGGAACCAACGGACGGGCTGGCCGAGCGCTTCGCCCTTTGTCTCACCTGTCTGGCCTGCGTAGCTTCGTGTCCCTCCGGCGTGAAGGTGGACCGGATTATCCTGGCCGCCAGGACGGTCCTGACCCAAAAGAAAGGGCTGCCCTTTATAAAGAAGACCATATTTACCGGCCTCAGCCGCCCCCGCCTTTTTGATCTGGGGGTAAAAACCGCCGCCCGCTTACAGGGACTCTTATTTAAAAATATTGAGCCGGGGAAAATGCAACCCCGCTTCCCCATCGGCCTGGAACTGCGCCGGATCGTCCCTCCTCTGGCACCGGTTCCTTTCCGGGACCAGGTGGCGGAAAAGCATACGGTCGAGCGGCCTGTGGCAACGGTGGCCTTCTTTACCGGCTGTATGACCAATTACCTGTATCCCGAGATCGGACAGGCCACCCTGCGCGTCCTGAAGGCACACGGAGTGGACGTTATTATCCCCCGGCTGCAGCACTGTTGCGGCGCTCCCATCCTGTACAACGGTGCGGCGGACATGGCCCTGGAGATGGCCAGGTCCCACGTGGATTTGTTCGGCGGCATACAGGCCGACGCCATCATCACCGTGTGCGGGACGTGCGGGGAAGCCTTCAAACACCTGTACCCGGAACTGCTGGAGGATATTCCCAGATATAGTGAAAGGGCACGGGAAGTAGCCGCCAAAATCCTTGATATAACCCAGTTCCTGCACAAGCTGCCCTTTAACCCGAAACTGTTCAGGGCACCGGAATTGGCCGTCACCTACCACCAGCCCTGTCACCTGGGCCGCGGCCTGGGCGTGGTGCAGGAGCCCCTTTTCATCATCCGGAGCATTCCCGGGGTCAATTACCTGCCCCTGAAAGAACCGGCCCGGTGCTGCGGCAACGCCGGCTCTTTCAGCCTGACCCATTACGATATGTCCTATCAGATTCTCACCCGCAAGTTAAAGGATATCGAAGACACCGGGGCACAACTGGTAGTGACCGGTTGTCCCGCCTGCCGGATGCACCTGACCGACGGGTTGACCCAGGAGCAAATGCCCCAGAAAGTGGTGCACACGGTGGAGTTGCTGGCCAGGTTACTTGAGGAAAAGTAGGAGGGGGGCGTTAAGCCCCTTTTTTTGTTACCCCTGTTGGGTAGGTACCTCCCGTCTAACCGGCA
Source organism: Desulfofundulus thermosubterraneus DSM 16057 (assembly GCF_900142025.1). Classification (GTDB taxonomy): domain Bacteria; phylum Bacillota; class Desulfotomaculia; order Desulfotomaculales; family Desulfovirgulaceae; genus Desulfofundulus; species Desulfofundulus thermosubterraneus. The sequence goes on along the minus strand of NZ_FQZM01000044.1, from coordinate 6,316 downwards.
CCTGCATATACCCGCGCCGTTTCACGTGCCAGCCGGCAACCAGCACGAGCAGGGTCACTCCGGCCGGAATAATAATTTCCACCGGTACATAATCAATGTTCGAAACCAGCCGGTGCACCACCCTGTCTTCCACCAGCATTTTGCCGGCCGTCCAGGCCAGCACACCAGCCCCGGCAAAAATAAGAATGGGGTACCTTTCCACCAGCAGGGAAACTAACTGGCTGCCAAAAATGACAATGGGAATACTTAAGACAAGCCCAAAGACAACCAGCACAATGCTCCCGTGGGCCGCAGCGGCTACGGCCAGCACATTGTCCAGGCTCATCACCACATCGGCTATAATAATAGTTTTGATGGCACCGGTGAGATTATCTGCGGCATCAACGCCCACTTCTTTGTGCGGCAACAATAATTTCAAGGCCACCCAGGTTAACAATATTCCCCCGGCTGCCTGCAGGAAGGGGATGGCAAGCAGCAAAGCCACGCCGCAAGTTAAAATGATGCGCAGGACAACCGCACCGCCCGTACCCCAAAGGAGAGCCCGGCGTTTTTGTGCCGGCGGCAACCCCCGGCAGGCCAGGCCAATGACCAGGGCGTTATCGCCGGCAAGCATTAAGTCGGCAATGATAATAGTAAGTATGGCGAACAGGTTTTGGGCGTTCAGCCATTCCATTGACTGCTACACCTCCAATTAGACAATTTGGGTTTCCAATTTCCCACCGGCAGGAAAAAATAAAGACCTCCACCCTTCTACAGGTGAAGGTCTTGCAAACGGCTTGAAACCGCCCCGGCAGCGGGCCTGCAGGCCGAACTGACGCCGCCGGGAAAGCTTGCTACTCCCCTTCTGGAATTTAGCATAGCAGGGGCCAGGGGGTTTGTCAATGATAAAATTGTATAGGAAGGCATTTCCGGAAGGAGTTATTCTACTGGTCGCTTATTTTTTTCACGGCCTTCTCCAGCATCTCCACGGTCATGGGCCCGGTGTGTATGTCCCGGATGATGCCTTCCCGGTCAATTAAGAAGGTGGTGGGAATGGCCCGCACCAGGTATTCCTGAGCCGTACTGTTGTGGGTGTCCAGCAAAACCGGGAAGGTGTAGCCGCCGGCTTTCAAAAAGTCCTTTACATGGGCGGCAGATTTTTCGCTGGCCGTGAGGTTAACTGCCAGCACCTGAATTTCCCGGCCCCTTTTTTCATAGAAACTCTGGATGGCGGGCATCTCCTCCCGGCAGGGAGGACACCAGGTGGCCCAGAAATTGAGCACTACCGGCCGGCCTCTAAAGGAAGAAAGGGAAACTGCCTTCCCGCCGGTAGCGGTGAGGGTGAAATCGGGAGCCCGCTGTCCCACTTCCGTGCCCGTTTGAACTCCGGTCTCCTCTTTAACGGCAGCGCCGGGTGGTGTGACGTCCTTCCCCCTTTCCTTGCCGATGGACCAAACGTAAGCGGCAATAAGGCTTACAATTACCACAGAGATGATGATCACAGAAAACAGCCTCTTATTCATTTTATTGCCTCCTAATTTTCATAGTGATAATGGTACATAGCCCGAGAGGCGGGCAAAGGAATTGGTCAGCACCAGCAAGCCCACACCAATCATCAACCAGCCGCCCACCCTGGTCACCAGGGGCAAAAGGGAAGCATGGCGGCGTAAAGCCTGCACCAGATGGCCCAGGCCCAGGGCGGCTATTAAAAAGGGCAGGGCCAGGCCCAGGGCATAGATTACCAGCAGGTAAGCTCCCTGAATAAGGCTTTCACTTTGGCCGGCCAGCAGCAAAATCGAAGCGAGAATGGGGCTGACACAGGGCACCCAGCCGGCGGAAAAAGCCATGCCCATGAGCAGGGAGTTTAACCAGCCTGCTTTTTGGGGTACAAAATGAACCCTCTTTTCCCTCATCAGCCAGTTAAGGCGCAACAGGCCTGCCATGTGCAGCCCGAAGAGAATGATCAACACACCGCTGACCTGCCGTAGCAGGTTCTGGTGGCGGAGCAAAAGTTTGCCCAGGGCGCTGGCGGAAAGCCCGAGGACTACGAAAACCAGGCTGAAGCCGGCCACAAACAAAAGGGCGTTGGTCAGGAGCAAAAAACGCAGGCGCGCCGTCCCCGGTGCCGTTAACTCCGTTACCGAAACTCCGGTTAAATAGGCCATGTAGGTGGGTATTAAAGGCAGTACGCACGGGGACAGGAACGAAACCAGCCCGGCGAGAAAGGCCGCCCCCAAGGAAACGTTTACTTCCGGCAACAACAACCCCCCGTTCAAGTAATTGCTCTAACCCTGCCCGGAGCATTCCGGGCTCCGGGAAAAAAGTGTTCATGGTCTGGAGAATCGCAAGGCTTCCAGGACAGAGAAATATCTGTATATCGCAATTATACGATAGAAATGCCGGTAAGGAAAGAAAAAAATCCCGGTTTGACCGGGACAGTAAGCAAGTTCGGGTTAAATTATCGTGATGCTGTCTATCTCCCCGTCTTTCAGGCGCACCTCCACCAGGTACCCTTTGACATCCTCCAGAGACACCGGTTTGCCGTTGCGGTCCAGGATGGTGACCTGGGGAGCCAGGGAATAGGTGAAGTAACGGCCGTTGATCTCCAGGGTGACCCGCAGGCGCTCCTGGTTTATACTGGACACCCGGCATTTCACAGTAAGGTTTTGATCGTCCAGCACCTCTATTTCCGTCACCTTGCCGTCTTCGACCCGGATGCTGATCCTCGAGCCGGGAACGATGTCGCTTAGGTTAATCTTATCCCCATCCCGCAAAACGGTGGCGCTTGTGGAAACTTCGTATTCCATTTCCAGGCCGCCGGTGGTGACAATGGTTACCCACGGCCGGGGATACAAAACAAGGTATTTCAGCGTGCCTTCAAAATCGCCCTTTTTCTCGTCCAGGATCTCAATGGTAATTATATACCCGCGGCTGTCCACCTCGAAGTTTACGTAATCCCCGCGGCGCAGTTTGTCCAGGCCCACCAGGCGCCCGTCCTTGATCACTTCCACCCGTTCATCCAGTTCATAGCGCTTTTCCTCATCCCCCACGTAGAGGTATACGGCCTTGCTGTGCACCCGGGAAACCATGCCGCTCTGCCCGGTAAGCACGTCGGAAAGGAGATTAATCTGGAATATGGTCTTGTTCATGACCACAACTTCCACCCGGTCGCCGCGCTTTAATTCGCCGTAGCTCATCCCGCGGATGAAGTTCCTGGTTACCTGCACCCGGGGGCTTACTTCGTACTCCGTTTCTTCACCCTGCCTTCTGAGGGTCAGGGCATCTCTTTCCACTTCCACCACGGTACCGCTGATTCTTTCCGGCGGGTATACCTCTATCCTGACAATCCGGTCGTTCCCGTCCAGCCCGATTTCCACGTAGTCATTTTCCACCAGCCCGGAGGCATCGATTTCCTTGCCCGCCCTGATCAACCGGGCATCGTCCTCCACCGGGTAGGTAAGGCGGTCTCCTTCATTGTTTTCCAGGGTGAGGGAGTAACCCCCGCTGCCTTTGGCAAAGGAAACGACCACCCCTTCCACCGTGGTTTTTATAGAAGGTGAACCATCCACCAAAGACGCGTAGCGGACATTGTTCTGCCCATCGGTAATGCATTTCAGGCGGTCACCGGTATTCAGGGACCCCAGGGTAGTGGTCCCGGAAGCGGTGAACACGGTCATATCCGCGGGCAAATAGACGGTTTTTTCCCCTTCCAGGTTGCGCAAGACGACTTTCTGTTTATCCACGTCTATGGAGGCAATCCGGCCCACCACCAGGTTCATGGGTGCCGGCGGGAGCACCAGCTTCTGGTCAATCAACCGGGATAAAGTGGCGCATAACTGGGCCCGGGTAACGGGCTCGTTGGGCGAGAACATGTTGCCGGGCATTCCCCGCATGATGTTGTGTTTCACTACGGCTCCTACGTAACCCCGGTATTTCTCGGGTATCTCACCGGTATCAAAAAAGGTTACATAGCTGGAATCGGGGGTCAAGCCCAGGGCCAGGCAAACCAGGGCCGCCACTTCCACCCGGCTGGCCAGCCGCCGGTTATTAATTTGCGGCAGGCCCTGCCGGGTAAGCATGCCGTTCTCCACCGCCAGGGCCAGGTGCCCTTTACCCCAGGTCACCGAAGGGTGAAACTGCAGGCCGGAAAGATCCACCTGCCCGGCTTTTTCGTTCAACCCCAGGGTATTGAGGATCATCACCACCGCTTCCAGCAGGGTCACCTTGTTGTTGGGACGAAATTCCCCCCCGGGATACCCGTGCACAATATCGTAAGCGTTCATTTCCAGCATGACCTTTTCCGCCCAGTGACCCCGGATATCTTTAAATGATTCCGCTGCTAAAGCCGCATTTCCAGAAAACAGGCCGGAGAGCAAAACCAGCACAGCCGATAACAGGCATGTTAAGCCCAACCTCATGCGCAGCAATAATACCCCTCCCCCTGGTTCAATTTACTTGTTTCCCTTCGACGGGGAGGGAGGAAAATCCTGCAAATTTTCTATAAAAGATAGCCCGTCCCGGGCCAATCGATCAGGTGCAGGTAAGGGACTACTTAAACAGACACCTTCCCCGGAACGGGCTTTGACTTTACGCAAGGTATGATCAGGCTTTTCTTTCCCCGGTCACTTCCCGGATGCGTTGCAGGATTTCTTCCGGGGACCTCCCGGCAGCGTTAATAACCGGAGCATAGGTGGTAATGGTCGGGTTGGTAGCCAGGGCCAGGGTCTGCTCTTCCTCCCGGGCATCGATGTCCCCGGTAACAACCATAGCAGCCGCACCCAGGGCATTGGAAGGACTGACCACCTCGTATCCCCGGGAAGCCAAAAATTTTTTTACTTCTTCCAGGTTGTCCTGAACGGCAATTTTCATTTCAGCTCACGCCTTTCTTTTTTATTTTGATAATTTCCCTGATTCACCGGATAGTGTGACCATACTCACAGATTTCTATTGCACCAGATATTATGATCAATTCACCACCGGCAAAAGGAGGGATGCGATATGTCCATCTGGAAGTGTCCCGGACAGGACCGCAGTTTCTGGAAACCTGAAGACATATTTGAGTCTCCCTGCCCCCACTGCGGCCAGAGCATCGAGTTCTGGAAAGATGATATAACCCTGCGCTGCCCCAATTGCAAGCAGCTGGTGGGCAATCCCAGGTTCGACCCCGGTTGTGCCGCCTGGTGCTCCTATGCCAGCAAATGTCTTGGCGAAATGGCGAAGACAATTCAAAGCCAGCCCCAGATCATCCGGAACCGCCTGGAAGTAGCGCTGCGCAAAAAACTCAGGCCGGAGGACCATGATTTATTGAACCGGTCCTTGAAAGCAGCCCAAAAGGCTGAAGCAATGGCCCTGGCCGAAAAAACGGAGCCTCTCATTCCATTGGCGGCCAGCCTGGTCGGTCCGGCCGCCCGGGCGAAAGGCTGGTCCCGGGAGGAAGTGCTGGCCCTGCTGGGGGAAGCGGGTATTGACGAAAACACTGCCGGCAGGATCTGCCAGCTGCTCGAGCCCGGTGATGACGCCGGCGATCCCTACCGCAAGATCATCGACCAGGCCACAGCCTGAACAGGCCCCCACCACCATACCCGGCCCTTTTCCCAAAGGGCCATTTTCGCTTGCCGGGGACTTCTTTTCCTGCTATGCTGGAAGGGACAGGTTGTACCGGGAGGTCTACTACATGAGCAGGAGTTTTTTGCCCATGATGCTGACCGTGGCCGCAGCGGTGGGGGTATATTACTACTGGTCGGTAGCCCTGGGATTGAATGATAGTGCCGGTATGGCCCTGGGCGTAGGCACGGCCGTGGTTCTATCGGCCCTCTTCGCCCGTTTTCGGGCAAAAAAATGATGTAAATATAGCGCGCGGAGCACTGGAGTGAACGAGGACCCAGCACTCACCGGGATACTAGCTCTTCCCAAAACCTGATGTGTCAATTAAACCTGAAACACCGGGAGCAGAGTCATATTTGGGTGAGTGCTGGGCCGCATCCAACCGGGCTCACTGAATACTTACAAAATCGAGTAGGAGGGGGCGGCTAGCCCCCGTCCTCTCACACCACCGGACATGCGGGTCCGCATCCGGCGGTTCACCAAGCTTGACGAAGACTTTGATAGCGTTCGGTTAAGCTCATCGGATGCGCGGCCATTCGGCACGGAGTTGGTCCCGAAGCCGTTCGGTCGGGATGCCATCTACGCCGGGCGCGCCTCCGTTTCGCTCTACCCGCTTTAGGGCGGACAGCATGTTCTCCCTGGCCACCACCTGCTCCATCAGGCCGCTATCCTGATCCCCGCGAGGTGCCGCCCCGCCTTGTGCCGGAGAAGGACTCGGCCCTCCCGCGGTCCC
>NZ_FQZM01000098.1 GCF_900142025.1 Desulfofundulus thermosubterraneus DSM 16057 | reverse complement strand
CATTTTTTGATAATCCCAATATACATCCTTGATTTTACTGGGTTTTCAAGAGTTGATGGAGCCTAAAACCGGCTTTTACTGTCAAAGTTGAGTTAAAAGAGGATAGTTAAATACATATTTGAGATTAAAAAGTTCATCATTCAAATACTATATATAGTCATGCTTGGAAATCAAAAACACTAAATATTGTATACCAAGTGAGAAACTTTCGAATGTCATATATAATTTTACCCCAATAACGCTAATTTAATACTATTCCGTATAGGCTGCCGGGCTGCTCCAGGAGGTGATGGCCCTGAGCACGGCCATTTTCCCTATCCTCTTCGGCCGGGCTGCTGCCGGGGACAGCGGCGGCTACGCCCGAACCCTGCTGCGGGCGGTGAAGACGGTGCTGCTGGTGGCCCTAAAACTAATCAAAGAAACTCATAACAGGTCAGGTGTTGCTGGTGGCATATAGAAAGCGTTGGTGGCGGTGGCTGCTGGTTGGGGCCTGCCTGCTGGTTATCGCTTATTTTTCCAGCCAGCCCTTTGCCGAGCAGGACCTGCGGCCGGAGATCCGGCCCTACGCCGGCCTGGTGGAAAGGGTGCGGGAACTGCCGCCGGTTAGCTTTTCCTACAGCGGCCAGCCCGTGGACAGCCGCCGCGCCCCGGCGGATTTCATCCAGTTCTGGCTGCGCAAGGGGGCGCATGTGGTAATTTACGGTGCGCTGGGTCTGTCATTGGCCGCCGCCCTGGGCGGTACTGGTTCTGGCGGCCGGCGGCACTGGATGCTGGCCGGGGTAATCGTGGTTCTGGTGGCCGCCCTGGACGAGTGGCACCAGACCTTTGTGCCCGGCCGCACCGGCCGGGCATTGGACGTGCTGGTGGACCTGGCGGGGTTTGTGGTTTTGGCTTTCTTACCCGAAACCCATCTCATTCCCCTGGTGTTGCAGGCGGCCCTGGGGCTGCGCCCGAAAGTGATCATTTTCGGCGAGCGGGGCTACTCGGTTAATCAGGCAGCGGCATGCTTCTTGAAACCCTTCTGGACCTGA
>NZ_FQZM01000097.1 GCF_900142025.1 Desulfofundulus thermosubterraneus DSM 16057 | reverse complement strand
ATTACCGGTTTAAAATGAGAATTTCCTTTGTTCCACCAGTTGGTTGCCCCAATTTAATTTGAAGATTTTTCCCGAATCAATTTGAAAATCTACAATATAGTTAGTAAGCAGGATGTGCGGCGGGTTGGCGCGCATTTCCTCCCGTTTGGCCTGCGGCGTACCCCGGTCGTATTGCTCGACACGCACTGCACCTGCGAAGCCGGCTTCGGCCAGATATTCTTCGATACGCTGCTTTTGATCGTTGGCCAGCGCGTTCATCGGATAAACAAGGATGGCCGTAAGACCAGACCGCTTAAACCGCATCGCATCATCAAAGGCGTTCTGTATAACGGGAAGGAGAAAGGCTTCCGTTTTACCGCTGCCGGTACCGGTGGTTACGACAACCGGTTTGGCTTGCGGGGAAAGCAGTTCCTCAATCGCCTCCGACTGGTGCAGGTAAGCGGTTTCGCTTTTCGACCGGTTCTCCATTACGCGGGCGAGTTGGGCATCGATCGGTAAATCCCTCCAGCGTTTGCCGCTCTTGAACGGCCGGTGCGCCTGAAAGAAAGGTTCCTGAGCGAGGAAACCCGGCGCGTCCAATTCCCTTTCCAATGCCGCCCGCAATTTTGGATCCCTTGCTCTGAACTCGGTCCGCAAATAATCGCGGTACTCGTCAATTACATAATCGAGAGCACGAATTGGATGCAGGGACATAAAACCACCTCCTAACAATCCGTTAGTCGTATAGCACTGGGCGCAAGCGGTGCCCCGAATTCCCTAATGATTTCATCAGAATCGCGACCCAAGAGGGTCTTGCCCATAGCTTGTTCGATCAGGTCAAGCAATCTTGCCGCCCGGTCCCGGAGGAACTCTTCAAATGCATTGGCGCGCAAAAGGCTTGGGTTAATCTGGTGCGTTCTCAGGATTTCATCCACCCGGTCAGCCGGAATACGATGATCCTGCTCAAGTTTGGCAAGGTATATGCTGGGCGCTCTGCCGCCAATTATGCGGTTCGTTTTTGCCGACAAAGGGGCCTTGTTGAGAGAACTGTTCCACAGGCCACGGGAGTATCCCTGTTTTTCACAG